>JADKCK010000084.1 GCA_016718845.1 Sphingobacteriales bacterium
TGTGTTTTTAGGTTATCAGTACTGCTAACCCAATCTTCGATGTGTTTAAGTACTGTTCCCCAAACCTGTTGCTTAGAAAACAAAAAAGCTAAAGTAGCTCCTAAACCATTGGTTTTGATGAGCATAGGTGCTTTTTTAACCATTTGGGCATACTCTTTTTTGTGTTCAGTGTAGCCTTCGGTTGCTTTTTTAAAAGCAAAAGCAGCACGTCCTTGCTCTAATTTTTGGCGAGTTGTTGGATTAGCCATTGTTATCTCCTTTTTTGAATTTGGTTCGTAAAATACCTTTACCTAATGTAGCATTGCCGCCCAATTGGAAAAGTTTTAAGCTGGTTATAGTACCCTCAAAAAACTTCATTACGTCTGATGCGTTTTTTTTATCCCTTTCCTTTTTACCTTGTTTTCATCGATTATCTTTTTTTTGCCATATTCGTCTGATGCAAACACCAAAGAATAGAGAACAGAGTTCGGTGGGTAGATATTCTTCGGTAAATAAAGCACCGTCTTCTACCGTTCCTGTTTCGTTATCTATTTTGGTACGGGTAATTACTTCGGTGCTCATTAGGTAAAGTCGCGGAAGTCGTTGTCACTCAACACAACTAAATTTTTTGCAACAACGATTTCCAATAAGCTAAATCGGTATCTTCAAAAACGTGGTCGGATAGGGCATTTGCAAATGTTGTTACGGCATCGTCTTGTTTTGCGTCAAAAGCATACTCTTCTAATACTACTGCCTTGTTTACGTTTACCAAAGGAGCGTTGGACGATACTAATGCATTTCCATCGGTTACATCAAGTGTTATTATGGCATCTAAACCCGTAACAGGGGTATTAGCAATGCCCATGTCCGAGGCAAATTTGTTTAACACTTGTTTGCAAGTTAGCCACACAAAAACGCCTTTCATGCTTTTTACCGGAAACAGCAGTAAACGGGCATCGGTAAAGGCAAGGCAGCCCGAATATTGTGTATTATCGCTCCCGACCAAGATTTTAGCAGCAGGTGCAAATTTAGCTTTTTCGTCATAGCCAAAGGTTCGGTGTATATTAACTTGAAAATCGCTGTCGTTTTCGTTGCCATTACTTGTTTCAAACGCCTTCGCTAAAGCACCTTTAACGAAGATGCTTCTATTTTGGGAAACTGTGTATGCCTTTCGCTGTATGGGCAGGTCTACAATGCCGAGGTCATCGCCGCTGCCTGCGTGTAGGGGCGTTTCGCAGAGCATAAAAAGGGTGGATTGTTGTTTGTACATTATTGATTTACTTGATTTTTTTTAGGAGTGAAAAATGTTTTTGGGATTGTTGGATGCTTGGTAGCAGGGTTTGGATGTTATATAGTGAGGTTAGTTGTACATACGGTATAGGTAGCAGCAAAGATAAAAGTTGGAGGTGGACTATATTTCGAAGTTAACCCATTGACAGGTTTCGAAATTAAATTCTTTAAGGTTATTTAAACCAACCGACCAATTAACATTACCTTTGTAATTTGAAGATGGTTTAAGCCAAAGCCACTTAATATAGTCGTACTTTTTTTTGAGGGATTTAAAGTTATCTACTTGGGTTTTATGGGGCTCTTTGTGATGATACATAATTATAAGCAAGTGAAGTGTTTTTTCTTTAAAGTGTGCTTTCGCGCTATGAAATGCACCTACTTCGCATTTATATTCTAGTGTCTTTTTTTTCTTTTTTTCGGACATTTTATCACTAGTCAAGACATCTACATTTTGAGGTTTTACTTCTATTCCCCAAATTTCATCAGATGTTTCTACAAAAACATCTAAATCGTAGGCATCTCCTTTAACAGACTCTCCAATTGGTTGTCCTAATACAATTGTTGCGTTATTAAATTGCGTCTTAAAAAACTCGTAAACTTTTACCTCCATAATTTTACCGAGCAGATTAGAAGAATTAAAATCATTTTCTTTTTCGCTTTCTTCATACTTATTATAAAGCATCGTTCCTAATAAAGATAGATCAACTTTGCCTGCTTCTTCAATAATCATAAAAGCATCTTTAAGATTTTTAAACTCATCTACTGAACTTAAATTTTCTATAAAATCAGATATGAAGGGCAGGTTATGTTTTTCCTTTTTGGGGTTTATCATTTCAAAAGCCAGATATTCATCAGTAAGGAACGAAAAATCAAAACTAAAAGGTAGATTGCCTACCGTGATAAGTTGGTCGCTATCCTCATACATGTATTTTAGGGGTATTTTCTCTAACTGTGCTAAAAGAGTTAGAAATGGAATAAGCGCCTTATATCCACCCGAAATATTGAGAAAAACGTTATTCTCTTCCGAATTTTTATCTTTGACGGCATGTTTTTTAATGATAGCCAATAAGTTTTGAAAACCTTCATTTGTAAACTTATCGGCATCTTTTATTTGCAAATCTTTTACTATTGTTGTATCGGGGGCACTCAAGTTATCATTAAAGGTGCATTTAGTGGATATTTCAGCATTTGTATCTAACCACTCCTTAATCAACTCGCAAGCTACCACCGACAATAGGGTATCGGTAGCCAAAAGAATTACTTCTATCTTGGTTTTCGCATCTTTGGCAATGGCTGCTAAGGTTTGAATTTCGGCGCACGAATTTAATTTGGCTTCGGGGAGCCATATTAATTTAATTCGCTCTTTAAGGTTGCGAATAGTGCTTTTATATTGGCTCTTTTGAACATCAATAGCACCACTTTTTTCTAATTTGTCGAGTAAATCGCCAATAGACTGAAATTGATTGCCTAATTTTTTGCTATTTTCAGGCTTTTGGTAGTTTGTAAATAGCGATGTACCTACTGTGGTAATTACTTTTAGTGACATTTATGGTTATTGTTCGTTTTGATAAGTTCCAAAATAAGCGATGCCAAAACCTTGCTCGGGATAAATATCGGATAAGGCAATGCCTTGTTTTTGATGAAGTAAAGATAAGTCATCTTGACTTTGATAGTAGTAAACACTGCCTGCTACTACTGTTTTGTACATTGGTTTTGCTTGATTAGTAGCCATATCAAACCCGCCAATGGCAAAAGGTTTTCCGACACAAGCTGCAATTAGTGTCGCATTTATGCCCAATTTGCCTGCAATATCGGGCAGTCCATTGGTGAAAATAGCCGGTGTAGAAAGGTAAATTTTAAATCTACCTCCTTCAAACTCAACATCTTGGGTATCGACTTTAAAGGGTGTGTTTTGCGGATTGACCTTCAAATTAACCATTTTCACTTCACCACCCAAACGAACAAGCGGGCTAAAAGGCAAAGTTGTTGCCAAACAAACGCCAATTTGCAAGGATTTTATTTCCGTTTGGGTTTCTGTTCTTTTGAGCAGATAATGGTAACGTTTCATGTCGGTTCTAAACAAATGCCCTTCATCGGCAGTTTTAGTGCTATCTTGTCGTGCAATGCCTATTTTTGCTTCCGATTTTATGTATCTTGAAGTTCTTAACACCTGAGTTTCATCTAAATAACCACACAAATACTCTTCTAGGTTGGCAGTTGAAATAAGTGCATCATCAAAACTATTAGCTTGTTCATCGGGTTGCAAAAAATGTGTGATGTAGGGTGCTTTCGCTTTAGAAATGATAGCTGTGCAGGGTACTAATTTTAAGGCATTTACCTTACATTTCATTGCTTTGTCATTATCCTCTTTATCCGAATTAAACTCTACCAAATCTAAGGGCATTGGTAGCATATTTTCTTCGGTATAGTAGTAGATATTGTTAACCCGAAATGTTTCTACACCTAGCTGTTTATGTTGATTATTGATAGTTTCAAACCCAATCCCGTTTTGCGTAGCAATAGCTGTGCGCAGCATACCATAAATTACCGAAGGACTGGGCAATAAATGGCTATCTGCCCAAGTTTCTTCGCCCATCGAAAAGGGTTTGCCATCGCGGAAAAACAGCGTATCGAGTGGCTCAATTCGTAGTTCCATTTTTATTGTTTTTTGGTTTTACGTTTAAGAAATAAGGCAATTTTGGTGGCTTCGGTTCCGTTTTTTACTGCCACATTGGTATGTGTTTTTTGCTCTTTGGTAGTAAAAAAAGTCCAAACGGTATCTCGTAATTGGGTAGCTTTACCTTTTTTGCCTTCTTGTAGCGATTTGTTGGCTAATCGCAAAAGTTCGGTTTCTAGCATGAAAAATGTTTGGTCGGGTTCTTTTTTTTCTTTATCCTTCACAACCTCTTCTTTATTGACTACATTACCTTCCCCATTTTGCAGCAAATACAGTTCGCGGTCTAAGTTGCGCACAAAGGTTTCGGAGCAGTCGTTTTCAAAGTAGTTTATCAGTTTTTCTAAGGCGTTCCATGTTGGCAAGCATTTATCTGGGTCATCTAAATCCAAATCCCAATTAAAATAGGCTTGGTGGTTTTCGCCCGAATGTTTGAGGGCGGCAATAGCAAAGGCGTTGCGGTTGCCGCCTTCTTTTCTTTTTGCCAGTTTTTCCATATTGCGGGCAGTTTGTAACACAATGCTCAAAGGGGTTTTGTAGTGTACTACAACAATGCCCATCGAAAAGGTGAAATCTTTCTCTAAAGGGTATTTTTTTGCAGTTCTTGATTAACTTGTTCTTCAAACTTAATGCGCAAAGTTTTTACTACCTCAAACAAATGATGCAGATTGACAAAACCCAAAAAATCATCGCCGCCTGCGTAGATAACATCAACCTGTTTTTTGTCTAAATTGTTGTAAATCCATTGGCTGAACTTCATTAACAAACTTGACAATTCTCCTTGAAATTCGGCTAAATCAGTGGTTTTATCTTTCAAATACTCACCGCTTAACAATGCTCCCATTTTATCGCCGTCAAAGGCAATAAGGGCGTAATGATTTTGGGTTAAATGTGGTTTTAGTTTTTGTTGAACTTGTTTGGCTATGCTTAGTTGTGTTGCATTCGGAATGTTTTTGGGCGTTAGATTTTCTTCAAACAATAACTGTTCGTCAAAGTTGGTACGTGGAGTTCCTGTAATGGTTATGCTTCGAAAATGTCTTTGTAATCTTATGCAAGCCTGTGCATAATTGTTGCTAAATAAATCTTTGTAACAGTCTAGTAGTTCTTTTAGTTCTTTTAGTTCTTTATTTTCAGCACTTAATTTCTTTAATTGTTGCGACAAAGCAACGGCGGCTGTCGATGGAAACTCTTTGCTCCAAGCTCTTTTTATCAAACTTACGGCACTTAATCCTTCATTATCATTGAGCCAAACTTTTGTTGTAAGAGGGTCTATTTCTATAGCTTGGTTGCGCAGTTGTCTATTGGTACTTCCTTGTGCGCAAAACAGAGCATTTCTTTCTCCGTCAAGGCTACATTTACGTCCTTGTTCAGGATTATGGTTGTTGATTAAGCGCAAGTTTTTTAGCGAAGCCATATACGGTTCTATTTGCTCATAGGCAGCTTTGTAGCTTGTCTCGATGGGCAAAAATAGCCAATTAATGTCTAAATGTGCCTCAATTTGTTCCCAAAAACTTTGTGGGGCGGTTAAATCTACTTTGTTTAAAGCATTATTGGCAAAACCATTGAAGGTTTCGATTACTTTGTCTTCAATGCTTTGTCCTTTGGTTTGTAGTTCTTGGTTGGTAAAATTGCCTTCGAGAGTGCCTATAAAGCGGTTAGGAAATGAGTTACCTTCGTGTATTTTTTGAGGAAATACCAATTCAAGCCCTTTTGTTTGGGCTTCTTGGGCTGCGGCTTTTGTTAGCTCGGATAATATAAGGCTACCTGCATACAAATCTTGTGTTTTGCGGGCTTGCGCAATAAAAGATTGTACGGGAGATATGGTGAAAAGGAAGAGGTGATGTTGGGGCATTTTTTAGTTATTTTAGGACAACAAAAAAGCGAAATTTTCTTTCAGTGTTGAAAAATATTGCGATAGTTCTTCTTGCGTTTCGTCAAAAATTTCCTGCAAATAAACTGTCAATTCTTGAGGGTCTAAGGGGAGTATTTTTTGCAACTCATTAATGGCATTTATCCGCCTTATGTTTAACTTATCCGAGTCGAGTGCTAAGCGTTTAATCGTATAGTCGACTTGCATTTTTCAATTGCAGTGCAATTGTTATTAGCAGAAATGTAGCCCGATACGTAAGAAATTAAATGGCTTATATCATTTTGCGGGTTAAGCAGCAAAGTATAGTCAACGGAAATATTTTGGTGATAAGCCTTGCCTTTCCTGTGACCACACGAAATGTTTTCTTGGCGGTATATTCTCTCTGCTGGGGTTTCATCTTTTTTGTCAGTCGGATCTTTATCGCCTTCGCAAGAAGCTATTAAATTTTGGGCATAGTCGAGCGAGTGTATACCATGAATAGTATAATCATCTTGCTCGTAAAAATGCTCGATATGGCAATCTTTGCTGATTTGGCGTTCGCAATAACAGCAAAGGTATTTTTGGCTTTCGAGCAGTTTCCGCCGTATTGATTTACATTGCTTCGTGGTCAGGTCGATGTATGCCTTACCCGTCGATATTTTTGCATCAATTTGTCTTTGTGTGGGCAAAGGCAGGGGTAGTTTGTTTATTTTCCTCATTTCCCGATGGATTTTAAGCGTTTTAGGGCAAAGTTAAGGCGCATAGCTTCGCCGCTAATAGGGTCAATATTAGTATCTATCCATTCTTTTAGTTGTAAGCCTTCTGGTGTTTCGTGTTGGTTTTCGCAATAGTTTTACGTACTTTTCAACTTCTGGGCTTGTCGTATCAACATCCATTAGTTCCGATAATACATAGTCTGCGCTTTGTCCTTTCCCAAAACGCTCTACCTTGGGTACAAAATCGGTTAACCGGTAAGTCAGGCATGTCGGGTTATTTTCTACAAATGAACTTACTACAAATGGGCTATGTGTAGTAACAACAAACTGCACTTCAGGGAAAATTGTCATCAACTTGCCAATAATTTTTTGTTGCCATTTGGGGTGCAAATGCAAATCCACTTCATCTATCAATACAATGCCTTTGCCCAAAATGCGGTAGGCATTATCGGCATCTATATTGGTGGCTAAGGGGGTAGCATAAAGTAAGCGCAAGCCCAAATCTGCTACAAAAGCAAACAAGGCTTTTTCGCCCGATGAAAATTGGTTAATTTCGACAAATTGTGTACCACCATCGTGTGTTTTTTTATCCATGCCCATTTTTAACTCCTCATTGATACACAAGTCGGTATAAGTTGGGTCGGTGGGGTTATCGTTTAAGATAAACTCAATGGCTCTTTTTAATTTGGTAAATTGGTCATTTAGTGTGATAAATTCAGGCGATGTTATGTCTCTTAATCTTAACATGTCGTATTCCTTTTCTTTCCACCAATTTAAAAGGTAGTAAAGTGAAAACGTGAACTGCTTAGTGCATCTTTAACATTGTCCTTACCTTGTCCAAATTTGTTTTTTCCTTGTCGTTGTAATCAACCTTGGAACGCTATTGCCACCATAATATACTAAAACAGGAAAATCGATTTTTGTGTAGTTTTTATATGGTTGCGCTTGTTGGTAAAAATGGCAGTAGCTTCGTCCACTTGTTCATTTTTTATCCGAACATAACTCCTCCACATTGTTACTACATGTATTGTTTGTTTCTCGCATGAGTTTCTTTTACTTTCTCCTTTTTACTTGTTTTCACTATTTTGCTGTTGTTCGTCTTCTTTTGCATTTTGCTGTTGTTCAACTATCTCAATTATTTCGCTAACATAGTCTATATCAACTAATAGGCTACAATTGGCGTATGTTTATTCACATCGTAGATCTTTGTTTGGGACAAGGTTTGTTTTGGAGCCGTTTACTTAATAAATGGCTAAATAATTTCCTTCAAGCATTCCGGCTATGGCATCTAGTACAGTTGTTTTACCACCACCGTTTTCGGCAATGAAAACCGTTAGGCGGCTGTCAAAATTAATTTCTAAATCGCCAAAGCACCTAAAACTTTTTAAGTTAAGGCGTTCTAAGCTAATAGAATAAGCTAGTTCATCGCTACTAAAATAAGTTAAATCGTTGGTCATTGTTGATTAGTTGTTTAAAATTGGCGTTTGAAAATCATCGTTTGTTGATGGCTAATGTCGCTACTTTTTGAGGCATGGAATAGTGTTGAGTAAGTAATAATGGGTTTTAATGAACCTTTTATGGTAGATACATATACAGGCGATGCAAAACGTCCGCCATATGCATGACCTAACGATGCCTCATACTGAAAACTATTGTTGCTTTTATATTGTGGGTAGTTTGGCTATTTGTCTCAACATTTGAGCATCTGGTTTCCAATTGTATTTGTTTATCTAAGGGGATATTGATTTGCCGGGTAGCTCAGGTAAATAGCTCCGTTGCGTAGAGTATAAAAGAGCTAAATGTTTTGATAGGGCGATGAATATGAATCTAATGCAGGAGTTTTTTCCATTGAGAATCGCTTTTGAGTGGTTGGATGTTATGCTAGTTTGTAGACTTACGCTACCCAATCCGCACTGTCTTTGACCAAATCCGCAAAAACAAGCTAAGTATTCAAACAATGGAAATGCATTTTCAATAAGTTCTATCGTTTTGTTTCATGTATGGCACCGATATTACTTCAAAATACTACCGTCTTTAATACAAAGGCATTGCAAAAACTTCGTTCTTTATGTGAGGTTGGTGCAGTCATGGCCGGGGATTAGATTTACTTTAAAATAAACAAAGCAAAACTGTTCCGAGTGTTGTTTATACCCCAAAATCCCCCCCCCTGTTTCTCAAATCTCCCAAACTCAAATGCCCATTCATAGCCCGCCACCAAAAGCGCAAAGCACCCTTAATCGAAGGCGGTCTTAATTCAGGAACATCTTGATTTGCACCGCTTAAAAACATGGGGGTTATGGTCTCGCAGGTAAAAGTTATGGTATGCATAGTATGGTTGTTTTATTTTAGTGGCAAAGGTACATTAATTGTCTCAATCCCTCAAAGAATTACTAGAAAATAGTTGAAAACTTTTCAGTTTTCTGAAACGCATCAAGTTTTCCAAAAATTTCCAGTTTTTACCGAGGGTGTTTTGCTAAATGAGCAAACATGCTTACTGCATAAGTGTAGCTCCTTGCTGTTTATTGGTATGGGGCGACTTAACTTAGAAACAGTAAATACAACAACAGGGCAAAACCACACAACAACACTACCAATACCCAAAAGCCCAGTACATTGTCGGAGCGATGGGGAACGTCCGCAGGTGGTTAGCCTTTGGGTTAAGAGCTTCACCTGTTCGTTTTGTTGGGCGTGTAATTGGTTGGTTTGGGGTTGCAAAAGCGAATGCCTGGTACTTAGTTTGCTCGTTGTTGAGCATATTTTGCAGTCCTGTTATATCCTGCTGTTGGCTGCTAATGTGGTGCAGCAGTTCCATGTGAGCTCGCTTAATTGGGTGAGCTTGCTGGCTTCTGCTAAGTTTAGGTAGTTTTTCATTCAATGGCTATTGTGTCAATTTCTTTCATTAGCCTATCGGTTTCTGTAAGGGCTACGATTATTTTTTGGTAGTGCAGAATGTCGTCAAATTCGAGGGTGCGCCCTTTGCGGTCTTTGAGCCATTTTTGAGATGGTTGATAACCGCCAATGTAAAACTCCCAAGCTATTTGCGGTACGTTGGCAAAATACTGTGTATCGTTGATGTACACTTTTCCAAGAACCACCCCATCCTGCGGACACCCCTCCAAAGGAGGGGAATTTTCGTAACGTGGTTTTACAACTACATTGTTACCGTCAATTGGATATTGCGTTATGTATTGCTCAACGATTGGGCTTTCTAACAAATGTATTTGCCTGATTTGCCCACCAAGTTTTACCAATTGCCCAAAGGTGTCTTTGTCTTTGGGATATGGCACTCTGGGGAAATCAATTTTCAAAAACTCTTTGTATTTCTCTCGGTAAGTAGGAGAGTGCAAAACCGCATAGATGTAATCTAAAATGTCAATGGGTGCAAAGGTGTTTTCGGTTGTTTCTTTTTCGTTGGTAAAAGTTAAACCTAATTTATCGGCTATTTGCTTTACAATTGTAGCGTTTAGGTTTGGTGTTCTTTCTGTGGATTGACCAATGGTTTGTTGTCCGTTGGTTTCGGGGTAGAGATAGGGGAAAAAATAAAAATTCTTGTCAACTAAAAACATAATCTTTTGTCAATAAATTATATTTACAAAATAAAATTACTTGAAGCTTCCTAAAAAATCTTTTAGCAATAAATCCAATATTCCCTTTTAATAAATGTTTCATTACATTAAATCTACCATTGCAATAAATCCATTTTGTTCACCAGAATAAAATGTTTTCGAGTATCAAAAGGACGATAATAAATAGCGTTGTAAACATTTTTATTTTTAATATAATCTTCTTTTGCTCTTTCAATTTTCCAATCTCTTGCGCTTTCGGTATTGTATTTTTTTGCAATATTCATTTCGTCTAAATTCAAAAAAATTTTAACTTTTTTTAATTCTTTTTTTGAAATGAATTGACATTATTCATCTCTTATTGTCTCAATACCTGGAACATTTTCCAATTAATTCATCAACTCTAAAACCCTTTTCATATTCTTTAATTTAATCAAAATTCTTTGGCACAAAAAGAAATTTGGCTTTTAAATTCTAAATTTTTCCATTCAATAGTTTTAATGAATTGTTCGATTTAAAATTTCATATTTAAATTCTCTTTTTACCCTGCAATTAGAATGAAAAACTTTCCCTAATTCAGTTTTCTTTTTTTGTCCTGATTTTACAAAGATGTTTATTGAAACGCCTTGCATAATATCAAACACATTTTTGGTCGGGCGAACCATCAGGGCAAACTTCTTTTTTCTTTGCATTTCCATGCAAATCCAAAATATAAATTTTATCAAAACTTTCTAGTAAACTTTTTCTCATTTGACGATGTGTGATGCCGTCAATGAAACTATTGTTTGAGATATAAGCCAACACACCACTGCCATTTTCATCAATAAAATATTGTCCGTAACGAATGAATTTGATGTAATCATCATCAAGATTTATTTTCCGTTCGTTCAAATCCTTCTTATAATCAGCTATCTTTTTTTGTATCCATTCGCTTTTATTAGTGCTACTTACTGCATAAGGCGGGTTTCCGATAACACACATTATGGGTGTATCGCGCTTAATTATATCGGCTTGTGCAGCTTCATCTGTAAGCCATTGGCTCATAAATAAATTTGGTTTTTCACTACTAGCTTCTTCAAGGCTATTGGTCAAATAAACCCTTAATCGTTGGTTGGTCGTGGTTTTATATCCTGTTTCAGTTAGTAATAAATCTAGTTGTAGATGAGCCATAGCATAACTTGCCATCAACAGTTCAAAACCATTGAGGCGCGGCAACAAATGTTTTTCTACATAGTTACTCCAAATACCTTGTTGTCCTTGAAATTTTTTGTGAATGTGCTTTATGGTTTCGGCAAGAAAAGTACCTGTTCCTGTTGCAGGGTCAAGTATTTGCACTCGGTGTACTTCTTGCTCTACCTTTTTGCCTTGTACATCAACTTTTATTTTTGTTTTGCTATTGTCAGCAAGTCCTTGTGGTAAGTCAAATTCTGTTTTTAAAATATCGTCAACGGCACGCACAATAAAGTTTACAACAGGTGCAGGCGTATACCAAACACCGCGAGCTTTGCGCAATGCAGGGTCGTATTCGCTCAAAAAGGTTTCGTAAAAATGGATGATTGGGTCAGCCCCCTCCCTGCCTCCCCCAGAAGTGGAGGAGAATTGTTTGCCGTAATTTTTTAAAATCTCTTCCACGTTACAAGCCAAAAATATTTCTACCAAACTATCCACTATCCATTTTATGCGGTCGTCTAAATCGGGTCCAGCGATGTAGCCAAACAATTTTCGTAAAAATGGGTTTGATTTGGGGATAAGTTCGGCTGCCTCTTGGCGGCTAAAGGTTTCTAATGTTGGGTCGTGCAAACGAGCTGCAAACATGCCATAAGCAATAGTTTGGGCATACACATCGGCAAATCCTTTTGGTGTAATGTCGTGAATAAGAATTTGCTTAAAGGCGGTCATTTGGTCTTTCAGGGTGCTGTTTTCGTAGTTTACTTCATCGCTTATTAGTGCCTTTTCAATAATTTCTGCGAGCATCCGGGCTTTGTTTGCCATCATTTCTGCCAGTTGCTTGCTACTTTTTATTGTTTGCCCAATATGGGTGCAAAAGTCCTTTATAAAACGCTCGAAACTTGAAAAATTTTCGGGCAATGGTTTTATGCCGTTGTCGGTAAGTTCGGCAATAGCTATTTTCATTACAAACTGCCCATCGCGGTACAGGTGAAAGTTGAGGTAATCTGTAAAAATAAGGTTGTTTAAAGATGCTTTGTAGCGGTCAAATTGTTCTTTGTTGCCTGTTTTTTAGCACCATCAAGGTCTTTATCGCCAATATCTTTAGCCTCGATAAAGCCAATGGGTATTTCTTTTTGTGTTAAGATATAGTCAGGCCCCACACGATTGTCTTTTGGGTTCGTTGGTTGCGCTAATGTTGGGCATCAAACTTTCGATAAGTTGTTGTAAATCGCCTCTAAAGGTATGCTCGGTGGCGTTACCAAGCTTATATCGGTTGGTAATGTTGGTGATGTATTGTTGTGTGGTCATTTTTGAAATTTCAGATTACAAATGAAGATGCAAAGGTAATTTTTTTGCGAAAAATTCCCGCAAAGGTAGTGCGGTTTTTGTATCTTTACGCCCTCAAAGGGCTTAACCCGAACACCCACCATTTTTGGGAAAAAGTAGGGCGCACACACTGCCAAACGAAGCGTTATTTGTGGGCAACAAAACAACATGGAAGTATCGACAGCAGCACAATTATTAGAGGCATACGCCAGTGGTGAAAGAGATTTTACAGATGCCGACCTTTACGGAGCCGACCTTAGCCGTGCCAACCTTAGCGGAGCCGACCTTTACGGTGCCGACCTTCGCGATGCCGACCTCAGTGAAGCCAACCTTAGCGGAGCCATCCTTAGCCGTGCCAACCTTTTAGGTGCCAACCTTAGCGATGCCAACCTTAGCGATGCCAACCTTTTAGAAGCCGACCTTAGCGGTGCCATCCTTAGCGGAGCCAACTTTCGCGGAGCCAACTTTATAGAACCCTACCTTCGCGGAGCCAACCTTAGCGGTGCCAACCTTAGCGGTGCCAACCTTTCTGCCTTTTTTGACGACCATATAGAACCCCACCTTAACTATGCCGACCTTAGCGGTGCCAACCTTAGCGATGCCAACCTTAGCGATGCCAACCTTAGCGGAGCCAACCTTAGCCGTGCCAACCTTAGCTATGCTGACCTTAGCGGTGCCAAACTAATCACAGCCGACCTTAGCGGTGCCAACCTTAGCCGTGCCGACCTTAGCCGTGCCAACCTTAGCGGAGCCAAACTTGAAGGAACCTACCTTCGCGGAGCCAACCTTCGCCATGCCGACCTTAGTGGAGCCAACCTTAGCGGAGCTACCCTTAGCGGTGCCAACCTTAGCGGAGCCAAATTTAGCGATGCCAAACTTATAGAAGCCAACCTTAGCGATGCCAACCTTACTTTTGCCGACCTTAGCGGTGCCGACCTTAGCGGAGCCAACCTTAGCGATGCCAACCTTAGTGGTGCCAACCTTAGCGGAACCAACCTTAGCGGAGCCAAACTTAGCGATGCCAAACTTATAGAAGCCGACCTTAGCGGAGCCAACCTTAGCGGAGCCAACCTTAGCGATGCCAACCTTAGCAATACCGACCTTAGCAGAGCCAAACTTAGCCGTGCCAACCTTAGCAGAGCCGACCTTAGCGATGCCAACCTTTTAGAAGCTGACCTTAGCGATGCCAACCTTAGCGATGCCAAACTTAGCGGTGCCAACCTTGAAGAAACCAACCTTGAAAATGCCGAACTTTACAGAGCCAAACTTAGCCGTGCCAACCTTCGCTATGCCAAACTTAGTGGAGACAACCTTAGCGGTGCCGACCTTAGCGAAGCCTACCTTATCGGTGCCAAACTTAGCAAAGCCAACCTTAGCGATGCCAACCTTCGCGATGCCAAACTATTCACAGCCGACCTTAGCGGTGCCGACCTTCGCGGAGCCAACCTTAGCGGTGCCAACCTTCGCGGTGCCAAACTTAGCTATGCCAACCTTCGCGGTGCCAACCTTACCGCTGCCAACCTTAGCGGAGCCAAACTTATAGAAGCCAACCTTTTAGAAGCCGACCTTAGCAGTGCCAACCTTTTAGAAGCTGACCTTAGCAGTGCCAAACTTAGCGGAGCCAAACTTATAGAAGCCAACCTTAGCCGTGCCAACCTTAGCTATGCCAACCTTAGCCGTGCCAACCTTAGCTATGCCAACCTTAGCAGTGCCAACCTTAACAGAGCCAACCTTAGCGATGCCAAACTTATAGAAGCCAACCTTAGCGATGCCAAACTTAGTGGTGCCAAACTTATAGAAGCCAACCTTAGCGATGCCA
>JADKCK010000085.1 GCA_016718845.1 Sphingobacteriales bacterium
CAAATACAGTTTGTGCTAAACGATGTATTGTACGAGGTGTTTGAGTAAAGATGCGATGTATAACCAAACTCCCCCGTTTTGCAGGTGTTGCAAAACGGGGGAGTTTTATTTTTTTTGGGTAGATGATTATCAACCCAAACTAAGCAAACGGGTGTTTATTTTATACTTCGGCAAATAGGTTTTCTACTTTATCGCCGGCGTATAGCACATCGGGGTCGTCTTCGCCTAGTAGGTCGCGTAGTTCTTGTAGTTTGTTGCGTAGTATGTCCATGTCCAAATCATCTTCGTTCATCGACAAAAATAGGTTGTCTATTAGGTTTTGGGCAAACTCGGCTCGGTCGCTTACGCCAAAGGCGTTTAGCAAAAAGGTGCCAATATGTTGCCCCGAGGCGCGTAGTTGTTGTACGCCATGTTGGGTAATTTCGTACACGCCCATTGCATTATTTTTGGTGTGGGTAACGGCAATTGCCGAGTTGGTTGTTACCACAAACTGCGTGTTAGGGAAATAATTTAACAAGGCATCTAACAAGCGGCTTTGCCATTTGGGGTGTAGGTGGGTGTCAATTTCGTCTATCAACAAAATGGCATGGGCTTGGGTACAATCGCTTAGTATCGAGTTGGTTTCCCAAAGGCGTTTTACAAAATAGCCTAACCAGCCCATAATGCCGCAAATACCTTGCCTAAGCATGTAATGGCACAATTGCTTGGCGATTGGTTGCGGTAACAAATATTTCGCGGGTGTCGAAATTGATGTGTCGGAACACAAAATTTTGACCGCTTACTTCGGATAAGAAGGGTAAAATGGTTTTTTCGAGCAATCGGCGGGCTTTTAGTACTTCGGTGGGGGTGCTGCGCGATTGGTCGAGGAAGTGTGCCATCCAGTCGACGAAATGCTCAAAGCGGTAGTCGGCATGTCGTACAATAGGGCGCTTACATCGCTTACATTCGAGCGTTTAAAGGCGTCGTGCTCGCGGCTGCGGCGCGAAAAATGTATGGGGCGGTTGTCGTGGAGGGGAATTTACCTTTGGTTCTTAAGCCCATTACCTAAGGATTTTGGCGAAAAAGTTACCTTGGTCGGTAGAGGGTAGGGCTACGCCATTGGCGTTAAATAGGTTGATGAAAGATTTGGATATGCCGTATTTATCTACACGTACATCGTCGCGAAGCACAACGGTGTTGGTGTAGTTGGTATCCATTTGGTAGCTAAGGTCAATGCTACCTTGTTGAGCAAAAACGCATCTGCCGTTGTATTCGTTGGTAATGCTGTGGTTTTTGCAGTCGGTCATCTTTTTATCAAGCCGGCCGAGTCGCTTATGCCACATAAACCCAAGGCAATGGGCGTAAAAGGGTGGTTTTGCCAAATGCCATTTTCGCCACCAGTGGGCGCAAGGCGGTGGTTAAGTGGTAGTTTAGGGTTTCGGAATGAACCGATGTTGTTTATCGTCAATTGTTAGCTATATGGGTTTGTTTTGTGCCGATTCAATTGGGCGACCATCTTCGGTGGATGGTGTGTCGCTTCCGAATTTCTCGATTTGTTCTACATTTGGTAAAAATACTCCGTTGATAGCAGGTATCAATTCGGTATTAGTTTCCATCTGATAAACAGGTCGATTCTTGGGTTTATCTTTTGTTAAAATTTTTCGAGGTTTTGTTTAAAGGTATCGCTATCTTCGAGGTTCGGCGCTATAATATTTGTTTTCAATGATTAACATAGTTACCTTATGTTTAGTGCGTTTTAGGTCGAGCAATAGGGCTAATTTTTCAAAAAAAGCTGCCTTTTTGTCCGAGTCTTTGGCTACAAAATTAAGGTGTGTAATGCCATCTACGTTAATCACAAAGTAGATGTTGGGTGTTTTGTTGATGGTATCGCTACCGCCCCAAAACGAGAAGTAAATCGAGTAATCATTTCCCGAAAACCAGTATCCTTTCGAAAGGCGGTCGTTGATGTTGCTGCCGCGCAGCGTAAATCTAAAATTAGAGTCTTGCTTATGTTTTTCAAGTAGTGTCTGAAAAACGTCGCGATGGATGTCAGTAATCAGCATCGTTTGCTATTTTTATATTTTACAATTAAATAATCAATCAATAAGGAAGCTATTGGCTTCATTTTCCTGGATTGGGCAAGGTAGTGTATCAAATAAGGTACTATAGTTATTTTGGGGGTATGGTGTAAAAAAACGGAAAGAGGTGGGGTTTCTAATTGGGCAAGTTTTAGATTTGGGCTAAAATGACCGACAAAGTTACAACAAAATTTTGACTTGATGATAAAATGCGCATTAAGTGTTTGTTTTTTTTAAAAAAATTTGGGATTTGAGGCTGTTTTTATGCTTTGATGCACTTTAATACGTATCTTTGAACTGTTTTTTACCCTAAATATTTTTTTGTGACTAAATCAAACGTTTATTCGTATTATGCTTATTGCATTATTGTTGTGCTTGTATTGTGGTCGTCGTTTGGTTACGAGGGGTGGCGCGCTAAAAACACTCAAAATGCATATAGTTACGATGCGATGGGCTACTACACATATCTGCCTGCTTTATTTATTTACGATACCCATTATATATTGATGATGTAGTTGTTGAACGACTGTATTAAACTCAAATAAAACATAAAAAAACGCTACTAAGGAACGTATAAAACTTAAATGGTCTGTCTTGTGTATAAAATGTAGATAATGCTGACACAAAGCAAAACGCAAACTACCGCTCTATTTGTTTAACTTATCTTTTACTCATTTGTAACTAACGTATGCATAGGAAAGCTCCAAGATTATTTTTTTCCTTTTTTGGGGAAATTATTTCCTGCTTGCATTTTTTTATTGTATCTTTGCAATGCCGAATGGCGGCAAAAACAAATTTTTTTTATAAAATATTGACAATCAATTCTTTATAAAAGAATATTAACCCTATTTCTTAATAAATCGCTCGTAAATAATGCACACTTGCGTTTATTAATGAGTTAGGAGATATTTTGGAGCAACACCCTAACAGACAATGAATAACTCAATATACATAAGACGAAAAAATAAACTCTACCTTGACAAAGGCGAAAATTCTTTGTCAGACGACTATATTTTCAACTTGCTGAAAAACATAGAAAGTCTTGGCTATACATTTTCTAGTGAACTTATTGAGGTTACTAAAACACTTTCGGTCGACAGGCTTAAACGGTTTTACAAACAACTAATTTCTGACTTGAAAGAAAATGTTGGAGCTTATGTTGAGTTTAAACCAATGTATCCCAACTTTCCTGAACAGGTAAAAGAAGTAAGTGAGCAAGAACTTTATTCGAATGCTTTTTGGCACTACCTTGGAGATTGGATTGGTAATAGAATAATGCCAAACTACGAAAAGAAAGAAAGAGAAAAACTAGAAGACCAAGTAAAACTCAAAGTAATCGGGCTTGGCAATAAAGAGGACTTTAATTCTATTTTTTCAAGACTTTTAAATTCAAAAACTTCTGTTTCAGATACAGATAAGAAAGATATTGAATGGTTCATTAAAACCTATAATTCAAAAGTATTTTCTTTGGCACCAGCAGTAATTCCATTAAAGGAAAATGTGGCTTTTTACGTTGGCTGTCTTTTGAAAAACAATATAGATAATGCCGAACAAGAACTGTTGAACCATTCTAAGACGGCAACAGATATTTTAAGAATTGCCACTGCATTATCTGATGGAGATATTAGTTTGGCAGAAAACACAAAATTTAAATCTATTTCTAAAAAAAATCGTAAACTGCTTTTATCGGCACTTGAAACTATTGGTTTCATAACAGAAGATATGCTTCGATACAAAAACAGATGGAAACGTTTAGGTGAAAAATTACACCCGTTTGAACACAAAAATAGATTTCCAAAATGCTTTGAAGCATTTGACATTATTAGAAATGATAAACCATTTGAAACATTTAACAGCAAATTTGAAAAAGGACTAATAGAAAAAGATATATCAAGTCTAACAGCTCTATTAAAATCAAGACCAGGAGAATTTGCAAGAAAATTAGACAAACTAATTCGCCTTACTGACAATCCAAAAGAAATAATTAATACATTTTCAAATATTTCAGAAAGTGTCTCATCGCCAGTTTTATTACAAGTATTAACTCATTTTAAAAACCGTAACAAACCAAAAGAATTAAGAACTTTTTTTCCGAAAGGCAATATTGGTAAGGCAAAAGCTATAGCGTACAATTTACCACCAATCAACCAAACTATTTGCGATGAAATAGTATTGATAACTGAAAGTGCATTAGTTTTAAAATTTTCAAAATATAAACCCTTAGGCAAAGTTTATTTAGATGAAAAACTCAAAAACTATACTGTTCCCTTTGCAATGCGTTCAGCATCCAAAGCATTAAAGACCATTTCACGAGGAAGTAAAATTGATTTACCCGAAGGCAATACAATTCGTTTCTTCATCTATTGGAAAGATGGAAACAGCAGGACAGACATAGACTTGTCAGCGTTAGCTCTTGACACAGAAAGTGGCTTTAAAACAACAATTGCCTACTACAATTTAAAAGATTCAGGATGCTATCATAGTGGCGACATTACATCTGCACCAGACGGAGCCTCAGAATTTATTGACATTGAGATTTCAGCTTGTTTGAAACAAGGCATACGTTATGTTTTAATGAGTGTGAACTCTTTTACAAATCAACCTTACTGCGATTTGCCTTATTGCTTTGCAGGGTTTATGGTTAGACAATATGCCAAAAGTGGAGAAATTTACGAGCCATTGACAGTTGAAAACAAATTTGACTTGACAGCAAATTCAGGAGTTGCCATTCCTCTAATTATTGACCTTTACGAGAGAAAAGTAATTTGGGTTGACTTATCATTAAAAGAAAATCCATCAACGGTTAATAATGTTCACAACAATTTGTCTTCAACAACGATTATAAATAAATCAATGACAACACTTGAAAAACCGAACTTGTATGATTTATTAGACTTACATATTAAAGCACGAGGCGAAAAAACGTTGGACATTAATGAAGCAAATACTATCTTTGCAACAGATAAAGGAATTACACCGTCAGACATAGATATTATCGTGTCGGACTATTTATAAAAATCTTGAGGGCTATTTAGTTGCTTCCTTCTAAACCTTTCGTAAGTTCCTAGCGACTGAACTTTCCCTCTTTTTTATTTTAATATAGTGGACAAAGGAAAAACATTGCACAACATCGTATTGGCAATAGTGGAGCAGCTGGTTGTAAATTCAACATCAGTTTTTCAATCAGCATCGGCTGTGGGCGGACGGAATACTAATGCCACACCTGCATAAAGTGCTAACCTTCCCCTCCATTTTAAATATCCAACAAAAAAATGCCCTACCAATCATGGTAGGGCGTTTTTTTTAGCTTAATTCGCAGCCAAAACAAGCTAACACAAAGCAAACTACCGCTCTATTTGTTTAACTTATCTTTTACTCATTTGTAACTAACGTATGCATAGGAAAGCTCCAAAATTATTTTTTTCCTTTTTTGGGGAAATTATTTCCTGCTTGCATTTTTTTATTGTATCTTTGCAATGCCGAATGGCGGCAGTTATTAATGTGACTGATCACCGGCTGTGCCTTAGACGCAATTTGGAATAATTGGGCAAACAAAAACAAATTTTTTTTATAAAATATTGACAATCAATTCTTTATAAAAAAATATTAACCCTATTTCTTAATAAATCGCTCGTAAATAATGCACACTTGCGTTTATTAATGAGTTGGTGGCAGGGCTAAAAACGACATATAGATAGAACAGTAAAATTAAAATTAAATGGGCGTTGATATAGGAATTAAGGTCAGAATTTTTCAAAACGATTCAGACAACTACAAAGAAATTGAGGTTTCCGAACAGGATAACTCACTTGGAAGTTTATTTTACAGTGACGAAATTTCGTACACTACCATAAAGTTTAGCCTAAGGGACGAACTAACCGAAGAAGACTTTGAATTATTCAAACTACAAGAAGTTGAAGACGAAGAAATGATGTCTTGTTCAAAAATTATAGATATAGATTTGGCACTTAAAACCTTTGACAAGATTTACAGAAAAAATTACAGAGCCAAAAACGAAGCACTAAACAATGACCTGACCAAAATTGACTTATTAGACATTACTCTTGAAGAAAAAAACAAAAGAAAAAAAAGTCAAATTAGAGAATATTTGGGTTTTGAGAATTCATTTGGGATATTTGTAGGGATACTAAAAACAGCAAAGGCATTTGGAGACAAAGTTCAAATAGTCGCTGAATTTTATTGACAAAAAAGCCCAGCGACCAACATAGGTTTGTGGCAATAAAACAGAAATTTACATGATGACAAAATATTTAACTTTTCTACTATTGTGTATATGTTTGCAACAATCGTATGCTCAGACAATAAATTTAGATTTCGGGCAAATTGTTGAATTGGTTAATCCCGATTTAAACAAGTTTCAAAATGTGCGGGATTTTTGTATTTCGCCATACGAAGACGAAGCCTATTTTACTATTCAAAGCCCAAATCAGAACTTATCGAAAATTGTATGCGTAAAAAATAAAGAATGGCATAATCCAATATTACTTCCATTTTGTGATAGCTTCTCATATTTAGAACCCTTTTTGTCTAATGATGGCAAAAGACTTTATTTTGCATCCGACAGACCTAAAACAGAATCGGATACACTTAAAAGTGATTTCGATATTTGGTATGTAGAACGAAAAGTAAGAAACGGTGAATGGTCAAAGCCTGTAAATATAGGTACAAATGTAAATTCCGAAAACAACGAATTTTACCCAACACTTGCAGATAATAATAATTTATATTTTACTATGGAAGCAAATTTCGGCTTGGGGAAAGACGATATTTATTATTGCGAGTGGAACGGAACATCATATTCCAAACCGATATTACTTAATAAAAATATCAATAGTGAGGGATACGAATTTAATGCATTCATTTCCAAAGATGAAAACATATTAATCTACACGAAATACAATGCTAAAGATGGTTTTGGTAGCGGAGATTTGTACGTATCAAAAAGAAATGAACAAGGAGAATGGAAAACTGCCGAAAATATAGGCAATAAAATTAATACCCAGTATATGGAGTATTGCCCTTTTTACCACCTACCATCGAATACGCTTTATTTTACAAGTAAACGGGATAATCTTTCTCCGAAAAAATTCAAAGACCTCGAACAATTTCAAGAATATATTTCAGGTAGTGAAAATGGTTTAAGCAAAATTTATAAATGCAAAATAAAACTCTAATTACTGCCACTAACAGCAGTTTAGCTTCGCTGCTACTACGTGGTGGCAAAAGTGACGGCACAGTGCTTAAATCAACATTTGTGCTTCGTATCAAGTGTAGTGCTGGCAGACAGTTTTGTGCTTCGTATTCGCCACCATCGCAAAGCCGCAAACCGTTACCCTCCATTTTAAATATCCAACAAAAAAATACCCTACCAATCATGGTAGGGCGTTTTTTTTAGCTTAATTCGCAGCTTCGGCAAAACAAATATTTAGCACACTTTTTTTATAGCAACAATAATTTTGACCAAAACCCTTGACAGTCCAAAAAATGTCCGTACATTTGCAAAACTTTTCGCAACATGAAACTTTGGGCAAAAGGCTTTGAAATTAGCCAAGCAATTGAGCAATTTACGGTTGGCAGAGACCGCGAGTTAGACGTTTGGCTCGCTATGCACGACATTTTGGGCAGTTTAGCCCACACCGAGATGCTACAAAGCATCAACCTCCTATCGGCGGACGAATTTCTTACCCTCCGCAACGAACTTCGCGTTCTGTATCACGAAGCCCAATCGGGCAATTTTATTATCGAAGATGGCGTAGAAGACGTACACTCGCAGGTCGAGTTGCTGCTTACGCGCCGTTTGGGTGATATGGGCAAAAAAATACACAGCGGGCGGTCGCGAAACGACCAAGTTTTACTTGACCTAAAACTGTACATCCGCGCACAAATCCAAGATGTAGTAGCACACGTAAAACCGCTATTCGATTTGCTCATCGAGCAGTCGGAGCGGTATAAAGACGTGCTTATACCCGGCTATACACACTATCAGGTGGCTATGCCGTCGTCGTTTGGGTTGTGGTTTGGTGCCTACGCCGAGAGTTTGGTGGACGATATGATTGTGCTACAGGCAGCCTATCGTATTGCCAACAAAAACCCATTGGGGTCGGCGGCGGGCTATGGGTCGTCGTTTCCGCTTAATAGGCAAATGACTACCGACCTGCTGGGCTTCGAGGCGTTGAACTACAATGTGGTGTATGCACAAATGGGACGCGGCAAAACCGAGCGTATTGTGGCAGATGCCATTGCATCGGTGGCGGCTACTTTGGGCAAAATGGCTCAAGATGTGTGCTTATTCATCAGCCAAAACTTTAACTTTATTAGTTTTCCGGCACACCTTACAACAGGATCGAGCATTATGCCGCATAAAAAAAATCCCGATGTGTTTGAGTTAATCAGAGCAAAGGCAAACAAAATGATGGCATTGCCCACCGAAATTGCTTTGATTACCGCCAACTTACCGTCGGGCTATCACCGCGATTTGCAGTTGATAAAAGAAAGTTTTTTACCTGTTTTCGAAGAAATAAAATCGTGTTTGGGCATGGCACACTATATGTTACAGCACATTATTATCAACGATTCGGCTGTTTTGGACGAAAAATACCAATACATGTTTAGCGTTGAGGTAGTTAACGATTTGGTACTTAAAGGCGTTTCGTTCCGCGATGCCTACAAACAAGTAGGCGAACTAATTGAAAACGGACAATTTACCCCCCAAACCCAAGTAAACCACACACACGAGGGCAGCATTGGCAATTTATGTAACGACAAAATTAGTGCCTTAATGGACAGTGCACTGGCAGCTTTTGCATTTGATAAAGTTGACGAAGCTTTAAATAATTTGTTGACTAAACCATAACCCCAAAGCGTTCACTTACAACAGTAGGTGAACGCTTTTTATTTTTTTAACATCTCATAATCAACATATCATGGACTTAAAAGTATTGCTACACGAGGGTATCCGCGCCAATGGCGGTTGGGTTAACACACACGCACACTTAGACAGAGCTTATACGCTTGATAAGGACAATTATCGCTACATTAACTCGCACCTAAAAGACAAATGGCATTTGGTGGATACGATGAAAAAAACATCAACCGTTGACCAAATTTACGACCGCATGGCACGTGCTACCGAGTTTTTTATTGCACAAGGTTGCCAAGCATTGGGTACTTTTATCGACGTAGATGAAATTATCGAAGACAAAGCCATTATTGCCGCACAACGCCTACGCGAGCGCTTTGGCAACGACATTAAGCTAAAATTTGCCAATCAGGTACTAAAAGGTGTTATTGACCCCAAAGCCCGCTATTGGTACGACATTGCGGTGCAGTTTGTGGATATTATTGGCGGTTTACCTGCCAAAGATGCCCCCTACGAAGCCGACCACCTAGATGTGTTGATTGGTACAGGTAAGGCACTTAACAAATGGGTGCATGTGCATGTAGACCAATTTAACAACTCGGACGAGCGCGAAACCGAGCTACTTGCACGCAAAACCATTGAGCATGGTATGCAAGGTATGGTGGCGGGCGTACATGGCATTTCGATAGGGGCACACCCTGCAGTGTATCGCAACGAGGTGTATCACTTGATGAAAGAAGCCGATTTAGCTATGATTGCTTGCCCCTTGGCATGGATTGACCACACCCGAAACGAGCGACTTGCACCCAGCCACAACTCGGTGACACCTATTGATGAAATGGTGCCTGCGGGCATTACCGTAGCACTTGGTACCGACAACATTGCCGATATCTACAAACCTTTTGCCGATGGCGATATGTGGATTGAGTTGCGTTTACTCCTCGAATCGTGCCGTTACTACCACGTAGACGACCTCATTAAAATTTCGACTACCAACGGCTTGCGTGTATTGGGTATCGAAAAATAAACAAACAATTGAACTAAAAAAAGCGTAGAATCTAACCAGATTCTACGCTTTTTTTGTTGATGATGATTTTGTATTGTTTTGAACAGCTATTATTTACGGTTGTTCGGCTAATTCTTTCAGTTTTTGGTTCATTAGGTTAAAGCCGTTAGTGGTGTTAGTGTTAAGCGTTTTTTTGAACAAAGGCACAAGCATACCTTTAAAACTTTCGGTTTGTATAAAAGTTGTTGTGCCATTTTGGTTATCTATCAGTTCAAATTTGTGTTCGCCGTCGAACAGACCAGCAAACAACAAATGCCCAAGCCACCTAAACTCTTTGTTGGTTTCAAAGGCAAGCACTTTGGGTGTAAAGGTCATTTTGCTAGAGTTGGGTGGTTCTATTTGTGCGGTAATTTTATTACCTACTGCCACTTGCCCCGTAATTGATTTGATAAATGGGTTCCAGTTTGGGTAATTGTCGAAATTAGTAAGGATAGCCCAAACTTTTGAGGGTGTTGCGTTAATTAAAATGTCTGTTTTTATTTCCATGCGATTGTGTTTTTTTTAAGTATGATGAGCAGTTTTTATACAGACATTGATGAGTTTTGATTGGGTGTTTGCGCTTGCTTTGCTTTGGGGGTGCCTGATGCTGTGCAAATAGGGTAGCTAATAATCACCCCCAAAAGCCGATCCGCGTCAGCGGGCTGGACAGGCTACAAAAACTTATGTGAAATAGATAGTTACTGCGTACTTAAGTTGGTACCAAAGTATTGTTGATTTAGCACCCAATCTGTGCGCGTTATTTATGCCTAAACCAGCAGTCGGTTTTGTTTAATTCGTAGGCTTTAAATACCGTATTTATGGGCGAGCCGTGCAAAACTTGCTGGTTAAATTGGGTGCGCATTAAGTAATTAAAAGCCCCCATGTCGCCGGTGTAGGCAGTTTGGTTGTCGTGGTTGTATTGCTCATGAATTTGGGCAAGTTTTTCCATAAATGTCAGCATTATTTGGCTATTTCCGCCAATAATACCGCAGTTTAGTAAAGCCGATTGCTTAAACTTTTCCTCATAGAGGGTATAATCGGCAATTTTGCTACGCAGATGAGCAGCGTGAGCTATCATCCAATCGTTGTATAGGGTTTTGGGTTCATCGCCACAAAAAATAGCATTGGGATTGGCAACAAAAAGCGGTTGAATAAATGGATTATTAACCGCTACTACATCGGCAATGTCGGTCACAAAAACGCTTTCTATTTTTGCCAAGTGGGTGCGTAAAAAATCTCGGTAAATTAAATAGCGGTAAATATTGGGGTTAAATTGGGCATTGTAATCTACTTTTACAAAACAGACATGTTCGTTTTGGTATTTTTTGCAGGTTGATGCGGTAAAATTATTATGAAAAATAATGCCTGTTAGTTTTAGTGCGGCAACCGATTCTGCCCAATCTTTTACAAGCTCGTAGTTGTTGTTGGGCAAGGTGGTGTTTCGGTTTACATCATAAACACCTGTTAGGTGGCAAGCCATTATCAACTGTTTGTTGACGTGCAAAGGGGGTATATACATGTATTTAAACGAGCGGTGTTGCCTTTTTTTCTTTCATTTTCGAGCACATACTGTTTGGGTTATTTCGGTAGTAGATATAGGTTTTTAAGTCAACTTTATTGACGGTATATTTTTGGGCAGCGCATTCGTAGAAGTGGGCATCGGCAGCATATCTGTCCTGAAATTGCAGGTTAGTAAACACCTCGCTTTTGCCAAATAGGGTAGCAAACAAAATGCACTCGTCTACATGTATCAGTTGGCTGTTATCGTGTTTATCTGGCACATAATAATCCTCTTCTTTATCCACAATTGTTTGGGTAGTAGAGGCAATCAGGTCGGTGCTGCTCATTTCTTGTAAGCAACGCCAAAGATGATTAGGCGTGTACTCATCGTCGGCATCAATAATGGTAACATACTCGCCGGTGCTATTTAAAACCCCTCTGTTAATAGATTTAGATTGCCCGCAATTTTTATGACGAAGATAGATAACTTTATTTTCGTGTTTTTTTGCATAGCTAAGTAGCTGATTTTGAGTATCATTGTTGCTACCATCGTCAATAATAATTAGTTCAAAATTTTGCAATGTTTGATTAAGTACCGAATCGATAGCCCGTTTCACTAAAAAAAAATCGGTATTGTATACCGCCATAAGTACTGATATTTTTATTTTATTTTTCATTTTTTTAGTGTGTTTATTTGTAATTTATTTGGGCATCAGCTCCATGTCGGTTATGGTATTATTGGTTCGTGTTTGGTAATAGCCAATAACTTTGCTGCCATTTAGTGCAACAATTTGGGGGGTAATAAAAAACGGAAAAGTTTCGGTAATTTCTTCTTCGGTGGTAATAAATAGTTTGTCTGGTACATCGCCTAGTGTTTCTTTTTCGGCATTGCTAATAATACCTTCTATTTTTTGGCTATCGGACGGCAGGGTAAAACCGTTTAAATCCATCACTGATTTTCCGTTATAGGTTAAATCTAGCAATGCATTGGTTATTTCGCTTTCGTAGTTAAACGACACATAGTTGCCAATCCAGCTTGATAACATTTCGAAATTAACGCTTGTTACTTCGGCTAAGTTGAGTGTAAAATATTCGGTAAAACCTCGTTCTGGAAACTCGATGGTTAAGGTAGCAAAAGGGTAGCCAGAGTCTTCTACGTTTTTTAACCGTCCCATTTCTTTTATACTTGGGTTGATGATTGCGGCAGGTAAACTATAGCTAACTTCCGAAATGGTTATGTGCGGCAATGAAAAA
>JADKCK010000086.1 GCA_016718845.1 Sphingobacteriales bacterium
CGTCGCATCTAAATTTACGTTCAATGGCACATCAGAACAGGTCAATGGAGTTGGATCTACACCTACTGGCTCTGGATTAACCGTTACTGTTACTGTAAATGGATTGCCCTCACAGTTATTGGGTGATGCTCCACTTACTGGTACTATGGTATATATCACGTTAACTGGTGATCCTGTTGTATTGGTCCAAGCATCATCTGCCAAAACATCAGCAGCTAAACCGTTGCCTATTGCAGGGTTACCAGCAGAGGCAGTTAAGCCATTATCAACAATACTCGTGATGTTATAAGTAGCTGCCAATGGAACAGTTAAGGTAGCACCAACACCAACTGCTACATCAGAACACGCCACAGGTGTAAGCGGAGTGCCCACTGGCTCGGGGTTTATTAGGATTTGTTGAGTATTTGAAATACTCGATCCGCAACCTGTTCCAGTACAAGTATATGTTGCCCTATAATATACGGCTGTCTGCAATAAGGTAAAGTTATCCAAAGCAGGGGTAGTATAGGTTGTACCTGTTTCGCCAGCTATTACTGTCCAACCAGTTGTACCGTTGGGGCTTGTTTCCCAGGTTATACCGCAAGTACCCGAACCGCCAGATATAGTGGCAGTAAGCGTAACATCTGTACCACTACAAATGGCAACAGTTGTTTGGCTTAGGTTAACGGTAACTAAGGTTGTTGCCATAGCCGTACAACCACTGGCATTGGTTACCACTACTGTATAAACACCCGAAGCCTCGGGGGTAGCAGTAACGGTAGGATTTTGAGCCGATGATGTAAATGCGTTAGGTCCGCTCCACGCATAAGAACTGCCAGATGTAGGTGTACTAAGGTTGATAGTATTACCTTGATTTACTGGACTGTTGCTTGATGCCGAAGCAGAGAAAGCTCCGTTAATAACTACTGTAGTAGACCCAGTAGCCGAACAAGCATTGCTGTTGGTTACTGTCACGGTATAATCTCCAGCATTAGCGGCGGTTACTGCCGAGATACTTGGATTTTGAGACGTTGAGCTAAATCCACTAGGACCGCTCCACGAATACAATATACCACCGCTACTAGTGAGGCTTAATGGATTTCCTCCACAAACAGGGGTATTACTACCTGCTGCTACAGTGGGACTAGCCATAACCGTGATAAGTACAGTTGAGGTTGCCGCTACACAAGGACCTGCACCATCGGGGTCGCTGGTAGTTAGCGTAAGCGTAACCGTGCCCGAAGTAATACTTGGGGTATAGGTAGATGTTAGTAAATTGACATTAGAAAAAGTACCACTTGGTGCTGACCACGTAACAGGTGTAGCAGGTACCCCTGTAGTAGAACCATTTAGGGTGATACTCTGCCCGGCACAAACCGATTGAGGTGCCCCTGCATTAACTACAGGTGCCTGACCTACAGTAATAACTACAGTAGAAACTGCAGCCGAACAAGGACCTGCACCGTCGGGGTCGTCGGTGGTAAAGGTAAGTGTAACAGTACCCGAAGTAATACTTGGGGTATAAGTAGATGTTAATGAGGTTGCATCAGAAAAAGCGCCACTTGGTGCCGACCATGTACTAATAGCAGCACTTCCGCCCAGAGACCCTCCCAAGGTAATGGTTCCACCTTGACAAACGGTTTGAGGCAAACCCGCATCAGCGGTAGGTGTGGCGTTAATAGTAACCGCCGTTGTGCCAACTGTTGAGCAGCCTGCACTATTAGTTACAGTTACTGTGTAAGTACCTGTAGCTGCCGGTGTTACGCTAATAATACTCGGATTTTGCACAGCCGAAGTAAAACCATTGGGACCTGCCCAACTGTAGGTACTACCTCCTGTTGCTAATAAAGATAGTGTAGAACCTTCACAAGTTGGGCTATTGCTACTTACTGTAATGGTTGGCAACAACGATACAGATGCAATAATGGGTGTACTTGTAGCGGTATTAACGGTACTTAAAGCCGTTGAAGAAACAACAATTGGACCAGGAGCAGCAGCACCAAATGTAACGGCTCCACTACCATAGTTGCCCTCGCCGCTACCAGCAGGAGTCAAAAATTGATTGCTTAAAAATCCAGCATCTGAAGTATACATTACCATTACTTTGATAATGCCGCCTGTATAGCCAATTAAAGATTTAGGCAAACCTGCCTCAAATCCTTGTGTTTGGCTGCTGTTAGCGGGGCTAGCTTTTAGGTCTACTCCACCAACAGCAGCAGCACTATTGTCACCCAAGTAAGTATTTGGTCCACCGCCAGAACCCGCTGTTCCGCTTAATGTGTATAAATCCCAAAAATAATTACTTCCGTTTGTACCCATTGTTAAACAATAATCGGGTAAAAAACCGCTATCAAAGGTAGTAGACGAGTTAAAGTCGTCAACACCTTGAGGGGCACCAGCTCGTCCAAAATTACCATCTGCATATCCGCCCGACTTAGAGTCGATAAATACCAATATACGGTTGCCATTTTGTACGTTTCCAGCTACTGCCAGGTAAAAATCGTTAGCTGTACCAAACGAGTACAGAGCATTTACCTCGTGTCCAGCTCCAAAACCTGGTGCAGCACCACCTGCCGATGTAGACAGTGGTGTATCCCATAGGGCTTCGTTGATTACACCATCGAAGGTGGGCTTATTGGTCAAACGAGTTGTTACTTGTTGACCATTAGTTAAACTGCTCGAAGAATAGGTATTGGATATACCTGGACCTTGTACCACACTACCATTCACCAAAAACTCATAAGTATTGGTTCCAGTTGTGGGACTGCCTGTTGCAGTAAAATTGAGCGCCGTGGCAGCACATACTGTACCTGTTGGACTAACGCCCAAAGAGACAGTAGGAGCCGCTGGTGGCGGTGGTGGAAGCGCCGCTGCGGAATGAATAGTAGTTTCTGTGCCAGTTACTGCTCCCAATACTTCAAAAGAATTGGATGCAGTAATTACAGAAAAGACTATCGAAATATGAAATAGTATCAAGTAAAAATCTTTCATAATTCGAAATAATTTATGTAGATAATTTTTTAGTTAAAATATTACTATATTTGAACATCTTTTGTTGCAAATTAGATTATATTATTAAATATATGTTTTATTGTGATGCATTTTTTAATTTCTATTTAATGTAGATGTGGTTTTTATAAAATTATAAATAATTTGCTTTTCATGTAATCTGTAAACAAAGTGTTTGCTGTTATTATGAAGTGATGAATTAGCTAATTTGTGACAGATTTTTGGCAACTAATAATAAATTTTTTTATTTGCCATTAATTATAAATGTTTCTTCAAATTACCACCACTAGCATCTAATTAATTGGAAGTAGGCTAAGAACTATGTTTTTTAACTCTCCATTTCGCCCACAGCTATTTATTTAATACTTTCAGAGCCTTAATTCAACAGTGTTTTAAGCAATCAATGGGCAAGTAAATTAATCTTTACAATTCATAATAAATTAAAATAATTTTGTAATTAATTAAAAATCAAGAAGTTACAAAATCATTACCTACCTAATGAAACGAGAAAAAATATTCATCTTATTAGATAAGAAAAAATATGGTAACTTTGTCGTTAAAATGTAATTGTACAATATTTTAAGTTGTGGTACTTTTGTAAAATGGTAAAACAGCATTTGAATTAATCACTGCAATTATAAAAGTATATTTTTTTATAGCAATCGTACTGCTTATTCATAATGTAGTTTAGTAAATACGTGTACTTGTATAAATATTTACTTTACACCACAAAATTCCGTCTTTAATAACTGTCAGACTATTAACTTTTTACTTATTGATACTGTATTATTCGTTGTAATAATAGCACATTTTTTGGTTGATATTTGCCAGTTAATCCGCAGATAATTACACCATAATATCCACTTAGGTAAGTATCTAACCCAAAACCAAACAGTGTAATTTGCTTTTATTGTTTTTGAAAGGCAAAGCTACTATTTTTTTTTTGCAAAGCATCTTTTTGTCAAAAAAACTTACAAATTATTTTTAATAAACAAACTCTGTGAAATATTAGTATTTATTAGAATGTTTTTAAATACAACTACTTTATCCGTCAAAACTAAAAATAGTGCCGTATTAAATCATACTAATTAACTTTTATTTCTAATTTTATTGCTGTATTTTTTTAACGTTTTATGGATTACTTTGAATAATTATACTCGGCAAACCATTAACTGTTACCGTAGCACTTGCCGACGTAGCCGTTGCACAACCATCGCCACCACAAGTGTAAGTAGCATGGTAATAGGTAGTTACACTTAAAACAGGGGTGGTGTAGGTAGTAGCATTTGCACCCGGTATCGGCAACCATGTTGTTCCATTTGGACTACTCTCCCACTGAATACTACAACCGTTTGCCCCGCCTGCGGGGGTAGCTGTTAGGGTAGCATCGCCACCCACACAAACACTCGTGCCACCCGATACGCTAATACTCGGAACCGCATTTACCGTTATCACTGCCGTATTTGAGGTCGCATCGCAAGGAGTTGAACAATCATAAATAGCTCGATAATAGGTAGTTGTACTTAGGGCAGATGAGGTGTAACTGATGCCCGTAGCTCCCGATATATTGCTCCAAGACGAACCATCAGGACTCGATTGCCACTGAATGCCACAATTTGCCGCATCGGGATTAGTAACACTTGCCACCAAATTAGCCACACCGCCCGCACAAATACTCGTAGAATTTGCAACGCTAATACTCGGCGTTGGACTACTACCTACCACTATACCCAGAACAGTTGTAGCACAACTATTAACATCTGTTACCGTAAGGCTATATGTACCGGCATCTAAACCGCTAATAGTTGGCACATTTCCGCCACCACTCGACCATGTATAGGTGTATGCAGTAGTACCTCCATTAACACTTGCTGCAATACTGCCATTGTTAGCAGCCGAGCAACTTTCGTTGGTAACAATTGGGGCATTTATCGTTAATACATCGGGTTGTGTAATAAGCGTTGTGGCAGATGCCGTGCAACCGTTGGTATCTGTTACCGTTACGCTGTAAGCGCCCGCACTTAAACTGCTAATACTTACCGTAGTAGCACTCGTCGACCAAAGATACCCAATGGGCACAGAACCTCCTATAACATTAACTGTGGCAGCTCCATTATTAAGTTCGTTGCAGGTTTCGTTGGTTGGCGTAATAGTTGCAGCAAGCAACGAGGGTTGGGTTATCGTTTGGCTTAAAATAGTTGTACAACCATTATTATCAGTAATAGTTACCACGTATGTACCTGCTGACAAAGGATTTAAATCTTGGGTGTTTGCTCCGTTAGACCAAATATAGGTATAGGGCGATGTGCCACCCGATACGCTTACATCAATACTTCCGTTATTAAGTTGGTTGCAAGTTTCGTTGGCAAAGGTAGCTACCGCATTAAGTGGCATTGATGGTTCCGATACCACCGCAACAGCCGTAGTTGAACAACCATTTTGGTCGGTGACCGTTACCGTATAGGTATTGGGCGAAAGATTAGTGATTGTTTGTGTGGTCTGCGAGTTACTCCAATTGTAGGTGTAGGTAGGCATACCGCCTATTGCATTGGCTGTTGCCGAACCATTGGTTTCGCCAAAACAGGCTACCCCAACAGTACTTGTTGTAACGCTTAGTAGTTCATTGATAGTTATTGTTGTCGTTGCCGTCACCGCAGGACAACCGCCTGACGCAGCTATCGTATAAGTAACCGTATAGGTACCTGCTGTACTCGCTGCTAAATCCACCGCTCCTGTCGAGGCATTGATGCTCAACCCAGCGGTGCTACTGTATGTGCCGCCACTCGTACCCGTCAAGCTAACACTCGCCGTGCCGCCATTGGAACAGTATGGACTGCCCGAATAAACAATACTTGCCGTAGGTAAAGTAGTGATGGTGATGCTTGTCGTTGCCGTCACCGCAGGACAACCGCCTGACGCAGCTATCGTATAAGTAACCGTATAAGTACCCGCTGTACTCGCTGATAAATCCACCGCTCCCGTCGAGCTATCAATGCTCAATCCCACCGTACTGCTGTATGTGCCGCCACTCGTGCCCGTCAAGCTAACACTCGCAGTGCCGCCATTGGAACAGTATGGACTGCCCGAATAAACAATGCTTGCCGTTGGTAAAGTAGTGATGGTGATGCTTGTCGTTGCTGTCACCACAGGGCAGCCACCCGAAGCAGCTATCGTATAAGTAACCGTATAAGTACCTGCTGTACTCGCTGCTAAATCCACCGCTCCTGTCGAGCTATCAATGCTCAACCCTGCCGTACTGCTGTATGTGCCGCCACTCGTACCTGTCAAGTTAACACTTGCCGTGCCGCCATTGGAACAGTATGGACTGCCCGAATAAACAATGCTTGCCGTAGGTAAGGTAGTGATGGTGATGCTGGTCGTTGCTGTCACCGCAGGACAACCACCTGCCGCAGCTATGGTATAGGTTACGGTATAGGTGCCTGCTGTACTCGCTGCTAAATCCACCGCTCCCGTCGAGCTATCAATGCTCAATCCCACCGTACTGCTGTATGTGCCGCCACTCGTGCCCGTCAAGCTAACACTTGCCGTGCCGCCATTGGAACAGTATGGACTGCCCGAATAAACAATGCTTGCCGTAGGTAAAGTAGTGATGGTGATGCTCGTCGTTGCCGTCACCGCAGGGCAACCGCCTGCCGCAGCTATGGTATAGGTTACCGTATAAGTACCTGCTGTACTCGCTGCTAAATCTACCGCTCCTGTCGAGCTATCAATGCTCAATCCCACCGTACTGCTGTATGTGCCGCCACTCGTGCCCGTCAAGCTAACACTCGCCGTGCCGCCATTGGAACAGTATGGACTGCCCGAATAAACAATACTTGCCGTAGGTAAGGTAGTGATGGTGATGCTCGTTGTTGCCGTTACCGCAGGGCAGCCACCTGCCGCAGCTATCGTATAGGGTACGGTATAGGTGCCTGCTGTACTCGCTGCTAAATCACCGCCCTGTCAGGCTGCTCCCGCCCCCCCGTCAACTGCCGCCCCGGGTGGACGCCCGAATAAACAAGCTTGCCGTAGGTAAAGTGTATGGTGATGCTGGTCGTTGCCGTCACCGCAGGGCAACCGCCTGACGCAGCTATCGTATAAGTAACCGTATAAGTACCCGCTGTACTCGCTGCTAAATCCACCGCTCCCGTCGAGCTGTTGATGCTCAAACCTGCCGTACTGCTGTATGTGCCGCCACTCGTGCCCGTCAAGCTAACACTTGCCGTGCCGCCATTGGAACAGTATGGACTGCCCGAATAAACAATACTTGCCGTAGGTAAAGTAGTGATGGTTAATGTTTTGGTAGATGTCGCATTTGGACATGGGCTGTTACCCGTTGCCGTTAAGGTAAGGGTTACACTTCCTGCTAAAATATCCGCAGCACTTGGTGTGTAGGTAGCTGTTGTTAGCGATGTTGCATTGGCAAAAGTACCCGTGCCGCTCGATGTCCATGTTACACCTGCATTGTTGGTGGCACTTGAACCCGCTGTAATATTCACCGCTCCCGAATTAGAACAAGTAGTAACATTTGTACCAGCTACTGCAGTAGGTGCAGCAGTAACTGTTATCACTACCGTTGAGGTAGCTGCTGCACAAGGTCCGGCTCCGTCGGGGTCGTCGGTGGTTAAGGTTAATGTGACTGTACCACTTGTTATGCTAGGTGTATAGGTAGATGTTAAAGAATTGACGTTAGAGAATGTGCCACTTGGAGCACTCCATGTACTGCTTGTTGCCCCCCCTCCTATCGAGCCTGCTAAGGTTATGCTGCTACCTGCACATACCGTTTGTGGTGTGCCTGCATTGGCAGTGGCAGCCGTATTTATTACAAAGGTAGCGGCTGTACGGCAGTTAGGACTGCCCGAACAAGCGGCATAATAAGTATAAGTACCGGGTGTATTGGTATTTGCCAAACCCGAGCCAGCCACACCTACTGGGTTGAAAGGCGTACCTGTACCAATGGGCGACCCACCCGATGCAGCCGTATACCATTCTATCTGCCCAGCACCCTGTAACATAATTTGCCCACCCGATGGCGGGGTAATTGTCCAGGTGAATGCTCCACTATAAGTGCCACTTGATGCTCCCCATGTAGTTGATATAAGCGTATAGGTTGTACCTGCTGTTAAGGTCATAACGCCCGAGCCAACGCCGCTTGCACCTAAGCGGGGTTCATTGCCAGCGACACCGTCATCCTGGTCACCTCTAACCCATGTTCCTGCACCAGGGCAAGTACCGGGTACAAAGGCGCCTGTTACTATATAGCCCATACCATCAAAATTAGTATCATTATTCATCTCAAAAACATAATTACCTGTTACACTTACCTGAAAAGATGTAGCCACATAATTTCTGGTGATAGATGCATCAAAAGAACAAGTATTAGTATTGGTCATAGGAGATGATATGGGTCTTCTTGCAACGGGATCTGTACCGGCTGTCCATGTACCTGATATGGTTGTGCCCGAATTAACAAAGGTGTTAGGGCAAGTAGTAGATGAACTCAATGTGCCACTACCTCCTTGACAAATAGTGACTCCTGTTGTAACAGGTAGAGCAATAACGGTAATATCTACCGTAGAAGTTGCTGCCGTACAGGGTCCGGCTCCGTCGGGGTCGTCGGTGGTTAAGGTTAGCGTTACTGTGCCACTTGTTATGCTAGGTGTATAGGTAGAAGTTAATGAATTGACGTTAGAGAATGTGCCACTTGGAGCACTCCATGTACTAGTTGTGGCACTGCCACCTATCGAGCCTGCTAAGGTTACACTACCGCCAGCACATATCGTTTGGATAGTACCTGCATTGGCAGTGGCAGCCGTATTTATTACAAAGGTAGCTGCTGTACGGCAGTTAGGACTGCCCGAACAAGCGGCATAATACGTATAAGTACCGGGTGTATTGGTATTTGCCAAACCCGAGCCAGCCACACCTACTGGGTTGAAAGGCGTACCTGTACCAATGGGCGAGCCACCCGATGCAGCCGTATACCATTGAACAACACCTAACAATATACCCCCGCCAGACGGTGGAGTAATCGTCCAGGTAAATGGAGCCGTTACGCTACCCGTTGTACCATAAGTGGTTGATACCAACATATAGCTAACGCCAGCGGTAAGGGTTAATACGCCTGCTCCGCCATCGGCTGCATTACCCATTCGAGGTTCATTGCCTGCGGCTCCGCTATCCGAATCGTTGCGGTACCAAGTACCTGTACCACCCGAACCAGGGCAAAGACCAGGGGTGAAATCTGCCGAAACGATGTATCCTTCGCCATCGTAACTGGCATTATTTACCATTTCAAAAATATAGTTGCCTGTTACGCTTACCTGAAATGGTGTGGCAACATAGTTACGCACTGCCCCAGGTGATAGAAATCCGCAAGCACCCGAGTTAGTACCTAATACGGGACGGTCGGCAGTGGGGTCGGTGGCGGCATTCCAAGCACCTGATATGGTAGTAACAGCCCCTGCCGAGCAAGAGCTTGTAGCTGCGATAGTTCCGCTACTACCTTGACAGATGGTAGTACCTGTTGTAACTGGATAATCGGCAACAGTAACGGCTGATGTATTGGAAGTTAAGACATTACAGCTTGTTCCAGTTTGGGTAATCTCACAATAATAATAAAGGGTACCTGCCGAAGATGTTGGCGGTGTATAAGTTGCTGTTTGCGCGCCGCTGCCACTACCTAAGTTTGTTCCACCGCTATTGCTATTAGTGGTATTAGAAAACCATTGGTAGCTAAAAGTACCTGTACCACCAGTTGCTGCTACGGTTAAATTGGTTGGCGAACTACTAACACATACTGTTTGGCTAGTAATAGGTTGGGTAGATATGGTAGGGTCGGCAACTACTGTCCATGTGTATTGGGTGGCTGTTGAGACATTACATCCTGAGCCTGTTGGGTTAGTACGTATCCAAATACTATAGTTGCCTGCCGAAACAGGGTTAAGGGTTGGGACGGTGGTACTCCAAGGTGTTCCACCAGTAGTACTGTATTCGAATGTTTGTGTACCTGCACCGCCACTGCCCAATACGGGGTTTATGAGGGTTAAGCTGGCTCCAATACATACCGTAGTAGTGCTGGGCGATTGGGTAGCTGTTGGCGGAGTGGGGTCGGCTACTACGGTCACGGATAGTGCGCTAGATGTTACCGATGCACAGTTATCGCCAGTAGCGCCCACTATTACCCGATAATAATAAGTACCAGGAATAGCAGTAGTGCTGGCAGACAAAGAAGTGGCGGTTCCAGTACCCCCATAAGTGATGCCCGTAGGTGTTCCATCTACTACGTTTGCCCAACCTGTACTACCATCAGCCGAGTATTGCCATTGTTGGGTTCTTGCGGTAGCGCCTGTTCCATCGGTTCCGCCTGTGGCTGTAACGGTAAACGTTCCACTGCCTCCTACGCATATTGGGTTAGGTGGTTGTGTAGTTGCACTAATAGCAGGGTCGGCGATAACTGTCCATTGCCCAACCGTGACCCATGCGGTAGGCTGGTCGCAACCAGTTAAGCAACTATTATAGCGCACTTGTATGGCATCGTAACCGCCCAAATTAGCAGTTAGTACCGGGATACTTGTTGAAGGTGCCGAAAAAGTTGTACCACCATCTTGCGTAGACCTATATTCTAAAACGCAACCTAAGCCAGCACTGCCACCTGTTGGCGAGCTAATGGTAAGGGTTGAGCCTTCGCAGACCGAAGTAGCATTGGGTGATTTGGTTGCTGCGGTGGGTGATACGGGGTCGGCTACCAAAGTTAATACGGCATTAGCCGAGGTGGCATCGCAGCCTGCCCCTGTGGGGGTATTAGTAGTTAGCAGGCAACGATAATAAACAGTTGTTGGTACTGCACTGTTGGTGGTGGCAACGGTTAAGGTATTAGTGGTAGCATTGGTATAGGTATAGCCTGTTGGGGTTCCAGTGGCTACGTTTGCCCAACCTGTGCTGCCATTCGCCGAGTATTGCCATTGGTAGTTAAATGTACCTGTACCACCCGATGCGGTAGTACTTATGTTTGTGGTTCCGCCAATACATATCGAAGCATTGGTTAGGGTTGGGGTAGATAGGGTTGGGTCGGCTACTACGGTTACTGTAGCCGTTGCACAACCAGTGGTATTACAAGTGCCTTGTGCCCTGACATAATATGTAGTGTTTGATGTTGGAGATACCGAAATAGAAGTACCCGTGCCAACAAAAGTACCGCCACAACTTACTGTGTACCAGTTATATACAGCACCTGTACCTAATGTTCCACCCGATTGCGTTAAAGTAGTTGAACCTCCGTTACAAATGGTAGTGGTGCCTGTTATGCTGGTGGGTGCTACTGATAAAGTATTAAACGTTACGGCATAATTAACGGCTGTTCCATTACAAGTACCTCCGTATGTACGAGGAGTACAAGTAACATTGCCCGATGTACTTCCCCAATTTACAGTAATCGAGGTAGTTCCTTGCCCTGCTGTTATAGTAGCTCCTGCTGGAACACTCCATAAATAATCGGTAGCAAAACTAACACCGCTTATGCTGTAGGTAGCCCCTGTTTGATTAGGACAGACTGGTGTAGTACCGCTTATTGTACCTCCGGTAGGGGTTTGAATACTAATTTGTGTATTAATATTGCCCGCGTTACTGCTAAACCCTTCTGATACTAGGTAGTAAGTACCTGCTGCTAAACTTTGTTGCAACGATGATGCGGTACCACTACATAATACACCATTATCATCATTACTTGTTATTAGGGTGCCTGCACTATTTAAAAGGTGCATATAGGTATCGAAACCCGAACCGCAATGTGACATATTAACAATAGCTGCACTACTTAGGGTAAATTGATAATAAATATCTTCACTGGTTTGTCCAAAATCGTTACAAAAACCCGTATCAATCGTATTATTCTGTATATTAGAATAGGTTATACATCCTAGCGTTCCCACTACAATAGGATTTGAAAGTGATGCCCTATTTTGGGCGTAATGCTGTGTTAAAGTACCTGCTGTTGTCAATGCCCCGCGAGTACCGGGCTATCTCTACATAATACATGCCCGTTGTACCGGTGTATAGTTAATGGAAGAGAATACACCGCAATTATCATCGCCCGATGCCACTACTGTAAAACCATCTATTCCGTAAATGCGCATATAGGTATCGCTACTAGTACTTGTACAATTGTTAAAATTATACGTTACCCCTGCGGTTAAATTTACTGCCCACGAAACAATACCCCCTGCCGAATAAGCAGCAGTTTGTGCCGTACAAGTAGGGGTGATTAGATTGGAGGAACCCGAATATTTCCAAGTATAAGAATAGGTTATTGTATGGTCGGAGTTAGCAAATACCCAATTGGTGTAAGTTCCATTGGAAGGAGAAGCACCTACTCTGTAATTTGTTGTAGCTACATTTCCATTCCATCGGCAATCATCTGAATCGAGCGTGCAAGTTCCGAAAGCACATCTTGAACCACAATCATCTTCCCATACATCAATTTGGGCAGTTAGAATATTAGAGGTATTATTTCTTGTACCCAATGTAGTCAAAGAGCCATATGTTACATCACAGCAACTAGTACTTGGGTTTTGCCAACAGCCTGCCACGCCTGCAACTGTTGTATTGATGTTATCAAAAAAGTAGGCAACACCCATAGTGTACTCTTCGTTTGAGGATTCCCAACAATCTCCGTCATCATTATTGCTATATGTCTGGTTGTACCTTATGGTATAGGTTGCTTCTGCACTTTGCCCCCATGCTGTTTGGGCGGCGAACAGGCACAATATACAAACGCCTATATGTATTAGTATTTTATTTGTTTGCATAAAGTATTAAGGTTTTGTGGTAAGTTGAAAAGCCAGACGGTAGGCAAAGGGTGCATTTTCATCTTCGCTTTGCATAACATAAGTTAGCAGTGTGTCTGTTTCTTGTTCTATGTCTAAATAAAGAATTTTCGAGCAAGTGACACATTCTTTGTTTTCAAAAAACCATTCTACTTTATTATCGTTTCTTTTTTCGGTGGCTCTAACATCTATTACCCCCAAAGCAAATAGCCTAATTTGGTTGTTCGCACCTATCTGTAATTGGGTTCTATTTTCAGGGAAATCTTCTTTTAGTTTTTCTGTTTCTTCGGCTAT
>JADKCK010000087.1 GCA_016718845.1 Sphingobacteriales bacterium
GACCTGTTTGTTCGGGAGCAACAGCAAGCACCGTTAACTTAACTGCTACTGGTGGAGGCACTTATGCTTGGGCAGGCAGCAATTTAAGTAGTGCTACAGGTGCTGCTACTACTGCCAATATCCCACCAAATACGCCTGCGGGCAATTATACCTATACCGTAACCGTTACCAACAACGGTTGTACCTCAACAGCACAAACAACGGTTGTAGTAAATAACGCAACTGCATCTGCTAATAACGATGGACCTGTTTGTTCGGGAGCAACAGCAAGCACTATTAACTTAACTGCCACTGGCGGAGGCACTTATGATTGGGCAGGCAGCAATTTAAGTAGTGCTACAGGTGCTGCTACTACTGCCAATATCCCACCAAATACCCCTGCGGGCAATTATACCTACACCGTTACCGTAACCAACAATGGTTGTACCTCAACGGCTACTACCATAGTGGTAGTAAACACCATTGCGGCAAGTGCTACCGCCATACAACCTACTTGCGCCAATGGTGGCAACAGTGGCTCGATTGATGTAACGGTTTCGGGTGGCACGCCTGCTTTTAACTTTGCATGGTCGCCAGCTTTGCCCGCCACCGAAGACCCACAAAACGTAGGCGCCGGCAATTATACCGTAACAGTTACCGATGCGGCAAGTTGCTCAACAACAGCAAGCGTTACCCTTGACTTACCAGGTTCGGTTACCTTAAGTATTAGCGGAACCGATATAAATTGCAACGGAGCAAATAACGGAACAGCCACTGTGGTGGCAAGTAATGGCACACCACCCTACACTTATGCGTGGGCACCAAGCGGAGGCAATGCCGCAACTGCCACTAACCTTGCCGCCAACACTTATACCGTTACCGTAACAGATGCTAATAGCTGCACACAATCGGCAGAAGTTACTATCATAGAGCCACCTTTGCTAACTGCCAACATTACTGCCACCGATGCAGCTTGTAATGGCGATAACGGAGCCTTAAACTTAACCCTTAGCGGCGGAACTACCCCCTATAGCTTTGCTTGGAGCGGTGGATTAGGCAATACCGAAGACCCACAAAACGTAACGGCTGGCTCGTATACCGTTACCATTACCGATGCAAACAGTTGCAGTACTATTGCTAACGCCACCATAACCGAACCGAGTGCCTTAATAGCTAGTATAACCGCTACTAATGTGTCGTGTAATGGGGCAGATGATGCCGATATTGACTTAACGGTTTCGGGCGGAACAACACCTTATGCCTATAACTGGACACCCGCACTGCCTGCCATACAAGACCCCCAAAACGTGGCAGCTAATAACTATACCGTAGCCATTACCGATGCCAATGGCTGCACTGCATCTGCCCAAACACAAATTACCGAACCTACACCGCTTAATTTAGTGGTAACAACATTGCCTGCATCGTGCAACAATGCCGCAACGGGCAGCATTGATTTAACAGTTAGCGGTGGTCAAACGCCTTATAACTTTGCTTGGTCGGGTGGGCTGCCTGCTCAAGAGGACAACTTTACCGCATCTGCCAATACCTACACAGTTACCGTAACAGATGCCAACGCCTGTACCGCAACTATTGCAGCCACAGTAGATGAACCCGCACCAATAAGCATCAACCTAACGCCAACACCCGTTAGTTGTAATGGTTTGGGCGATGGTAGCGTGTCTACGTCGGTAAATGGGGGTAATGCACCTTATAGCTTTGACTGGAATAATGGTGCCGATGATGTGCAAAACCCTACCAACTTATCGCCCAATAATTATGTGGTGACAATAACCGATGCCAACGGCTGTACCGCATCTGCCCAAACAAACATTACCCAACCCAACGCCATAAACCTAACTATTACTACCGTAGATGCTACTTGCGGAACCCTAAACGGCAGCGCAACAGCCACAGCAAGCGGCGGAACTGGCAGCTTTACCTACAACTGGCAAGCACCTATCAGCAGCACAAACGCCAACGCCAACGCATTAGGCGCAGGTAGCTATAACATTACCGTAACAGACAATAGCGGTTGCACAGCTACCCAAACATTTGGCATCAGCAACGCCAACGGACCCGACATAACCAACTTTGTTATCAACAACGCCACCTGCGAACAGCCCAATGGCAGCATTAGTTTGACCGTAACAGGTGGTACTAACTTTACATGGTCGCCTAATGTAAGTAGCACTAATACAGCTAACAACCTAACTGCTAATACCTACGCCGTTACGGTATCCGACAACAACGGCTGTAGTGCTGTTGGCGCTTATACCGTCGATAACGAAGCATCGCCCACACTACAAATTGCCGATAGCCAAAATGCTACTTGTGGTTTGTCTAATGGCAGCATCACCCTATTAACTAATGGCGGAACAGGTGCTTTAACCTACACCTGGCAACCTAATATAGCCACTAATACCACCGCTACTAACCTTGCAGCAGGCGTTTATAATGCCACCGTAACCGATTCTAATGGCTGTACCGACAATATATCGGCTACTATAACCCAAACTACCAACCCTATTATACAAGTTGATGAGGTGATAGAGGCTACTTGCGGGCAAAATAACGGTGCTATCACTATAAGTGTATCGGGCGGAAGCGGCAACGAAACCTACGCTTGGACAGGTGGCGTTAGCAATAGCAACACAGCCAATAGCCTAACAGCCGCAACTTATACCGTTACCGTAACATCTAACGGATGTACCGACACCGAAACAATAGTGGTACCCAACTTGCCCGCACCACAGGTAGTTTTTGTTAGCGATACCAACCCAGCTTGCGGACAAAACAACGGAAGTATTATCTTTGACGCATCGGGCGGAAACGGAACCCTCAACTACACCTGGACGAACAACCTAAGCACCACCGAAGCCGCTACAAACCTACCCGAAGGCACTTACACCATTACCGTTACCGATGCAACAGGCTGCACAGCTACTGCAAGCCACCAAATAGCCAATCAATCTGCCCCAATAATTAGTAACCCAATAGCTACCGAAGCCACTTGTGGTCAAAGTAACGGCACAGCAAGCATTACCGTAACAGGTGGCGTAGCACCTTTAACCTACACCTGGACAAACAACGTAAGCAATACCGCATCTGCCATAAACCTACCTGCTTTGGATTATACCGTAACCGTTTCTGATGCTAATGGCTGTTCGGCTACCGTTATCATCTCGGTTATATCGCCCAATGCACCCGCTTTGTCGCTGCAAACAGTTACACCCGAAACCTGCGAACTTAATAACGGTGCTATTACCGTAACAACAGTAGGGGGCGCAACGCCTTTAACATACACTTGGACAGATGCAGTAAGTACAACTACTACCGCATCTAACCTAAATGGCGGTACTTACACCATTACCGTAACAGACAACAACGCTTGTAGCGACCAATTAACCGTAACCGTCGATTTGTTTGGCTCGCCAACACTTACAGAGCAAGCCGTAACGCCCGAAACCTGCTCACTATCAAATGGCAACATTAGTGTATTGGCTGATAACGGAACACAACCTTATACTTTTGCTTGGACAGATGATATTAGCACCACCACATCGGCAACTAACCTTGCAGCAAACACTTATACCATTACCGTAACCGATGCCAACGGCTGCGCAAGCTCCATAGCGGTTGTGGTTGATGGTTTTGCATCGCCACAAATCACAAACAACACCATAACACCCGAAACATGCAGCAATAGCAACGCAAGTATCGCTATTACTACCACAGGCGGAACAGGTGCATTGGTTTATACATGGAGTCCAAACGTGGGCAATGCCGCAACGGTTAATAACTTAGCCGCTGGCGATTATTCGGTGACGATAACCGACACTAATTTTTGTACCGATACCCAAACTTTTACCGTTACCAACACACCAAGCCCAACCATAGCCATTAACCAACAAGTAGATGCCAATTGCGGACAAGCCAACGGCAGCGCAAGTGTAACAGTTACGGGCGGAACAGGTACGCTAACTTATAGCTGGGACGGTAGCCCAAGCAACACCAACGCCGCAACAGGTTTAGCAGCAGGTAGTTATGCCGTTACTGTAACCGATGCCAACAACTGTACCGCCGTACAGCCCATATCTATCAGCAACCTTGGCGCACCTAGCATCACTATTGTAAATATTACCGATGCAACCTGCTCGCAAGCCAATGGGTCTGCCCAAGTAACCGCAGCAGGCGGAAACGGAGCCTTAACATTCAACTGGTCGGGGGGCATTACCGATACCGATGGCAGCGTAAGTAATTTAGTAGCCGATACGTACTTTGTTACCGTAACCGATGCCAACAACTGTCAAGCTGTAGAAACTATTGTGGTAGATGATTTAGCCGGACCAAGCCTTATCGAGGATATTATTACCCCCGCAACTTGCGGACAAGCCAACGGAACTGCCAGCGTGTTTGCATCAAACGGAAACGGGACGTTGACCTACGCTTGGTCGGGCGGTGTAGCAAGCAACAGTAACGCAGCAACTAATTTAATTGCCGATACTTACACTATTACCGTATCCGATGCCAATCAATGTACCGCTACAGTTAGTTTAATCGTGCCAGCATTAGGCGCACCCACTATCACAGGCAATTCTTCTTCGCCGGCTATTTGTGGGCAAGCCAATGGCGTAGCTTCTGTTACCGCAACAGGCGTAGGCACACTTAGCTATGCGTGGCAAAACAGCACAAGCATCACTAACCAAGCCGATAATCTTGTTGCGGGCGATTATACCGTAACAGTTACCGACAATACCACCAATTGTTCCACCACAACAGTCATAACTATAGGCTCGGCACCCGCTTCGATTGTTGCAATAGACACCACTATCAACGCCACCTGCGGTAATAACAATGGCTCGGCTTTAATAGACGTTGAAGGACTATCAAGCAACTATACCTATCAATGGACTAACGATGTAAGTACCAATATTTTAGCCACCGACCTTGCTGCGGGCGATTATACCGTAACTGTCACCGACCAGAATACTTGTACTACCGTGCTAAACATCACCATTGACGCTATCCCAACGCCAACGGTTAGCTTAGTATCGGTTACTAATGCCTCGTGTGGTTTAGCAGATGGGGTAATTACCGTATCGGCTACTGCCAGCACCGATACTTTGTTTTATGATTGGACAGATGCCGTAAGCACCACCAATATTGCCGATAGCCTATTAGCAGGCAATTATACCATAACCGTTACCGACGATAATAACTGTACAACAACGCTAACAGTAACCGTAAATAACAACGATGCACCCACAGTTAGCACCACCAACGGCACAACGGGCTGCGGATTATCCGAAGGAACCCTAACAGCAACCGCTTTGGGCGGCACAGGCACACTTGATTATGCTTGGAGTAGCACACCTATCCAAAACACCGCCGTAGCTACTGCCCTAGCAGTTGGTACTTACACCGTTACGGTTACAGACGATAATGGTTGTGTAGCAATAGGCACTGCAACAGTAGTAGGTGAGATAAGCGACCCCGTTTTGAGTTGCGGTACAAGCACCGAAACCACTGTTACCTTTGTTTGGGACGCTGTATCAGGGGCAATTGGCTACGAGATAACCATTAATGGCAACACCGAAACCCTTACTGCCACCGACCTACAATATACCGTAACAGGTTTATCGGCACAAACCACCGTAACAGCCACCTTAGTAGCCCTTGGCGGAGCAGATTGTGGCAACAGTAGCCCAATTAGCTTCGATTGTCAGACTTTGCCAGCAGGTTGTCCAACTATTATCCCTCAAATTACCCTACCCGACTCTACACTTTGCCTAACAGCCAGCCCCATTACCTTAACAGCCACCCCAACAGGCGGCACGTTTAGCGGCACAGGCGTTACGGGCAGCACGTTTAATCCAACAACAGCAGGCGTTGGCAATTATAGCATCACCTACACCTATACCAACCCCGATGGCTGCATATATGTAGCCACGCATGGCGTAACGGTACTGTCAATGCCCCTTGCTAACTTTACCATGCCCAATGTGGTTTGTACCAATCAATCGGCAAGCCTAACATTTACGGGTACGCCCGCCACCAATGCCACTTATAGCTGGCTTATTGCCGATAATGCCCCGCAAACAGGCACAACAGCCACTGCAATATGGGCAACAACAGGGCAAAAAGACGTTACCCTAACCGTAACAACCACCGAAGGTTGTGTAGATGAGCTTACCCAAACCATTGGCGTATCCAACGTAACCGCATCTACCGTAGCCGACCAAAGCATATTGTTAGGCACAAGCATAGCATTGCCCGTTACAGCCCAATCGGGCTTACAAGGTAGCCTAACATACACCTGGACACCCGACAACGGCACTTTAAGTTGCAACGATTGCATCAACCCCCAAGCAAACCCCACCGAAACAACCACCTACAACGTTTTAGTGGTAGATGAATTTGGCTGCGAAGCATCGGACGAGGTAATAGTAGCCGTGCGACAAGAAAATATTTTAGTGATACCCAACGCTTTTTCGCCCAACAACGATTTAATGAACGATGTATTCCACATTAGTGGCTCAAACATTACCGAGTTTATCATGACTATATTTGATAGGTGGGGTCAAAAAGTCTATGAAACCAAAGCTACCAACCTAACCGAAGGCTGGAATGGCTTATACCCCAATGGCGAACCCGCCGAGTTAGGTGTATACGTTTATCAACTAACCGTTACATTTAGTGATGGTAAAACGCAATACGCTAAGGGCAATATAACTTTGCTTTGGTAACATCATCAATGCTTAAATAAGCATTCATCATCCATAAAAATAGCCTTTAGGGCAGATAATAAGCACTACCTAAACACAAATAATGGCTGTTAGCTTTGTGCTAACAGCCATTATTTTTTGTACAATGCTTAGTTTATTTTTTAGGGCAGATGGTATTGGATTAATGGTAAGTTATAAACTGTAAATGGTAAGTTGTAAATTGTAAAGGGTAAGTTGTAAATTGTAAATGTTGTGCGTAAAAGTATTTCTAAAGGGTGTGAAAGTATTTCTAAAGGGTGTGAAAGTATTTCTAAAGGGTGTGAAAGTATTTCTAAAGGGTGTGAAAGTATTTCTAAAGGGTGTGAAAGTATTTCTAAAGGGTGTGAAAGTATTTCTAAAGGGTGTGAAAGTATTTCTAAAGGGTGTGAAAGTATTTCTAAAGGGTGTGAAAGTATTTCTAAAAGGGTGTGAAAGTATTTCTAAAGGTGTGAAAGTATTTCTAAAGGGTGTGAAAGTATTTCTAAAAAGGGTGTGAAAGTATTTCTAAAGGTGTGAAAGTATTTCTAAAGGTGTGAAAGTATTTCTAAAGGGTGTGAAAGTATTTCTAAAGGTGTGAAAGTATTTCTAAAGGGTGTGAAAGTATTTAAAGGGTGTGAAAGTATTTCAAAGGTGAAAGTATTTCTAAAGGGTGTGAAAGTATTTCCAAAGGGTGTGAAAGTATTTCCAAAGGGTGTGAAAGTATTTCTAAAGGGTGTGAAAGTATTTCTAAAGGGTGTGAAAGTATTTCTAAAGGGTGTGAAAGTATTTCTAAAGGGTGTGAAAGTATTTCTAAAGGGTGTGAAAGTAAAACGGTTACTGATAAAAGTAAGGAAATTGTTGATAAATGCTCCATATTTATCAATCGGTATCTAAACTAAATGTGTCGATGTTATTTGGTTTATGTACAAGCTTTACAGTTTTATTATACAGCACAAAAAAGCGAGCTATCTTTTATCAGATAGCTCGCTTTACTAGTAACTAATACACCAACAATGGTTTATAGTTTAGTCGTGTTTCTTTTTTTTCTTACCTTTTTTAGGTTCTTCGGCTTCGGGTTGTTGGGTGGTGGTAGTAGTTGCAGATGCAGCGGTTGGAGCGGGCTTTTTAACATGTTCTTTTACGTATTTATACTGCGAAGAGCAAATAACGTTCACCCAATCGGAGCCAATCAAGGCAAAAATGCAGTTAGGGTTTTCGCCCGACTTTTGAATTTCCATCGGAAAGTCTCTTTTGTCAATAGGGTCGTAGGCACGTAGGGTATAATTGCGGGTATTTAGCTCCCTATTAGCAATAATTTTTATGCTTGTTGGCGTATCGGTATGTAGCAAGTTATCGCCAACGTTTAGCGTCATGTAATCAAGGTTAATACTAACAATAGCGGTTGCTATATCGCTGTTAGGTGGCGTTGGGAACTCGCTTTTGGGTGCGCCATACTCTTCTAAACCCAAAGGTTGTGCCAATATGTTGCTAGCACCTACAACAAAGGTAGCAGCAAGAAGGAAGAAAAACTTAAGTGTTTTCATGATGATATCTGGTTGATAATGTTATTGTTAAGAGGGATGGAGATTATTTTACTATTTGTGGTAGCAAGTGCCCCAATTTTCATGTTTTACTTTTGACGTTAGATAAGGTGTTTCGTTTAATCGTTTATCCACAAAATCTTTTGTTGGCGTTGTTTGTTGGCTACTTTTATGCGTGCCACATAAACGCCCGATGGGGTGCCAATATTGTGCAAAGGCAAAGTATTATTGCCTGTTGTTAGTTGGCATTGGCTATCATCTGCCCTGCTACATTGTATAGGGTAATGTTAACGGCTGTTGTTGGTGGGTTGTTGTTGTAAATGTACAATAGGTCGGCGGCAGGCACTGGGGTAATTACTACACCGTCGGGCGAGTTGATATTGGGTTGTAGGCTAATGTTGGCAGATTTGGTGCAGCCAATTTCGTCGGTGGCAGTTAGGGTATAATCGCCTTTGGGTTGGTTGTCTAATAGGTTGGTGGTATTGCCGTTGCTCCATAATAAGGTATAATTGCCCATTGTAGTAATGGTTGCTTCTATGCGTCCGTCGGCGTTGGCTAAGGTAGGTTGGGTGGCATTGAAACTTATTTCGGGCAAGTTGCGTACTGTTACATAGCTGTTTTGCGTAATGGTATCGGCATCAAAATTGTTTTTGGCAATTAGTTGCACTGCGTATGTGCCTGCTTGTGGATAATTAACCGTAACCGTTTGTGTAGGTAAAAGCCAATCGGTAATAGCTGGCTCGCCGTTGGTAAATTGCCATTGTACGCTTGTGGTGTTTGGACTAACTATTGGGGTATAAGTTACTTGTTGGTTAATACAAATTTGCTGTACATCTGCCCCAAAATTTGCGGATACATTGTTTTGGTTGCAAAAAACCAGCTCTGTTTGGTTGCCAAAGTTGCCGTTTCCGGTGCCAACAATAGTGCCATCGGGCAGGGTAATTTGGTAGGTGCCATTGGTAATGCCGTCGCCCCACGCGTCAAAGAGTTTAAAGGTGTAACAGCCCAACGCCAAGCAATAGTTAAAGGTGTTATTGGTGTTTGGTATTAAAAAGTTGTTTTGCTGATACACTATATTACCCGCATCATCAACAATTTGAAAAGAGGTTTCGTTGGGGTTGTTGTCGGTGTTTAGTTGTACGGTAACATTTTGTCCGTCTACTACATTAAAGGTGGTGTTAATGGTGTTGTTGGTGGCAATGGCATCGGCATTGGTGCCATTTATTTGCTGTATTTTTATCTGCACATTATTAATGCCTAAAACGGGTGTGATAGGTGGCAGGTTTATGTTGGTGGTGGCAGTATAAGGCAGCGACCCTGTCCAAGGGTAAGTATATAGCATTTGTCCGTTTAGGGTAACTTTTAGGGCTAGGTATACAATGGTGTCGTTGCCGTTGTTGGTAAAGGTTATTTGCGGATTGGCGTTTTGCCCCGTGCAAAGTGTGGCGGGTAGGCTGTTGGCGTTTAAATTGATAGCTGCTTCGAGGGCGTATAGCGATATGCTACATGCCCGTCCGCCGAGTGATAGTGTGCCGGTGTTGTCGGGGTCGAGCCAATCCTTTACGCGTTTGGCTGCGGTGTTGCCGGTGTTCCACGAGTACCACAATCCGCCAAAATAGTCGTCGAAGTTGTATTCGCAATAAGCATCGCCGCCGTGTAGTTGCCCAATAATTTGGTGGTTTTGGTTAAACAAAGGCGAACCCGACGAGCCAGGTTCGGTGGTTCCGTCTTCCCAGTCGGCAATGTGCCAATGGGTGTTACCGCTACCGCCAAAGCCGTCTACGGTGGGTGAGTCGGTGTTAAAGGTAATTTTTTTGATGTCGCCTGCCGGATGATGAATACAAACGGTAGAAGTTGCGGCATCGGGGCTGGCATTAAAACCCGAGTAAAAAACGTTGTAATCGGCAGGTGGTATTTCGTCTAGTTCGAGCAATAGAAAGTCGGAGTCGGCAAGACGAGCTTTTAGGGTACAACCGCTAATGCTTTGGTTGGTGGGGGCATCTTGGTTGGTGCAACCGGGGCTTTCGTAGTTAAACACAAACACCCAGTTTTCTACGTCCGAGTCGAGGCAATGATTGGCGGTTAAAAAATAGGGTTTGCAATCTTGTCGTACATTATTTATCATTGCCCCCGAACAAGAGCGGAATCCGCCAGATAGTATTAGGGCAACGGAGCGTTTTTCGTTTTGCCAATCGGCGGCAATAGGGCAGTTGGCGTTGTTGTTGCACGAGCCCGAGTCGCCATAATCGCGCAGCGAGCCAAAGCCACGATAGGCATGTATTACTTTGTTGATGCTTATAATGCCTTGTTGGGCAACATTGGCAGGCTCGTAATACTCTACAATACAAATGCTGCCACGTACCAAAGCGGTTGCAAATTTGCCATTGGGTTTGTTGTTGTGTGCCGTAAATGCGCCCAAAACGGTGGTGTGTGTTGGGTTATATACGTATAAACGGGCGCCTTGTGGCAGTTGATACTCATTAAATTGCAGGTTGATGTAACGAGCATCTTTGCTGCGGATGGCAACCCGCCACAATCGTGCGCCATTGTCGAGGGTTTGCCATTGCCCTGCATTGTTTAGGGTAATATTGGTGGGTAGTTCGGCTCCAAAACGATAGGGTTGGTCTTTGCTGTCGGTTAGGGCATCTTGGGCTTGTAGGGCGGCTACATCTACCAAAGGCATGTCTATGTTGGCGGTTAAAGGTTGCACGATAGTAGGGTGTGTAAAGCTATATGGCAAGCCGCCATTGCTTACTTGTGCCAGCAGATATAGGCTGTGAAAAGCGATACAAAAGGTTAAAAACAGGTGTTTCATGATTAAAGATAGCTTGTTGCGTAAAAAATTGGGTAAAGGTACGTACTTTTGTTGGAAAATTGATGAACGTGGGGTAGATAGTAATTACCTTATGTTACGCAGGGGTAGCGCAAATAGGATAAATATTAAGCGGCAAGGGGCTTTGAAGATAATTTGGGTTCTTTTACTTTTGTTGTAGAAACTGACAAATGGTAGCTTTTTATACTCCTATTGAGCAAGGATGATACAACGAAGGTAGCTGTTAAGTGGCATGTTGTATTATTTTAGTATTCACCACCCATTAAAAGTTTGTTACTTTTTTTCTTGACAAAAAAAGTAACCAAAAAAGTCAAGGCTGTATAGTAATTGGCTAAAATGGGCAACATTCCGCTAAAAGATATAAACTTGCACGCCAAACGGTTTGCTTGTCGAGTTTATTTCTCGGTTCGGTGTGGCGTGCTTCAAACAGTATATCTTTCTTAACGCTACATTTATGCCCCAATAAATTTCTTAACGCCAATTCCTATGATGCCGGGCAAGAAGAAATAATCTGCACAACTGGGTATAAAAATGCAACATACTCAATTATTGAAATGGACTTTTTAACGCTTCATTTAGGCTTGTTTCTTTACTTTGATAAGCTTAGCATAAAAACGCCAATTGTTAGTAATGCTGGTCTTTTTACAAAAAAATACAAAGTATAGCTAAAAATGCCAATATGGTTAATTATAGAAATGTGCTGCGTAATATAGGCACAAACATACGAGTAATTAATGTTTGATTTGGTGGGCGCTTGCTTTGCTTTGGGAAGCTCAAAGGCTAGCAAATAGGGTAAACCAATCATCACCCCCAAAAAAGACATATTCCGCGTCAAGCGGGGCAGGCGCAAGCCTTTGGTTGATAAGTTAACCAACAATTTAGTCTAAATTATCTTTAAAAAAATAGCTAACAATAAATCATGTCGAAACTATATCTTATACCAACGCCTATTGGCAATTTAGAGGACATAACACTTCGGGCGTTGCGATTGTTGCGCGAGGTAGATTTGATTTTGGCAGAAGATACGCGCCAAACAGCCATTTTATTGCGCCATTACGAGATAAGCAAACCCGTGCAATCGTATCATGCACACAACGAGCATTATACGTTGGGCAAAATTATTACGCAAATAAAAGCAGGTGCCACCATTGGTTTAGTAACCGATGCAGGTACGCCGGGTATATCGGACCCTGGTTTTTTGGTGGTGCGCGAGTGTGTGCGCGAAGGTATAGCTGTAGAATGTTTGCCCGGAGCAACGGCATTTGTACCTGCCCTTATCAACTCGGGTTTACCAGCAGATAGGTTTATTTTTGAAGGATTTTTGCCGCAAAAAAAAGGGCGTAAAACGCGCCTCGATGCCCTACAAGAAGAAACCCGAACGATGATTTTTTATGAGTCGCCGTTTAGGTTGGTTAAAACCTTAGAGCAATTTGCAACAGTTTTTGGGGCAGATAGACCTGCAAGTGTGTCGCGCGAGTTAACTAAGCTTTTTGAAGAGAATGCACGCGGTACACTTGCCGAATTAGTGGCTCATTTTAGTGCTAAAACCGTAAAAGGCGAAATTGTGTTGATTGTAGGAGGTAAATATAGCTAAATTTTTGAAAAAAGTTTTTTTATTTGCACAAAATGTAGTAATATTGCACCTTGAAAAGCGAATTGGCACTAGTTTTGATGACTATGGCAATTTTTATTTTTTGCACCTATTACTTATTGCTAATTACCAAAGGTAACTCCTTAATCTTTTTTATATTGTATGCTCAATCAACAGTTAAGCCAAAAGCAACTTCAAAAGTTATCTCCACAACAAATTCAGCTCATGAAATTGTTGCAGATACCTACGGCTACCTTAGAGCAACGCATAAAAGAAGAGATGGAAATTAACCCTGCCTTAGAAGAAGTAGATGATTATGGCACGGAAGAAGAAGAGTTTTTCCCGAACTCGCCCGAAGATTTAGAAACAGGTGCAGCAGACGAAAGAGAAGAAAGAGAAGACGATTATGAAGACGACCCCTACGAATCGTTGATAGACAACGACATTGACATAAGCGATTATTATGCCGATTACGAAGACGATACCGCATCGTACAAAACACGCGACGATAGCTACGGAGCCGACCAAGAAGAAGACCAACGCCCTGTGCCCGCAGCATTAGGCACTACTTTTCATGAACATTTAATGGAACAATTGGGCTTGTTAAGCCTCGATGAGCGACAACATGCCATTGCTGCCCAAATTATAGGTAGTATTGACGAAGATGGGTATCTGCGCCGCAAAATAGAAGCATTGGTAGACGACCTTGCCTTTGGGCAAAACGTAATGACCGACGAAGAAGAAATTGAACAAATACTACAAAAAATACAAAATTTTGACCCCGACGGCGTTGCCGGACGCGACCTTAGAGAGTGCCTGCTGATACAAATACGCAAAAAAAAGACACCCAACGACCACATACTAAACATAACCGAACAACTGCTAGAAAACTATTTCGAAGAATTTGCCAAAAAACACTACGACAAATTACTCCGAAATATGGGTATTACCAACGACGACCTAAAAGATGCCATTGACGAAGTACTAAAACTAAACCCAAGACCCGGCAGCGTTTATGTGCAATCGAACCAAATAAGCAACTATATAATACCCGATTTTATACTGCAAAATAATGGTGGCGATTTAGTGCTGTCGCTTAACTCAAAAAACGCCCCCGACCTGCGCATTAGCGATACTTACAAAGAAATGTTGCGCGAATACTCGAACAGCCGCAACAAATCTAAATCGCAGAAAGAAGCCGTGATGTTTATTAAACAAAAAATTGACTCGGCTAAGTGGTTTATTGATGCCATAAAACAACGACAAAGCACCATGATGAAAACCATGGAAGCTATTTTGAGGTATCAGTACGAGTATTTTTTGACAGGCGACGAAATGCAACTAAACCCTATGATTTTGAAAGATATTGCCGAAATTACAGGTTTAGATATATCTACCATATCAAGGGTATCGAACAGTAAATATGTACAAACCGAATTTGGCATTTTTAAACTCAAAGACTTTTTCTCGGAGTCGTTGCAAACCGATAGCGGCGAAGAAGTATCGACCCGCGAGGTGAAAAAGATTTTAACCGACTTGATAGAAGGCGAAGATAAATCGAAACCCCTATCGGACGAAAAACTAATGCTTTATTTGGTAGAAAAAGGCTACAATATTGCCCGCCGAACGGTTGCAAAATATCGCGAACAACTTGATATACCCGTTGCCCGATTGCGAAGAGAATTGTAATTTGCTGTAAAAGCCGCCCCCCGCCCCGCCTTGTGTATTATTACTTTACTGAGTGATAATAATTAAATAAATATTTCATTACTCAAACTACTGCACCAACTAATTAAGTTGGTGCAGTTTTTCGCGCCCAAAACTCACCAAAACTCAAAAAATTAGCGTATATTTGCGCGGCAATAAACTGAGTCTCTCACTACCATCTAATTTACAAAATAGTAGATATGGAAACAATAAGCAAATTAAGCAATATACAATTAGAGTTACTAAAACTGTTTAGCACCAACATCAGCGACAGTGATGTATTGGATATTAAACAATTGATAATAAATTACTATGCACAAAAAATAGATAATGAGCTAGATACCCTTTGGGAACAACGCCAATATAACGCTAATACCATATCGACATGGGCTAACGAGCATTTACGAACACCCTATAATCAATAACCAATGCTTATTGTATTAGATACTAATGTGTTATTGATTGCACTGCCCAAAACTTCGCCTTTGGCTAAAAAACCCTAACCCTCAACAAAACTACCCCTACGGCATGTTGCAGGCAGGGCGTAGCCGTAATGCGGGGGGGTATAGGTTTGGCTTCCAAGGGCAAGAGGCGGACAACAAAATTGGGGGTTTGGGGCAGCACAGTAGAGCAAATTACACGTATTGTAAATAGAGGAACGAATGGACTTCCAGATAGGCAAAATATTTTAACGAAGCTACATTACAACTAAAAAAATGAAAAAGCACATTCTTATACTTTTTGCCTTTTTTGTTTTGCATGGATGCAAAACTAGAAATACGTCACCTTTGACAAATAAAGGTGAAACTACACCTGCGTTTCAGAACACAACCAAAGACAGCGTTAAAATGCTTTCTTATGAAGAAAAAATGCTGAAAATAAAACTATTTTATCAATTACTACAAGGTAATTGGGAAAATGATAATGAAAATATGGCATATCCTGAAAAAATGATACTTAAAGTCCAAAAAAACAAAGCATATTTATATAATAGTAAAAATAAATTGCAAGTAAAATATGTTTTTGCATTACAATCTATTCCATGTGATACTTTTTTTACGCAAAATGAGTTTAAAAACGATATTTTTTGGGTTTTGAAAACTAAATTGGACCAAGGAGATAGTCTTTCAAAATGTTTTAGTATAGATGTTTCTAAAAACAGTATAGAAGCGGCTGGACCTGATGGGCTTTTTGATTGGTATCGACCATAA
>JADKCK010000088.1 GCA_016718845.1 Sphingobacteriales bacterium
TGCAATGTTTTGTAATAATTTATCGCTCGCCAAATGTGGCTATCTACTTTAACCCTACAATTCGAGCAGGTCACGTCTTCTAAATCTTCTGCCTCGCCACTTCGGGCGTATTGCAGATTAAAATAGTTGTTGTAAATCTCAAAAAAGTAGTTCACCATGTGTGGCGGCTTCGGGAATAGTGGCATACTTGCCTCGTAGGTTTCTATCAACTTACCCCTTAACGCTTCGGGTAATCGGTCATAAATTCTGTGGCTCATAATGTGGCTTTTTTGCGTAAACGTGCCTCTTCACCTTGTACGGCGGTTAATTCGTCTGTATCAAGTCCTACTTTTAGCGTTACAACGCTGTTGTAAATAGCATCGGTTTTGCGGTCAAGTGCTAAAATAGCAGCTTCGGTTTGGGCTGCAAATATGCTTAGGCTATTGTCGGCTGCTGCCGTTGTGGTGTATGGCAAGTTGGTAGGTATGGCAGATGTGCCGCCCACTACGCCACCTGCCGCAAACCCTGGTATCTTGATGCGGCTGAAAATATCGCCGCCTGCAATCGCCCTAAGTGTCGTTTGTTGGTTTTCATTCATTACTACCTCACCAATTCTCAAGGTCGTAAAGACGTTGTCACCATTTGGCAGTTGTGCAATATTTGGAACGCCTTTAACTACTCCACCTGTTGCCAAAGGTTGTGCGATTATCGCAGCCGTTTGTATTGCACCCAATACCCCTGCCGTAATTACGGACGGAGTATTTAAGGGGAAAAATGGCGGGGCGGCTAATGCTCCACTAATTGCAAGAGCCGTATTGATTAGTGACTGAATTATGCTGATAGCTTTTTGCCTTTTTGCGGATTTCTTTTCAAGGTCGGCTTGCTCCTTTTCGATGGCTTTTTGTGCCGCTAATTCTTCGTCAAGTTGGCTTTGTAGTGCCTCTTTTTGTAGTCCGCTGGCATTTTGTAGCTTCTCCTCAATCGTTGCAATTTCTTGTTCTTTTGCGGATAGCCTTTTTTCTATCTGTTGCTGTTCGGCTTCGTCTTGCTGTTGTGCTAATTGCCCAATAAAATCAAGAGCCGCAAGTGCTATCTCTCCCGCCTGTTGATATTCTTGTTCCCTTGCTTCCGCTCGTTGGCTCGCTTGCTCTTGCACCGTTGCCGTCTGCTGTTTTTCAAGCTCGGCAAGCTCGGTGTTTAGCTGTTGTTTTGCCAACACTACCGCGTCAATATCGGCATCGCTGATAAGCGGGTTGCTTGGTGCTTGGCTTTGCAGGTCGTACAATTCTTTATCCAACTCGGCTACCTTTTCAAGTAACTTGGCTTTTTGCAGTTCGTATTCTTTGGCGTCGAATGTACCCCCAATTTTTGCGGCTGCGCCTGGGCTTTGCCCTGTTTCGGCTTTGGCTCGCTGTTCGGCAAGTTGTAACTCTTGCAGTTTATAGGCTTCGTCTATTGCGTTTAACTCGCGGGCTTGCTGTTCTAGCAATGCCTTGTAATCGGAATTATTATACTTTGTATCTATCTCTTGTATGTTTTGACGGTGCTGCTCGGCTTCGGTTTCAAGCAATAAGTTGCTTTGTGCTGTTACCTCTGCCACGTCTTTTTGCGATTGAGCAACGAAGTTTTTATATTCGTTACTATCTTTGCCTAAATCTGTCTTGATTTTATCCGCTGCTTCTTTTAGGCTTTTTTGATAAGCATTAAGCCTTTCTTTTTGAGCAGCGGCAACAGCATCGGTACGGTTTTGTTCTGCCTGCAATTCTTTGGCTTTGCCGTCTGCCATGATAGCCAACTGTTCGGCTATTATTTCGCGGTTTAGGTCAAGTAATATTTGGCGTTTTTTATCTGCAAAATCCTGCTCCGCTTTGAGTGCGTCTTCACGTGCTTTGGCTTGTTGTTCGGCTTGCTTGTCCTGCTCTTTTTTGAGGGCTTCGGTTTCTTTTTTGACCGCTGCCGCTGCTGTTTCTCCTAATTGGTTAGGTGCTTTTGAGGGCTTTATGGGCGGGGCGGTGATAGGCTTTTTAGTAAATTCATCGACTTTTTTGTACTGTTCTTTTAGTGTTTCCGTGTAAATATCGCCCAAAGTTTTCCTTTTTCGGCTGCAAACCTATCAATAACTTTTAGCTTATCCTCTAACAGTACTATGTCTTTTGCAAGTGCTGCTTTTGTGTCGGGATTAAAGGTTAGTAAAGATGTGGCTTTTTTTGCCAATATCTCCGCCTTGATTATTATCTTGCCCCATGTGGCATCGATACGGCTTTCTAATACTTGCATCGTTGCGTCTATGGCTACCATTTGGGCGGGTATGAATTTTAGCCCATCGAAAAACGCCGCAAAAGCCTGAACTAAAAACATTATCGGCTTTTCAATTATGGGCGCCGCTTTTGCCACTTCGTACAATCCTTTTATCATGTCGAACAAGCCTGCCGTGATAGGAGCAAGGCTATCGTAAAGATAAACAAGCGCCTTAATTAAGCCTGTTTGTATTTGCGTTGTGGCATTGGTCGTAGACGCAACCAAACCCTCAAACCTTTTTGTTAGTTCGTTCTTGGCTTCGTTTAGCTCGGCGGTTACTCTTATCTGTTCCCTTAGCCCAATTATGTATTTATTATCTTTGTCTATCAGGTTATCAAGCCCTCCCCCAACTTTCGACAGTTGGGTAAGAAAACCCGCGCTCACATCTTCACCCTTTGAACCAAATATTTCACTAAGAGCCTTTTTTACTGGCTGCGATTTTATTGGCAACTTTTCAAGTTCCTTTGTAATTACGGTTAGAGCTTCAGTTGTGCCTATCGCCCCTTTTTCAACATCATTAACAAGTTTATCCGCAAAGGTTGTTCCTGTTTGGCGTTCAATTTCTTTTAGTGCTGCGGCAATTTTCTTGCCGTCTGTGTTTAGCCTAATACTAAATTCCTTAAAGGCATCTACTCCAAAGTCGTTGAACTGTCCGCTTTTTGCAGATAGGGCAATTATCGTTAATAAGTCCTCCGCCTTTACGTTTGCATCGCCCAATACTGATGAATATTCTTCAACTTGCTTGATACTGTCATCGGTTATTAACCCACCCGCCAACTGAAATTCCTCTATTAAACGGCTGCTTTCTTCTAAGGTGATATTAAAGTTTTTGCTAAGGGCGTTTGTTGCCCTTAACACATCTACATAATCCGTTTGAAAAACATCGGCTGTTGTTTTAACATTAACCGCTAAATCATCTAACTCTTTACCTGTCGCATCGGTTAGCGCTGTTGCTTCGGTACGCAATTTGGTAAATTCTTTGGTAATTTCTCCTATTGCTTGAATGCCTGCAAAGGCGGCTCCCGCTGCCGCAAATCCGATAAACGCCCCTGCCATTGCTTTGCCCGCAAAACCCGAAGCGGTTGCAAGCCCCTCAAACTGCTGTATAGCATCGTCAAGTCCAGGGATAAGCCCTGTTATGCTTGACTTAAATATTTTGGCATTGGTCGGGAACTCCTCGCCTAACTTACCCGCCTCTTTGTTTAATTTTTCAGCTTTGTCGGTTGCCTCAACAAACGACTTTTCAATAGCCGCTAAATTTGGGTCGGCTTCTTTGCGTGCTTTTTTAACCGCATCGCCCAATTTTGCCGCTTCAATATTTGCGTCTTTGGCTTCCTTTTGTAGGTTCTTAAACCGTTTTTCAACTTCCCCTTTGTCGCCAATTTTTGCGAAGGCACGCGTTACGGCGTTTTCGTAGTCGCCTACGTTACGCTGAAACTGCCCAATTTCGGCATCAATGCCTTTCAACTTTTGGTCTAGGACTTGTATGTTTTTCAACATCTCTTTGCCTACTGCCCCGTCTCGGTCGGCTTCGCTCAACTCCTTAAATCCAGCGCGCAGCTTCACCAATTCGGCATTTAAGGCGCGGTAACTACCCAAGTCAAATTTCGTTGCCGCAAATTCGGTTTGGGTTTTCTTTTGCTCCGCTCGCAAATCTGCCTGTTTGGTTTTAAGTACGCCCAAAGTTTCCTCTAATTCCTTATACTTTTGGCTGCCAAATTCGGCTTTGCTAAATTCGGCTTCGGTGCTTTTTATTTCGGCTTTTAGTTGCTCTAAGGTTTTGATAATACGCTCATCACCTACGACCTCAATACTAAAGCCAATTACTTTATTTGTTGCCATTTTATCTCCTTCGCTGTTTTGAAAGTTTTTATAGGTTTAAGAGTTTATTCGTTTAAATTCCTACTAATTCATATCTACCATTATCTGGGTGAGCTAACAGATAGAAAAGATTGAACCATTCAAGGCTCGTTTCTAATGCTATAAACGTTTTATATCTGCCGTAATAAGCACGATAAAAATGCCCCTCAAATTTAATCCAAATCCTATCGCGTTCTTTGATGTTTGGCTCGGAATAATAGCCGTCTTCTTCTGTCCAACCGCTTTGGGTTAGATATTCAGGTGTAAGTTTTGTACTTTTATGTACAATACGATTGGCAATAATCTTTACAGCTAATCTGTAAATCCAACCAATATTAGAAATAGCTTTAAAAAATAGTTTTATCATGTTGTTTGTGTTTATCATACGTAGATTATTGTGCTAAATGGGTTAGTAGCTAATAAATAAACAATATCTCCATCGGGGTTGCCTGCGTCACATGTCTGTAACGCTACGGGTACAGTAAGCACAACTGGTTGATAGCCATTGATAGTTAGAAATACATTATCATCGCCCACCGTTCCGCCTAAGTTCGTACATAGCGGTAAAATTATTGTAGCCAAACTTGGACACGATGCAAAAACGCCTATTCCCATACTTACACAATTGGGCAGGTTTATAAATGTTAGCCCCGTTTGGATAAATACCGCATTCGCCATCGACGACACATTATCAGCCACAAAGATTGTAAGGTTAAGGCAAGCATTAAAACAGTTTGCCCCTAAGTACGTAACCCAACCTGTCAAATCTTCAAAACTTGTCAAGTCGGTTTCGTTCTCAAAAGTTTGTGCCGCAAAAGCGGTAAATCCACCTACCGCAAACGTTTCTGTTCCGTCTCCGTTGTCGGTGTAACTTGTTACTGTTGCCGTCGGGTTTCCTTTGGCAATTAAGAACGCTTGGAACGCTGCTGCACTACCAAAAGCCATGCCACCAATTCTAAGGTTTGGTACTTGATTTTCAGGTAACGGCAGGTCGGCATCTGGTCTAAGCACTACCTTTGCAGCCGTACCCAATGGGTTGTACTCTATCTTTGTCGGTATGTATTTTACCCCATCAATGTACCAAATTTCGTTGAACTTGAAATTAACTATATCAATAATGGATAGCAGTATGTACTCGGTCAAGGTGTAAAACTGACTAATGCGCGCTATCTCTTTTGGGTAGAATACGTTACTTAATCCCGTCGCGACATTGCCATTATTCAGCCGCTGGTCGCTGTATGCTAAACAAGGGTCAAAGCCTCCCGACACATCGCCCGCGTTAAATACAAACGAACAAGGCAATAAAGTGTCGGTTATCACTCCGCTAAAATCCACATTTATAGCTCCGTAGATTGCGTTTTGCCCTGCCCAAAATAATAGGCGGGGCGTTTCGTTATAGCTGCCATCTGTTGTTGTTTCGGTTAGGTGATTAACGCCGTACACCATAGGTACTATCGGCGTAACAGCACTCGTGGGTGAAATAATATCTGGCTCGGGGTTGTGTATTGTAGTAGCGAAAAGGCTATTTTCTGCCTCCTCCGTGCCTATTCCGACTTCGTTTAGATGCGAAATGTTTTCGTAAATCTTTGGAACGGTCGTAGCATTCAAAGCTTCGACCGTTGGGTCGTCCGCTTTGTAGCTTTGCGCGTACCATCGAAAAGGCGTGTCAAAGCTTATCTGTGCCTCCTTTGTGAAGTCACGCAATAGGCTTCGGTCTTTTTGTGTTGCTCCATAATAGCCCGCATGAAAAACCTTTTGCGGCGTTGGTAGCCTTTGGGTTTCGTACCAATCATCGCGGCATTCAATTAGCACCGTTTGGGCTTCGGGGTCGGTATCGAAAACCAGATTAAAGCATTCCGATAAGCCCTTAAACAAGTCTGAAATTACCCATGATTTGGGTATTATTTCAGCGAACTGAATGCTTGCCCCGATAAGATATTGTTTTAAATAGATAATTTCTATCTCTGCAAAATAATCAAAAACGGCTGGTAGCCATGCAACGGTAGGTATTAAGTACTGCCCTAAATCGGCTGCGGTTACTTGAATATCAACCGTTGAATAAAATACACCAACGCCCAATCCTGATGGGAATGGCGTTGTTGAAACAGTTCCCACTACAAACGGTGTAGTAGTTCCGATAAAGCACCCTATTTCGGCTGCTCCTGCGCCAACAGTAACAGATGTAACGGTAACTTTTAGCGTAACGGTAAAAGTGCCAACATCATCAAGATAGTAACCTAATTGAGCGGGGGTATAATGACTTGAGGGGTCAACACTTATCGCCCCTGTAAAATCTGGAACTAGAAACGGCTGCGGGGTAGTAAAAGCCCCTTTCATAATGTGCCTCGCCGAATATTCCGACGTGTCGGGATTTATTGGCACGGGAATTATTAACCGCTTTGCAAAATCTGTTTCAAAAAAATTGCCTAAAATAGTATAGCCATACAAATCAAAGAACTTTTTGAGCATGTGTTTAACGAACAAGAAGTTTGTAAATTCGTCTATCAAAACATGGTTCGGGTTCGCCCATTCTTTAAACTTGATTAGTGTGTAGCCATAAGTATCAATATCGGCATCGCTCGCTGTTATCCCTGCCGTCACGCCTACATCGGTCAATCTGTGGTCTGCATCGTACCAACCTAAATCCCGCACTCGCTTTGTTTTCGCCTCCTCTATCCAGACGGCATTATTGCCGATTAGGTCAACACTAATTGATACGCCCTGTCTTTGGCTTCGCTTGCCGATTAGGTCAATGCCGTTCAGTTGCGCCATGCCTTTAAACGTTGTTATCCCATTTATGGCTATGTAACAAGGTCGGGCGATTAGGTGATACTGCGCATCTTCAACCTGCATAGGTGCTGCCCATTGTTGAAAAACTGCTGCGTTCTTTTTAGTGTAGGGTAGCTTTATTGAGCGCTTGCCATACGCGCCCGAAGTCACACCGTCCAGAGTTTCAATACCCAAAACGATTTGGGCGTTAAAGTCGGGCGATGTATCTACTAATTGTGTGCCGATATAAAACTCTATTTTCATAATGCTATGGGATTTGGACTATATCCGCATTTGCCATGCGGCAGCTAAACGAAAAGTCAATTAAACCTGTGCCGCTTTGCGATACTTTTTGGGTAACATCGTCTATTACCACCGCTTGCCTTTGTTTTCGCCCACGCATTGAGTAAGGCATATTACAATAGGCTTCGGGTGAACGTAGCAGGTCCCGGAGCCACATTGCCTGTTTATTGGTTAGTTGGCACACAACCTCAAAACCTTGTTCGGCTGATACATTGTATCGTATTGAACCTGCACCGGACACCTCAAAGACGTGAGTAGTTTGGTTGTGCAGTAATGGCACAGCGGCTAATTGTCCTTTTGCGCTTTGGGTTCGGGCTATTTCGCCCGACAACAAAACGGTATCAGCAACGCCGTATTTATTCATGAAAGACAAGGCAATGCCTTTTCGGTATGGGTCGCAGCATTCAACGACCTTGTACTCTATTGCGGGGGTAAATCCTGTTAAAACTCCAACGACACATTTTATTTGGACGGTATAGGTATCGCCTACTGCTATCCCCAAAGTGTAAAGGTCGTTGAGCGTAAAAAAATCGGTCGGCACATGAATATACAAACCCGCTGCAAAAGCATCAACCGTTGTTGTCGTGACGGTTCCATCGGGCTTTGTGACCTCAACCACGTAGAACGATGTATTTGGGCAAGTATAAGCCAAATAACTCCTATAGTCCGAACAAGTCAAATTTCCTTTTGCGGGAATGTCGCTTAACCAATTACTGAAATAAGGACTTGAAAACTGCCCATTTTCGCCCCAAAACTGTCCTACTACTAACACCCCGCCAAAATACATTCCACCCGCGCCGACGGGGTACAATACTAAATCGGCATTCGATGCTGAATTGGTTATTTTTGTAGGCTCTAGTTCGGTACTGTAAATTGTCGGGTCGGTTGTGATAAACAGACTGCCGCCTGCTTTATATTCGGCTTGGACGGTGATGTAAATATCTGCTAAATTTTGCGTGTTAAATCCAGTAAAGGTACTGCTTTGTGTGCCGCCAAATGGAGCTACCAAAGTTTGCGCAGACGCAGACACATCAAGCAAAAAATAAAACAAGGTGTTAATTCCTATAACGGTACGGCTTCTCCATGCGTTGCGGTATTTCGTAATGGGCTGTCCTGTTGTTGCGTCATAAACCGTTACCACTAAATTAGTAAGCTCTTCACCCGCAGATGCAACAACTGCCCACCCCCATTGTATTGGGCGGTAGGCACTATAATAAGTGTCTATTGGGTATCCGCTATTTAATAGACTTGGTGATTGTAGTGCAACTCCTGAAATTGCCATAATTAGTTTATTTTATCAAATTCTTCAGTAAAAGTAGTGCCGTTTTTATAGGCTGCTAGTTCGGCAATCTGCCCTTTTAGTAGCGACTTTTGCTTATCAACACTATTTTGAGCGTTGTATTCTGTCAAAAAAGTAGCGGGTATTTGACCTGTTGCATAGCTTTGGACTTCGCAATAAACCACAACGCGGTCGGCTCCTTCGCCTAAGCTGGTGTTTATGGCTTCGCAAAAATCAATAACCTCCTGCTCTGTCTTTGGTGTTGTTACTGTTGGCATAATTATTTTAATTCTTTAAAAGCGTTTTGAAATAATATTTGTATCGCAGCCTCCGCATAGTCTTTTACATAAGCAAGCAGTTCGCGTTCCATCGCCTCGCGGCTTTGGTCTATAAAATCTGTTCGCAACCCTGTTTGGCTAAACCGTTTTGAGGCTCGCGTTGGCATTCCCTCTTTCTTATGTTTTCGGGCGATAGCAAAAGCTATTGATGTGGCTTCTTTTTGCGAGCTTGCACCCATGCGTAACTTTGCGTATCTAGTTAAGGCTGCAATGTATTTCGATGTGCCACCTTTCCCTTGCCCGCTTTTTCGGTCGGTGAAAGGAATACGGCTTGCAGGTACGCCCGCATCAACAAACCGCCCATAGTAGGGCATCAAAAAGTCAATCCGCAGCCCGCGTTTTGTGGTGACGCTGCTGTCGGGGTTAAACGTCGCAGAAACAGTTTCTACAACTTTAAACTCGACCTGCTGCTCAAACTTGCCAGTTAGTGTGTGTCCTTGTGCCTTGAATTCTGCTATGACGTATTGATAAGCAATTTTGCCTATCTCGTCTGCAAGCGCTTTTAAATCTGCTATGGTTGCCATTTGTCCGCTGTTTGTTTTTCTAAGTCAATTTTAGTTATCGGTTCGTATGCCGCTAGTTCGGCGGGTACACCCTGTTCGTCAAAATTCCATTCGGAACAACTACTAACAAGGCATAGGTTAAAATCAATCTCTAAAAACAATAATTGGTCGTCGTGTGCAACTCCGTCAAGTTGCCCTATTACCGCCCCCTCTATCTCAAAAGCCTTTGAATTGTCGCCATACCATGTAAGGAATGAAAGCAAAGATTGAATTGCTTCAGTAAGGTCGCGATGCCCCTCTACCATTGTTCGGGTGTCCATGCCCGCGTTATTTTTGTAGCCATACAAATCAAATAGCACCAATTTGCATTGGTAGTATTTGCGGCTACCACCAAAGGTAACGGTCGGTGGTTGAAATAGCAAATATGGGTACAACTTGCCGACCTCGCCTGTCGGGTCAAAGTTATTTTGTCGCGACGTGTTAATGTCCGAAGTCCAGCCGTATTGGTAGGAATTTATAACGGGGTCAAACTGAACCGCCAAATTGAGTAAGTTTGAAAATTGTACTAAGTCCATTACATCGTTTTTTTGGGGGGGGGGGGGGGGGGGGGGGGGGGGGGGGGGGGGGCGCGTGGTTGGGCGGTGTGGATTTGTGGTAAATCAGGGGGCCGGGCGCGGGGGGGGGTGTTTGGTAGTTCGCGGCAGCTGCACAGCTACTCAAATAATACCAAGCATCCCAAAGCGGGGCGCGCTCGGCAGCCTTAATCGGTGACATGTTTGGCAGATTAAAAACACCTGCCTCCGCAATCCTTTTTAGTGTCATGTAGCCGCCAAAGCTTCTTTGTATGTTTTCGATACCTGCCGCAATTTCGTCAGAGTCTGGGCTGCTGTAAAGATTTGCAAATCTTGCATGTAACCCCGCTGTAACTTCTGCAAAAAAAAACCTACATACAAAAGCGTGTCCATTGGCAAGCCCAAAAAGTGTTCGGCTCGTTGCTCTATGTCGTAATCTTCGTACCATTCACCCGCTTTGCGGCATAGTACGGCGGTTAGTTTTGTTAGGGCAATGTAGCTGCCGTTTTCCAACTGCTTGCAACCGTCTTGTAACAGTTGAGCCATCACCAACTCGCCCGCCGTCTCTTCGGTCATTAACTTGGTAGGCAAATAATAAGTTTCGCCCTCAAACAAAAAAGATGCTTTTGTTCCGTTTTCCGATACGGCGTATTGGTATTCATAGTCTGCCTTTAATGTGCTTTCTATGTGATACCACAACTTTTGTAGTTCGGTTGCCTTAACCTGTTTCATGCCTACCTCGTAAGGAATGCCGCAGCAAACCTCCACCACCTTAGCCATATAGGAGTAAGCGTCTTGTATTTCTTTGTGGCTAAACTTGACCTTATCACCCGCTATAAAACTTTTAAACTTTTCGGGGGCAACCAAAGCCACAACCGCCAAATACTGCCGCATCGTAATATCTTCCCACATTGTCGGGCAACTGTATTCGATGTTGTTAATCGTTATCCTTAGCATCTTTTTTTAGGTTATCGGCGGTGATAGTTTCTTTATCGCTTGCCGTTCCTTTTGTTACGGCTGCAATGGCTGTTTTGAGGTCGTCTTTGGGCAATTCCTTTTGAGATGGGGCTTGCATCTGCAAAGGCAAGAACGCCCCTTTTTTAGTTTGCGGTGGGCTTGTAAATGCCTTTACAAGGACGTTGCAAAACTCCATTAGCTTGTTTAGCTCTTTGTCTTGTGGCATGGATGCAGCCTCTTTTACAATTTCTTGTAACAACTTAATCCGCCCTTCTTTCGTTGCAAGTGATTTTTTGATGTCCATATTTTAATAAATAAAGCTGTTATTGTTAGTTAGTTCTTCACGAACCGCTATTTCTATGCAGTCCACAATATCGTCGTGTGTTGATTTTGGAAAGTTCTTTACCTGCTCCCTTAGCTTTTCACCCCATTTGGCACCTGCTAAGATGCCTACCCTTTCGGATTGTAGTATTGGGGTGATAGCATGAACGCGTTGTATCTTATCCGTTGTTGGGCTTTTCGATGCAAAGGCGTTTAGCCCTTTGTGACTAACAAGTGCATCGATAAGGTCTTTGCCATTCGCTTTCGGTTCGATACGCAAAATAGCTACTATCGTTGTAACCATGTTCGGCTGTAAAGTCTGTCACATGGTCAAGCAAAGCGGAAAAGCCTAACCAAACTTCACTCATGGCAATTATGTACAGCTTGTTTCTGAATGTGAAATATCCTAAAATCACACTCGGGTCGTTTGTGGTCTTAGCGGTGTAGGCTCCGTCAATACAGAACGCAATTTGTATTGTTTCATTTGCGGCTTTACTTCGTTTAATACCGCCAAATAATCAAACTCAAAAAACCAATCGGGGTTGATAATATTCCCGCCGTCTGGTGCTGGCGCTTGCATGTATTGACCAGACCATGCCCTTTTACTTTGTAGCTCGTTACATATTTCGGGCGTTAATCTTATCGGGTCAAGGTAGCCGTTTATGTAGCGGTGTCGATATTCCGCCGTAGTACTGTTGGATAACATAGCAGGTAGGCAGATGTGCCTAACATGTGGAAAGGTAGTAAGGAATTGAGCGGTGCTGTCGTCTTCGTGTAGCCGTTGCATTACCAAAATAAACACGCTTGCCTCGCTTGTTTTGCGGCTTGGTACGGTTTCATTTAGCCATTTATTAACTGCTGTCCTTTCGGCTTCACTATCGGCACTTCGTGGGTTCATAGGGTCGTCGATAATAAATAAGTGGGCATGTTTGCCCGTTATATGCCCCTTTGTGCCTATCGTTTTCTCCCTCCCCCCCCGCATTATTTTGGAGCTGGGTTTAGCGCCTGCGCGTCCCGCCTCACAAACAAATCACCAAAAAGCCATTGGTATCGTTCCGCAGCAATAACTTTCTTTCTGCTATCCTGAGCAAAGTCCGTAGCCAACTCGCTTTCGTAACTTGCTGAAATGATTTGCAAACTCGGGTCTTTTATCCAACACCAAGCAGGGAACAAGATACTAAAAATACTGCTTTGCTCATCCCCGGCGGAACATTCACGACCAAATCGTAAGGAGACGACTCTCGCTTAAATAACCGTTCTCCGATTATCTGTAACTCATTACACAATACCTCAATGTGCCATGAATTAACAAACGGCTCTGAACTTACACATGACCAAAACCAGTAAAGAAATGATAAAAGACCTTTGGTAATATTCCTAGAATGCCCTCGCCGTTAATGATTTCGGCAATCTTTGAAAGTTGGTCGTGGTTAATTTTTTTTACCGTTTCGTCATC
>JADKCK010000089.1 GCA_016718845.1 Sphingobacteriales bacterium
AACTTTGCATGGAGCAACGCTGCAACAACCGAACCTAACCGGTTTTAACGAGGCGGTACTTATACGGTAACTGTTACTGATAACAAGGTGCTCAACAACAACCAGCGTTACTATTACCGACCCAACTTGCGAACAACCAACAGGTTCAATTAGCGACTTTGTGGAACGACGCTAACGGTGACGGCGTACAAGGCTGAGCGAAACAGGCATACCAGGTATCACTGTTTACTTTTGTACGATAGCAATGGCGATGTAATTGCCACTACTACTACCATTGATAATGGCAACTACGTATTTGATAACACCTGCTGGCGACTATACGGTAGTAGTTGGTTCGAGATACCTGACGGAACAAACCCAAAGCACACCTACAAGTGTAGTGTAACCTTAACGCAGGTCAGGAACTATCACCACCGTTGATTTTGGCTTCACACCAATCCCAGCAGGCTCAATTGGCGACTTTGTATGGAACGACACCAACGGTGACTGTACAAGAGCCCCAGGCAAGAACGGGCATACCAGGTATCACTGTTGCTGTACGATAGCAATGGCAGTGTAATTGCCACCACTACTACCGACGATAATGGCAGCTACGTATTTGAAGGCTTACCTGCTGGCGATTATACGGTAATTGTGGGTCAAGGTCCTGACGGAACTACACCAAGTACTCCATCAAGCATAACTGTTACCTTAGCACCAGGCGAAGACATCACTACCGTTGATTTTGGCTACACCTATGGTACCAGAGTTAGGTTCAATTGGTGACTTTGTATGGTTAGATACCAACGGTGACGGCGTACAAGACTGAGGCGAAACAGGTATTCCAAGTGTTATTGTTACGTTGTACGATAGCAATGGCGATGTATTAGCTACTACCACTACCGACCAACAACGGCGGATATATTTTCAACGATTTACCTGCTGGCGATTATACGTAATCGTAGGCCTCGGGTCCCGTTGATACAACACGCAAACACCTACTAGCGTAAGTGTTGCATTGGGCGAAAACGAAGACTATTTGGATGCTGACTTTGGCTTCACACCAATCCCAACAGGCTCTATGGCGACTTTGTATGGAACGACACCAACGGTGACGGTGTACAAGACCTGGTACGAAACAGGCATACCAGGTGTCACTATTACTTTGTACGATAGCAATGGCGATGTAATTGCCACTACTAAGCCGACGATAATGGCAACTACGTATTTGATAACTTACCTGCTGGCGACTATACAGTAGTAGTTGGTTCCGGGTGCTGACGGAACAAACCCGGGCACACCTACAAAAATTAGCCAGATGTAACCTAACACCAGGTCAAGACATCACCACCGTTGATTTTGGCTTCACACCAATCCCCGGCTCAAATTGGGGACTCTGTATGGAAGGCCCTTGGTGGTGGACGGCGTACAAGTTCCCAAAAGCGAAACTGGTCTTCCAGGTGTTACCATTACCTTGTACGATAGCAATGGCGATGTAATTGCCACTACTACCACCGATAGCAATGGCAACTACGTATTTGAAGGCTTACCTGCTGGCGATTATACTGTAACAGTTGGCTCCGGGGTCCTGACGGAACAAACCTAAGACACCTACAAGTGTAGATGTGAAAAAACTTAACACCCAGGTCAAGACATCACCACATTGATTTTAGTTTGCAAACTTAGCTTAATTGACCACGAACTTTGTAGGGAACGACACCGATGGTGACCGTACAAGACCCAGGCGAAACAGGCATACCGGAGGTATCATTGTTACTTTGTACGATGATAACGGCAACATAACTAAAACTACCACTACCGACCAAAATGGTAACTACGTATTTGACAACTTACTTCTGGCGACTATACTAGTAATTGTAGGCTCTGGTCCCTGACGGAACAGTCCCAAGCACCCTACAAGTGTAGATTACCTAGCACCAGGTCAAGACATCTACTACGGTTGACTTGGTTTTACACCAATACCAACAGGTCCGATTGGCGACTTTGTGGAACGACACCGATGCTGACGGCGTACAAGACCCAGGCGAAACAGGCATACCAGGGTGTTACTTTAAGTTTGTATGACACCAAAGGCAATTTAGTAGCAACTACAACCACCGACCAAAACGGTAACCGCATTTGATAATCACCTGCCGATGAATATACCGTAATCGTAGGTCAAGATCCTGACGGAACTAAACCCAGTACTCCATCGCATTAAGCGTTACCTTAGCACCAGGCGAAGACATCACCACCGTTGATTTTGGTTTTACACCTGTAATACCCGAGTTAGGCCCAATTGTGACTTTGTACGGAACGACACCGATGGCGACGGCGTACAAGACCTAGGCGAAACAGGCATACCAGGTATCATTGTTACTTTATACGATAGCAACGGCGATGTAATTGCCACTACAACTACCAAATCCAAAACGGTAACTATGTATTTGATAATCACCTGCTGGCAACTATACCGTAACAGAACAGTGTCCTGAAAGTACCGAGCCATCTACCCCAACAAGCAAACACGTAACATTGGGAGAAGGCGAAGATTATGAAATGCCGACTTTGGCTTTAACCACTACCAACAAGCTCTATCGGCGACTTTGTATGGTTTGATAACGATGGCGATGGCACCCAAGATGCTAACGAACCTGGTATCCCAGGCATCACCGTTACCTATACCAAAACGGACAACCTATTGCCACTACTACCACCAATGCAAATGGTGCCACTTGTTCGACGACTCACAATTAGGTAACTATACCGTTGCTTAGTAGGTCAGAGTCCCGCCGACCACAACCTAACTACACCCAACCAATATAACGTAACACTAACCGAAACACAACCTGATGTATTAACAGCCGACTTTAGCTTTGTACCCGAACCAGGTATGATTGGTAACTTTGTATGGCCTAGATGCAGATGCAGATGGCTTCCAAGATCCAAGCAAGTAGGCGTACCGAATGGCTGTAATTGCATTATCAACTCGCAAGGCGACACTATTTACGTAACAACCAACGACTTTGGCTACTACTTGTTCGACAACTTACCCCAGACGAGTATAGTAGTATTGATTTCTACCCCAACGGTCTGACACCTACTACTCCAACTAGCGAAGCGGTAAGTACAACCTGGCGAAGAGTACTTAGATACTAACTTGGTTTAACACCTGCTGTTGAACTTGGCTCAATTGGAAACTACGTATGGTTAGATAAGGATGGCGACGGACAACAAGACGGTAACGAACCTGGCGTATCGGGTGTTACTGTACAATTTAAACGCCGTTACTAAACACACTAACTAGTACTACCACCACAGATGCTAGCGGTGCGTATTTATTCACCGACTTGCCTGCGAAAGCTGTTATGTAGTATTTACATCACCTAACGGTTATTTGTTTACTTCAATAACCAAGGTAACGATGCCACCGACAGCGATGCAAACACTAACGGACAAACAGGCACTAATACCCTTGCACAAGGCGAAGATAACCTAACCGGTTGATGCTGGTTTAGTATTACCTGCTAGCTCAGGCGATTTTGTATGGCAAGATTTAGATGCCTTTGATAATCAATACGATTTAGGCGAACCTGTTCTTCCTAACGTAACTGTACAATTGTTTGATAGTAACGGACTAACCATGGCACAACCACCGATGCACAAGGTATCTACGGATTTAGTAACTTATTGCCCGCACCTACACCGTAGTTCTACCGCAATTAGTAAATGGTTTAGTTGCCGAAAACGGCATAAGCATTACCACCAACCTAGTTTCGGGCGAAACCGACTTAACCCTCGACTTCCCTTATGTTGTACCAGGTGTTATTGGCGATTTTGTTTGGTTAGATATAGACGAAGATGGCAACCAAGACCAAGGTGAACCAGGCATTGGAAGGTATTACCGTAATATTGTACCTAAATGGTAGACAAAATTGCCACTACTACCACCAATGCTAATGGCACCTACTTATTCGAGAACTTAGCACCAGGTAACTATACCGCTTTGTCTAACATACCCGATGGATTTGGTTATACCACTCCACAAACAGTTAGCCACACCTTACTACAAGGCGAAGTATTCTTGGATGCCGACTTTGGTTTAACTTACGATGTCCCTGGACAAGAAATTCCACAAGATGTTTGTACGCCAATATTTACAGCTACCGAATTGTGTGTTGATTTGCCTAATGGATACGAAATTACCGACTACCAATCTGTGTTTGATTGTAACATTAGCAACGTAACACAAAGCTGTATAACTTATACTCCGTTCCCTGGCTTTACAGGTACCGATACTGTTACTATTACTTTCTGCGAAATTGGCAATCCAAACAACTGCTTAGAGCAAGTATTTTATGTGCATGTAGGTTGTACAGCACCACAAGCTAACCAAGACGAGGCGTTTATCCACACCAACTCGGTAGTTATCAATGGTCAAACAACCAACACTACTAATGGATACCAAGGTATTAATATTGATGTACTCGACAACGACTTCAGCTGCTACGTATTGAACAACCCAACCATTGTAATTCCACCAATGCACGGAACAGCAACCGTAAATCCAGCAACAGGCGAAATTGTTTATGTACCTAACTCCAGGCTTTAGTGGTGTTGATACGCTTACTTACCAAACTTGTAACAACGATGCAACTTGTAACTTGTGCGATGAAACAATCGTTATCATCCATGTAGATCCACAACCCGAAGATTGTGAAACTTTTGAAGCTAACATTTGTGTAGAACCATTGCAACCAGAAACAGTATGTCCAACCTTCTGTATTGACGGCTCGTGGCATATAACTAGTGCAACAGCGGGCTACTTTACAGGATGCGTAATACAAGTAGTAGATGATTGTGTAACTTACACAGCCCTACCGCTACAAACTGGCAACGATACCATTACCGTAATTGCATGTAGCGATGCTAACCCAACAATGTGCGACACTGCATACATCTATGTACACATTGGTAACTGCACCGCCGCCACCTGCTTGCGAAACATGGACAACTACTTTCTGTACAGCTCCATACGTAACAAACACCATCTGCTCAGTATTCTGTCCCTGCCGGTAATTACACCATCACAAGTGTAACAAACCTAGACAGTATTGACTGTAATATTACCATTAACAATGGTTGCGTACAATATCAAGGTTTCCCAACCATTAACGATATTAACGATGTATTAACCATTATTGGCTGTGCAAATGGCGTTTGCGATACAGCTTATGCCTACATCACTGTAAGCAACAACTGTAATGGCACACCTAACCAAGCACCTGTAGCAGTTGATGATAGCGGCACATCTACCAATGGCAACCCCGTTACCATTAACGTATTAGGCAACGACTACGACCCAGATGGCGACCCATTGACACTTACCGTAACACAACAACCTGCAAATGGCACACTAACTGTAAATGGTGGTAACATTACCTACACGCCTAACCCAGGCTTTAACGGTACTGATACTTACAACTACCAAATCTGCGACGATGCAACACCACCATTGTGCGACCAAGCTACGGTAACTATTACCGTAACCGGTAACTCAACACCACCTGTTGCAGTAGATGATAGTGGCACATCGGACGGCGGCTTGCCTGTTACTATCAACGTAATAAGCAACGACTACGACCTTGATGGCGATGCAATTAGTGTAACGTCTTATACGCAACCTGCAAACGGTACTATTACCGTTAATGGTAGCCAATTTACTTACACACCTAATGCAGGCTTTTAACGGTACAGACTCGTTCATGTACCAAATTTGCGACAACGATGGCAACTGCGACATGGCAACTGTTACCATTACAGTTATCAACAATGCTTGCGAAGACACCTTTATATTATGCGCAGAACCGATGCAGCCAGTACAAATCACCCCATCATTCTGTGGTGCAGGTCGCCCGGACAATCACATCGGCTACTACTACCTTTAACTATAGTATCCAAATTATTGACAACACAACCGTACAGTCTCGCTTTACCGTTGTTTGTTGGTTCAGAAACCATTACTATTGTAGGTTGCACACCGCTTGGCGTTTGTGATACCCTTTACTATGTAATTGATGTAACCGACGATTGCCAAGAATCTGGACGTATTTATGTACAAGACGAAAACAATGCTCAACACATTGCCGAAGTATTAGCACAAGACAGAAAAGTACGCCTAACAAATGCCACTGCTACCCAGTTGTCGATAAACAACGTATATCCTGTACCTGCTACCAACTTTGTAAATGTAGCATTTGTATCGCCAAGCAACGCAACAGCTACCTTAACCATAACAGACCTAACCGGACGTGTAATGACAACTAACCGTGTAGATGCTCAACAAGGCAGCAACACAGTTAATATCAACCTTAACGGTTACACCGCTGGGTATGCATATGGTAACTATTAGCACCGAAAACGCAACCGCTAATACCCTATTTATCAAACAGTAGTCCGTGCCGCCACCCAACGTACTTAAACGCTGAATAATAAAACAACATCCCCGCCTCTGACAAAGAGGCGGGGATTGTTGCTTTAGGTGTAGCGATTGTGAAGATAGCGATTGTGAAGATAGCGATTGTGAAGATAGCGATTGTGAAGATAGCGATTGTGAAGAAGATAGCGATTGTGAAGATAGCGATTGTGAAGATAGCGATTGTGAAGATAGCGATTGTGAAGATAGCGATTGTGAAGATAGCGATTGTGAAGATAGCGATTGTGAAGATAGCGATTGTGAAGATAGCGATTGTGAAGATAGCGATTGTGAAGATAGTAATGTTGAGCGAAGCCAAAACGCGAAACTATTTAAAATAGAATGCAGATTATCCTAATTTTTATGATTGCTTATGATTTGAGGGTATTAGCTACTTGGTGCTGATAAATTAACCATCATTCGCTAAACCTTTGGCATCTCCCAAAAACAAAACCTCCTCTTGCCCACAATAGCAAGAGGAGGTTTTGTTTTCTTAATTTTACAAAACGGTACAAAAACAGAACAATTAGGGTATCGAAACTTCATTTACTTTTGCCACAGCTACAGTATCCTGTTTGCTAACGTTTGGGTTAGCGGTGCTAAATAACCAAAAGTTGGTAAGCAATAATAAAGAACTAAGAACAAGAAGTAATAAAAATTTAACAGAAAAAATACTCGACGAAGATGGCGAGTTGGGGTTAGATAGTGTGCTGTAATAAGTCATGGCTTAGGGGATGTTTTGTGTGTACTAATGAAAAAAGTGTGCCAAAAATGCAAGTTTAGGCTAAAAACAGAAAAAAAGAAGCAAACTAACTTAGTTTTGTGCTTGTATAAACGATAAAAAGCCAGCTTTGGTTGCTTAGTAATAGTTAAATAAGGTTAAAAGGGTAGGAGAGAGGTGTTTTTTGCTACACAGCAGCCCATTAATGGGCTGCCAATGCAACAAACAAACGTAAAAAACAACTACAGAACGCTAATTTAGTTTTGATAGTACCAATACTCTGTGTAGGTTTGTAATACAAAGTGAGTTGATTAGGCAGCTACACAGCCGAAATTACATAATTGGGTGTATTGAGGATTATTTTTAGCTTGTTTTGGGTCAATACCATAAGCTAAAAAAACTTTTTGGAGGAGTAACTGGTTGGCGGCTTTGGTTTTTACATTGTGCATAGAAAAAGCATTTCGCTCCTCGACAGGTATAGGTAAATAATAAGCTACTTTGGCAAGCGATATGCTTGTCAAAGAGGTGTTAAAATGAAAATCAAGTTTTTCAGCCGATCGAGCTTGGCAATCTTCTAAACCTGTAAATTGCTTGCCATCGCGGAAGAGAAATTCTGCTTGAAAACGACAATGATAATAATGTCCCATATCATTGCCATTAAGGAGTTTCTCGCCTGCACGAACTAAAACACGTACCGTTTCGATACTTCCATCATCGGCTAAATGGTGTTGAATAAGAACAGTAGTGAGCTTAGCTAATGATTGTACCCATAGCTCTGCTTCGTAGTACACTGTTTTTTCGTCTATTTGATGTTTGGTAAAACGAGTTTCCTCTATTGCTTTAACGGCTACTTTTCCATCGTACTTACGGGGGCGTCCGCTACCGCTATATTCGCCCAAATAAGGATATTTTAGCACACAATCGTTTCGCAAACGAGTGATAACGGTAAAGCCTAGTTTGTTCATCCGCTCTATGAATTCTTTCTTTGCAAAAAAAGAATCTACCACTAAATAGCTAGATAATTTCAATAAGTTGGCAGCATGTTTCTCTATTACATTGCCATAATATAGTATTAAAGCTCCGCCACCTTTGCTTAGTTTCGTTTTTTTAGTTTTTGTTGTCTTTTTCTGTCCTTTGGCGGCTGCTTTCTTCTTTTTGCTTTCTTTGGTATTTTTATTTACTGCTGGTGTCTTGCTTTTCGTTGCTGCTTTCGTTGCTGCTTTTTCTGCTTTCTTCTTGTCATCTGCCGCTTTTTTCTTGGCTTTTGCTTTGGCTAATTCGGCTGCTTCTTTTTCTATTATAGCGGCTAATCGTTCTTGTTCTGCCAAATATTTTTCTTCCGCTTCTTTGGCTAACGACCAAATAGTTTGAACCGCCACATAGTGAAAGCCAGTGTGAGCATCTAAATCGACAACGCTAATACCCAATATTTCTAAACCTTTTTTCATCGCACCTGCTCTACCCGACCAAAAGAAACCTATGCCATGCGTCTTAGTGCCACTTTTACTGATGTAGGATGGGTCGATTACAATTATCCGATGGCTACTACAGTGTTGAACAATTAGTTCGTAGTTAAATTTAGCAAAATCAAACGATTTTGAAAAATTTCGTCGATAGGTACTTTCGTCCATCCCGCCTTGCGAAGATAATTGCGTAAAGGTATAATTTCCTCGAAGGCTTACCCACGTAACAAATAAACTACTCATAAACGTCTTTTGCCACTTGCCTAAACCGCTAACTTTATTAAGTAAATTAGCTATCTGCAATATTAATTGTTCCATCTTATTGTCGATTTACTGGCAAAGGTACTCATTTTTTATCCCTCTTGCAAGTCAAATCTGC
>JADKCK010000090.1 GCA_016718845.1 Sphingobacteriales bacterium
TACATACGCAGCAAACAAAGTTTCACACCTATGAGAGGCGGACACAACATAAAGACAACAGCAGAGCATAAAAAAGCGGGAACCATCGAACCGTCGAGGCACAAAAACCGTATGGAAAACCACATAGAAGCAACCGAAATACCTGCCAAACCTCCCGAATACTTTGACAAAAAGCACCGGGAAAAGTGGCTGGAAGTCAGGGGCCATATTGTGCGTATCGGCACTTACGACATTGCCGACATGGATTTGATTGAAATGTACGTTTGCGCCTGGTTTGTGTACAAAGCGGCGTTGGTTGAGGCAATGAATCCGCCGTCTGAAACCGAAAAAGAAAAACGGATTTTCAAAACCCCGACGGTTGCAATGAACGACGCTTGGAAAATCGTTTCCAGTATTTCAGACAGGTTCGGGTTTAATCCCCGCGCCCGGATGGGTATTAAAGTTACCCCGAAAGACGAACGCAAAAAACAGGCATCAATTTTGGATTTTGTAAAGGGCGGAAGTAAAAAGGCAATATGACCGAATCCGCAAAAGCCTACATAAACGGCGTTCGCTCCGGCGAAATCCTATCCTGTAATTGGATAAAATTAGCCATAGATAGGCATTTTGCAGACCTCGAAAAAGATTGGAAATTCTATTTTGACGAAGAGGAGGCAGAAAATATTTTGCGGATTTTTTCAATGTTCCGCTACTCGAAAGGGGTAAAGACCGGACAACCTTTTGAGATTATGCCCTGGTTTGCGGCGCTGGTTTATTTGGCTTACGGGTGGAGGCGAAAGGGCGGCGGCAGGCGGTTTAGAAAAATATACTGCAAGGTACCCAGGGGCAACGCCAAAACGGCGAACCTTGTAAATGTGGCGACGATTGGCTTTTTGTTTGAAGAGGGAGACGCGGAAGTTTACTGGCTGGCTATGAATAAAGACCAGGCCAAAATCGGATGGGACAGGCAAAGGGAAATGCTGCGAAGCATGGTAATAGACTACCCCGAACTTTCCAGCATTTTGGATATTCCAGAGGGAAAAACCTCGTCCCGGATCTCGCTAAAAAAAGGGCTGTCATGGGTTGGGTATATCGGACAGGATTCAAAAGGCAAAGACGGTTTGAACCCCTCGTATATTATCTGCGATGAATACCACGAATGGCCGAACGATGACTTGATGAACAAAATGGAATCGGGCATGGTAAAAACACCCGACCCTTTGACGTGGATCATTACAACCGGGGGTTACCTACCTAACGGCCCAAACAGCCAATTTTTGAGAGGGTGCAAAAATATGCTTTCGGGCATAGTTGAAAATGATGAACTTCTCCCGTTTATTTATGAAATGGATGAGGGCGACGATTGGGAGGATACGGAAGTTTGGAAAAAAGTTAATCCAGGGATTGGCTATTGTTTGTCGGTTGACACCCTGATGACTGAGTACAATAAGATCGGAACCCAGGGCATAACGAAAGAGGTAGATTTCCGGGTTAAAAATTTGAACGAAGAATTTGCTTCACAGGATGGATGGGTAACAGATGCGGAGTGGATGCAATGCGCAGGGGCAATAGACTGGGAGGATTTGAAATTGCGCGAATGCTGGGGCGGGCTTGACTTAGCGAATACAAAGGACTTTAACTCTTTTGTGCTTTATTTTCCACCTGCCAAAGAAGGCCAAAAATATGTGATTATTCCCTATTTTTGGATACCCGAAGCGGCGCTCGAAACAACCAAAAAAAACAGGCCATACTTATCGCAGTGGGCGGATGAAGGATATTTAAAAGCCACAAGCGGGAATGTTACGGATTACAATGTGATTTTTGAGGATATAATGAAGGTTGTTACCCCGCTTCGCCTTCGCGCAATTGCTTATGATAGTAAATATTCGGCATGGCTAACACCTCGATTGATTGAAGCGGGCATAACTATGGAGATTTACCAACAGTCATGGGGCGAATTAGGGCCGCCCGCGCAACACTTTGAAAGAACGGTATGGGGTGCAAATCCAGAATATGCGGAAAAAATGGCGGCGGAAGGGAATAAAGTAGAGGTTGTTTTGCACGACGGAAACCCGGTAGCGCGGTGGATGATGTCAAACATTGTAATGCAGTACGATAGAAACCAAAACCACCTACCAAGCAAGGGCGCAAGCGCTGATAAAATCGACTTTATTGCCGCCACGCTCAACGCCATAGGGCAATGGTTGACAGACAGGCAGGAGCCGGTGATTTCTTCTTATTTGCTGGAGGACGATTCTCAACTTTTAAGATTGTAAAAAATGGAAACAAGTATAACGCCCGCTTATTTTCAGGCGATAGGTAGGATAGAAAAAACGATTTATGTCAATGTTTTAATTGAAAGTTAATGCCAATACGACCATCTAAATTTTTCCCCGAATCCGCCCTTGCACACCAACTACTCGACGGACTTGTCGGCGTAGAAGTCGGCGGCGCCCTGCACAATTCTTTTGGACTCGACACGATCAATGTAGACCGCATTCACCACACAGACCTTGCATTCGAGCCCTACGCGCTGGAACAGGTAAGGCTTTGCGGCGAAGTAATGCCGGTTGATGTTGTTGCGCCTGGCAATCAACTACCGTTTCCGGACAAGTCCTACGATTTTGTCATTTCCTCGCATGTGATCGAGCATTTTTACGATCCGATCGGAGCGATCAAAGAATGGATGCGGGTAGCGACAAAGTATATTTTCATTATTGCGCCGTTGCGGGATGCGCTGGAAAGTGACCGGGACAGACCAATTACCCCGCTGCAAGAATTGATCGACCGCCACGAAGGCACAACGCCCGCGCCCGAAGTTGAAACAGACGAACACCACACCCGATGGGAGCCGCAGGGGTTTGCAAATATGCTGATGTGGATTTATACGCGGGAGTGGGGGGCCAATTGGGAGACGTGCGCGGTGGAGGTACCCGACAAAAAAGTTCAAAACGGAATGTGTTTCGTATTAAAATACATTGGAGCATGAAACCAGCCGTCTTAATGATGTTCCGCGACGAAGCGGATATTTTGGGCAAATGCCTGGAGCATTGGTATGCGCTTGGTGTGCGGGATTTTTATCTGTGCGACAATGGGAGCGTTGATGACAGCGTGGAGATCGCTGAAGATTTTCGATCGAACCGCCAGACATGGCGGCATGTGTTTGGAATATCATCAGACACCGCCACCGACTGGCCGGGCCGCCGCGTCATCAACGACCTGAAAAACCGCGCCCTTTCCGGCGGTTGCGACTGGATTTTCCCGGCTGATGCAGATGAGTTTTTGGTGTTGCCAAGGGCGAAGATTTGTCGGGATGGCTTCGCGGTCTTGAGCGCCGCGCAAAGCCAGACTGGAAGGGCTGGATTGAAATATCATACCTTAACATCCTACCCGATGGCCGCGAAGAATGGCAGGAGCCACAAAGAAAGTGTTTTGGCCTGCTCACGCCAGAAACGACAATCAGCATGGGGAACCACCTCATTGAAGGTGTCGCCGAATCTGCAACATTGGTTAAGTCTAAGACACTGGCCCATTACCGCCACTACTCCCTCCGCTCTTACCCGCAATTTAAACGCAAAATGGAAAATTACATGATCGCCTTTTCTCAAAACGGTTTTCCCGATCACCACCACGCGGAAAGTTTCAAAATCTGGCAGGTAGAGGGTGAATCGTATTTGCAAAGACTGTGGACTGAATTAACCGGCCTGCCATGCGAATAGGAATTATAATTTTTGCCTGTATTGTGATTGCGCTGGCCTATGCGCTTTGGGGCGAATACAAAGACGATAACGAAACAAAACCGCCAAAGTGGCTATAATATGCAACCAATTAACGACCGAGTAATTATCAAACCATTCCCCGCCGAGGAAAAAACCAAAGGCGGATTGTTTATTCCCGACACGGCCAAAGAGAAACCCCAACGCGGCGAAGTGATTGCCGTAGGGCCGGGCAAAGACGGCAACTTAATGACCGTAACCCCCGGCGACATTGTTCTTTACGGCGCGTATCGGGGCCACGAAATCACACACGAGGGCGTGGATTATTTAATCATGCGAGAGGAGGAAATTTTGATGGTGCTATGAAGGAAATTATAAAATTTGCCAGAGAATTTTTGCGGGACATTAGTTACGTCTGCATCGGGGCCATTATCTCGGCCTGGTTTGTTTTGCCTACATGGTGGGCTGTGCTTTCTGTTGCCATTGCCGCCAATATTGCGTTGCTTGTTGCTCAGGTTTATAAAATGCGCCAAAAATGATTAACATCCTAATCAGAGAATACGAAACCCTTAACGCTGTCACATGGTGGAGACTGTACCGCCCGTTTATGGTTTTGCGCTACCTATACCCCGGAAAGTACAACATCAAAACAACCCGCAGGCCCACACCGGACGATGTTTGGTACACCGACCTGTTTATCCTTTCGCGTCCTTCAGACCAGGACACGCTCGACTTTGTGCGCTTCGTTCGGGGTATTCGACCGGATGCCAAATTTATTTTGGACATTGACGATGCGATTACCAACGTGCCCGCGCACCATACAGAATCTATGTATTTTGCCAATCGCGCCCACATATCCAGGGAGATATTTTCCATGTGTGATTACTTTTGGGTAAGCACAGAACAGTTATTATACGAATGCGACTGCCTGGGCAAAGGTGAAATTATCCCAAACGCAATTCTACCCGAAGATTTACCGAAAGAACCCGCGCCCGACCGTGGCCGCTGGATGTGGCGCGGTAAAGACATCCAAAAGGAAGATGTGTATTTGGCCGGTGCTGAAACCTACGAGCAAATCAAAAGCAAGGCTACTCAATGGACGTTTTGGGGTTGCCTACCTTCGCTGGATCACGGCCAAAACATCCGGCTTTTGGAATATTCCGACGGCATTGTGTCGTATTTCGATCAATTGAAAGCGGAAAGGTTTAACGGTGTTTGGAAGCCATTAGTGGAGAATCAGTTCAACGACGCAAAATCAAATATTGCATGGATTGAGGCCACAATGTCGGGCGGGGTGTGTTTGACGAATTACGCGGGGAAACATGGATGGCAATGCGCTTTTGACAAGTGGCCGAGCGATTATGAACACGCATGCGCAGCATGGGAGGTTTCGGCGGATGTGATTCGCAGTCATTACAACCTGGAAACAACCGCCAAACAACGGCACGAATCAATTGAGCGGATTTTGAACGGTAAAACAGTAAAGGCATGACTGAAACCATCGAAATACAAACCACCGCCCTTGACCTACTCGAAGTTGACGGCTTTATGCGGCGCTACTACCTGTTTATGATCCACACAGAGGACAGGAGAAAGACTTATGAAAAGTTGGAGGAAGAATATTTTGAGGCGTTCAAACGCAGAAAGTATTCTTCTTACCGCTCGTTTTGCGTTACCCGCCGGAGGTGGCTAAAGAAATACCACCCCAATTTAAAGTAACTTCATTCGTATAAATTTCTGCTATGCCCGCCGCTGTAAAGCGAGTGGGCTTTTTTGTTTTGACACAAAGCCAACAATGTTACCGCTTTAAAATACCGTTTCGGCCTAATTTTGGCGCAAAGACACTACATGCGCGTTTTAGGCTTCGATATACAACTCAGGACATCCCGCGAAATCGCGTTGGAGAATGAAGTGCGCAGCCTACAAAATCAGCAAGCCGCATACGCTCCCTGGGGGGCCGAATACAACGCCATGTTTACGGGGTCGGGCACAGTCACCCGCAAAAAAGCCCTCACGGTACCGTCTATTTACGCAGCCGTTGACGTTGTTTCAAAAACCCTTGCCTCTCTTCCTTTCGAGCCGTTCCGCCGCACCCCAAACGGAGCCGAACCCGCTACCACACATCCACTGTATGTAATGGAAACCCTGGAGCCGTCGCCACTTGTGACAGCCTTTAATTTCCGTCGGGATATGTTTGCCGATGCTTGTTTTGGGAATGCGTGTGCAAAAATCACCTTCAAAGGGAATGGCCGGGCCGCGTCGCTGGAAAGGATGCCGCCGGATGACTACTGGATCTATCCGTCTGAAAACGGAAAGGTGTACTATGTATGGCACCGCCGGGTAGGCGCTTATGTGCAAGAAGAAATCCTTTTCCCGTATGAGGTTTTACACCTTCGGGGTATGACCCTTGACGGATGGGACGGCGGTCTTGATGTTGCAAGCAATTTCAGCGCGTCGATAAATATGTCGATTGACGCAACAAGTTACGGCGGTAATTTCTACCATAATAACGCAGCCGTAGGCGGAGTGGTAGAGTACCCTGGCGGACTTACTCCACTCCAACGGCAACAACTGGAGGATAAGATCAATGCAAAACACACCGGTATCAGAAACGTCGGCAGCACGATGGTGCTTGACGCTGGTATGAAATTCCAGCCGGTCAAAAACAACCCGCAGGAAGCCGCGCTCAACGAAACGCGCACTTTCCAGGCATACGAATCCTGCCGGATTTTCGGCGTATCCGCCCACATGATAAACGTACTCGACCGTTCCACCTTCAACAACATTGAAATGATGGATAACGGTTTTGTAAAATATTGCCTTGCCCCGTGGGCGCAGAATTTCGAGCAGGAATGCGACGTAAAACTCCTGACCAACGACGAAAAGCAATCAGGGTCTATTTTCCACCGCTTCGACCTTTCGGGTTTACTAAGGGGGGACATGAAATCGCAAGGCGAGTTTTACGAAAAAATGCTGAAAGGCTTTGTAATGTGTCCAAACGATGTGCGCAAAATCCTAAACATGAACGATGCGCCGTGGGGCAGCACACCTTTCGCTCCGTCCGGCACAACAAACGTAGCCGAAGATGGGACAATACAAGCGCCGGAAGCGCCCGAAAAACCGGAAACCCCCGGAGACACTTCAACTGATAAAAACACAGAAGATGAGCCACAGCCAGGAGCGTAATATAGAAACACGGTTTTTTACCGCACCCGAAACACGAGCAAAAGTTGTGAACGAGGAGACGCGCACAATACGCGGTTATGGGATTGTCTTTAATTCCGACAGCGTTATTCTTTATGAGCGCGGCAGGAAATTCAGAGAGGTAATAAGGCCTGAGGCGGTTAAATCAGTTGCCAGTAAGAGGCGGCTGTGCATGCACAATCATAAGCCTGATAGACTTTTGGGCAATACGAACGCCGGAACCATGCGAACAGGCACAGATTCGCTTGGCGAATGGTACGAGACTGATTTGCCAGACGGCCCAACGGGCGAAGATGTTTTCCAGTCAGTAAAAAGAGGCGATACCGAAGGATCAAGTTTTCAGTTCACGGTTGCCGAAGGCGGTGAGACATGGAGTATTCGAGACGGGATGGCATACAGGGAAATAACCAAGTTTGAGGAAATATACGAAATGGGGCCAGTATCAGAACCCGCCTACCCTGGAACAGCGACAGCCGGTCTTTCGGCCCGCTCAATGGAACTGTTGCTAATGATTAAGATTGAGGACAAGGAAGCGGCGGAAACAGAAGAAACAGACTTTCAAGCCATTGCGGATGACGATTTCGCCTTCCAGCAAAAGCAACTTTTAATATAAAAAACACTTAAAATGACAGCTTTACAACTTCGTCAGGAACGCGCAAAGGTTTGGGGTACCATTACCGATTTACGCGGCAAACGAACAAACGGAAAATTCACCGACCCTACGCAGCAAGCGGCATACGACGCTGCCGATGCGGAATTTGAGCGCCTCACTACCGAAATGCTCGCAGCAGAGGTAGCGGAAGAACAGGAGAAGCAGCACGCCGCCCGCGCCGCTCAAATGGAATCTGAAACGCGCCAACGCGCAGCCGCCGATGCCAAACCGGAAAGTAAAGAACTGACCTACGGCGATGCTTTTTGGCGCTGGGCGGTTCAACACAAAGACCGCTACAACCTGACCGCAGACGAAATGCGGATGATCCAGACGCGGGCAACAGACACCCAAATCGCCGGGACATCGAACCTCGGCGGCTACCTGGTCCCGCAGGCATTCATGGCCGAACTGGAAATGGTGATGAAGCATTACGGCGGCATGATCGAAGCGTGTGGCATTATGCAGCGCAACACCGGCGCGCAGTTGCGTTGGCCTACGGGCGACGACACTGGCAACACTGGCCGTTTTATCACAGAGACGGGCACGGCTGCTGTTCTTTCCATGACCTTCGGGCAAGTTTTGTTCGACTTCTTTTCTGTCACTTCGGACATTATCAAGGTTTCTGCTGACCTGATGACGGATGAGGAAGTGGGCTTTTTGCAGCAAATTTTGCTCACCATCCTGCCGGAACGTCTGGGCCGGGCGCTGAATACGAAATTCACTAACGGAACAGGCACAAACGAGCCTTACGGTTTGACAACGGCCGTAACCACATCGGCGCTCACCACAGCTGGCGGGACAGCCATTACGCAAGCCGAACTCTTGAAAGCGGTCTACTCCGTAAACCGCGCATACCGAGCAGGCCAGCAGGTGGGCTGGATGTGGTCGGATGGCATCATGGCTTACATCCGGGGTACGGAAATAGGCAACACAAACACGGTCCCGATCTTCACACCGTCGGTTGTCCAGGGCGAACCCGACAAACTGTTCGGGTACAAGATATTCATCAACAACGACCTGCCAGACACACACGCGACAACCCGCCTGCCTGTGACCGCTACCAAATCGGTCTACTTTGGGGACTTCTCCAAATTCAAGATCATGCGCGTTGGCGGAATCCACATGTCCAAAGAAGAACACCTCTACTGGGCAACCCGCGAAGTGGGCTTTATGGGTTGGGAGCGCGTAGCGTCTAACCTGATCGCTCAGGGGGCTATCAAATACATCCTTCAGGCGTAAATTATGTGGGTGCTGCTGATAACGGAATGGAACGGGATAGAGGCCGGGCAAATCTTGAAAGTTGGATACCATACAGGTATTTCGCTGATAGATTCAGGCCGGGCCGTTGAATCCGAACCGCCGGCGTCAGCAGCACCCAAAATTGAACAGGCGATAAAATCACCGCACGAAACACGATAAATGGCGTACAAAATCACATCCGGCCCTACCACAGAACCCGTCACGTTGACGGAGGCGAAACTATGGCTAAAAATCCATGAGGATGTGAGCGATGATGACGAACTAATACGCGGCCTGATAGCAACATCCCGAACATGGGCGGAAAGAGGTACAGGTCAGGCGCTATTGACGCAGACAGTGCAGGAAGTTTGGGATAATTTACACACCAGGTGTTTTGAGTTTTCCCTGGGGCCGCTTGTTTCTGTGACCTCGTTTGAATACCGAAACTCATTAGGAGTTTACACTACCTGGGCCTCGACAAACTACACAATAGACGATATAAGTAATCCCGGCAGATTGGTGGTTAATAATACTTCGACATTGCCTTATTCAGGATCTACTATTTACCCGAATATGATCCGCATTACCTACGTTGCCGGGAAATCAACACCGGCGGAAGTTGATGCGAATATCAAAACGGCGATGCTTTTGCAAATCAGGTTAATGTACGATAATAGAGAAGATATGCCGCTTGGGAAAGAGACAAGTGTATTCGCCCGCAGCGCGTGGAATCTGTTAAGCATATCCAGAACTAACCTACTGTGAAAAAAGAAAGGTACAACATGGATACCAGGATAGTGGTGCAGCACCCGGTAGCAACGCGAAGCGCCACAGGGGCGGAGGTGGTTACATGGGTGGATTGGCGTACCATTTGGGCGCAGGTGGAATACCCGAAACAAGGCAATAGCGAAGAAGTGTCAACCGATCAAGAACAGATTACGTGCCGGGTTAGGTTCATAATCCGGTACACCGGAACGATACAGGAAAAGTGGCGAATTATTCACGAAGGCGATACGCACGACATTTTACGAATCGTGCCGATAGGCCGCCGGGATTTTGAGGACATTACAGCAGAAGTAAGAAAATGATTGCAGACCGTTACATATACGCAAAGTTGATAGCAACAGCCGGGGTTACATCCCTGGTATCGACGCGTATTTATCCTGTAATGGTACCGCAGGGGGCCGACTATCCTGCAATTAGTTACAGCGCCGTATATACCCCTGCCGACAACAGTAAAAACGAAGATGCGACGCATGATAATTGTGCTTTTACCCTTCGTTTGTGGCACGCTGAATATGACGGGGCGTCTTCTTTGGATGTTGCTGTCAGGGCGGCTTTGGACTATGTAGACGGCGCGGGCGCTGGCGTAACTGCCGGAGGCGTGACAATCAACGCTTGCGAATGGGTCTCAAGTACCGACGGATTGGAAGAGGGCAATAGCGCACCAGGTGGAGCGCCTTATTTTTTCAGAGAGGCACTATACAACATAAGGGAGCAAAGATGAACGAGATATACAGGATAACTGGACTTAATGGCTGGCAATTAATTGCAGTGATAGCAGCCTGCGTAGCGTGGTGTATTGCCTTTTGGCCTCACAAGATACCCGGCAGCAACTCGACTTTCATCGAAAAAAAGAAACCGAAACCGCCCATCAAAGACAAATACGGACGGCCCCGGCAACCAGTAACCGACAAAGGAGAAACGCGATGACAATGGAGCAAGAAATAGAATCCGCCGCCCGGACTTTTCAAAAGTTTGGTCAGGTGGTCGGAAACGACGTAAAGCGCGTATGCGCTTTGGGCGCTTCTTACTTTGCCTCATCTGCCGAATCAGCAGCCCCGAAAGGATCAAAACCGCATAAAAGGTACTCGACCGCGAAAGTAAATAAAGCAATCAGAGCGCCGAAAGGTATGGGTAATGTAGTGGCAACTTACATGCCTGGAAACCTTGCCCGGTCTATCCGGGTACTTGATTTGAAGAAAACAAAAAACGCCGCTTTCGTAGGGGCGAAACTCAATAAAGGTGCAGTATCCGGCACGTTTTCAGGAATGAGGGCAGACGGGTATTATATGCACATGGTTGAAAAAGGGACAAAGAAATGGGGCGGTAAACCCTTTTTTCTTGCTTCCTGGGAACGATCAAAGCCGCGTGTTACCGCGATCATGGTCAAAGAATTTGAACGAACAATTGCCCGGTTTGTGGCGCAAAATTCAATATGAAAGTAAAACTAACATCGGACTGGCTCGACTACG
>JADKCK010000091.1 GCA_016718845.1 Sphingobacteriales bacterium
TGTTTCATGCTTTTTGTTGTTTGGCTAATTAAGATAACACACACAAGGCTACTTTACAAAAAGCAATGCAAATGTGCGTGTTTAAACAATACAAAGTTACCTCTTTTTCAACAAAACACTTATTTCGAGGTCGTTATTTTTGTTTATTTGCCATTTTGGGGTATCTTTGCCTCAAATTTATGCTTAATGTGCCAACTAAATCCAACAACAATTACCCGTTTTGCACATAATCAGGCGAAGTTATTGTTTTGTTTAGGGGGTGCAAATCGAACTTTACAAAACTAATAGGGCTAAGGATAAAAATTGCCCAATAGTTCGTAACTTCGCGCCCAAATAGCATTCAATCCAACTTAAATAAGTAGCTATCCCACAAAACAACGACCTACGCCCAACTCTGTGCTATCTTTCTACCTAACAGCAACAACAGTCAATATATGCCTATCATCGAAATTAAGAGTTCCCAGCGTTGGTGAATCTATCACCGAAGTAACCCTATCGATTAGTAGTACCTAACAGGAAATGTAGTAGCTATGGACGATTTGCTCTGCGAATTCGGAATCGGACCAACAAACTTTGAACTAAACGCCGAAAGCGACCAACGCCGTCCAGTTACAGCCAACAGAAAGCGGAAGCTGACGTGAAAGTGGGTGGCATCATCTGTACCATAAACACAAATGTATACCTTCTAACACCAACACCGCACTACCTACTGCACAAAAACTATTGTGAAACAACTACAACAACAACACCCAGCACCGAAACAAAACAACCTACGCCGCCGGACACGCATCGCCCGCCGCCGCTAAAATGTTGGGAAGAAGCCAACATAGACCCCAAAACATAAAAGGCACAGGTCCCGACGGACGAATTACCAAAGAAGATGTACAAACCAACATCCCCGAACAACAATAGCTTTCCGCACCACAAGAAAAACAACTATACACCGAAGCAAAATAACCACGCCCGGAGGTAAAAACACCTGCACCCCAAGCACCAGCACACCACAAGCCGGGCGAAGCCAACGACGCGAAAAATGAGCCGTTTATAACAAACTATCAACAAACAGTTAGTGAAGCTAGAAATAAACCGCTATGTCCTCACTTTACCCCAACGAAGTAGTTTGACCGAATAATGAGCCTACGCAAAATACAAAGCCTTCGAGAAAAAACATGGCATCGGGCTTGGCTTTATCGGCCTTCTTCTCAAAAGCCGCCGCCACCCCTACTCGAGTTCCTGCTGTTAAAGCCTCCTTAGCCGGAAGGGAGATGGCATCGAATACCACGATTATGCCGATATATCCCGTGTGCCATGTCAACCGACAAAAGGACTGGTTGTACCAGTAATACACGCAACGTAAAGGGCTAACTTTACAAAGGTATTGAACTGGCTATAAAAACGTTGCCACAAGCCCGCGACGGCAAGACTGTCAATGGGAGAAATGACCGGCGGAACTTTTACCATCACCAGGGGTGTTTTTGGCTCCTTAATATCTACCCCTAGCATCACAACCACCTCAAACAGCTATCTTGAGCATGCACACCGCGCCTAAGGCGACCTATAGCTGTTGCCGGAGAAGTGAAAAATACGCCCCCATGATGTACCTTGCCCTTAGCTACGACCCTCTCGTATCGTTGATGCGAAGAGGAGCAGTTAGCTTTTTAGTACGCATCAAACAACTACTCGAAGACCCCATTAAATTGTTCTTAGACATCTAACATGACCCCCGCAAAGACCAGTAAAGTATATTGTTATTCTTGCTGGTCTTTTAATAACTTTAACCAAGTAATACCAATTGCCATACAAGTATCACTGCTACCAGTGCTAACATTTCGCAACATCACTACATCGTATTGCTTAGGCGATACAAGTGTCGCTGCTACCAGTGCTGCTATTTCGCCAAATCACTATATCGCCAAATCACTACATAACTACATCGCCGCATCGCTATATCACTACATCGTCACATCAACTATCATCGCCCCCTAAATCAATCACCTTGTTGCTATCATTAAAAATGATTATGCACCTATTTCTATCAAACACACAAATAACCAATCTGATAGCAGCTATCTTGCTGTTGATTACAAGTGCTATTCTATTTAAAAAAGATAGAGAAACGCTTTCGTTGGCAACCTTGGTACTCGGCGCGTTTTTGTTGCGCTTGTTTATGGCAACAATAGACCCGTTTTTGCATAACTGGGACGAACGTTTTCATGCACTTGTGGCTAAAAATCTAATCCAACACCCACTAACACCTACCTTAAACCTAACGCCTTTATTGCACTACGATTACACCGCATGGTGTTGCAATTATGTTTGGTTGCACAAACAACCTCTTTTTTTGTGGCAGATGGCAATGAGTATGCAACTATTTGGCGCAAATGTAATAGCCTTGCGATTGCCAAGTGCAATAATGGGCAGTATTATGGTGTTGTTTATTTACCGAATGGGCAAGTTAATGGTTTCTACACAAATTGCTTTTTTCGCAGCCTTGCTATTTGCAGTAGCTAATCTATCCTTAGAGCAAGTATCGGGTAAAGCAGAAGTAGACCACAATAACGCCGCTTTTTTGTTCTATGTAACAGGCAGTATTTGGGCGCTGTTGGAGTATGACACCTGTAACTCGCCCAATAAAAAACGATGGCTATTGCTGATAAGTTTGTTTGCAGGCGGAGCAATACTAAACAAATGGCTAACGGGACTGTTAGTTTATGCAGCATGGATAATAGCTTTGCTACTTAGCCCCATAAAACGATGGCAATTAACAAACTACCTACATTTATTAAGCTCGTTACTCATTACTACCTTAATCGTTTTGCCGTGGCAATGGTATATACTGCATCAATTCCCGACAGAAAGCCGCTACGAATACGCCTACAACAGCAAACATATCTGGGAGGTTGTCGAAGGTCACAGCGGAGCATGGTGGATGTACCTCGAACGATTTGGCTCGCAATACGGGCAAGGAATGCAGTTGTTTGTTTTGCTCGGATGTATATTTTGGGTCAGATACGTTACTAATAACTTTGCAAAACATGCTCTTTTTAGCGCTATTGTCGTTGTTTATGCCTTCTTTTCGTTCATAGCCCAAACAAAAATGTCGAGTTATGTATTAGTTGTTGCAGGTATTATGTATTTGCTTATTGCAGCAGGAGTTAGCTTTATCGTCAATCCTAAAAACCAAACTACAACTACTAAACAAAATGCCCTACAATGGATATTGATAACAATAGTAGCAGTATACACGTTTAATCCCGACAAAATACTACTTAACCGCTACTTAGATAAAGATAACGAACGTGCAAACAAGATACACAACACCCAAATTTACACAAAATTAGATACTATGCTACCTGCTAATGCTGTTGTTGTAAATGCCCCCGATTACGATGCTATCGACATTATGTTTTATAGCCATCATCAGGCTTATAATTGGGTGTCTGATGATGATGCTAATATCATTACCAAATTGGGTTATCCTATTGCTGTATTTAAAGATGCTAAAAGCCAAAAGTATCCCGATTTTACCCAAAATATCCCTAATGTAGTACTAATAGAGCCATGTCCTAAATAATTTTTGAAGACGTTAGTAGTGTTTCCTGTTAATTGTGTCGGGTATAAATGACAGTATTAGATGGAACGCCTACTAAGCGACAATTTGGGCTGCATCCAAGCAAAGTAATAGAACACAGATGATACGGATTTGACAGATACGCCACAGATTTTATCGGTGAAAATCCGTTTAATCCGTATTATCTGTGTTCCAAAACAAAAAATTATGAGCCAATAAAATAAAGTACGACCCGACAGTATTAGATTGAACGACTACTTAGCTAATAGTTTTTTTACCAAACAGAAAAACCATTGTTTATGTGTGGCAAACAACAAGCACTATTGAAGTATTAAACACTAACAACAGTTATCGAAACCTTAATAACAATAACACAATGTCCGCTCTTTGTCGTACCAACACTAATACGTGCCTTGCAAGTATTGTTTGTTTTGATGTAAAAACGCTTATCATCGTCCAAAACCCATATAAGGCTTAAATAAACACTTGTTTGCGTGCCGAACAATTTAGATTGTATTATAGTGTCACCCCTTCGGGGTTAAAAAACACACCAACATCACCCTTTATCTATAATAGTGTCACCCCTTCGGGGTTTAAATGCTTTGTTTAAACCCAATGTATCAATGCTAACAGTGCTAACCCAACTGCTAAAACACCAAACATCGCTCAAAACCTATTTATTATTTGGGCAGATACAAACAAGCCCCGCAAAAACGATACAAGTATCGCTGCTACCAATGCTAATCTAGCGGTGAAAACCGCTATCATCGCCCAAAAACTATTTATTATTTGGGCAGATGCAAATAACGGTTTAAAATTTACAACTCGCAATTTATCATTTACAATTTACAATTTACCATTTACCATGTCCTTTTTTGAAAAACACAAAGACAGCTTAGAAAAAGCTATCCAAGCTACCAAAGAGCGTACTTTTTACGCCCACCACCCCGAACACCCCGGCGCTTACAGTGCCGAGTCTGCCGAAAAAGGTAAAATTGACTTCGAAAACCAGTTGGGCAACGCCTTTACCCAACTGCTACAAACCGGAAACACTGCCACCGCCGGCGACGAGGTATCGCCTTATACCGGCAACGCCTTAGCCATTAGCTACCCTACTGCCCCCCACCAGCACCTTAATTGCCAACGCCAAAGCAGCCCAAGAACAATGGCGAAAACCACCCCAACGAGCGTGCAGGCATTCTCATCGAAAGCTTTAGAAAGGGTTAAATCTCGTTATTTCGAGATTGCTTACGCCACCATGCACACCAGGGCAATCGTTTGTTATGTCGTTTCAGGCATCTGGTCCTCATGCCGCCGACCGTGCTATGGAAACCATTGCTATGGCTTATGCCGAGCTTACGCGTTATCCTGCTCCAAAAACGTGGGTTAAACCAATGGGGAGATTGCCATTACCCTCGACAAAAACTTTACTCCCGTGCCCAAAGGCATTGGTTTGGTTATCGGCTGCTCTACCTTCCCTACCTGGAACACCGTACCGGGTTTGTATGCCGACCTTATGACCGGCAATAGCGTTATTGTTAAGCCCCACCCTTTGTCTGTGTTGCCAATAGCCGTGTTTGTTGCCGAGATACAAAAGGTAATGGTCGAGGCGGGCTACGATGCCAACACCGTGCAGCTTGCCGTTGATAGCAGCAACCACCTAATAACCAAAGAATTAGCCGAAAACCCTGCCGTAAAACTAATCGATTACACAGGCGGTAATGCCTTTGGCGATTATATCGAGGCATTGCCCAACAAAACCACCTTTACCGAAAAAGCAGGCGTAAATTCGGTTATCATCGACTCTGTCCGCGACCTACGCGAGGTAATGCGTAACCTAGCTTTCTCTGTTTCGCTCTACTCGGGGCAAATGTATATACTGCCCCGCAAAACTCTTTATCCCCGAAACAGGCATTAAAACCGCCGACAACGAAACAATTGACTACGATACGGCTGTTGAGTTGCTCAAAACGAAGTATCGGCTTTGGTATTAAACCCTAAAATGGGTGCAGGCACCTTAGGGCTATCCAAAACCCCAATACGCTTAAACGCGCTCAAGATGCCGTTAGATCTTAGGTGCATCGGTGGTGTTAGCACCCCTCGATGTAAAAGATGCCGTCTTCCCCGATTCGCGCATTATTACCCCCACCATTTTAGCCGTTGATGCCACACAAACCGATATTTACCAACAAGAGTTGTTTGGTCCTATTGTGGTAGTGGTAAAAACCCGCGATACCCAACACTCGGTAGCTCTTGCTCGCCAAATGGCAGAACAACATGGTGCTATCACCTGCGCCGCCTACACCACCAACCCCGACACCAAAGCCTACATCGCCGACCAAATGAACCAGGCATTTGCACCTGTGTCGTTTAACCTTACAGGCTTTATTTGGGTTAATCAACACGCCGCCTTCTCCGATTTTCATGTAACGGGCGGTAATCCAGCAGGCAACGCCTCTTTCACCGACCCCGCTTATGTTAATAAACGCTTTGTTTGGGTAGGTAACAGAGCCATTTTGTAAGATGTTTTTAACCAACACCCCCATTAAACTGCCGCCAAGCTATTGCTTTAGCTATCAAAACAAGCAATAGCCAAATAATATTGTCTATCTACACCACAAAAAGTCCATGAAGCAGCAGGTATACCTGTTACTTACGCGGACTTTTTTTGTGCTATTACTATTACAATAGTTGTTTATGCAGACACAAACAACCGCACAAATAATGATAGCTCTCCCCCCGTGGGGGGAGTTGGAGGGGGGCTAAATATACCAAATACCATTTAATACATCAGCTCTCCCCCCGTGGGGGGAGTTGGAGGGGGGCTAAACACACCAAACACCATTTAATACAATAGCTCTCCCCCCGTGGGGGGAGTTGGAGGGGGGCTAAATACACCAAACACCATTTAATACAATAGCTCTCCCCCGTGGGGGGAGTTGGAGGGGGGCTAAACACAACAAATACCATTTAACACATCAGCTCTCCCCCTGTGGGGGGAGTTGGAGGGGGGCTAAACACACCAAATACCATTTAACACATCAGCTCTCCCCCCGTGGGGGGAGTTGGAGGGGGGCTAAACACACCAAACACCATTTAATACAATAGCTCTCCCCCCGTGGGGGGAGTTGGAGGGGGGCTAAACACACCAAACACCATTTAACACATCAGCTCTCCCCCCGTGGGGGGAGTTGGAGGGGGGCTAAACACACCAAACACCATTTAACACATCAGCTCTCCCCCCGTGGGGGGAGTTGGAGGGGGGCTAAACACACCAAACACCATTTAATACAATAGCTCTCCCCCCGTGGGGGGAGTTGGAGGGGGGCTAAACACACCAAATACTAACACTATTTTCACATTTCCCCTCGTTTTGTTTGGTTATTACAAAATAACCCATTAACTTTGCTCCATAAGCCTTTATCTTTCCAAAACTTAAAAACGTACTACTATGCTGTACACAAAACGCCCCACCGCAAAGTACCCCTTTGCCCGTTTTTACCTCCTCGTAATTGGTGCCATACTATGTTTGGCAGCCCCCAACACCGCACAAGCCCAAGTACCCACTCCCTTGTTTGGGCAACAGAATACCCTAACCCAATCTATTAACGCCCCAACCGCCGTTTACGCCACCGATTTAAACGGCGATGGCTTTGCAGATGTACTTTCTGCCTCTATTGGTGATAATAAAATTGCTTGGTATGCAAACGATGGCACAGGCAACTTTGGGGAGCAACAAATCATTACAACCAATGCTATTACAGCAACCGCTGTTTACGCCACCGATTTAGACAATGATGGTGATGCCGATGTACTTTCTGCCTCTGGTGGTGATAATAAAATTGTTTGGTACCAAACGATGGTACAGGTAACTTTGGCACACAACAAATTATTACTACTAATGCTATTGGAGCATGGTCTGTTTATGCCACCGATTTAGACAACGATGGCGATGCCGATGTACTTTCTGCTTCTGGTGCTGATGATAAAATTGCTTGGTACCAAAACGATGGTACAGGCAACTTTGGCAGCCAACAAATTATTACTACTAATGCTATTGGAGCATGGTCTGTTTATGCCACCGATTTAGACAATGATGGCGATGCCGATGTGCTTTCTGCATCTATTTATGATGATAAAATTGCTTGGTACCCAAACAATGGTGCAGGCAACTTTGGCGAACAACAAATTATTACTACTAATGCTAATGGGGCAAACACTGTTTATGCCACCGATTTAGACAACGATGGCGATGCCGATGTGCTTTCTGCTTCTAGTAGTGATAATAAAATTGCTTGGTACCAAAATAATGGTGCAGGCAATTTTGGAGCGCAACAAATTATTACTACCAATGACAATTATGCAATGGCTGTTTATGCCACTGATTTAACAATGATGGATACGATGTACTTTCTGCCTCTGCTAATGATGGTAATAGGCAACATTGAAAATGGTGAGCAACTTTATGCCCCAACAAATTATTACTACTAATGCTATTGGAGCATGGTCTGTTTATGCTACTGACTTAAATAATGATGGCGATGCCGATGTGCTTTCTGCTTCTGTTGGTGATAATAAAATTGCTGCTTATACCAACGATGGTGCAGCTAATTTTAGCGACGAGCAAATTGTTATACAAGCATTGCTAACTTTTCCCGGAGTTGTTTGCACCGCCGATGTGGACAACGATGGTTTTATGGACATGTTTCTGCCTTTCTACCCTAATAAATTAGTGTGGTTTAAAAACAATGGCGATGACACCTTTAACGAGCCAAGCCTTATTACCAACAAATTAGCAGTGCTCGTTTGGTTTATACCGCCGATATGGACAATGATAGCGATGCAGATGTGGTGTATCTTAATTCAATACTAATGGTGAATATGTTTACGGCTAAATAGTTTGGAAAGAAAACGATGGTACAGGTAACTTTAACACCTTTCACAGACCTTACTATACACAACTTTGACACGATTTTAACATTAGTGATTTGGACAATGATGGTGATATTGATGTTTTTGCAAATCATGATTATGCACTAATCATTGCCTTTTAAATGATGGTACGGGTAATTTCACAACATCACAAAACATAGACAATCTAATGGTAATGCAATAACCTAAACACATTGATTTAGATAATGATGGTTATCGAGATTTGCTTTTTGTTAATAATTATGGTCCTGCTATAAGTTGGTACAAAAATAATGGCGATGGAACTTTTATCAGAAACATGTAATAATAGAGACCTTGATTTCGTAGGAAGTATTTATACCGCCGACCTAAACAACGACGGCAACACCGACATACTTTGGATAGTCGAAAATACAATAGCTTGGATACCTAACAATGGCGATGGTACTTTTGGAAACTATCAAGTTATATCCGACCAAGCAGCTTATGCCCAAAAAGCATTAGCCGTAGATGTAGATAATGATGGAGATATAGATGTGGTTTCTGCTTCTAAATATTCTACTCTTGATCTCTTTCTTAGCGCTAACAAAATAGTATGGTTTAGCAACAACGGCAACGGCACTTTTGCCCCCGAAGAAGTAATTACCACCAACGTTAATTATGCAACATCCATAGCTACCGCCGATTTAGACAACGATGGCGATTTAGACCTCGCCTCTGCCTCGGATAGCGACAACAAAGTAGCATGGTACGAAAACCTCTTGTCTTACCTACCTCCACCCGCCACCACTCCACCCACCGCCAGTTTTAACACCTACCCCACCACCACCGACACCCTTAGCATCTGCCAAGGGCAAACCGTTTACTTCAACAACACCTCGCAAAACGCCACCAACTACAACTGGTCCTTTGGCGACGGCACACAAAGCAACGACAGCAACCCCGCACACACCTTTAACACATCTGGCAACTACGAGGTGGAGTTAGTGGCTTATAAAGCAACTACCGACAATACAGCCTGTTTGATAGCTGTTGATGATTATGCAGCAACAAACACAAATGTTGCTATTAACCTTTATTTATTAAGCAATGATAGTAGCTGTAGTGAAAATATTGCTATTACTGGTATTGCTGACCCTGAAAATGGCAGTATTTCAATAAATGAAGGTGTTGAAATTATTTACAGCCCTAATAGTAATTTTGTAGGAGAAGATTGTTTTAACTACACAATAAGTAATGGAATAATTAACGCTACTGCTACTGTTTGCGTAACTGTTACTCAAGCTTGCGTTATAGCCAACGATGATGCTGTAACAATACCATTTAACACTGGATACTCTACCCTTATCAATGTAATTAATAACGACTCTTATTGCATGGGATTCGGAAACGTTACTATACTACCTTTAGTTGATGGTTTTAATTATGGTATTTTTGGGATTTTTAACTTTTATGATGGTATTATTTGGTATTCTGTAACAGCCAATTATGTTGGACAAACAGGCCCTGTTGTTGATTGCTTTAAGTACGTTATTAATACACCTTACGGTACAGATACTGCTCAAGTTTGTGTTACTATTACTGGCTCGTGTATTGTATCTGCCGAAGACCAAAATCTAAGCTTAGATATTAATAATGCTCCCCTAACCATTAATATTAATGTACCACAACTTTCATGTTACGAGCTATTTCCAAGCTTAACACTTAACCAACCTGCTAATGGTATTGTTGAGCCTATTGATGAAGGTTAGGGCAGTCACTTACACTCCCAATTTGGGCTTTATAGGTACTGATTGCTTTGATTATTACCTAACAAGCGATCTATTTCCTTATCCTTTTATTGATACCACTACCATTTGCGTTACTGTGTTTGATGATGGCAATGCCAACGGCAAACTAAACCTATCTACCCCTCAAACACCCACAGCTAGCACTCAATTACCTACCCTATCCAACACCACCACCCCCAAACAAGCCAAACGCATAGCCAATAAACAAAGCGAATTAACCACTAATACCCCCCTTTCCCAAAGGGGGCAGGGCGATTTAACCGACACCGCCCGCTTAATTGTAGTAGTATTACCCGGCACTGCGCCCAACCTTAGCTGCGTAGGCAGCGTATGTGCCGGCGATGAAGTGCAATACAGCACCGATGCCAATTGCACCAACTACAACTGGACAATAACAGGTGCCGAAACCGTTACGGGTCAAGGAACACCCAATATAAACGTAACATGGGGCAGTGGTCCTGCTGGCACCATTGAGCTATTAGTGGATAACTGCACCCCCGATGTTTGCGCTTTACCCCTATCTGTACCCATTGGCATTATGCCTAGCACCGCCACCATTACCGGCGACAGCATTATTTGTGCCAACCAAACAGCCATTTATACCCTGCCCTATATTAACGGAGCCGAGTATACCTGGAGCATCAGTCCTGCATCGGCGGGTAACATTACCGCAGGGCAATATACCCCAACCGTAACTATTAACTGGCTTGCCCAAAATGCCACCCTACACGCCACCATCAACCACCATTTAGCCAACTGCTCGGGTACTGCCACCCTTGGCATTAGCCTACGCCCACGCTTAGCCCTTACCCCCGATGTCCCCCTTATTTGTGTAGGCAATGCCTTGCAAATTGGCACATCGCCAAACACCGCTTGCAACTGGGAGCTTAGTAGTGGCAACATTATTAGTGGGCAAGGCAGCAGCAGCATCGAGGCTATTTGGCAAGATGCAGGCACCCAAACCATTACAGCCACTGCCATAAACCCCACGCAGGTTTGTCAGCCCACCGAAACCACCACCATCACCACCAAAAACATAGCCCCCACACCCACCAACATAACAGGGGCAAGCCAAATCTGCCCACAACAAATTTATACCTATACCGCAGTGCCAAGCATTGCAGGCACACAACTAAGCTGGACAGTACAAGGTGGCACGCTTATTAATGGGCAAAACACCAACACCATACAAGTACAATGGTACAATGCCGAGCCTTATTCGTTGGCAGTCTATCGCCAATACACCGCTACGCCCTCTTGCCCCTCTAATGCCTTTAACCTTGCCATAAATGCCCTGCCCACCGATGCCTTTAGCATTACAGGCAGCAACAATGTTTGCGCCGGCACCACAAGCAACTACACTGCCACATCTACCCTAACCAACCCCACCTACGATTGGGTAATTACACCCACCACAGCAGGCACTATAGTATCGGGGCAAGGCACTGCCAACATTAGCGTTATCTGGAGTACCAATCCACAATCTGCCAATATTACGGCAGCTTACTGCACCCAAAACCAAAGTTTTGACGTAGTAATTAATGCCCTACCACAAGTAAGCATCACCCAAAACAGTACTTTGTGTGTAGGTAGCAGCACCACTTTAACGTTTACGCCCGCATACAATATCCACACCTGGACAAACAGCAGCGGCAGCACCATTAGCAACAATGCCACCGCCACCGTTACCCAATCCGACACCTACACCCTTACCATTGCCGACACAAACGGCTGCACCGCCACTGGCATTATAGCCGTTGATACCTTACCTCGCCCAACAGCTTTAATATACACCGCTGGTAAATCAACGTTTTGTATACAAGAACCCGGGCAAAGTAGCACCTTCGAGGCAGCCGTTGGTCAGTATTTTACTTACCAATGGTATAAAAATGGCAATCCTATTGCCGGAGCCACCAACCCCACCTATACCCATGTAAGCACTGCCGATATTGCTACCTACAACTATTATGTAGTAGTAAGCCATGCCCAAACAGGCTGCTATACCCAATCCAACAACTGGTTTATTTACCAACTCGATTGCACCAGTGGCGGCGGTGGCGGTACGGGTCCTGGCTGCCCCGATTGTCCGCCTCCGCCAACTTGTACACTCATAGCAGGTTCAAGTGCTAATTTTAGCATAGTTACTGATAACAACGACTGCAACACCTTTACTTTTGTAAACACTAGCACAGGTAGCCCCACTAATAACATTTGGTTACTCGACGGTACTCAGTTTACCACCACCGACCTTACTTATACCTACAACCAAATAGGTAAGTACCGCGTTTATTTGCTAACTAGCTTTACCAACCTTACGCCCCAGCCCAACGAGTGTTATTTAGTAGCCGTCGATTCGGTGCGTGTGCCTATAAAAGCCGATTTTAACGCCACCCAAAACACGTGTGCCGGCGACACCGTTACTTTTACCGATTACTCCATACAAGTAGTACAAACCACCCTAACCAACTGGACATGGGATTTTGGCGATGGAACAACCGCCACCAATATCCAAAACCCAACCCATGTTTATGCCGATAGCGGCGTTTATACTGCCACATTAAGCGTTACCAACGACACCTGTATCTCTACCATTTCGCAAAACGTAGCCGTACAAGGCATACCTATCGTATCGTTTAGTGCCGCAAGTATAGGCTGTGCCACCAATGCCCTTAGTTTTACGCCCAACCAAAGCAATTTAGCTACTTTTGAGTGGGCATTTGGCAACGATGATTCTACTACCTTGTCAAATCCGTCTTACGCCTACCCCACCAACGGAACCTACAACGTAAGCCTAACCGCCACCGACGTATATGGCTGTGCCAATGCCACCTACACCCAAGCCATAGATATTTTACCTGCTCCTGCCCTCGAAAACATTACCGCCACCGACACCCTTTTGTGTTTTGGCGAAACAAGCACCCTAACAGCTCCCGCAAACGCAACCGCTTATTTGTGGAGCAATGGCAGTACCGAGCCGCAAATAACCGTATCGCAAAGCGGCAACTATAGCGTGCGCGTAACCCTCGACAATGGTTGTTATTACAACACCCCTGCACAAGCCGTTACGGTTTATAATCCGCCGCCTGCACAAGCAAATAAGTACGCTTGCCAACAACACCCTGTTATTGTTTCAGTTATGGCATTACCGTAAACACCACAGTAGGTTATGCCTAACAATGGCAAACCACCTCAACTGTATTATTACCAGCCTAACCAATTTCATTTTGTAACCGTTACCGAAAACCGCAACGGGTTGTTGTGCTGTTCCGAGCCTATCACTATTTCTTAACGAGGCCCCCGATACGCCGCAAATATCAGCCCCAACTAATTTGGAATTCTGCGAGGGCGAAACAAGCCTTATTAACACCCCAACTAAACCGAACTTAGTTATACATGGAACAGGCAAAGCGGCAAATACTATCGAAGGTTTTTTCGTCGGGCACTTATGTTGTAACGGTTACCAATGCCAACGGCTGCACGGGCTACCACGCATCGGTTGTTGTTACCCCACGCCCCAACGCCAGTGCCTTCCCAACGGGTTGCTACGATATTTGTTCGGGCGATACCATTAGCGTACCCCTGCCCACCAATGCCACCGCCACTTGGTACCTAAATGGCACGCAAATAGGCGCACCTGCCGTAAGTGGCAATAACCTAATCCCTACTCAATCGGGTAGTTACTCGGTATTGTTAAACACCCCCTTTGGCTGCTCCGATGCCTCCGACACCCTAACCCTCGAGGTATTAAACAACTGTTTCGAGCCACCTTTACCCGTTGCCCTTTTATCGTTTGATGGTACGGTTAAAGAAAAAGGCAATTTATTGCGATGGATAACTGCCACCGAAATAAACTGCCACCATTACACCCTATATGCCAGCACCAATGCCAATGCCAACAATGCCAATAGCTTTGTAGCCATTACACAACTTAGCGGCAACGGCAACACCAACACCACGCACACCTATACTTTTATGCACCCCACCAACGAGCCTATCACCTACTACCGTCTAACTCAAACCGACTTTGATGGCACCGAAACCATAGTAGGTAATGTAGTGTTGATGCGCAACAAAGCCGGCACCGACATAGCTATTAACATAAGCCCTAACCCTACCCACAGCGATTTTACCCTTACCCTTTTTGGCAACACCCTACCCGTTGCCGTAAATGTGTTTGTGGTTGATGTAGCAGGGCGCATAGTGCAACAAAACAACTATGCCACCGCCCAAAACATTACTATCAACCGCCGCAACTTACCCAACGGCATGTATTTTGTGCGTGTGCAAGATGCCAACAATGGGCAGATAATAGGCGTTAATAAAGTAGTGCTCGATTAGGTAAGTAAGCAAGCAGCATACACTAAACGTATCTGGGTGTTTAAGTACCACAATTAATCATTACAAGCTGTATAACATAGGCAATAAAGGGGCGATAAGTATTGTAGCTAACAATGCCTATCGCCCCTTTATTTTTAAGCCCCGCAAAAGAGTACTATCTGGTAGTACCGATACTTGTATCGGTATTCACGCCCCGCCATTGCCAACATTACAATAATTGTTTGTGCAGACACAAACAACGGCACAAATAATGATAGCTC
>JADKCK010000092.1 GCA_016718845.1 Sphingobacteriales bacterium
CAGCATGAAGATTGCAGACATCGTGCGCCTTGTTGCCATTCTGGAGCGCATTGCGTGCGTGCCTGAGACTGATTGAACGCTACGTTCGCAGGGGAGTGGTAGAGTCGTGACAAGGAAAAGGTGTCCTGCTTATGTCCACTTTTATCTGGGGTGAGAAATCGAACAATGCAGCCGTTGCACTAGCAAATGGAGCGACGCAAGAAGAAGCGGCGGACACAGCGGGCGTATCGGATCGCACAATTCGCCGCTGGCTTCAATTGCCCGAGTTCGCTGAAGAAGTGGATCGGCTTACCTTTCTAACGGGTGTCGCTAGCAAAGCTGAACGGCTTCGCATGACAAAGCGCGTTATTGTAAAGTTGGGGACATATACGACGAAGGATTTGCTCGAGTGGCTTAAGTTCGCACAGTCGGAGACGGATGGAATCAAACTGGACTTTGCCGGCCTCTATGCCGCCCTCCATGCGGATGATGCACCTGTGGCCGGAAGCGGACAAGGTGGAGATGGCGCAGCGGCTGATAGCGGGAAAGAAACGTGATACCGTCTATTGGCCTAATGCCCGCCCGAATCAACGCCCGCCGGAAGGCGACTGGCGTTTTTGGCTTTTGCTGGCTGGCCGTGGCTTTGGCAAGTCGCGCACCATTGTTGAGTGGGCGCACTGGCAGGCAATGACACGCCCCGGCACACGTGGCAACATTGTCGGGGCAACGGGTTCGGACGTGCGCGACATTCTAGTTAACGGCGAATCTGGATTTCTGAACGTTATCGCTGAGGATGAACGGCCACGGTATAAGCCTTCTGAGTTGACGTTACTTTGGCCGAACGGGAGCATGGCATTGCTTTTTAGTGCAGACGAACCAAACCGTTTGCGCGGCAAGCAATGCCACTGGGCCATAGCAGATGAGTTGGCAGCATGGCGCTATCCCGCGGCATGGGATCAATTGCTATTTGGCTTGCGGCTTGGAAACGACCCCCGAGCGGCAATTGCCACGACGCCGCGCCCGACAAAGCTCATTCGTTCTCTTGTCAAGGATGCAACTTGCCATGTGACGCGGGGCAGCACGTATGACAACAAAGCCAACCTTGCATCACAGTTCTATACGGACATCATTAACCGCTACGAAGGTACACGTCTCGGGCGGCAGGAACTGAATGCAGAGATACTCGAGGATGTAGAGGGTGCGCTTTGGAAACAGGATGCGATTGATAATAACCGAGTGACAGAAGCCCGTGTATTCACCCGTATTGTGATAGGCGTTGACCCCAAAGCCAGCGCCGAAGCGGACAGCGAGACGGGCATTGTCGTTGTTGGGCTTGGGCAGGACGGGCGTGGCTATGTGATTGCCGACTACTCGATTGATGGCACGCCCGAACAGTGGGCGCAACGTGTGGCCTATGCCTACGAGCGCACAGCGCCGACAGGGTGATTGTGGAAGTGAACCAGGGCGGTGACATGGTATCGAGCGTGCTGCGTGCAACCGGCGTGCGTTTGCCCATTCAGACGGTGCGTGCGGCACGTGGCAAGTACACGCGCGCTGAGCCTATCGCAGCCCTGTATGAGCAGGGGAAGGTTGTGCATGTTGGCGTGCATAGTGCGCTCGAGGATCAACTTTGCACCTGGACACCGGGGGACAGCAGCCCCGACCGCCTCGACGCGCTATGCTGGGCGGCGTGGGCATTGATGCTTGATGGACAATCGCAGCGCCCCAGAGTGAGGGAGTACTAAATGATCGACATCATGCGCCTTGCGCCTGAGCAACTCGAGAAATACATTCACCTCCAAAGCATTGTGGACAGGCAGCAGGCGGACGCTGCCCGCGTGCGTGCCTTGCGCGCCTACTACACGGGCGAGCACCCCGTCATGCTCACCGACAGGCAACAGGAGTTTCTCGGGCCACTGGTGGAAGGGGAGTCGTTCACCTTTGCGCATAACCTTGTGCGCGTTGTCGTCAACACGCTGGCCGAGCGGCTGAGCGTTTCGGGCTTTTCAATCAATGGCGTAACGGCGGCTGAAGATGACGGCACAGCAGGCGCGGCCGCGTTGTGGGCACTCTGGAAGCAACTGGCCGCGGACTTGACCGAACAGGAGCTATATCCCGCGGCCATGCGCGACGGGCGTGCATTCCTCATGGTGGACTTTGACGCCGACACGCAGCAGCCGCGTTGGAACATGTACGAAGTGGACGACGACCGTTCGGGGATCATCATTCATCGTGACCCAGAGGACAAGCGGCGCGTGCTATTTGCCACTCGCTATTGGTGGACATTCGACCCATTGACGCCAGGCACAACCGGCATTGAGCGCAAGACGGTGTATTTGCCTGGTGAGGTGCGCAAGTACCGGCGCACGGGCAATGGCGCACAATGGCAGCCCGTGCAGGACGTAAACGATGCTGCATGGCCCTTGCCGTGGCTCTATCAGGACGGCACACCAATGGGCGTGCCCGTGATTGAGTTTGCCAACCCCGGCGGCGCTGAGGCTGAGAACTTTATCGGGATGCAAAATGCGCTTAACAAGAGCTGGCTTGACCTTATGGCCGCGGCTGACGCCAGCGGCTTTCCCATTCTGGCAGTCGAGTACAGCGACCCCAACGCAATGCTTGGGCCTTCATCATCCGATGACAACCTAAGCGGCAGCGACGAATTGAAGATTGCGCCGGGCCGTCTCATGGAACTAGCGGGCGGCACATTGCACCGCATTGAGTCGGCCAACCTCACGCCCATGCTTGACGTGATTTGGGCGTTGACCGCTGCGATTGCCGGTGTCAGCCGCACGCCACAATACTATCTGCGGCCTGTGGGCGGGGGTGACGTGCCTTCGGGTGAGGCGCTGAAGCAACTGGAGTCGGGCCTTGTGGCGCGGGCCGTAAAACGCCAACGTGTGTGGGGGCAAGCGTGGGAGGAAGTGCTGCGCATGACCATGCGCATTGCGGAGACGTTCGGGCCGGGCCTGGGCGTTGACCCCGACGCATCAATCACCGTGGAGTGGGAAGACCCGAGTACACGCAACGAATTGTTGCAAGCGCAAACGGCGCAGACGCACAAGGCTTTGGGCGTGCCCGACGAACAGGTATGGGCCGTGCTGGGCTACAGTCCCGAGGAAATCGCAGAGTTCAAGGCGTCGGCCAGTGCCGACAAAGCAGCGCAGGTGGCAAGCATTGCCGCGGCGCTGCGCACGCAACAGATAGGGAGCGCGAACAATGGCCGAACCAACAACACTCTACAGCAAAACGGGGCAAGCGGTAACGGTGGTGTCGCCCAGCGAGGTGAGACGGCTTGAGGCGGAAGGCTGGACGCGTGAAAGCGCCCAAGCCTGAGGAAAAGCCCAAGTTTATCCCCGTGCCCAAGCAGCCGGGCAAGGGTAAATGAATCCGCTGATTGCCGCCTTGCTTGCGGCTGGCGTGATCTCGGCTGAAGAAGCGCGCACGCTTAACGGCCTGCTGAATGATGGTGCGACGCGCATAGAGGCGGAGCAACGTGTAGCCGCGGCCTTTGCCACCGGCTTTGAGAATCAGCGCAGCCGGCTGATTCGTGCGCTCGACATGGGCAATGTGGATTACCGCGACCCCATGCTCCCAACCTTCTGGGCGGCTGAGCATGATCTCTTGGCGCGTGACGTGCTGCCCACGTTGACGGGCATAGCGCAGGACGTGGCGCTTACGGCGACTGTACGCAGTGGCGGCCTGGCAGACTGGCGCACAGTCAACGAGGCGGTGATTGCGTGGACTGACAGCCACTATCGCAGCGTGGCCGGCGACGCGCTGGGCTCAATACCCAACCTGGACAATACAGCGCGTGATGCTGTGGCCGATGCAGTCAATCGCTGGCAGCGGGGCGAACTGAATGCAGGGCCGGGGCCGGGCGGCTTGCCGCGCCTGATTGCCGAGTTTCAGAACGTGGAGGAGTTTGGCGTGGACAGGGCGGCAAGAATTGCCGTGACTGAAACGACGCGGATCCTGGCCGAAGCAGAACGCACGGCGGCGCAAGCCAACCCCAACATGGAGTACTTGGTTTGGCAGACTGCCAGCGATGAGGTTGTGTGTCTCATTTGCGCGCCGCTTGACGGGCAGCGCATACCGAAGGGACAAGCGACTTTCCCCGGCGGCTACTATCCGCCGGCGCACCCCAATTGCAGGTGCGGCGTGACAGCCGTAACGGAACTGGCCGCGGAGGTAATGGGCTAATGCAAATCCGCACAGAGTCCAACAGTGCCCCCGCACTGGCCGCGGTGCAAGCGCAGCGGCGCGCCATACAGCAAGCAATGATCGCCACGGGTGAGGATGTGACTTCGCTTTGGCTTGTGCAGATGCGCCGCTATCCCGCGCCGATTGCGCTGCGTGTGTCGGTTGACGTGCATGGGCGCGTGCGCTCGCGGCTGGGCAATGGGTATAGGCGCACGGGCACGCTGCGCAAATCATGGATGCGCATTGCGCCCCGTGTGGAGGGCAATACCGTCATTGCCGAGGTGCGCAGCAGCGGGCAGATTGCGCCGTACAATGTCTATGTGCAGATGGAAGGTGTGCAGGCCTGGATGCATACCGGAAGATGGCTCACAGAGGTACAAGTTATCGAACAAACGAGGCCGCAGGTGGAACAGATGGCGCGCAGACGGGCGCAAGTGGCGCTGACAGCAACCACATAGACGCAAGGCCCATGCAAATCGCATGGGCCTTTTCGTTTTGCACTTTTTGTTCATACCCGAGTGCTAGAGTCGAAAACAACGTACTTACGCCGACGGGCGGCATAAACGGAGAAAGCGAACAATGGCAGACGAAACAGTAGTCACACCCCTGGCCGCGGATGCAGTAACGCCCCCTCCGGCCTCAGATGACGCAGTACCGCCAAACGGAGACGCAACCGGACAACCAGCGGGCAACACGGCGGGCAGGACATTCACGCAGGCGGAAGTGGACGCGCTGCTTTCGTCAAGGCTCGAGCGTGCCAAGCGACAGACTGAGGAGGCGACTGCAAAGGCGCGCACCGAAGCGGAGCGCAAGGCGGCTGAGGCGCAGGGCGAATACCAGAAGCTTTACGAGGCAACGAAGGCGGAACTGGAAGAGGCCGCGCAGAAGGCGGCGGCGCTGGAACTGGCGGCAATGCGGCGTGAAGTGGCTGACAGGCTAGGCGTACCGGCGGCGCTGGTGAGTCGGCTACAAGGCGACACACCGGAGACGCTGGAAGCCGATGCGAAGGCACTGATGGCGGCATTGCCCAAGCCGGGCGCACCGAACATCAACAGCACGGGGGGCGCACCGCCACCGGCCAGCGGATTGAGCCAGGTTGATATTGAGCAACTGGCAGCACGGTTGGGTGTAAGTCCAAAGTACATCGGCAAGAATTAGGAGAGCGACATGGCAACAGCACGAGACACAGTAGCGGAGCACATCAAGCCCCTCGAGGGTGCGATTGTGCGCCGCTTCACTTCCGGGGCAGCGATTGCCGCCGGCGAACTGGTAAGCATGAGCAGTGACGGCTATATCGACCCGAGCGACAGCACGGCGGCCAAGAATTACGTTCTGGGCGTGGCGATTCAGGCGGCTGCGGCTGCCGGCGCACGCGTAGACGTGGTTGTCTTCGGGCCGGTTGTTTGTCTCACCGGTGCGACGCCGGGCGGTTTGCAGTACAACAGCACCACGGCGGGCGAACCGCTGGAGACGGTGGCAGGCAATCAGACAGTGGCCGGCATTGCCGAAAGTGCAACCGTCCTCTTTGTCCATCCGGCGACGGTATAGGGAGGCTGAATAATGGCACTTGGCACACGAGATACTACCAGCCTTGTAACCCTTACCGGCTGGGATGCGGCGGAACTGCGCAAATTCGCACTGGCTGACGGCACTACCTACGATCAGGTAGTTGCGCAGATCAACATTGCGATGGGCGCACTGAATGCAGAACTTTACAACAATCCCTTGTATGGCACTCTGGCCAGCTACACCGACCAGCCCGACATTGAGTACAACATGGGCGCATCTGCCGGTATGGAGTTGCACACTGAGTACGGTATGCCCGACAACCAGCGCGCCATTACTGAAGGGCACATGCTGCCCCTTCAGAAGTGGGATCGTGGCCTCGGCTGGACGTGGGATTACCTGAAGGATGCCCGCCTCAATCAGATTCAGGCGGACATTGCGCTTGGCATTCAGGACATTCGCGACCGCTGGCGGGTGCAGTTGTTTACGCGCCTTCTTAAGCGTGGCGATGACAGCGGCGCAGCCAACGGGCTTGGCACTTCGGGCCTTTCGCCGGGCTTTGCCACCACAGCCGGCAGCACGGGCGTTGACTTTACGCCCCCGACATTCGGCGGCTCGACTTTCAGCAGCACGCATGAGCATTATGTCCCCATTGCCGGCGGTGCATTCACGGCAGCGGTCTTCCAGGACATCCGCGCCGAACTGCGCGAGCACGGCCACATGGCCCCCTACGATGTGCTGATTGGCATCTCTGACGAGACTACGGTGCGCGGCTTGACTGGCTTCGTACCTGTGGCTCAGCAGCAGGTGGCCTATGGCACGTCTGTCTCCCTTGCCACATTCCAGGCTGAGGATGACGAGCGTTCCGGCAGCTACTACATCGGCATTATCGAAGATTGCCGGGTGCGTGTTGTGCCGGGTATGCCTCAGTACTACGGCTTTGGCTACAAGACATACGGCATGAACAACCCCGCAATCCGCTGCGCGTGCGTGTGGAGCGCGGGCGTTCAATGCCCATGTTTACGGCCATGACGAATCCGAAGTCTGGGCGTGGTTACTACCCGATTCAGCAGCTCATTCTGTACGGCGAATTTGGCGTAGGCGTAGGCGACCGCACGAACGGTACACCGCGCTACGTGAACAACGCCGCGTGGAGTGACGGTACACCCACTTAGTCGCTGTCAGCCCTCTTTATAGCGGGGGCTTTTGCGCAGCAGGGGCTGGGTATCCAGCCCCTATGCGCGCAATTGAGGATTGCGCAATGGCTTACGGAACAACAGCGGGTGTTGCCGCACGAATCCCAGGGGTAGGGCTTAATGTTCTGAGCACACCCGACACCAGCCAGGTGGACACATTCCTGGCACAGGGTGCGGCGCAGATTGACCGCAAGCTGGCAGGGGCGGGCTACGCAACGCCGGTAATCGCAAACGCACTGCTATACCCCGAGCTTGTGGCGCTGAATGAACTGTACGCAGCGGCGCAAGCCTTGCGCGCCCGTGGGCTGGATAGTGTCAGTGGGGCGGGTGAAATGCGCAGCGATGTTTGGATGCGCGAGTTTGCGGCGCAACTCAATGACATGGTGCGCTCTGACTTGACGGGTGCAGGCGTGGCACAGGCGACGGTAACGGGCGTGCGTTCGCAACGGGTGCGGGGCACGCAACTGCGGCGCATTGACGGCTACAGCCGCAACACCTACCCGCTGGAGCCCGGCGAATGAGCGACGTAAGCACGCAGGTTGCGGCGCTGGTTGCCACGCTGCAAGCGGCCTTGCCCGAGATTGACTCGGCCAGCACGGCGGGCTATTTGCCGGCCATTGACACGCAGAGCGTTGCCCTGATTGCCACGGCGCTGGGGCATACGGACGATGGCTATATCTATTCAATGGGCTGGATGCACGCCGTGCATCGGGTGCGCCTGGAGTTCTGGGTCAAGTTCGACGTGGGCGACACAGCGACGGGCATTGCGCTTGTGCGTGACATCGGCTATCGGGCCATGCGTGCGCTCGTTGCGCAGGACGGTGCAGGCGGTTACACGCTCTATGCAACAGAGGGCGGGGCCGCAATGACGGGTGCAGTCGACCCGACGCCGCTCGACCCCGGCAACAGTGGCATTCCATTCCTGCGCTACACGCTGACGGTTGCCGTCATGCAAAAGGAGGTTGTTTGATGCTCAAGTATCTGGGAGGCGGCTACATTCCCGGTGTTCCGGCGCGTGACCTGACCGATGAGGAAGAGAAGGAACACGGCGCGCTGATTGAGGCAGAGGAAAAGGCGTCCGGCTTCAAGTTGTACGGCAAGCCCGTTGCAAAGCCGGTTAAGGACGCCCCCGCGGGCGGCAAGGAGTAACACATGGCATACGGTTCGTTCTATCACAACAAGATTCAACTTGGGCGAGAAAGCACACCAGGCACGGCGGTCAACGCCACGGTTATCTGGCGCGGTGGCTTTTCGGCCATTGCCGACGAACGCCAGCGCGAAATTGTCGACGAACAGATCGGCGTGCTGGTCAACGCCGAACGCGTGTACGACAAGAGCTATCTGGCGCGGCTGGCCATGCCAGCGACGCCGCTCACATTTGAGCAAGTGCCGCACTTGCTGGAGGCTGGCGTCAAGACGGCCACGCCAACAGGCGTTGGGCCATATGTCTATGCCTACGCCATTCCCACGGGCAACACCGTCAACACGATCAAGACCTACACGGTGGAGGCGCACAACGTCAGCGTTGTTGCTGACGGGCGCGAGATGTACCACTCCTTTGTTGAGGAAATGACGTTCGACGCCAAAGCCGGCGAAGCCTGGCAGATGTCGGCCAACTGGGTAGGGCGCACGCCCACGGCCACCACGCCAACCACGCTGACCACGCTGCAAACGGTTGAAGAAGCCTTGTTGATGCGGACGAAAGTCTACATTGACGCGAGCGGCGGCACGATGGGCACTTCGCAAAAGAGCGGCGTGCTCATGGGCGCAAGCGTCAAGGTGAAGACCGGCCTCGTGCCCGTGATGACAGGCGACGGCAACATGTACTACACGACAACCAAGTTCACGCGGCCTGAAGTGACTTTCAGCCTTACGCTTGAACTGGAGTCGGGCGGCATTGTGGGCGCAGAGCGCACGGCCTACGAAGCGAACAATGTGCGGCTCATTCGCCTGTTGTGCGAAGGCTCGGGTACATCCAAATTCCAGATGGACTTTGCCGCCAAGTACGACAAGATCAACGACTACAGCAACAGCAATGGCAACACGACTGTGCAGATTGACGGCCATGCTGTGTACAGCAGCACCGACGCGCAGTACTTCACGGCCACAGTGACCAACAGTCTGGCGGCGATTCCGTGAGTGACTTCTACGCTGAGCAAACAGTTGTGGTGGATTTGGGCGGCGGCAACAAGGCCACGCTGCGCAAACTGACATACGGCGAATTCTCGGAAATCCTGTCAGCGGCGCGGCTGGCAGGTGGAGAGATTGACGGCGTGAAGTACAGCCGCAAGCAGGCCGAAATGGGCCTTGTGGCATGGGAGGGGCCGGGCTTTGGTGGCAAGCCGGCCACCGTGGAGAACTTTAGGGCGCTGCCCGTGCGCATTGGCAACAAGCTCGCCACGGCTGCGGCCACGCTCAATCAGGACGTGAGCGAAGACGAGGGAAACGCATAAGGCGGGGCTACGAATTAACAATCGTGCATGGCGTGCGTAGCTCCGCGCCGTATATGGCAGAGGCGGACAAAGAAGCACTACAGGCGGGACGGTACGGGATGGCAATTAGCATCATGCGTGAAATGGGGTGGAGCTGGCAGCAACTACAGGCCACCCCATTTGATTTGGTGCAGGAGTTGGTGATTCGCCTTGCCGGTGAGGGTGAAGCGCACGAACAGAAGCGGGCGCTCGAGGGGAACAAATGACAGACATCCCACTGCGATGGGTGGGAACCGACGCCACAGGCGCGGCGGCATCCTCCGTAAAAAAGAACATCGATTCCGTTGGCAAAGCGGCGACCGGCGCGCAGGGCGGCGTGAAGGGCTTGTCGGATGCAATGGGCAAGATGGCCCCTGCCGGCAAGACTGCGCAGGGCGCTTTGTCGGGCATGGAATCCGCAGCAAAGAGCTTGCTCGGCGGCTTGGGCGGCGTCGCTGCGGCAATGGGCGTGGGTGCTGTCGTTGGCTTTGGCGGGATGATGGTTGGCGCGGCTGTGGAGATGGGAAAGGCCGCGGAAGCAAGCGACCGACTGCGCACCTCATTTGACGGGCTGGCGACACAGGCCGGAACCAGCGGCAGCGAGATTATCAGCCGTTTGCAGCAGGCAAGCGGTGGCGCGATTGCTGAATATGACCTTATGCTTGCAGCCAACAAAGCGATGATGCTGGGCGTTGCCAGCAGCGCCGACGAAATGGGCAAGCTCATGGAGATTGCGCGCACACGTGGCAGCGCAATGGGCCTGAGCGCAACGCAGGCATTCGACGACCTTGTGACTGGCCTCGGGCGCGGCTCTGCGCTGATCCTTGACAATCTGGGCATCATGGTGGACGCCGAAGCCACCAACGAAGCGTATGCCGAAAGCATTGGCAAGACCGTCGCGCAACTAAGCGAACAGGAGAAAAAGCAGGCGCTTGTCAACGCCACGCTGAAAGAGGCGACGGGGCAGGCCATGCCCGCGGCCAGCGCATATGAGCGCATGGGCGCGGCGATGGCGGACATGAAGGTTGAACTG
>JADKCK010000093.1 GCA_016718845.1 Sphingobacteriales bacterium
ACCGCATCAATAACCCTATTACCCGAGAAGGCAAAGGGCGACCAATAGGCATATTTAGCCGCCAGTGGGTCAATGGCACCAAAGCGTATTATCCAACTGTCGTAGTTGCGGAAGGTGTAGTTTAGGTGCTGCCCCAAGCCCCCAATTTTGTTGTCCGCCTCTTGCCCTTGGAAGCCAAACCTATACCCCCCCGCATTTTTACTACGCCCTGCCTGCAACATGCCGTAGGGGTAGTAATTGTTGAGGGTTAGGGTGGGTAGGCGGAAGTTGTCGTTGTCGGTGAGGTAGTTGAGTGGTTTGGGTTGGTTCGAGTTGTGGCTCTTTAATGTCGGGTACTACGGTGCGTATGTTGCCTAGGTGTTTTTATTGTTTGCTGCCGTGCAAATATACGCTAATTTTTTTGTTTTTGGTAAGTTATGGGCGCGAAAAACTGCACCAACTTGAGGAAGGCGATATTTTAATTTAATATATATTGAATAGTATTTGAATATATTCAATGTAGTTTTGAGAGCAAATCTAAATGGGGCTTATTGTGCAAATATAGTTTCCGTTGTGATCATAAAAAATAAATTCTACACAAGCTGTTTCTTCATTAATTTTTGCTTTAGCGAATTTTTCGGCATCTTCCATACTATCCATTATCTTATAATGATATTCGTCAGTTTTTTTATATCGACTACCATCAAAATTAAGAACTATGCCAGTATCAAATTCTGCCATTAATAAAACAATCTTGCCTTTTTGCGTTTCTGGTATATTCATGTTTTTTTATTTTGTTAATGCTACTTTTTCTGGATATGCATTTAAAATAGTACCTTGTATCAATACTTCTTGTTCTAATCTTCTCTCTTTTGGATTTTGTATTAAGACTATCGTATGTAAGTCTGGACTTTCGATTAATCTTGATTTAGGTACTTGAAGTGTTAAAACAACTCCATTACCACCTTTTCTGTAGGCAAAGTTCAATGCTACTTCTTTATCATAAGACCATGATGTAAATTGACTATTCAAGGTTCCGTCTTTAGCATTATTATGAGTGTATGGGTCTGTATGTCCAGTATCTCCACCTCTTGGTATGACAATTCCTTTCAAAGCATTTTCATACGCAACTCCTGCATTAGAATTGACACCTCGATATATAGTAACTAATTCTTCTTTTTCTTCCTCTTCTGTATCTGTTATTCTTTCATCCCCTCTCAAACTTAGAGCAACACCAACCATTCCAATTACTCTTGCAACAGAACCTATCATTTTCGTAGCTGTACCAGTTTCTCCAGCCGTTGCACCTGCAGTTGGAGCAGTAGGACGTACACTAGGTGTTGGGGTACTAGGCGGTCTGCTTGGAACAATTGGAGTAGGGGTTGTAGATGCTTCATTCGAGGTTGTGATTGGACTACTACCACCTGTTTCTGGTGCAGTATCATTATTAAGTGCATTAAGGCGCACACCTCCTGGCTCCAACCCCTCCAACTCCACCGCATCAATAACCCTATTACCCGAGAAGGCAAAGGGCGACCAATAGGGGTACTTACCCGCCAGTGGGTCAATGGCACCAAAGCGTATTATCCAACTGTCGTAGTTGCGGAAGGTGTAGTTTAGGTGCTGCCCCAAACCCCCAATTTTGTTGTCCGCCTCTTGCCCTTGGTAGCCAAACCTATACCCCCCCGCATTTTTACTACGCCCTGCCTGCAACATGCCGTAGGGGTAGTAATTGTTGAGGGTTAGGGTGGGTAGGCGGAAGTTTTGGTTTTGGGGCAACGAGAGCGGCTCTTTAATGTCGGGTACTACGGTGCGTATGTTGCCTAGGTGGTCGGTTAGTTCGTATTGTTTGCTGCCGCGGGCTTGGGTGGCTAGGAGTTGAGTGGGGGTGGCTTTTGGGTCGGGGCGGTAAATTACTAAGGGTTGTATGGATATGCTGCCGCGTAATTTGCGGTTGTTAGGTATGCTTAACCAGTGTTGGTCGGCGGGTGGTGGGGTGGTGGCTTGGTCGGGGTTGGCTATTTCTAGTATTTGGTCGGTGGTGGCGGTTTGCCCTGCATAGGCTACGTACATATTGCCGTTTTTGCCGCGGCGCACGCTGCTTAATGGGAAAACAGAACTGAATAGATGACCCCACTGATAAAAGGTTTGTAAAAAATATGTTTTAGATTGCTTTGTTTTTCGAGATATTGTTAGTATCTTTGTGGGTATAAAAGAGGTTACGAACACAAAATATATCACCGATGTTTCCAAAAAAACGAAAACAACAAGTTGGACTATTTGGCTACGACACTTACTAGGTTCAAGTTACGGAGCCTTCACACCCTGGCTATCATTTTCCCCACCATATTTAAGCAGTTGAACGAAGAAATCTTCGCTCCACTATATAGCGACAAGAAAATGCGCCCAACTCGCCTATCAACAGCATGGTGAGTGCCTTGCTATGCAACAACTACATATTGGACGTTTGAAGAAGCACATTGATGTAGAAACACGTATGGCTATCGGAGCCAAGTGCCACCTTCGGCGATGTACCCTTTCGATACGTACCCTTCATTTGTTCAAAAACCGGCCAAGTACGAAATAATCCATAATACGAACTTGATAGCGGTTTAACCAGATGACCCAACCAAATCAAATCCTAAACGTAAAAACGAACATACAACGGGTGATACGGTACAACTACAAAGCAATATTCGCAAACTTAGAGTTATTGGTAGAAGTGGTCAGCAACCTATAAATCCTAATCCAGACCGCCAGAACTGTGCACGAAGCCCTATTTGCCGTATATAAAGGAAGTTCGGATGGATTTGTCCTACAGTTTACGGGAAGGGGAGCGAACCCCTACAAGCCATTGCCAAGTCCACATTGTACCTTGATTTGCAAAAATACGCAAAACAACACCCATCGTTTAAGCTTATTTGAACAAGTACTCAAGAACATTTTTGACACAAAAAGAACAGAACAGCGAAACAGAGGAAACGATAACTACAAATTTAATTGATGCCAAATTAGGGTCTGGGATATTGCAGTCGCCCGATGATTTAGAAGCCACTTATCGCCGAAAAAAGGAGAAATTTCAAGGTTTGGTGCTATTTGCCAACGAAACCGGCCCACCGACAACACAACACAGCCCCATCCCCGGCTGTTGTGGCGGCCGATAGTGTTATTTATCGTGAGCAATTAGACGACCCCCCATGCTCGCCTCACGACTTATCGGAGCAACATTTTGACGGCGGCTTTGGTGAAGAAAACGATTTACGGATGAAAGGTTAGGTATACGCCTATTCAAACGGCTATACGGGGCGTAAAACAGCATCGCAATGGTCACAACCATTAAGCACCGAAAAACAGCAACACCAACAAACAACCACCAAAAAACAGGCGGCCCGCAAAAAACAACGCAACTGCCGTTACTTATCAGGGTACAATGCGCTAATCCAGAACAGTTGATGGTGTTATATTAAAAAAGTAACTTTAAAGGCTGTTTTTGATTTAGATAAATGCAATAATTGTCCTTTTTTTGATACGTGTCCAACCAAGACACACCGCAACGAGAAGAACAATACAGCTACATTTAAATTTTCTACTAATGATGTATTACGGCAAGAGCGGCATAAAAACATACAAAATATTGGCCGGCGGCTCAGGGCAGGTGTGGAACCTTTAATGGGTTTATTTCATACCCGCGAAAAACATACGGGTAAGTTGCGAGTAAGGGGCACGCATTGCTTCGGGCTTGGCGTTAGCCATCAACTTTAAGCGTATCTACGCTTTTTGTTTTGCCCAAATGCTTAAAAATACGCTTTTTGTCGCCAATATAGGCTCGTTTGAACGTATTTTTAACGTATTTTGTAAAAAATGCAATTTTAATACATCTATAAACCTAATTCACCTAAAAATTGCTTGATTTTTATGCCCTTTTTTCAGCGGGGTCATAGATTACTATTTACTTCTTCAAATTCGCTTATTGGGATAGTTGTTAGTTTGGCACGGTAGGTTTTTTCTTGGTTGTTATTTCGTCCAACAGCATATATATATTGCCCGCTGGGTGAGAAGTCGCTAAAATTGTTAGCTGCAATAGGCAGTGAACCACCACCACCAGTATATGTGCTACCAATATAAACGTTAGGGGTAACGGCTATATTGTACAACCCTAATTTCGTTCATGGTGAGATACAAATCGCCAATTATAACTTTTCCTATAACATTAGGTGTTGCTAAAAATCTGCCATCGGGCGATACTTGTATTTCGGATTGGGTGTTGAGGTATTTATAGGCTGGTGCCTGATAAGATGGAAATAGGGAGCCTATGTTGGTGCTAGTGACACCACCACTGTTTATACCACCAATTGCATTGGGGGTTATGGTAATGCGCACCATTTGTGTTTGATACGAAAGGGGTGCGTTTTGGGCTGTTGTGCCTATAACCAATTGTGGAATAGCTGTTGCTGCTGCTCCTGCTGCTGCCATTTGCTGGCGCAAAAATACGTAAATTTTTGGAGAATTAGCATCTTGGTAATCAGCTACAACAGATAAAGTTTGGTCGTAATTGTTAGCTGTTATATTTGGTACTAGTGTAGGGGTAGGAGGTGTTGCTATGCTACTGCTAGGGTTTACAGTAAAATAGTATAACTTAGCATCTTTTATGGTAAATACCAAATAGGTGTTTGGTATGGATGTGGGTAATGGCACCCCTGTGTTTTGCGAGTAGGTATCATAACTGCTAGTGGAGGTAATGTATTTAGTAGTTTCGTTTGAGCTGATGCCAACAATGGTATTATTAGTGCCGAGTACATTAGCAACCCCAATACTACCATCGGTGTTTTCGGCTAAACCAATGTTACTTTGGCTATTTGTAGGGTAAGAAACAGTACTTGTTACTTCGGTTGTTGGGAAAGGCTTAAACACGGGGTTAGGCGTGTTCATAAAGCCTAGCATTTCGTGAGGCAAATAATTTGGTCCATATTTGAATAATTTAGGTACTAATCCAAACAATAAATGGGTGGTTTCGGGTAAGTAGGTAGGTGGGTTGGGGGGGGCTAAATTTGCTCCGTTTGATTGTGTAAAACCTTGTACCGTTAAGTTACTGTTTTGTATGCCTAAACGGCTGCTGCCATAAATGGGTTGTTCGGTAAGTTGGGTAATGGTAGATGTGGCTAATGGAGTTTGTTTGTACATAGCCATGGGGTTGCCCTGTGCATCGCGCACATAAAGGGTACTGGTAGTGATTCCGCCAATTGTTTCGTCTTGGCGTATGCGGTTTTGGGCGGCATCGTAGGCAAATCTTAGGAAGGGTAGCGTGGTTGCATTAGCCCCCGTATGCGATACAGTGCTTATTTTGCCGTAGGGTGTCCATGACATCTGGGTGTTGCCCATAGTGGCATTACTTTCGGAGGTTACATTGCCTATTGCATCGTAGGTATAATTGGTGGTGCCTATAAAATTGTCGTTTCCTGTACCGCTTCCACTGTCGGTTAGTGTGTTTAAACGGTTGGTGCGTGTTTCATCGCCAATAGTAGCTGCGGGGTAGGTGTAAGTAAAATTGTCTATTTGTGCAGTATTGGCATTTCTTGTCAAACTTTTAACATTACCATTTCTGTCAAAAGAGTAGGTTGTATTGTATGGACTGTTTGGTAAAAGAGCATAAGTTGTTCCACTTAACGAGTAGGTTGTATTTTGTTTAATACGGTTAAGTAGGTCGTATTGGTAGCGGTATTGTAGTGTTTGGTCTAGCTCAATACTAGTAGCTGGTGCGGTAAAGGTGGGTTGTATGCCACGCTCTGTCCATGCGGCAATATTGCCGTTATAAAGTGAGTTTAGGTTTGTAGTAGCTGCATCTATTTGTTCTATGGAGCTAGCACTGCTGCTTCCGTTTATAAAGTCACCATTAAAATAGTGCAACTGCATACCATAGGTATCGGGCGGAAACATGCGCGCGCGCGGTGCTGTTAGGTCGGTGAGATTTCCGTCTTTATATGGGTCGGTGGGGGGGGTAGTGGTTGGGTTTTCGGTGAGCATAGGCGAGTTAAAGGCTTTTAGCCAGCCTTGTGCGGTGTAGGTATAATCTAAGCCTTGTAGGTGGTCGTCGCCTATTTCGGTACGGCGCAGGGGTCCGTGTGGGTAATAGGTGTAGGTGGCATCCTTGTCCCATAACAGCCCATCTTTGCTGGTTTCGGTGGTTGTTAAGCGGTTTTGGGCATCGTAGGTATATCGGTGGAAGTACTGGTCGGGTTGTCCTTTGTTGTAGGCAACTTGTAGTACTTTGCCGCTTAGTAGGTCGTATTGGTAATCAATAAATTTAGGGGTAAATAAAACGGTAGATGTTAGGTTGGCATTAGGCACGGCTATATATTGGCACAACCACTCTACATTGCCATGCACATCGTAGCTATAAATGGTGTAGTGGCGTTGTTTTATGTTATCTATACTTGCAGATAGCAGTTGCTCGGTTTCGGCAAAGTAGGTGTAACTTACGCGGTTTTGCAAAAAGCGTTGGGTGCGTCCTTCGGGTAGTGTAATGTCGGTAAAAGGGGTGGTGTAAAAGGTGCGTACTATTTGTTCGCGTCCAGCGATAGGGAAAGAGCCTGTTTCTGTACCGTTGATAGCAGCATTGGTGGCAGATGCCGCCAAATAGCCGGTTACATCAAGTGTGCCGCTAGGTATGCTACCTGCAGCAACTTGTCCAACTTCTATTACTCTGGCTAATTTGTCGTATTTGGTGTAAGAATATTTTGGGCTTGGGGTAATGCCGTTGACGTTAGTTGCTTGTTTATCGTTTTGCGAGAAGCGCACCAAGCCCACCAAATTACGCCAGAACTTGGTTGTACCGCCATCGGGGGTGTGTTGTCGTAGTACCTGCCCAAGGTTGTTGTATTGGTAGTCTGTTACCATACTGTGCTGCGGGCTTACTTGGCGGTTTTGTACGTTGGCATCGGTTAGTGCTTGTAATGGGGCTACGCCTTCGGGCGGCACTGTTTTAATTAGGTTGCCTGCTCGGTCGTAGTAATATAGGGTGTATTGTTGTTGGGTAAGGGGGTAGGTAAGTGTTACAACATCGTTTATGTTGGCAGGTAGGGTGCATTGGGTGTTGTAGTTTTGGGTAAGCAATTGGGCTTGTTGCGTGCTAATAATTTCTATTTGTTGTTGTATATTGCTTAGTATATCTTGGGCAGCTAAGTTGTCGCAGGTGTAGGGGTTGGGTTGTGGGCTAATGGGTAGTTTGGTAAAGGTGAGGCAATACTGACCCAGTTGGCAGTTTGTTCCATATGTACCATTAACATTTACATAGTAAAGATGATCAAAAGTATTACTATTAATAGGTCCATTAGGGCTACAACAGCTTTCTGTTAACTTAAAAAATCCAAATTCTGGTGTATTAGATGTCCACGTATTTGGCGAACCATGGCAGGGATTACCTAATGACTGACTTAAAAGTGCAAATTGAATATCAACTTGGTATTCTGTTATGTGATTTATGTAATAATTAACCGTGTTATAGTCATTAGAAGCATTGCACATGTCTGTGAAAAAGTTTGTTAATGCCTCTAAGTGTGTGTTTATTAATGGTGTACTGGTACAATTCATATAGTCAAGATTACCATTTGCTTGCTCTATTATACTATTAAAAAATTCGGGGGGGTAGGTGCAGTTGGGGTTTGTGGTTAAGGGTGGTAAGTATGTTGCCGTTTGTAGCAGGGTAGCTAATTCAGTTAATGTTATATTTTGCCCTGCTGTAATGTTTATTGCAGGGCAAGCATACGGGGCAGGCACTAGTATGCTTCCAAAACTACCATCATAGTTGCTTGGTAATTGGGCATAACATTCGTAAAAATTGTGGCGTATTTCGGCGAGTGCCTCCTGCGTAGTCGGTGGATTTGCTCCAGTTGGAAGCGTAAAATCCGCGTTTGAGAATGTTACTGTTGTTAAATTAGCAATAATATCATTGTAATCATTTAACGAATTTATAGATGTTGATGAAGTTGGATTAACAACCGATAGGTAAGCTCCTTGTAAACAACTAATAATAGCATTTTGGTAGTTAGTACTAGTTGAGGCAGGTAGATACAACATAGTTCCAATATTAGTCACATCTGGTGCTGCCTGGCTTACTGTATTAGGATAATACCCTACACAATCGAAAAAGTTTTTGAAGAAGTCAAAGGTTGTAGAAAGGGCAGGCATACCAGTTTCAAAATCAGGATCAGCCGTTATGTCATCGGCAGCAGAGCTTGTTCCGGCGGCATTGCCAATATCATTGTTATCCAAAGGTGTATCGGGGTTTTCGTCTCCGTCTGTATCTATATCTGTACTTCCATTTACATCTATATCTTCTATATCTATACTACCATCATTACCTGTTTCTCCGTTAATAGCTTTCATGGCAAGATACATACTAGCATAATTTATTACACTTGCTTGCCAGCATTCCCATAGCTCGGTACAATTGTAACCGTTATTTGGGGCTGTCATATTGAATAGCATAGTGTTTAATTGGGTAATACTTACATTAAAATTCGTATTTACGGTGTAATAGAAAAGAGGGAAAGGGGTGGCAGTTCCTGTATTTATATTATTTACAATACCTTGTAATTGAGCCATAACCGCAGTCTCATCGGCAGTAGGAGCACCAGGTAAAGCAGGTATTGTGTTTCTTTGTTCTAGTGTCCAGTAATTTGCAAAATATTGAAGGAATGGGTTAGCAAGTATTGAGTTTAGTGAGGTAACAGGATAGGTGGTTCTCCATGTAGTTATTGCTGTACAAGGATCGGGTGGGCAGTTAATAACAGGTATAGTTAGGCTTAGGCAAGCTGGGGTGGTGTTTCCCGTGATAGGAAGTGCAGTAACAGTGTAAAATTGGTTAGTAGCAGTTGGTGCGGTTATTGTTGCATAGAGAGTTGTTGCTCGAAATCTGTCCAACATTCTGTAAAAAAGGTCTATGCCTGCTGTTGGATCTATTGCACCTGTGCCTTGTGGTGGGTTAGGGTTGTTTGTATCGTTAAGATTACCAAGTGCTATGTCGTTGAGGTAGCTTATTAGGTTGCCAACCGTAATCTGTCCACCATTCTGATTGGGGATAATAGTTGATAGATAGGCTGTTGTTCCAAGTTGAGGGGAGTTGGTAAGCTCGCCTACGGTTCCAACAACTATATTGTTTAAACCATTTTGCACTTGGTTATTTAACTGTTGTGCTAACTCGGTAATTGGAACTATAGTGCCAGCTGTCAAAGCAGCTGATCCATTAGGGTAGGTAGGTGTACTATTAGGGTTAGCACCCACTGGCACTAAATATTTAGTAATGGTGTAGGTGCCAATAGTAGGTAAAGTAACACTAACTGTTTTATCATACTTCGCATCATTGTTAGCACAATCGTTTTTTGGAAGAAATTGAATAGGTATAACAATTCCGTTGGGTTCAGTCATTGTTGTTCCATCGGGATTAGTTATTACTATTTGTAGTTGGTATTGGCAGGTAGCACACCATTTCATACAGGTGTTGCTAAACGAGTTTAGGTCTATATTGTATGCTATTGTTAAGGGTGTATCTGCTTGGGTTGTAGTGATAGTAGTACTAGATACAATAGGCGAGCCGCTACCATTACCTGTGTTTTGGGTAATGGTTTGTGTGTTGAAAAATTGAGTGGTAACATTTCCATCAATAGGTTGCAATGCTCCTGTTGCTACATTGTTACCGGCTACACAAGTGGCAATAGTTTTACCGCTTAGGTCAATAAAATTGATAGTAGACACGCCATTAGGGTCGGTTTCTGTTACTTTATACACGGTCGTCCAACCGGGTGCTTCATCGCCAAAGAGTCTAATTAGTTCATCTTCGGAGGCGGCGGCATAATTGGTTTTGATGCTATGTGTTCCTCCTACCTGAAATTGGGTACCTATACCGCCTTGTTCTTTAACACGGTTGGTGCCATCGTTGTAGTACAAAGTGCGGCTAAATGGTAAGCCTTCGGTAGAGGGTATTTGTGGGTCAATTGTGGTATCGAAATACTCGCGAATTTTGCCGCTGCTCACTGGTGTTAGAGCACCTACAGCATCAAAATTACTTGCGCTGTAGTTAATAGGCAATACATCGGTTCTATAACCAAGCGTATTGGTAGTAGTAAGTGGGGGCAATGGAACTGCTATGCTTTGTAAACTAGGTCTGCCGCTAAAATCGTATACGGTTTGTGAGGCTACAACTATATCATCGGTAGCGGGTGTTGGTTCGGGACCTGTTGCGATGACATTTGTTACCGATATAGGGCTACCTGGTGTTTGGGTTAATTGGCTTTGGGTTTGCACGCTTTGTAGTAAGTTGTTGGCATAAGTTATTTGCTCGCCAATGCGTACTTGTTCGTTTCGGTCGGTGTTGCCTTCGGCAAAGGTACGGCTATATATCCAGTTTTTGTCGTTATCAAATTGGTCTATATCGAAGCAATAGGAAGTAATTCCTTCAGAGTCTGGTATATTTTGTGATGCTGAAACTTGATCTATCTTTATTGTTGGAAACTCATTTGCTGCTTGAGTTACCGTAAAAGTATTTCCATTTGAATACAATTCCTGTAAATTAGTCCACAAATTAGCATCGCTCCAAATACCCCAGTTGTCATCATTGCCTGTGCCATTTGGCTGCAAATTACCAATGGGGCGCACTCGCCAAAAGTAAGGTCCATTACCTTCGGTAAGGGTAAGTTTTAAAGATTGATGTGACGATTGAGTTTCAATAGTTAATGCTTTGGTCCAATCTACGTTGCCTATGTTAAAAGTGTGTTCGGAAGAAGGATTGGGTCCTACATTAGACAGGTTTTTAGGTATCAATTTAAGCAATTGAAATTCGTAATTGGGTATTACACAATTAGCAGACACAGGTGTCCATAAAAAAGTAGCTTCTACTTCTTTCTGGTTAATTTTCTTAAATTCAGGACTTGCAAGTGTTACTGTGCTTTGCCTTACATCATATTTTAAATCGTATTTGTAATTAAAGTTCAGGTTAATACAGTCATCTGCTAATGCTAAAAAATCAGTGGCTGCTCCGTCATTTATGCCATCTTCGCAAGTTGTTTGGGTAGCTAAAGAAAAACAATAGCTTTTTACTTTAATAAATATCCTTCCAATGTTTTCTATGTTATTTATACCATACGTATTGTTTTTTAGTGAAACAGAAAGTTGTTGTTTAGGGTTATTTGGACTAACATTAAATGTAAACGGAATGGTTGCTAATAAATCTGTGGCAAGTAAACCTGTCATATTTTCAGTATTAGCATTATAAAGCAACAGTTCGGCATCTAAAAATAAATTAAAATCGGTTCCACTGCCAAACATATAATCTTTATCTGTGGTGCTGATTGGACATCTAATATCTAGCGTTGCATTTATATTTAATACCTTTTTTTCAGCAATATTACACTGGCAATATTTAGTCACTAAGCCACTTAGAATTTTTGAAGTTCCTTGTTGTGCGTTATACAAAACATCATGGTTATAATTTTCATCAATATCATAAATAGCTACACATTCGGCTGCTCGAAGTTGTAGGCTATTACTAGACAAAGGACAACCACCTTCTTGTTCGTATGCCTTTGATTTTAATTTCAAATAATATATTTTATTTACATCACCAGACGAGGCGTTAAAGTCCACATATACACTAGCTTGGTGAGGGTCGGTTTTTATAGTGGCAATGGAACTGTCGGGACCTGATATTTTCCATTCGTACCAATTAGCACCAGGTACATTAAAGGTATAAGCTCGTTGGGCAATCCCCCTTATGGCAGTTTCACCTTCTATTACCGATTTTAGCTCTGGGTTGCCGCTATAAAGCATTATGGTGTTTTGGTTTTCTCCACCGCAGGTATTTCTAGTAACAACAGTAAGCATTCCTCTTTCAAATTTTTCACTAAATTTTATAGTTAAATTTGGGGTGTTTGTTACAACTCGCACTTCTCCTGTTTGGTTATCGGTGGCTCCTAATGGCATAATCCATTCGTATTCAACAACACCTAATTCGGGAGTTATGGTATAGTTGAATGTTCCGTAATTACAAACGCTAGTAGGTCCATTTATGACTGGTGGATTGGGAATTTTTTTAACCAAAATAGCATTGTTATAGGTAGATTGCAATTCGCAATTGTTTCCTACAATAGTCGTTAAACTTACCTGGGCAGTTCCAATATCTCCCCATGTAATAGCTGCCCAAGATTTCCCATCTTCGGTATAAGTTATTATGTCGGTTTTTTCTGCGGCTGCTCCCGTTACTTTCCAAACGTAATCTTTATCCGATCCTTCTATTATATTAGCGCTAAAAAGGCTCGTTTGCCCTATACAATAGCTTGTTTCTTCTACTACAATTTGCGGACTATTATACGTTTGTCCACTCAGAGTATCACCTGTTCATTACCATTTGTATCAATAGTTCGGGCTATTACTTGGGGAGCTTGATTTAAAATACAATCCCATAATACAGCTATTCCGCTACCCACATTAGTTGTTGTGCAGGTTTGCGTGCTGTCAGTTTCCGAGCAATTTAAATCTGCTAAGTTAAGTATTTTGCCGTTTATTATTTCCCACTTAACACTATCTAGGTTTTCTAATTGCCCGTCTAACAAAATTTTTGAATAACCACCTTGTACTGGAATGGCAGGGTCGATTGTAAGAGTTACTTGTGCATGTAAATAATTTGCGAATAAGCAGCATATAGATACGATGATGATGATATTTTTCATAGCTTTTAGTTTTCTTTGAGTGTATTTAGCGTGAAACAATATTTATTGATGAAACAATGTTTGTGTAAATAAAGTGTTTTTGGTAAAAATAAAAAGATATATGTTATTATAGACTAATTATTTTCTATAGTCTGTAAGTTCATAACTTTTGTAAGCAGGCAATAAACGGTTATTGGCATCGAATACCATGCGCAAAGGCGGTGTTTTAAAAATATCGCCTTTATAGGCATAATCTACCACATTAAAGCGCACAATGGTTTGTTTAAGCAAACTTTGAGTATCGTAATCAAGTATAATTTCGTAAAATTCTTGTTTTGCCGAATTTATATGATAAGTTATCTTTGTAACATGCGACCGTTGACTAAGCTTTGCGCTAGGCTTTAATACTATTTCTTGATACGATTTACCTTGTATGCTTACTTGTTTGCAGTTTGTTACTTGACAATGATTTAAAATAGAATCTTGTGTTGCCATAAAATTTTCTATTTTATTTAGCGATTCTTTGCTTTTTCCTTTAAAAATAAAGATAGTTTTACTTTCGGGAACAATAGTAACGGCTACTTCGCTGTTTTGGTAAATATTTGCACTATTACTTTTTATGTACGAAATATTTTCGCCTGCATAAAAATCTGTTTTTTCTGTTACTGTTTTATTGCTGCTATTGTCTTTAACATATTGCACCAATGTGTAGTTTAAGTGCATATATTGTTGTTTCGCAAGCCGATTTTTGAGGGCAAATTGGTCGTACAGTTCCATTAAGCTTGCTTTGCAGTTGTTGTTTTGTGCCCTAAGGTTTAAACAACAACTACAAAGAAGCAAGTAAGCAATAAATTTCATTGTTTATGGAGTTTTGGGTTTATTAGGTACGTTGTATTGATTTTCTTGTACTGTTTTTTTACCGCGTTCGGTTTCAATAATTTTGCGCACCAATTGTCCTTTTTCGTTGTATTGGTAGTAGGTGCCAAAGTGTTGATCATCGAAAGAAGCCAGCAACTGTTGTGTTTTGGTGTCGTATACGTAGCAGTTCATTTGGGCATCTATGGGTTGAATGCGTACATCGTCTATTGTAAATTGAGTACAATCTACATTACATGTCTCTGACACCTGCAATGCTATTTGAGCAGAAAGTCCAGTAGTACTAGTTGTTATTATTCTTTCAAAAAGATGCCAATCGCCAGATGTAGCTAAATAAGTAATTTTTCCATCACCTTGTCCCAAATTAACTCTTAATTTACAGATAATACTTGCAATCTCATCTGTGCTATTATTTGAACAGCTACTTTTCGCCCAAAATTTCACAGAAAATGGGCGAGCAGCTACCGCTGCATCCAATGAAAAATTAGAGCTTGCAACATCTATTGCCAATGATTGGTATGGAGTTGTATTAGGTTTATTACCTATCATATATCCATAGTACCCTGAATGACCAAGCGGAAATTCATTCTTAACAAAACATTCATCTTCAACATAAACCTGATTAGTAGAAGATGGTGTAACTTGATTACAAGTACTGCCGATATTATAAGCATTCTCAAAACTCTCGAAATACACCGAGTTATACTCTGCATTTTGTGCTGTTAGGTAGGGTAGTGTTTTGTTGTAGCCGTATTTAGCGCAGCTTTTTATGCCCAAAATATTGCTTTCTTCGAGTGGGTCGCCGTGGGGCGAATATTTGGTTATTAGGTTGGTACGTAACCACCTGCCTGTGCTACCTTGTAACAGACCTGTTGATCCAGGGTTTCGCCAATTAAACACATCTAAGGTGTAGCAACCTGCTTCGTAGTTTTTGTCGGTGCTATTGGTGGAGATTGGGTATGGATTAGTATATGTCTCGTTGTAGGTGGAATAATCTGGCAAAGTAGGATTTACGTTAGTATAGGTATTTTTTAGACTTAATGTACTGGCATTTTTAGCTTCGTAGGCATAGGTACTATGTACGCGCCATTTTCCTCGTTTATTTTGTTCGTAAATGTTATCGCTTGTATATGAGCAAGGGTTATTTAATGCAGCATAAGGCGGGTAAAATTCGTATGGTTCATTATAATTCCAAGAAGTAGTAGCTAAATTATTAGCTCCTCCTGAATTATCGCTATATACTACAGCACTTGATGCTACTACATTGGTAGGTGTATAGGAGGGTGTAGGTGATGGAGATGGCAAGGTTGGGTTAAAATAAGTAGAAGCAGGTAATGTCCAATCTGAAGATACTGCTGCGGGCGGGGCAGTGTAAGTGCCATCGCCTGCCAATGTACCTATATTATAGGCAGTAAAACTACCAGCCATAGCCGACAACTGATTAGTGTTGCCACTACGTATTACCTCTATGTTAGTAATAGTGCCACTAGGTAAATTTAAAATGTATTTGTTTTTTACTATAGTTACGCTAGTAGTATTTACGGTAGTTACAGTAGCCGAGTAGTTAGTACTTCCATTAGTCAACACAATTATATCTCCTTTAGAAAAATAGTGGTGATAATTTGTTATACTTGGTGTTGTTATGGTTAGTGTAGTACCAGAAATACTACCTTGGGTAAATTTCATTCTTGCTGTTTTGGCTTTTTGGCTCATATTGGCATACTGCATCGAGGCAGGGAAGTTGTAATTAACATAGCCTCTGTCGGTAAACGGAACAATTGATTCGTCAATAGTTGGTGTAGAGGCAAGGTTAGTTTTATCATGGTAAGGATAAGTTATTGTGACAATAGGTTCGCCTGTTTCGCGATTAAACAATTTGTTTTCGGTAGTACTTGTTAAACCATTTGCAGTACTTTCTATTTTTTTAATTACCGCTGGGTAGTGTATTACTTTTGTGGTAGCATGTGTTTTTAGAACCGCATCGTTTAAAGTAACTTCTGGGGCTAAACAACCAAATGGAATAGGAATAAGTGATCCTAAAAAGGCATCAAAATCAACCTCTACTCCATAACTATGAAAATTATCTTTAACGGTTTTGCCTTCCATTGTCACATCAATTTCTTGACCTAAAGGCATTGACTCGGCAGATTGATACAATTTTCCATTCCAAGACGCCGAGGTGAAAAAAGTAGGGTCACGTGGGTCTATTAGGCTTTGTTTGGTTATCGTTGGTAGATTTTCGCCCGGTTCAAAATAGGTATACTCGGTTCTGGTGCTTGCTGTTAATGGGTGTGTTGGTGGTGGTATTGGTGGTATTGATGCTGATTTGTCACAAGGTAAGGCATTTAACAAATCATTGTCGGTGCTAAATATACTATAATCACCCAAATAAGATGTTACAGATTTAGCCTGTCCATGCATCTCGTTTATACTAAATTTAAAACCTTGTGTTGCACTGCGAATGTTTTTGATTATATTTATAGCTATTCCGTATATAGGTATATACGTAAGCGATTTGTCCATTTTTGTTGCATCGTATTGAAATGGATAATCTTTAGCTGTATTAAATTCGTTAATAGAGAATCCAGGGTTTGTGCTGCCACTGTGTATGTTTTTAACTATTACCTGCGAGTAACCAACAGACGGAGATGGCAATAAACTTTCGCCTAATGGTCCTTCGGTTAGCTCTTTATCTGCACCAGATAAAGTTTTATTAAGCCAGGTTTGTTTTAATCTAGGAATAAAATCTACTAAAATATTTTCTTCTCTGGCAGCAGATGGTTCGTTAGTAGCTACTCCACTACTTATTAGTTTTTTTACTCCTGTACTACAATCTGCTGTTTTATATATGTATTCATTACCAAACACACTTTTTGGTCCAGTATCGCCCGAATTATAGCTTAACAAGCGTTTTACGCGCACTCCACCGCCTTTTTTATTGCGTATTGGAATACGGAGATAGGATTGCGTAACAAAAACATCTTTATATTTTCTATTAAGTACTTGTTGTGCATCTCCCAAATTGTTGGCTATATCTTGTACTGCCGCTACTGGATCATCCTGTTCATCTAGTGATAATTCATCTTCTATACAATCCGTATCACTTACTTTATGGTTGGCTTCTGCCTTTAGGTAATAATTACACATTTTTTTCATTGGTAGTTCATCACCTGTCCCATCAAATACAATGCTTAGAGTACTAAGATTTGCACTTACACTTTGAACTTTAGCATAACCATCTATATATTCGTTTAAATTACACATTAACGGATTATCGGAATTATCTCCATCAAAAAGTTGAAATAAGAATTTGAAATACATTCTTTTACCTGTAGATACATACTCCTTATTTATCATGTCTTTTATATCCTCAGCAGTATTATTAGCATCTAAATCGGTACCGGTATTCAATGTTATTGTAGTCTTTTCAGCATTGGGATTACCCTCTGCTAGACTACTTACTGAAACCATAGCATGAGCCCATTTATCTTGTACATAACTATAGTCGTCTTGCTCGTATTGCACTAATATTTGCCCCCCTGATGGCAAGGTTATTTGCTTTAGTTGCCATGCTGCGGGGTCAAATGTAGTAAGGGGTTTTTGGTCCACCCATGGCTGCATGTTTGTTTGTCTGGTTTCTCCATCGGCACGATAATTTTGCCACGAGTCTAAAGCTGTGGTAGTATAAGTTGGATTTTGTTCGATTCCAGTAGTATTTCCATAGTTACCAAAACTATAAGTTGGATTTATACTTGAAAAAACAGCACCATTGTTTGGATAGTTATATGCAAATTCGTAAGGGCTAATAGTTGTAGTAGGTATGTTTTTGTATTCAAACCAAACTTTTTTGAGTGTTAATTTGCCACCACTCCCTGTACTATTGGGTAATCCTGTACACAAAGAATTATCGTAAGCAAAATTAACACTTTTTATGGGTTCAAACATTTTTTCGTTTCCCGCTGTTAAGGTGGCTAAAACTTGTCCAGAGAATATGGATGTTATACTATTACTAAGTAGGGCGTTCAATTTAGTTGAATGTGACCAATCATGTGTATTTTTTTTGGCAAACAGGGTTACTTTGTCAAGTTTGTATAGAGTTTGTGTACCGCTACACTCATCATCAGCAGCAGCAGCGACACAAGCTCCTTTTCCATCTTCTCTTTCACTTAAATCAAAAACAGCTACGTGGGTTTTGGTTTCAATGTACCTTAAATAATACACTTCTTTTTCTCCCCAATTAGCTCCTGCCATATCATCGTTAGGGTTGTGTATACTGTTTTTGTCGTACAAAAAACCATTATATGGTGTTCTCCAGTTGTACCAACCAGCTTCAGTTTCGCCATAACCATACGCTTTATCGTATACAAAACGTGTGTAACCGCCAAAATCATCATCAGTAGGACCATCGTTGGTTCTGTCTTGGTAATCGGGGGTAGTAATGGCTGTTAATAAATAATTTGTAGCATAAGGTGCGGCTGTAGCTTGCCCAATTTGGGTTTCAGGGGTTTCATTTTCGTTGCCAGTCAATGTAAGACCATCATCTGTGCTATAAGCTGTGCTTTGTTCTGAGTCTCCGTATATTGTAGCTCCATTTGTTGAGTAATATGGATCTATTGCAGATGCATTGTAAGCTATATTTACTTCGTTACGAGCAAATACAGGTAAACCATAAGTATATGTCATACCATCTTTATTTGTGGTAGAAAACTCTCTTATTTGATTATTCGTAGGTTTACTACTAGTAGGGTCAGCATTGGTAATATTTGACAAATAGCTACTTATTGCATAATCTTTGCCATATAAATAAGGATTAACACTTCCTATAGATGTGCTACCCTCTGCAAAGGTATTATAATCAATAAAAGAGGAACGTTTAACGCGTTTGTTGTTATCGCTTAATGTTGAGGAATTGATACCATAGCGTTCTCCTATGGCTGCGATATTGTTAATAAAAGAATTTAAATAACTTTCTGTGGAAAAATTTGGATTAGATTCTACTGCTGATGCTGCTGGTGTTAGTGTTGGTGCCTTGCAAAAAACACCATCTGCCATATCACTATCAAATCTAAAAAAATAAGGTTCTCTTCCATCTGCATTTTCGCTTGGCGTATTATTATTCCAAGGAATTGTGCCAACAACATCCCAAGTATCTGTTTTAAGTGTATGATCTCCTGATGCTAACGAAGCTCCAACACCAAACGAAACACCAGTAGTAAAATCTACCCCACCATTAAACAACAGCGTGGTATTTATTATTTTTTCTGGTTTAAATGTCATACCCGAACGATTATAACATCGAAAGCCCCCCATTGTTCCTTCGCCTGTAACTATATAATTATCAGCATCGTTTATAGGAATGCCAATAAATGGTGTTTTATTGTCAAAAACAGCATCTCTATTTTCTACTCTGTAATCTTGTTGTGCATTCTCTTTTAGTACATCGTCTACCATACTGTTGGACGTATTCATGTAACCAAAAGCTTTGCCTTGGCTATTATTGGATATTTGTTTATTGTACGCTCCACTCAAACCTGCTGTGAACCCCAAAGGCAAACCTGCTGGAGTAGATAATAATGAGGCTTCTATGCTTACTCTAAAACCTGAATATCTATTAGTGCCTTTTGGAAAGGCACGCTCTATATTTAAATCATGTAATCCATAGCCACTAGCAAAAGATGATGGACCTCCCGTAGAAGCTGAATTTTTTAAAAAATCGGTACTTTTGTTAAGTGCCTCCATTTTTTCATCTTTTGCTGCTTTTGCTTTCTTTGCTGCTTTTTTTTGCTCCTCTTTCTTTTTTAGACTCATAGTAGCGAAACTCAAAAGAGCCATAGGACTTACATCTAATCTAAAAGGATAATCGCCACTGTTATTTATATTATATCCTAAACTTATAGTTCCGCCACCTATGTTTGCTCCAATATCTACATTCCATCTGTATCCTTTGTAATTATTATAACTAATACCTGCACCCAACGAAAATCCACCTAAATTAAATGGTAAATCTTCTGCACTAAAATCTTGGCTAAAAGCTTCTATTCCAGCACTACCAAAAATATTTACTGTTTTATTAGGCTTAGTTTTATTATAATAATTAATAGGCACTCCATCCCAATCATCCGAAAACCCTTGTTTGCCATGGTTAATAGCACCTGGGTTAAGCGTCCAGCCATAGCCCACCCACGAAGCTTCTTCTTCTAAAGAGGCTCCGCTGTGGTACGACAAGGACATGGCATAGCCGCCACCATGCGCACCGGGTATGTCTAATACGGGTATGTTATAGGTAAAGTCGCCCGAAAAAAGGTCTACCATATTATTAGTAGCTACGGGTTCAAAACTGCTAAACTCGGGCGAGCTTGGACCACTTGTTAATGCAAAAGCAGCTACAGGTGTAACTAATTGCACAAACATGGAAAAAAGAGTTACGATGGCTAATTTACGGGCAACAAATAGTTTTTGTGAAAGATTCATAGTAATGAAAGTTTATGGTACAGAAACAACTGGGGTGTTTTCTATGTTTTTTTTAGTAAAAATGTAATGGGTAATACCTGTATCAAATATATCATCGTATAGTTCAATATCTAAGGTATCACTGCTAAATAAGGCTTGGTCGGTAGAATCGGTGGGGACAAACAATAAGGTTAAAGTTTTTACATCGTTTGCTCCATAAGTGTTTTCGAACGAAGCTAAGGCGGGGGCATAAATCGCTGAATTGGCATGAAGCGTAATGCGTTTTTCCATGCCAAAATTTAGGTCTAACATTCGCTGTTTGTAATCCGATGGACCCTCAACGTCTTTGTACATAATATCGCCCTTCTTTTTATCGGGGCTAAACTCCATCAAAAAAGTTAAACTTTTTTCATGCACTTTTACTAAGTTATCAAATGGTTCAGCCGATTTTTTATACGATTTTAGGGCTTGATAATTGGCAGGTAAATATCGTGTCGAAATACATATTTCGTTAAAACACTTTTTCTTTATCAGCCCATTTTTTTCGTTTAATAACCAAGTGGTATAGTCGGGTGTATTGTTTATTGTAGTGGTACAGGCTAACAAAAGCAACATAAACAAAAATGAACAAACGTATGCTAATTTCATTTTTTGTAATTTTTGTTTAATTCTTTCAACAATACATCGGTAACATCTAAGGCATCTTTTCCATACAGCAAATTACCATCGGTGGTGGTGCCTATAATTATGTCGTAACCTTTGCTTTTGCCATAATCAATAACCAAGGTATTTATTTGGTTTAAAACCCCTTGCAACATTTCGTCTTCTTGCTTTTTGGCTTCTTCGTTTACCTTATTAGCATACGATGCCACCTCTTCTTGTTTTTGAGCCAAACGTTGTTGTCGTTTGGTTTTTTCTTGACTCGACAACCCACTCTCCTCGTCTTGGTATTTTTCGACAGCTTGCTGATATTCTTTTTTCAAAGTATCTACATTACTCTGCCATATTTTAGTTTGGGTTTCGTATTTGTTGTGCATTTCTTGCATACCTGTATACCCATATACTAATTCTTGCGAGCGAACAAAAGCTATTCGAGGGCGTGTTATATAATGGTATACACTTAATGTTAAGCCAATAAAAGCCATTGCAAACGTTAGCATATTTATGCGGCTAATTGGAGATATTGCGGACAGATAGGTTCTGTTTTCCTTCGGCATGTAATTTAGTTTTTATTTATCGGATAAGTGTGACTGTACCTTGTTGTATTTGCCAGTCGCTATGGTCTGTCAAACGGTATTTTAATTGGTATAAATATATACCAACACTTTGAGGATTGCCCTGATACGAGCCATCCCATTTATTTGTTTTATCTGTTGTTTCAAAAACAGTTTGGCTCCAACGGTTACTTATTAATAGGGTCATCTCGGCAATTTTATCTGGATTTACAATACCAAACAAATCATTAATGCCATCGTCATTTGGCGAAAAAGCATTGGGTAGCAATATAACTACTGTTTCTGAGTTAACAGCTGTTTGATTAGTAACATTAGTTACTTGTTGATGATTGGCTACCGCAGTGCCATTGTTTGTTGATGGGGTAGTTGTTGTTAATAAAAGGTGTTCGCATTTACACAATAACTCGTTATAGATGTCTGCTGTGTTTGCATCATTATCATCACAGGCTGTTTTGGGTATTTCTTTGTGTTCGCATTCGCAACTTATTGGGTTATAAGTGTCTATTGTTAAGCAATTTTTATCGTCACAAACAATTATTGCTGTTGTTATTGGTGTGTGTTTACAATTACAATTAATGGTATCAAACTCATCTATTGTTGAGCAATTATTATCATCACAATCTGTTGTTGCATTGGTATTTTCATTTTGTGTATGTTCGCACTCGCAAGTAAGTAGGTTAACGAAATCTTTGGTTTGGCAATTATTATCATCACAAGCAACTATTTGGTTACATTTACAGACTTGTTCTACAGCCAACGATAAACCTGCCGTAATAACCAATCCATTGCCGCCTCGTTGAGATTCGGGTTTTCGGGTCAAATTTACAGCTTCGCCACCTTCAACAGAGGTACGAACATTTTTAGGTAATTCGTTTGATGACCAAATGCCTCCGCCGCCGCCGCCGCCACCATAACCTTGGCAAGAATTAGAGTTACCCCCTTTGGCTGATATGGTCAAATCGCCTGTTATTTTAGGACAATCTATTAGTACTTGTCCGCCTCCGCCGCCGCCAAAGTGGTCAATGCTTTTCGAGTTGATACTATCGCAACTCATAGTGTGATACGAACCACCACCATCTGCAATTATTTTGTGACCATTACCGTCTATCTCGGCTGCTATTACGATAGCAATACCCCCACCATGACCGCCATGACCTTGAGGAGTTCTATCCAACTCATAACCGCCGCCACCGCCCATAAATACTTTATTATTATCGGTGTTAAAATAACCTAATCCTGTTGCGTCATCTCCCGATTCACCTGCGATTTCTATTTTATCAACAGCAACTTTAGGGGTATCTACAACTATTTTGTGCCTATAAATAAAAACATGGTTTTTTGCTTGGCTACGATTTTTGCTTTTCCAATCTTTGATACGCCCATAGCAGACATACCACCCATACCAGCAATACCGCCACCACCAGCATTACCACCACCACCACCACCGCCGCCAACAGAGCCACCACCACCACCACCACAATGAGTCATTAATGGTGTGCCTTTTTCATCGTATTGCATACCACTACCACCACCAACACCACCTAATGGGCTTTTTCCGTATTGCTTTTGGGTATTGCTATAAAAAGGCGATATACCTAATCCTTGGCTTACGATGTCACCTATACGGCGGGTAGAGTCGGCTTCGTGTGTATTAGCTCCGTTAAAACCTTTCTCCGAAACATCAATATCGGCTTGTAACGTTAGCTTACCACAAACATATATAACCGCTACGCCTCCTGTACCTGTTTGAGAATCGTATGGTTTGGCTGATATATTGCTTGTCAAAACAACATCACTATATTTAGGTACACTAACCAATTGAACAACATGATGTGTTGCATTATACACCCTTTTTATCTCCTCGAAATACAAGGTATTCCCTTCAACTTTTTTTACAGTTAATAATTCATAATTACCTGCATTTTTACCAGGCGTTTCCGATAAATTACCGGTCATCTGAATCAGTAATACCAAATCACCTTGCGAAAAAGTATTATCTCCATTGTATATGATTTTGTTATCAATTACATCGGCTACCCTAACATAGGTATTAATTGCATTTACTGATGGTTGTTGAGCATAATTTTTTTTTTTTTGGACAAAAAAAAAATATGCTGATTAGTAATAAGCTTTTTTTCAAATAACATTTAAATAATTAAATTTGTGCATTAGTGCATTTTTTTTCCAAAATAACAATGTCGTCAAATAATTAAGCTATTTTTTTGCGAATTTAAAAATTGAAGTGAATAAAAACGAAAAAAAGGAAGAAGAAAGATGATAAGCAAAGGTAGTTTTTTTTTCTCCAAATTCGTTCAAAATTGTCGTTTCTTTTTAAAAATATTTTTTTTGCACTTAAATAATTAGAGATTTATTTTCTAATTACAAACTGCTAATCTATGAAATACACACCCATTCTTCTAATTTTTGTTGTCCTAATTGGCTTTACTGCCCCTTCTACTGCCATCAACAAAGCTTATCATCAAGCAGCCCCACTCGACTCTATATTAGCATACGATACTATAATGCCTTACCACTTTATTGTAAATACCATGAGTTTTGGTAGCCCAATTTCGTATGCAATTACCGCTAACGATACAACCATAAATTATGTTACTGGATCTAAGATTATTTTTTATTTAAATAATGTATATCAAGAACAAAACTTAACTATAACCATTCCTCCCGAAGGCGGAACCATTACAGACTCTACTGCATATCGAATTTGCTTTAATATGGATAGTACCAAAATTATAAGTCAGGTAAAAACAAAAATATGGACAGATAGTAGTGATTTATTGATACCCTTAGACAGCTTATTTTTTAGGGTACGAGACAACAACGAACTTATTTTATACAACGAACCTAACCCTTATGCTTGGTATCCCGAAGTAGATAGCAATGCCATTGGTGTTGTATTAGAAGACGGATTGAGTTTATCTCCGAATGGTGACGATTTTTTTGAAACATTTGATATTCGTGGTTTAGATTCGACAAACATTTATCAACTATCCATTTATGATGCCAATAAAAGCCTTATATTTGAAACTACTGATAAATTTGTAAAATGGGATTGCCATTATCCAAATTCCGATATACTCGTACCAGTTGGCACTTACCTCTATAATATAGTAGCCGATGCAGATTCTTTAAATGGACAATTTGTAATTCAATATTAAATAAAAAAGCAGTTACTTTTAAAGTAACTGCTTTTTTATTTGTCTTTATTTCGATGTTTTTTCAGGTAGCCATTATGTCCGATAATTAAACTTATCGGACAACATTACCATGACTTTCGCATTAGGTAAAAATAAATTTATAAAAGTGTTTTTTTTGTAGTATTTTTGCGAAATGATAACGAAAAATGAATACGGAGTATTTAATTAGCACCCGTTGCAATTATACCTGTAGCAATTTAGCAGAACATCGCGCAAAGCCGTAAGTAACTTCCTAAAACGGGAGAAAATAACGCCAAGTTCGGTTTGGAACATGGTAAAATTGCATATTCTTGACGGTGCAGCGAAAAATATCAATGTCGTTCGGGAAGGGTACAACGAAACCACATCGCTTGTTGCTATTTTGCATGGGTTACACTGACTATTGAAGCAAAAAACAAAATACCACTATCTATCAGGTACATAAAAATAGGCTAAAACCGTTCCTTATTCAACAAACAGCAAATCCAACTATCCCCGTCTGCTTTAATTAATTATTTTATAATGCAAAAATCCTAAAAAAATCAGCATTCTATTTTGCGAAATGGCGAAGATGGGAATTTACCCACCCCTGCCCCTCCCAAGAGGGGAATTTATTTATAATTTACAATTTACAATTTATAATTTACAATGCAGCTATACCTCGATTCGTATGGGGCATCGTTGGGCGTAAAAAATGGCATGTTTTGCCTAAAAACACCCAACAACCCACCGCAGTTAATAGCCATTAGGCGCATCAATGTTATTTTTGCTACCAAGGGCGTAAATATTAGCACCAATGCCATGCTATTAGCCATACAAAACAACATTCCGCTAATTTTGCTCAACAACATTAGCCACCCTGTAGGGCAAGTTTGGAGCGGGCAGTTTGGCTCTATCAGCACTATCCGCAAAAACCAAGCCCTGTTTGCCCGACACCCCGACGGCTTGGTGTGGATAAAAAACCACCTGTGCCAAAAAATTGAGCAGCAAATAGGCTTATTACAGCAGCTTACCCCACACACCACTCCAAACGCCGACTTTGACACCGAGTGCCAAAAAGCCATAACCATTGCTACCCAAATGAAACAAAACCTGCAAAACTACCTTGTTACTGCCAACACCCCACCCGATGCCATAACCGCTACTTTTAGGGGCTGGGAGGGTATTGCATCAAGGCATTATTTTAAATGTATATCTATGGCACTGCCCACACAGTACCAATTTGGTTTCAGAAGCCGACACCCATCTGTCGATGAGTTTAATAGCCTGCTTAACTACTTATATGGTATATTGTATGCCGTTGTTGAGCTGGCACTAATGAAAGCCGGCATTGACCCCTACACCGGTATTATGCACGCCGACGAGTATAACCACCCAACAATGGTGTACGACTTTATCGAAATTTTTAGATACTGGGCTGATGCCGTAGCCATACGACTATGCCAAACCAACGCCCTGCCCGCCGACGGTTTTGACAAACACGAAACAAAAGGCGTGCTGCTGGGAACTAAAGCTAAGGGGTGTGGTTGTTAACCAGTTTTTTAGATTTATGAACCAATTGGTAATTTACCAAAACCTAAGCCGAAAACGCATTACCCACATAGACCTAATGGCAATAAAAATGGCTACCATGCTAAAAGAGTTTGACTTTGATAAGCCCAATAACAATTTATAACACTGCAATAGCGGAGCAATGTGGTGAAGGGAGCGATGTGGTGAAGGGAGCGATGTGGCGATGTGGTGAAGTGGCGAAGGGAGCGATGTGGCGAAGGGAGCGATGTGGTGAAGGGAGCGAAGGGAGCGATGTGGTGAAGTGGTGAAGTGGCGATGTGTCAAAAAAAAGAGCCAGTGTAAGTCTATGTATCTATGCCAATCTATGCATCTATGTGTCGAAAAATCTATGTATCTATGCCAATCTATGCATCTATGTGTCGAAAAAAAGCATTTTAGTGTAAGTCTATGTATCTATGCAAATCTATGCATCTATGTGTCGAAAAAAAGCATTTTAGTGTAAGTCTATGTATCTATGCAAATCTATGCATCTATGTGTCAAAAAATCTATGCCTCTATGCCAATCTATGCATCTATGTGTCGAAAAAAAGCATTTTAGTGTAAGTCCATGTATCTATGCAAATCTATGCCTCTATGTGTCGAACAAACGATAAAAACAAAAAAATAACCATTAATTATCAACAATTATGCACAACTCCATACTACTAGCCTTTTATTTAGGCATTTTTATTTGCTTACAAGCACCAATAGCAATAAAAGCACAAAGCATACGCGATGTGGTAGATGGCGCACGCCTGATAGAAGACCTATTTGGCAACCAAGACACCACACAATGCGACAACCCACCCGAAGCCAACGACACAACGGCTAACTGGGACGAAACGCTGCGGTCGTCGGACGAAGACGGACAAAAATCGACCCAATACACGCCCAAAAACAGCCAAGCCCTGCCACCCAAAGACAGCAAACGGGCAGGCTGTGTGTGTATGGACAACACGATACAAGACGAAGCCGGGCGAGGCTCGTGTAGCGGACACGGCGGCGTTAGGTATTGGCGATACGTAACACCCGACGCCGAAGTGATTGACGTGCCAACCGACCGACACTATAATCACCCGCAAGACCTAAACCCCGACGAGCTAAACCAATTAGCTGCCTCTTACGAAAACCGCCACACCCCACCAAGCAGCAATATGGGTGCCTTGGTGCAAATTGTGATGATAATGATGGTATGTAGCACCGCCGCCTACATAGCCAAACAAATGTGGAACAGCTAATGGCAGCTACCAACAACTACCTAATTAGCTACGACATAAGCAGCAACCGCACCCGAAACCTCTTAGCCAAACTATTGGCAAAGCTGGGTTGTGTGCGATGGCAAAAATCGGTGTTTGTAGCCATAGATTTTGAAAAAACCGACCTCGAGCAGCTAAAAACCCAAATAACACGCCTATTAGCCAACAAAACACAGCCAACCGACAGTGTTTTGTTGGTAATGGCTCGGGATTTAGGTAATAAAAACTGTTTTTTGGTGGGCAAATACACCGCATTTGACCCCGATGACACCATTATTGTGTGACAAAAATAAAAATCTGAACAAACCCACCCTATTTGGGGGCATTTATTTGGTATTATTGCACAATTATTAGTAACTTTGCCCTGCCCAAGTGCATTGATGCTTAGGCAGGGTTACTACGCGGTTTCTACCCTTACATTTGCAAATTTCGTATGAGCGACGGTATGGGTAGTAACCCTTGTCCATTTTTATTGTGGAT
>JADKCK010000094.1 GCA_016718845.1 Sphingobacteriales bacterium
GGGTAAAATAGGTTTGTGGTGCGCCTATCTGTTGGGCTATGTCTATGGCTTGTTGCAAGCTAAAGTGCGACCAGTGTGCATCGTGGCGCAGGGCATTTATTACCACTACTTGGCTGCCGCGTATTTTGTCTATTTCGGTGGGTGCTATGTGGCTAGCGTCGGTTATGTAGGTAAAATCGCCAATTCTGAAACCTAGTATGGGCATATTGCCATGTATAACCTCGATGGGGGTTATGGGCAGATGATTGGCTACCACAAAAGGCAAGTGTGCATGAATGGTATGTAGGGTAAGTGTTGGCGAGCCGGGGTAAGGGTTATCGCCAAAGGCATACGAAAAAACCCGTTTTAAGCTATTTTGCACCCTTTCGGTGGCATAAATAGGCATGGTTTTTTGTTGCCATAAATTAAAGGGGCGTATGTCATCTAGCCCAATAATATGATCTTGGTGGTCGTGGGTATACAATACGGCATCGAGGCGCGTAATGTTGTTGCGCAACATTTGTTGCCTAAAATCGGGACCTGTATCTATTACCAAATGCACACTGGGGGTTTTAACAAAAATGGCGGTTCGTAGGCGTTGGTCGCGTGGGTCGGCTGATTGGCATACGGCGCAAGGGCAGCCTATTAAAGGTATGCCAGTTGAAGTGCCTGTTCCTAAAAAAATAATTTCGGTTTGCATTGGCAATAAAGAGATTTATTCGTCGGTTGTTTTTTTGCCCATTAATTGTTTATATAGCTTTTGGTGTTCGTCGGTTAGGTGGGTGGTATCTACCTCTAACAATTGCAATACATCAATCAAGCCATTAATGCGTGCATCTATCGAGTGAAAACTATTTACTACCACCACTTTCTTTTTTTCGAGCAAACAGTAGCCGGTATTAAACCCGCCTTTACCCGAGCGCACCTGATAGCCTAAATCTTTGAACAACAACTCTATTTTTTTAAATGTATTTGGGGTGTAGGTTATCATTTTATTATTAATTATTATTATAAATTACGACATGAATGTTTTTATTTATAAATTATTTATTATTTACCTTATGCTGATAGTACGGATACTTGTATAGGTATTTTTGTTGTTGCTGTAAAAAAATGTGTATTCTTAATACGTAGGTTATTGATTATCAAGAGTTATTTCAGATGCTATTTTTTGAATATACTTTATTACAAAGCAATTATATGTAGCTGGCACACTTTTTTTACAGTATCTATCAGTTATTTACTTTCTACACTATTCGACAATTGTTCGAACAATTTAACCATTTCGGGATAATAAGCCTCGAAGGTGGGGTATTTTCGGCGTCTATTTTCGTAGCGTACCAGCGCGTTTATTACTGGCTCGATGTACAAAAAACCTGCTTGTTTTTCGTGTTCTATCAAGGCGTCGGCGGCTTGTTTGCCATATTGTTTTTGGGTTAAACGTATTACAACGGCTCGCACAAGGTGTTCGTTTATTACAATATCCCATCTATCGTAGGCTTTTGTTGCCATATCGTCGGCTACATAGGCATATAAATTATCGCATTTGTTTAGTGCGTCAATGTGTTGTTCGGTTAGCGGGTTGATAAACGAGTGGCTAAACTCGTGAAGTAACAAGTTGGTAGCAAACGAGTGGGCGTCGAAGGTGGGCATACCTTTATCTATGCCATTTGCACCTACAAGGGCATACAAAATATACTGATTATTGGGTAATTTTACGGCGGGTCCAAATCCGCCGCTGGGCAAAAGCGGGCTAAAAATTAGCTCATAATCGGCTTGTTGTTTGCCAAAATAATCTTCGAGTAGTGCAATGTATTGGGTGCTGCCCAACTGTTGACTTATTTGATGAGCTAAAGTATCGTATAGGGGCTGATGTTGGTCGAAAAAAGTGTTAAATTGGGTAGTTTTGTAAAAATCTTTGAGCAAAGTGGCAAAAAGTGCCAAACTGTCGGCTTGCCCTGCCGATACGGGGCTAAATTCGGCATTGTATTGAATCTCGAAATTTGGGAAAATGCCATATTGCAATATAAACTTGAATGGCTCGGAATACGAAAAATGGTCGTGCGAAAGCTCGGCAAACAGTGTTACAGCAGGGTGGGTTTTGTAGGGGGCAAATTGTTTTTTAATTTCTTTTTTATAATCGGTGGGGTATCGGCTGGTCAAAAAATAACCCGATAGGTATTGCACCGTTGCCAGCAGTTCAATTCGCTCATCGGCGTGTATGCACAAGGTACGGTCTTGGGCAAAACTCATCTGCCCAAACAAAATCCAACAAAAACATAAAAACAATACAGATGAGCGGTAAGGTTTCATAATAGGCGTATTTAGAAGGTGATGTTTCTTATTGGCTGTCCGCTTTCGGCTTTTGGCTGTCCGCTTTTGGCTGCAAAATTACTGTAAGCCTGATAGCTAACCGCCTGTAGCTTGCAGCCGATAGCCCGCATTCCCACTACTGCAAAAATGGATTATGGGTTCGTTCGTAGCCAATGGTGGTGCTGGGTCCATGCCCCGAGTAAACAATTACATCATCATCAAGGGTTAATAATTTGGTGCGGATGCTGTAAATAAGTGTTTGGTAATTGCCACCGGGTAGGTCGGTTCGTCCAATACTTTCGCGAAAAAGCACATCGCCGGCTATCACAATTTTTGCTTCGCGGCAATAAAACGACAGGCTTGCGGGCGAGTGACCGGGTGTAAACAATATCTCTAAGGTGGTGTTGCCAAATTGTATGGTGTCTTTTTCGGTTAAAAAACGGCTTGGTTGGGGCGATGGTTCTACGTTTATCCCCCACATTTTGCCCTGATAAACGGCAGCTTCGAGCAGCGGTAGTTCGTTTTTGTGAATCTCTAAACCCAAACCATATTTGTTAGCCACAAAAGTATTGCCAAATATGTGGTCTATGTGGCAATGTGTGTTGATAAGCCTAACAGGTGTAAGGTTATTTTGGGCGATATAGTCTTTCAATATCTTTTGCTCGGCTGCGGTGTGGCAACCTGGGTCAAAAATAACACATTCTGCCGTTTCGTCGAACAACAAATAGGTATTCTCCTGAAACGGATTGAACATAAAAGAAACAACTTGTAACATTTGAGCGGTTTTGGATATTTGAATAAGTTTTGAAGGTTGGAGGTATTTGTTACTCCTGTTACGCACACAAGGACACGGATTTTACGGATTAGACACAGATTTTAGAAAATGATTTAATTTTGATATAAAATCTAAATCTAAACAAAAAATTTACGATAATGGTGGTTTAAGATAACAACGATGGTTATTTGTTTGTTGAGCAATAGATTGTTCAATAAATGAGCTTTGGGGTGATAAAAGAGTTATTTTTCAGGTATTAGCCATAATGCGGCATAAAATAAATCTTCCTGAATCACTAAATAATAATCCATCTTAATCCGTGTATCATCCGTAAAATCTGTGTCCTAAATAACACTAAAATAGCGTAGTGCGTAACATGAGTTTGTTATAATCGTTTGCAGCTTGTTTTTTATTGCAACGCATCATAAATACCTTGGCATTGTGTAGCCGAGTAATAGCGCAAAATAGCCGTATCGAGGTGAAAAAGCGACACGGTAATGCTATCTGTTTTTAGTTTTTGGTTGATGATGGTTGCTGCCTTTTCGATGGTTTGGGTGCTTAATTCATCAATGCGTATTTCGTCGTTTGCATATAGGTATACGCCTCGCACATAGCAATTGTTCATCACCTTAAATTTATTTGGGGCTAATTTATAAAAATCGCGGGTATTGCGTTGCAGTTCGTTGGCGTGTAGCTCGTTGATAATTTGCTCGAAGCCACCACGCCTATACACTACCCCCCACGAAAACAGGGGCATTGCCACATCTAAAGGCAAAGTGTATTTGGGCAGATTACCTACATAACGTTGTAAAGTTGCCAAACTAAGTATGGCGTTTGCTGTTTTGGGGTTTGTTACATCGTCGAGGTTATAAACCATTAACATGCCTCGGTCGGCAGGCGGAACACCCGTTTGGGCAGCATATTTTATTTGGTGCAGGCGTATAGTTACCGACAACTGTCGTGCTTGGTTGTCGGGTTGTTGATGTAGGCTATCGAGTAGCGTAAAATAACGTTGTCGGGTGCTTGCTGTCCAATCGCAGTCTATCTGAATTTGATGGGCTTGTAATTTTTTTTGGGTTAAGATGCCGTTTAACTTGCTGCTTATGTTGCGTGCCAAAGTACCAACGGCAGTATCGGGCAATTGCTCGAGGGTTTGATTGGTGATAAATACGGTGGGTATTATTTGTATTTGCATAGATGCGGGTATCGAATCGGCAAAAACAATGGGTGCAACAGGTATGGCTTGTTGGGTGGCAATGTCCCAATCCACATCAAAGAATTTTATGTATAAATATTTTACTTGCAATTGTTGCAGGTGTTGTTGCAGCTCGGTATCTAACCTAAACACCGATTGCCAATAGTAATATGCCCTATTGCTATATTTGCGTAGGGGTTTAGGTGGGGTTTCGTTGGGCTGGCTTTGGCACGATGCAACAACAGCGAAAAACAATGCCAAAACGCATCGCCAAACAATATAATTGCGTAAGTTGGGCAATATAAAATTTTATTTGTTGGTTTATAGATTACAAATCGCTCAAAACGCGGTCGGGTACAATAATACAGCGTTTGAACATAGGTTTTAGGTCGGAGTAGAGTTTGAAGGCAGCCAAGCGGTTGGTAAAATCGCCGGCTCGTACTTTAAAGTAGGGCGATTGGTACACCTCGTAGGTTTTAAGGTTTGGGTACTGCTGTAGCAACAAAACTTTTTCGCCACGTACTAGGTCGCGGTTAGTTTCTTGGTTTATTTGCACGCGGTAGCCCGCCACGGTTCGGTTTCGCGAGGCGGCAGTGTGCAATTTTAGTAACTGCTCGATGTTGGCATCGGCTTTTACATTACTAGGCGTATAAACTTGCTGGGCATAAATACCCATGCTGCCAAGCAATGATACCAATAAAAACAAAACAAAGTTTTTCAATTTAGTTGTAAATTATTAATTGTAAATTATAAATTATGTGAAAATCCAAAAGCCAACAGCTTGAAAGCGGACAGCCGATAAGCCTCTTGAAGCGGACAGCCGACAGCCTGAAGCGGATAGCCTCTTGTAGCCTCTTCAAAAAATAAACACCAACGATTGCACTAAAAAGCCAACCACATAACCCATATAAACCTGCCTAAGGGTATGGGCTTGTAGGTAAAGGCGGCTTGAGCCAATTAGCCCGGCAATAATCAAAACGCTTAAAAAGGGTGTAGTTAGGTCGTGTATCGAAAATTTGGGTAATACCAACATGGTTGATACCAAAGCGCCCATGCCCATCGAGTGCATGCTTATTTTGTCTTTGGTGGCAGTAAGCACCATGGCAATAGCCAAGCAAATAGCGGCAGCTAAGGGTATATCGGCTATGGCTTCGTTGTACGCCGATTTGTGTTGTACCACATACGTCCAGAAAAAGTAAAATAAGGTAGGTATACCTATTAGTATACGCTCGCGGTAGTCGGTGGGGTCGTAGCTGTCAATAAAATTGAGCATACGCATTAATGTTATGGTAATAAGCGGATACACAATAGAATACAGCACTACTGTTAGCAGTATCGTAAGCGAGTCGGCATCAAGTATATACCCAAATAAAAACGGGTTACACCAAACTAGCAACAAAGTGGCATAGGTTGGCACAAAAATGGGATGAAATACAACAGATAACAGTTGAGCTATTGAGCGCATTTATTTAAATAAAAAAAGATTGATGGTGGAGGATTTGGAAATTACCAGCGAAAATCAACACTCATACGTTTTCAAATCAATGCCACTAACGCGCCCTGCTTTGTTTAGTTGTATATGAATGTAGGTAGGTTTAAAAACAATATGTTTGTCAATTTTGTTGCCCATTAAATCGCTCATAAAATTGCGCAACAGCGGAAAAGCGGCATCTTCGGTTTCGGCGGTTAACAAATCGGGTGGTATTTGCATCAAATCTGCCCAAGTACCGCTATTAAAATAGTAGGTTCCGGGTGTTTTTAGGGCTACTTTGCGGGCAAAATGCGTGTGTCCAAACAAAATATATTTAAAGCCATTGTCGGCAAGTTTTTGGGCGGCGGTTAGATATTCTTTCAAGTTCTCGCGCGAGGGGTCGAAGCTACGGTCGGTTTGTAGGGCAGACAAGGCTTGATAAAGTGAAGGCAATCGTTTGTCAATATCCGATTTATTGTTTCGGAAAAGCAAGTCCACAAAACTTACAGCCGTCGAAAAAAAGCCACGCTCGCCAGCGGGCAAGTTACCTTTTTCAGTTATATTCATTTCTTGCTCAATCCCTGCCGATTCTTTAAAAGCCTCTACTTCGGCATCTTCTTTCAGCATTTTTGTTAGTTCTTGCTCAATCAATCGGTCGCCAAGTTCTTCTTCCGACACTTCGCGATCTTCGGGCAAGCCCAAACTGCGGCTTGCTACTAGGGCTTTGATGCTGTCGGTATATTGTTTGGTATTTAGTTGCCAATAGATACTCAGTATTTTGCTAATATTTTTGCGATAACTAGGTTCTAAGGCAAGCAAAATGGGCATTACGGCACCTGTTTCGGGCTTAAGTAGGTCAATAAAACGGTATTTTTCTTTAATTTGGTTAATCACCTCTTCAACCATTCGGCTACCTTTGGGCGGGTTAAAATTGTTGTTTGTTTCGCGACGCGACTGGCTAATAGCCAACTCTTGCAAATTGGCATAATCTACGGCGTTCCATTCGTCGTATCGGTTGCCGTGTTCAATTAGTACCTCGTTGCCAATGGTATAGGCTTCGCCGTTGCCAATAAAGTGGTAGTTTCGCCCTAACGCTCCAATGGCTTGTTCAAAATAGGTGCGCACGGCGGGCAGGGCAAGTTCAATATCGTGATTGCCCAATAAAATGGTTAGTTGGTGGTCGGCTTCGAGTAAAGCCTTAAGCGAGTCGAAAAATTGATATTCGCGCTCAACAATTTGGCGCAATTTAGCAACTGCTTCGGTTGGGGTAGGTGTAAAAGCAGCAAATGGGCGCTCGGCAAGAAAATCAATTACATCGCCATTGATAATCAATTCGATGTAAGCGTCTTTTCGGGCAGCTAAATTATATATAAAATCGGCTAAGATAGCGGTTTGAGTGCATATCTGAAAACCGCGCGTGTCGTTGCCTTGTGGAGCAGCGCCGCCTACGTGCAAATCCGAAATAACAAACACTTCTTTCATCTTAGATAGCATATTTTACAAGGGGATAAGTGGCAAAAAACAAATTTTAGGTGCAAATGTAAGCCTAAATTTTTTTTATTTGCACTAAAACGCAAATTTAAGACAATTTTGCTTGATTTTGACAAAAAGTGTGTAACTTTGTTGCAGAAAAATGTCAAAAGAAACAAAAACAGTTTTTGTTTCTATAAAATAACAATTGCAACAAGCGTCTACTACAACTTAATACATATTTTTAGACTAATCTTTTCAAATTGTTAAACCATGCTTATAGCCAACCCTATATACGATGTCGTTTTTAAGTATTTGATGGATGATAGCAAAATTGCAAAGCTAATTATATCGTCTATTATTGCCGAAGAAATAGAAGAACTTGTTTTTAAACCCATAGAATTTGTGGGCGATATTAAACAAAAAGCCAAGAAAAAAACAAAACAAACAAAGCAAATGCCCGAAACAAGTAGCACATTAACGGTTTATCGCCTCGATTTTTCGGCAAAAATTAAAACACCAACAGGACATAAAAACGTACTTATCGAGATACAAAAAGCTAAATTTCCAACCGATATCATGCGTTTTCGCAAATATTTGGGCGGACAATATAGCAACAAAGAAAACGTTCAGAAACAACAAACCGGGGGCAGACTTAGACGCACCGGAGTACCCATTGTAAGTATCTATTTTTTGGGGCATAAACTAGATAAAATAACTTCGGGCGCTATTGGTATCAACCGCAATTACCGCGATTTGATAACCAACGAACCTATAAACGAAAAAGAAGTTTTTATTGAAAGCTTAACCCACGACAGTTATGTTATTCAAATACCATACTTAACACCACGCCGACGTAACGACCTAGAAATATTATTGAGCGTTTTTGACCAAAGTAATGTTATTGATGAGCATTGTCATATTTTAAATATAAAAGAAGAAGATTATCCCGAAAAATACCGACCTATTATCCGCAAACTACAAAAAGCTATTGAAGATGCCGAAGTAAAACAAAAAATGGATATGGAAGATAATATATTAGACGAATTGGCAGAAATGGAGCGCATCATAGAAGATATAGAAGGCGAAAAAGAGCAAGCAATGCACGAAAAAGACCAAGCAATGCACGAAAAAGACCAAGCAACACGAAAAAGACCAAGCAATGCACGAAAAAGAGCAAGCAATGCACGAAAAAGAGCAAGCAACACACGAAAAAGACCAAGCAATGCACGAAAAAGAGCAAGCAATGCACGAAAAAGACCAAGCAATGCACGAAAAAGACCAAGCAATAAAACAAAACGAGATGCTATTAAACGAGTTGGCAGTTTTACGCAAATTACTCGAAGACCAAGGCAAAGAAAATAAATAACTAAGATACACCCACTTTCTAACAATACAACCAAAAACACAATTTTAAAATACAAAATAAAAATCCCATGCGTTACCTTCTTTTATTTTTAGTAGGCGCTTTAACTGGCGCTATCATAGCTTTGTTGTATGCCCCAGCTAGCGGCAAAAAAACACGCAAAAAAATAGCCAAACAAACCAAACGTTGGCAGTTAGAAATGGAAGCCCAAACCGAAAAAAGCTTCGACCGCGTAAACAACTGGCGCCAATCGGTAGAAGAAATGGCAGAAAATGCTGCAAAAAATATGAACGGTCAGCCAGCCGCCTCGGAAATTAATTTCCAATAAACCCAAATACTGCAAAATTTTGTCAACAACACCTAATCGTTAAGGCCGTATTAAGTGTTGTTGGCTTTGCCGTACCCACTTGTAAAAAAATACATTTAAATAAACACCCGTGAGCGATTTTAACACTTTTGAAAAACTAAGCCAAGATGTAAAAAAATACATCGAACTGCAAATAGCCTACTACAAAATAGATAGCCTCGAAAAAAGCGCCCAAGCTGGCTCGTTTATCATTTTGGCAGTAATAGGCGTAGTTTTAGCTATATTTTTTATCATATTTGCCAACTTATTTGTAGCCATCTTACTCGCCTACCTTTTTGGCTCGTGGGTGATAGGCTTTGGCATTTTTGCCGGTTTATACTTACTTATGCTGTTTGTTGTACTATTGTTTAGCAAATCGCTGCACCGTTTTATTACCAATCGTTTTTTGGCAGCCCTTGCCGATACCCTCCCTAAAAATATTGACTAATGAGCAAATCTGCCAAAATAAAATTGCACAAAGAGTACCTTAAACTCAAAATTAAACAGCAAGAGTTCGAAATCAAAAAAACAGCCCTCGATTTGCAACGCCGATACGACCCCATACAACTGGGCATCGGCTTTATAACCGACCTCATATCGGGCGACGACGAACTTGATGCCATTGCCGACCAAGTTACCCAAATTCCCAACCCCGAACTACAACGAGCCGTTGCCAAAGCTAGCTTGCGCCGCCGACAACGCCGCAAACAAATGCGAAACGTAACCGACCTGTTTACCAACCTAATGATGACCCTAAAAAGTTTTGTTAGTTTGGGCAAAGATGCCTTGCCCGAAGACGAAGATGATATTTACGAAACACGTAAAAAATCAGACAAAAAAAATCAAAATCAACCACCACCCGACCCCGAAGAATATATTATTGGTCGCGACGATTTGTAACAAAAACCAAGCTTGTTGCAACGAAGGGCATTGCCGCTTGTGGTACTACAACATTTTCTGTGGGTAACTCCGCAAAAATTGGTTGTTGTGTTAGTTATCGAAAGTTGAAATGGCTTTTTTTTGTGTATCTTCTCCGTAGCGGCGGGTTTAAACCCGCCGCTACGGAGAAAATGATTTGAATTATCCACACAATTTGTTGTTGTGCCTCATTTTTAAAATCCGTGTTCTCTTGTGCGTAATAATAAACAAATACCTCATCTTCTCCAATTCAACCAAAACTAGCTGTACCAGCATTTAACGATATTTTACCCATTTATTTTTATAACATGAATGCTCGATTATTTATTATCTTATCTGCCATAATAGTATTTTTTGCCGCCCTGATGCCCTATCAAGGCTCAATTACTGCGCAACAAACAACTCCGCAACAAACAACACCAGCCCTAGGTTCTCAAACAACTAGTTTTCCGTTGCAACAAAACGAGTGGATAGAAGAACAAATGCAAAAACTAACCCCCGACGAGCGCATCGGGCAGTTATTTATGGTGGCAGCTTACTCTAATAAAGACGAGGCACACAGCAACGAAATAGCCAACTTAATACGACAATATAAAATTGGTGGTTTGATATTTTTTCAAGGCACACCACAGCGCCAAATTAGCATGACCAACTATTTTCAGGCAATATCTAAAGTGCCGCTACTTATTGCTATCGATGGCGAATGGGGCTTAAATATGCGTTTGGACAACACCCCAAACCTACCACACCAACTTACTTTGGGTGCCATACAAGACAATGGCTTGATACGCGACATGGGGCAAACCGTTGCCAATCAGTGCAAACGAATGGGCATACACATTAACTTTGCACCCGTTGTTGATGTAAATGTAAACCCCAATAACCCCGTTATCGGCGACCGCTCGTTTGGCGAAGATAAATACAATGTAGCACAAAAAGGCGTTGCCTACATGGAAGGCATGGAACAAAACGGCATAGTGGCTTGCGCCAAACATTTTCCGGGTCATGGTGACACCGACAAAGACTCGCACAAAGCCCTGCCCACCATTGATAAATCGTTGGACGAACTGCTCAACACCGAACTATATCCTTTTCAACAACTTATTGCCCGAGGCGTTAGCAGCGTAATGGTTGGGCATTTGGCAGTGCCAGCCATAGATAAAACAACCTTGCCCAACAGCAAACAAACCATACCTACCACCTTGTCGAAAAAAGCAGTTACCGATATGCTAAAAAAAGACATGGGCTTTACAGGTTTGGTTTTTACCGATGCCCTAAACATGAAAGGTGTTAGCGATTATTACGAACCAGGTATTGTTGATGTAAAAGCATTGGTGGCAGGCAACGATGTGTTGTTGTTTCCGGGCAATGTAGGCAATGGCATAGCCGAAATTAAAAAAGCCATTGCCAAAGGCACTATCAGCCAAGACGATATTGACCAACGCGTCCGCAAAATATTAAAAGCCAAATACCGAGCAGGTTTGCACAGCTTTAAACCCATAGATGGCAACAACATTAACGCCGACCTAAACAACCGCAATGTATTGTTGCTACAAAACCGCCTTGCCGAAGCCGCCGTTACACTTGCCCGCGATAATTATAGCCAAATACCTTTTAAAGATTTAGACAAAAAACGCTTCGCATCTTTGGCGCTCGATGCCCCAACCCTTACCAATTTTCAATGGATATTGGGTAAATATGCCCCGTTTTCGCACCACACCCTAAAAAATAGCGATTCCCAAGCCAGCTTCGACCGCAAATTCGAGACACTAAAAACGTACTCGCATGTTATTGTTAGTTTGCACAGAATGAACAAAAGCAGTAGCAAAAATTTTGGTGTAGATGCCAAAACCTTAACCCTTATCAAACGCCTACAAGCAGTTACTAATGTATCGGTGGTGGTTTTTGGCTCGCCTTATGCCCTGCGCTTATTTGACGATGTACCAACCGTAGTTGCCGCCTACGAAGACACCGACCCCCTACAAAGTTTTGCTGCACAAGCCCTATTTGGTGGCATTAGCGCATCGGGCAAATTACCCATTACCGCATCGCCCGCATTTAAAGTAGGGCAAGGCGTAAAAACCGAGCCACCTATCCGCCTAAAATACACCATACCCGAAGAGGTTGGCTGGAAAATGATTGACCTTGAAGAAGGTATTGATAAAGTAATGACCGAAGGCATACGACAACAAGCCATGCCCGGCGGCGTAGTGTTAATTGCCAAAGATGGCAAAGTAGTATTCGAGAAAACCTACGGATACCAAACCTATACCCAATCGCAGCCCATACAAAGCACCGATATTTACGACTTAGCATCGGTAACAAAAATAACCTGTACCGTGCCTTGCCTAATGAAACTAACCGATTTGGGCGCCTTTAGCACCGGCGCAAGGCTAAAAGATTACCTGCCCGAGTTAGCCAACACCAATAAAGGCAACCTAATAACCCGCGAAATACTCATCCACGAAGCAGGATTAGAAGCTTGGATACCCTTTTTTGAATCTACCATGCCCGCCAATGTACGCGCCGATGCCTACCGCTCAACACCCGACTCGGTACACTATATACCCGTTGCACACAATATGTATATGTCAAAACCCTACGAAGACATGATTTGGCAACGCATTGCCGAATCAAAATTAGGCACCCCCGGCGAGTACAAATACAGCGATTTGGGCTATTTTTATTTTAAAAAAATTATCGAAAAATACGCCAATAAACCCCTCGACCAATACGCCGACGAGCAATTTTATAAACCATTGGGTTTAACCACTATGGGCTATAACCCCTACAAACGCTTCTCTATTTACCGCATTCCGCCCACCGAAAACGACGACCAATGGCGATTGCAAAACGTAGAAGGCTATGTACACGACATGGGCGCAGCAATGCTTGGGGGTGTAGGCGGTCATGCAGGTTTGTTTTCCGATGCCAACGACCTTGCAATTATGATGCAAATGTTGCTAAATGGCGGTTATTATGGCGGACGAGGCTACCTTAGCCAATCAACCATTAACAACTACACCATGCAACAAAAACAAGGCAGCCGACGCGGTTTGGGCTACGACAAACCCGAACCTAACCCCGCCTTTAAAGCATCTACTAGCACCCGCGCACCCCTTAGTGTTTTTGGTCATACGGGCTTTACGGGCACTTGCACTTGGGTCGATCCACAAAATAAAGTAGTGTACGTAATGTTAAGCAACCGCACTTACCCCAAACGCAGCAACTACAAATTTATTAACAACAACGTTCGCAACCGCGTACAAGACGTAATTTACGAAGCCATAGAACGAGCTAAATGGTATAAGTAATTATTGTGTAAATAGAGTTTTTAAAGATTTTTTTTGGAAAAAAATAAACCTTACCAAACACCTGCTAATCCCCTAAATAGTCAAAGTTTTGGGTCTGCCCAAAATCCACAGCCAGCAATGGCGGACTTCACGCCGCTCTTCAGCCTGTCCAATAGCTCATCAAATTCATCTATCTACCTCAAAAAAAGGCACTTAGCAACGATTGCGAACAAATGCCATCAATTTTATCCATAAGATTTAGCTTAAACCACAAAAAATGTTGGCTCTTATACTTTTGTTGTGATTTGGGTATTTTGCATTTTCACACGAATAGTTACAAACAGCAAAGGTACTGAAACTATAGTATTTTATTTGATAAAAAATCAAATATGGATCTAATTGATTTTGAAAAACTTTTCAATTCTTCTTTTGATATAGAAAAGTTAAAAGAAGAAGCTATTGAAGGTATTCGTTTATATATATCAGACAACGAAATAATTTCTGAATTTAAAGATTGCCTTCCAAGTAACGTAAAAATGGAGGATTTGGTATACGAATACGTAGGCGTAACAATTTTTATAAATAGAACTTATTGCGAAGGATACCCTTTTTTTCGGGTTTGTTACCGTTTAAACGAACCTGTAAAAAATAAACCCATATTTTTCTATGACTTAGAATTTAATTGTTTTTTGGAAGTAATGGATGACTATTTTAATGTAATTTAAATATCTATTAAATTAGCAACAGCCTCTAAAAAACTACACCAACTTTCCCCAAACTGGTGCAGGTTTTCGTACCCATAACTCACCAAATCTCAAAAAAATAGCGTACATTTGCATTCCTCCTCAACAATTAAACCTCTACGGCATGTTGTAGATAGGTGGAAATATGCACGTGACATAATTAATAAATAAAAAATGAAGTCAACAAAAACAGGAGAAAAGATTACAAAGATTCTGATTTTGATGATTGTGGCAATATAAAACCGGGCGTTGCTGAACGCGTTAACAAAAAATATGGCGTTAAATAAAAAACAATTAACATGAAAAATTACAAAAAAATAATTGAGGAGTTATTTCAAAAATACCCATCTATCGTAGAGCCCATAGAGGATATATTGTCAATAGAGCATATATTGCCAATTCCTACCGAAAATGACTGGCAATATTGCTCCGAAAGAGTAGGTACTCAATTTTCAGAAGACTTTAAAAGTTTCATAGAATTAACTTGCTCCTATAACTATTCAGGAACTTATGGCGTTGTTTCCTACCCTTCATCTAATTTCATTGCTTATCCATATCCTATTTGGAAAGCTTATGAAACAGATATAAAAGATGATTGGTGGGATCCAAACTATATTCCTTTTGTTGGTATTGGTAATGGAGATGAATATTGTATTCGTAAAACTACAGAAAAAAAAGAGACGTGTTCGGTATATTACTTTGACCACGAAGATAATAGTTATGAATTTATTGCCCATTCTATTGAAGAATGGTTAATGGAAGACTTAGAAGAATGTTTTAAATATTCACAATTACTTTAATTGTAAAACCTGCACCACTTACTCAAGTTGGTGCAGTTTTTTGCGCCCATAACTCACCAAAGCTCAAAAAATTAGCGTACATTTGTGCGGCAACATACGCACCGTAGTACACAACATTAAAGAGCCGCAAAGCCCAACATGGCTAAGGTTGGTATTTTTTACCCCAAACCACACGCAGGAAGGGCAGAACAATGCAAACAAATAACCGGTAATACAACAAATTTTGCTATTATTAATATTATTATATTTAATCACAATAATATGTTTGTTATTAAAATAAACTAATTTCTTAACTCGTCTAATGATAATTATAAATTTTAATTTGCTGAATTTTGATACCTTAAGTAATTTTTATACTTATGAAGGAAATCCGTTTTCTGGAGTTGCATACGAAAAATTAAAAAATGGTGGACTAACTGAAACGATGATATGCAATGGTCGAAAAAATGGCATGGAATCTGAGTGGTATCCGTCAGGACAAATCAAAGAATATGCTCAAATTATAAATAACCATTATCATGGCATTTTTTGGGAATGGTACGAAAACGGCATACAAAAATCAGAAACCCTATACGAATATGGGGTTAAAATAAAAAGTACTGTTTGGGATAACAATGGTGTAATAAATGAGCATTATTTGATTGATGAAAATTCTGCGGATTATTCTACTTTGCAACTATTGCGTAAACGTTACCAAACAAATTTTGGAGGTTTTTTTAATTGTTAATCCTGCATTCCTCCTCAACAATTAAACCTCTACGGCATGTTGTAGGCAGGGCGTAGCCGTAATGCAGGGTGGTGTATAGGTTTCGCTATCAAGGGCAAGAGGCAGACAACTCAATTTTGGATCTGGTTGACCTGGCAGTAGTTATTCAGGGGGAGTTAGTAATACTTGGATTTTAGAAAAAAAATAACATGAAAAAATACACAGGGAAAATTATTGTGTTTATTGTTTTTATATTCTATATAGTTTGGTCTGGACAATATGAAAAAAAACAAGGTCGTAATAATTATACATTATTCATGTCTCACAACATAATCGGCGTTATTCAACGCATCCGAATTGTACAACATAGTGATGCCATTACTATAAAAGGTTCAAATCAAGAATTTGTTTTTAGCCCTATAACTGATAAAAAACTAAATGGCGGCAATATATTTACTGATTTTGCCGAAAAAGGTGATAGTGTCATAAAAAAAGCTAATTCGGACACTTTAATACTTATCAAGTCGGGTAAGCGGTATTATTACATGTTTCAAAAATACTAATAATACAATACGTATTATTATTTTAAAAAATTCTTTTCCATAGTTTTATTGTTATGGAAAAGAATTTTTGTGTTTTAGCTCAAAAGTATTTACCTTTGCCACCCAAGCCACCGATGTACCCAACATGGCTAAGGTTGGTATTTTCAACCCCAAAGAAGCGATACGATAACAAATCTACCCAAAAAAGGCAAGAAACCCATTAGGTTCTTGCCTTTTTTGCTATTTATTAGCTTATTTATTGTGTAAAAAACATTATTAGTGCTTCAATCTTGGGTCTAAGGCATCAGTCAAACCCTCGCCTATTAGGTTAAAAATAGTAACCGTAATAAATATGGCAACACCCGGAAACAAAGCCAACCACCATGCCTCGAAATTGCCACGTGCCAAATTAAGTAACGACCCCCACGTAACCTGCTCGGCAGATACGCCCACACTCAAAAACGATAAAAACGACTCGGTGAGTATTGCCGATGCCACGCCAAAAGCAATAGCTATCAGCACGGGCGTTAGGGCATTTGGCAAGGCATGGCGCAACACAATGCGGCTTTCGCTAAAACCCATAGCTTGTGCAGCCTCTATATACTCTAAGTTGCGCACCCGTAGCAACTCGGCACGCACAAAGCGGGCAATACCTGTCCAGGATATAAAACCAATGATAACCATTACATTAAAAACCGAAGGTTTTGTAATAGCCACAATTGATAAAATAAGCAGCAAAGCAGGAATAGAATTAATAACCTCAATAAGGCGCATCACCAAAATATCGGCAGGAATAGTTACCCGCTTGCTAAACAAAGGTAGCTTGCCCAGTATCCAACCTAAGGCATTTGCTATTAAAATAACCAACACAAATATAGCAAAACTACCCAACAAAGCACCCATTAAACTGCCCTCTTTTGCCATCACGCTTATTTGATACGAGCGAGCAACAAAGGCATAAAATACCGCCATTACCAAACCAATCAAATTTGCAACAATTGCACCTATTGATAAACGCAGTTTATGGTCGCCCCAATAACCTGCCAAAGCACCAAAAAAAATGCCAATTAACGATGCAATAGACATGGCAATGATACCCACCGAAACGGCAATGCGCGTACCATGTATCATGCCCGAGGCTACATCGCGCCCAAGCTCGTCGGTACCCATCCAGTGCCTATATTGTATAGATTTGGTATTGTGTTGCTCATCAAACGGACCCACATAGTTGCGGTTTCGTTTGTCCATAGAGGTTGGCGAGTACGGGATAGGCGGAAAAACTGCCCAATCGTAGTTATGCTCGTTCCAGTTGCGGGTCACAAATCGGTCTTCCCATTTGGCAATGCCCATTTTTACGCCATAACCATGAAAAATAGGAAAATGGATTTGCTTATCTAAACTACAAACAAGGGGCTTGTCGTTGGCAATAAAATCGGCGGCAAGGGCTATAAAAAGTATAACATACAAAAAGCGCAATGCCCAAATAGCAATACGGTTTTTGCCAAACCTATACGACACCTCTTGCCAATAAGTGCGGTTTGGGTTGCTAGTAAGTAATTGGGCGGCTTTATCTATTTTTTTATTGAAAAACATAGTGTGTGAATGGAGAATTGATAATGGAAAATTTTGCAAACAATTAGGTAATTACAAGGTATTGCGCTTATTTGGTTGAGATGATAATTACAAAATCAGCACAACCGTACCTGCCACAATAAGCAAAGCACCAAGGGCTGTTTTGAGGGTAAGTGCCTCGCCCAAAAAAACAACTGATAAAACGATGGTTAATGCCACACTTAACTTATCAACAGGCGCAACCTGCGACACTTTGCCCATTTGCAGGGCTTTAAAATAGCATATCCACGACAAACCTGTGGCAATACCCGACACAACTAAAAACAACACATTGTGTTTTGATAGCGTATTTAATCCTTTTGCCTCGCCGCGTGCCAACACAATGCCCCATGCAACTATCAAAATAACAATAGTGCGTATGGCGGTTGCCAAGTTAGCATTTACGTTGGTAACGCCTATTTTGGCAAAAATTGCCGTTAGCGATGCAAAAAAAGCCGATAATAAAGCGTATATCCACCACATAATTGTTGTTTTAGGGTTGGGTTAAACCAAAATTGCTATTTGTGTGCTTGCCTAATTTTTATAAAAAATAAGAAATAAATACTAGTGATTTAATTGGGTAGCTTTCTATCTTCGGTACAAAGGTAGGGTAAAAAATGCTAAATTACCTAAAAATTAAGCTGTTGTTACAAAAAAAAACAGAGGCGACCTTGCGGTACGCCCCTGTGTTATTTTTTCACCTTAAAAAACCACTTTATGCTTAGTGTTATTTCTTATTTATGTACTTCTTCAAACTCGGCATCTTGTACGGTGCTGTTGTCGTCGGTGGTACCTTGTGGGTTGCTGCCATCGGTGCCTTGTTGTTGTTGGGCTGCGTAAATCTCTTGCGATGCAGCTTGCCATGCATTGTTTAAGGCTTCCATAGCACTGTCAATTTCGGCTGTATTTTGGCTGGCGTGTGCCGATTTTAGGCTTGCCAATGCCGAGTCGATAGCCGAGCGGTTGCCTGCCGAAATTTTATCGCCGTATTCTTTTAGTTGTTTTCTGTTTGGAAAATCAAGCTATCGGCTTGGTTCAATTTCTCGACCTGTTCGCGGGCTATTTTGTCGGTTTCTTCGTTGGCTTTGGCTTCGTTGCGCATACGTTCTACTTCGTCTTTCGATAAGCCCGTACCTGCTTCTATGCGTATGTTTTGTTGTTTGCCCGTTCCGCGGTCTTTTGCCGATACGCTCATGATACCATTGGCATCAATATCAAACGTTACCTCTACTTGCGGAATGCCGCGCGATGCTGGCGGAATACCATCTAACACAAAACGACCTAGTGTGCGGTTGTCGCGTGCCATGGCTCGTTCGCCTTGCAATACGTGTATTTCTACCGAGGGTTGATTGTCGGTAGCCGTCGAGAATACCTCCGATTTGCGAGTAGGAATGGTGGTGTTTGAGTCTATCAAGCGAGTAAATACGCCGCCCATTGTTTCGATACCCAACGACAGTGGGGTAACATCTAACAACAAAACGTCTTTACATCGCCGTTAAAACGCCACCTGAATGGCAGCACCTGGCTACTACTTCGTCGGGTTCTTAACTGGTTGCATTTTTGCCAAAAACTGTTCAACAGCTTCTTGTATTTTAGGGATACGTGTCAGGCCACCTACCATTACAATTTCGTCAATATCGTTGATGGGTAAACCAGCATCTTTCAGAGCTTGGCGGCCAAGGCTCAAAGGGTGCGGCGTACAAGGTCGTCAACTAATTGTTCAAATTTGGCTTTGGTTAGTTTTTAACCATGTGGCGGGTACGCCATCAACAGCCGTAATATAAGGTAAGTTAATTTCGGTTTCAGCAGAGCTTGACAACTCGATTTTTGCTTTTTCAGCGGCTTCTTTTAAGCGTTGAAGTGCCATTGGGTCGTGACGCAAATCAAAACCTTCTTCGGCTTTAAATTCGTCTGCCATCCAGTCAATAATTTTTGGTCAAAATCATCGCCACCTATGTGTATCGCCATTGGTTGATTTTACTTCCAAAAACGCCATCGCCCAATTCAATATCGAGATATCGAAAGTTCCGCCACTAAGGTCATAAACGGCAATTTTTGTTCTTGGTTTTTTTTGTCCATGCCATAGGCAAGTGCGGCAGCGGTTGGCTCGTTGATAATACGGCGCACTTTAAGCCCAGCAATTTCGCCTGCTTCTTTGGTAGCTTGGCGTTGCGAGTCGTTGAAATAAGCAGGTACGGTAATAACAGCTTCGGTTACTTCGTGACCTAGATAATCTTCGGCAGTTTTTTTCATTTTTTGCAACACCATTGCCGATATTTCTTGTGGTGTATACAAACGTCCGTCAATATCAACACGCACGGTGTTGTTATCGCCTTTTACTACTTTGTACGCCATGCGTTGGGCTTCGCCTACTATTTCGTCGTGGCGGCGACCCATAAAACGTGTGATAGATTGGATAGTTTTTTGTGGATTGGTGATTGCTTGGCGTTGGCAGGGTCGCCTACTTTGCGTTCGCCGTTTGCCAAAGAATGCTACAATCGATGGGGTTGTGCGTTTTCCTTCGCTATTTGGAATAACTTCTGGCTCGTTGCCTTCATTACCGACTCACACACGAGTTGGTCGTTTCCAAGTCAATACCTATAATTTTGCTCATTGTTGTTTGGTGCGTTTAGCGGTTATTTAATTTTTGATGTTATACACTATTCAATAGTTTATACCAAGCCGTTAAACGACTTAAAAAAATACTGTCAGATTGATAGATTTGTGCCAAATTTGTTGCTTGTTAGTAATTTTCCTGACAATATTGGCGAAAATAACGCTTTGCCAAAAAAACTGCAAATTTTGAGGGTATTTTTGAAACCTTTGTCGGTTGCATCCGTATAATACAACATAAAACGCGATGCGATATATACATACAAAAAATTAGGGAGTTAATTTTTTATCTGATATCAGATTTCATTTTTAGTAAGGGATTATTCGGTAAATGTCTTTCAGCCATTGGTTTGAAAGACGTTTCACCCACAGGCGATGGATAAAAAATAAAACGCAAAAAGGTTCTTTTTGAAAACCTTTGTCAATTACATCCGTATAATACACCAAAAACGCGATGCGATATCGACCATACTTAAAAATTAGGGGATTAATTTTTTATCTGATACACTCAATTTCATTTTTAGTAAAGGGGATTATTCGGTAAAATGTCTTTCAGCCATTGGTTGAAAAGACGTTTCCCTTTAGGCAATGGATAAAAAAAAAGAAAACGCAAAAAAAAGAGTATTTTGAATACTTTTGTCAGTTACATCCGTATAATACACCATGAAACGCGATGCGATATCGCCATACTTAAAAAAATTAAGGGATTAATTTTTATCTGATACATTATCAGATTTCATTTTTAGTAAAGGGGATTATTCAGTAAATGTCTTTCAGCCATTGGTTGAAAGACGTTTCCTTTGTCCATCTTATATCCACAAAAAAGCCTTGCTGCAATAGCAAGGCTTTTTATTAAATAAGTATTAGTTAAAACTGAAAATAGATAAATGGTTGTATTTCGGACGATTTAAACTCCATCACACAAAAATAATAGCTACCAAAAGAGCTTTACCTAATAATGAAGGCAATAAGTAACGGCGTTTTGGAAACGTTGCTCAACAGATTTGGGCACAAAATGAAAAGCAAAGAATAATGCCATAAACACCAATACCGCGGTAATAGCCATGCTATAAAGTCCGCCGATAAGCTCGGGGCGAAATCGTAGGCTATTGATACCACACATCGAGAGCTGTTTGGAAGGTAGCGGCACGGAAAATATCCAACAAAAACACACAAAATGGTAGGTTAATAACACCCGCAAGATGTGTAATAATAGCGGCGAAGCGGTGTAAAGTTGATGTAAAACTTTTCGATGGACAAGGCTGTTCCGTTGCAAAAATCCCCACAAAACAAACTGCATCAGCGCCATACCACAATCACTTAAAAGCATAGTTATTAGCAGGTTGATGTAGGTGCGTATTTTGCCCTAAGCGGTTTGCCGCCAGGGGTATGTACAAATAATCGCGCGGAGCCAAGTAAATGACATGTGCCATCGCGCCCAGAACTTCAGTGATGCTTGCCGATTGATAAGGGCATCGAAATTGGGTACTAGAGTGGTAACACAACACTGGGGCTATGCCTATTGCCATGTCGGTATAGCCCGAAAAGTCGCAATAGATTTGTAGTGCGTAGCCATAGGTGCCCAAACAAATTTTTCGAGACCTGTGTATTTTAAGGGTTCTTCGAAAACACGGTCGACAAGTTGCGCCGATATAGTCGGATATGGCTTTTAAATAAGCCCCGGGCAAACAAAAACACGCCTCGTCAAAATCTTCGGTAGATGCAAAAACGGGGCGGGTGTATTTGGAGTAAAAAATCTTTTGCTCTAACAATTGGACGCACCACCATTTGCGGAAAAAGGTGACGAAAGCAAAAGTCGAGTAGTCAACGGGTTTTAGTTCGTCGCGGTATACATCTATGGTGCTCTCTTAAGGCGATTGGAAAGTGAAAAACGACACGCCTACGGGCGAAATATATCCATTGGGGCAATATCAGTACACAAAAGGTTGGTAATATCAATAAAAAGTTGGTGCTACTTAAAA
>JADKCK010000095.1 GCA_016718845.1 Sphingobacteriales bacterium
AAAAAATAATCTTGGAAGCTTTCCTATGCATACGTTAGTTACAAATGAGAAAGATAAGTTAAACAAAATAGAGCGGTAGTTTGCGTTTTTGCTTTGTGTCAGCATTATCTACATTTTTATGCACAAGATAGACCATTTGAGTCTTGCCATGTCCTTAGTAGCTTTTTTACGTTTTGATTTGAGTTTAATACAGTCGTTCAACAACTACATCATCAATATATAATGGGTAGGGCGTAGCTCCATCGCCTATATGCAACTTAATTTGGGTAATAAGGGTTTCTTCGGGTATTTGGGTATCAAACACAATGGGTGTCCAAACGCCACAATCTATAAGTACTTAAACGCAGTTATGTACTTTTTACCTCGTGTTGTTGCTGCATAAAACTAAGCCAAACTGTGTGGTTTTGCCAAAAATTATAGTCGGGTTGCAAACACAGCACATTTAAATGTACACGTATCCAAGATTTTTGCTGATTTTCGGACAAGGGCAAAACCACATCGGGCGTGTGGCGATGTAGCGTATCGAGCCGCAAAACAGGCGAACATAAGCCCGTTTGCTTGTTTGTTTTGCGGGCCAAATTGGTGCTATCAAAGGGTTAAGGCACAACATACCCGCTATTTTGGATCTGTGTCTTACTCAAAAATGATTGCTGTACAACAACTCGCTTGTGTAGTTTGTGTCGGTAAATTTTTCGTCAATCTGCAAATATTTTCGGTCGGTTTTGGGCACCCATGTTTTGCCAAACATGCCAATAGCTGGTGTTGGTGTTACTTCGGCATCTCAAGAAAACAAAAAGTTTGCATTACATTTAAGTAACAAACAATGCCAACAAAGGCATCAGCAATAACCAAACAACACGTTTTTGCAACGCCCAAACCCAAAAAGCAGTAAACGGAAACAGCAAAAAAACATAAGATTGTATCAACGCCCGCTGCCCAAAACTACCCCCATACCACCACACACTCCAGCACGATACCAAATAAAAATTGGCAATAAAAAATGCCAAGATTGCCCAAAAAATACTTTTTTGTTGTTTATAAAGCGGCACAAAACCCAACAATGCCAATGCCATAATAGGCGTATAAACTAACCAACCTTTTTTGTAGCTGTATAGCACCGAGGTAATATGTGGTCTTAAAAATTCAAGTTTTTGGTCGTCATAGCTGTAATACACCCACTGCCCCGTAACCGTTTTCCAATAAAGCAACTGTATAAATATAATCGCCCCACCAAACAAAGCTGCCAATAATAGCTTTTTATAGTGCAAAACAAACAACAAAAACCTCGATTTAATGATAGTGATTACACCCCCCATGTTATAATATAATTAATATCTAGTTCCACAAAAAAAGGGATAAGCACATCACTATCTCGGTAGGGCGTATCAATACTGCCAAGCCAATAATGCTACCAATAGCAACACTGCTACTTAATGCTGGCTGCCGATGCCATTTTATGGTGTAATACAACAAAAACACATACAGCGAAAACAACGGAACATGCGTTAGATGATTATCGTAGCCCACATATAGCCAATAGTTAGTTGCCACAAGCAACAACAACAACGAACAAGCAACTGCCGTATCGGTAAAAAACAACAACAGCAAACGCCGCAAATACCACAAAGCAAACAAAGCAAACAAAATGTTCCAAAGCGATACAATAGCATGATAAGGCACCGAAAAACCATCGGCAGGATACCCCAATAACTTGGCTACCACATGAGCCACCCCAAAAGCAGGCGCCTGAAAAACCGCCATGCCCACCGCATATTTATCTACCACATTGCCATTTGCTAAATCTTTGGGGCGATAAGCATTACCCCAAATTTCATACTTCGGGATAATATCATCTAAAAACTTAAAATGAGCTAAATCATCGTAAATAAATAAAGCGGGTAGATATGTGTAGTAGCCCATAGCATCGTAAACCATACGTATTTTGAGTGTTTTTAGCGCGCCACCCTCGTAACCAAACGACGACCACAATATTAGCACAACAATAATGCAATAAGCATAAACGAATAAACGTTTGATTTAGTCACAAAATATTTAGGTAAAAAACAGTTCAAAGATACGTATTAAAGTGCATCAAAGCATAAAAACAGCCTCAAATCCCAAATTTTTTTAAAAAAAACAAACACTTAATGCGCATTTTATCATCAAGTCAAAATTTTGTTGTAACTTTGTCGGTCATTTTAGCTCAAATCTAAAACTCTGCCCAATTAGAAACCCCACCTCTTTTTTTCTTACACCATCCTCCAAATAACTATAGTACCTTATTTGATACACTACCTTGCCCAATCCAGGAAAATGAAGCCAATAGCTTCTTTATTGATTGATTATTTAATTGTAAAATATAAAAATAGCAAACGATGCTGATTACTGACATCCATCGCGACGTTTTTCAGACACTACTTGAAAAACATAAGCAAGACTCTGGTTTAGATTTACGCTGCGCGGCAGCAACATCAACGACCGCCTTTGAAAGGATAATGCCGGGAAATGATTACCGATTTACTTCTCGTTTTGGGGCGGTAGCGATACCATCAACAAACACCCAACATCTACTTTGTGATTAACGTAGATGGCATTACACACCTTAATTTTGTAGCCAAAGACTCGGACAAAAAGGCAGCTTTTTTTGAAAAACTAGCCCTACTGCTCGACCTAAAACGCACTAAACACCAAGGTAACTATGTTAATCATTGGCGCAAATATTATAGCGCCGAACCCTCGGAAGATAGCGATACCTTTAAACAAAACCTCGAAGAATTTTTAACAAAAGATAAACCCAAAATTGACTTGTTTATCCAGATGGAAAACAATACCGAATTGATACCTGCTATCAACGAGTATTTTTTTACCAAAAATGTAGAACAAATCGAGAAATTCCGAAGCGACACACCAACCACCGAAGATGGTCGCCCAATTGAATCGGCACAAAACAAACCCATACAACTACACGAATTGACGATAAACAACATCGGTCATTTCGAAAACCTAAACCTACCACTTAACCACCGCCTTACTTGCCTAATTGGCGAAAATGGCATTGGCAAAACCACCCTTTTACGCGCCATTGCCTTGGGCTTATGTGGCATCAGCGACTCGGGCTGGCTTGATAAAAAAGACGACCGACTGCAAAAACTACTGCGCATTACCAACGAATACAACGGCAGATGCGTTTTTGCTCAACAAGGTAGCATTGACCTTAGCTACCAAATGGACACCAACTACACCAACACCGTTTGTGCTTCGCGACGATGTACGAGTAGATAAATACGGCATATCCAAATCCTTTATCAACCTATTTAACGCCAATGGCGTAGCCCTACCCTCTACCGACCAAGGTAACTTTTTCCGCAATACCTTAGTAATGGGCTTTACCCAAACCAAAGGTAAATTACCCCTCCACGACAATCGCCCCATACACTTTTCGCGCCGCAGCCGCGAACACGATGCCTTTAAACGCTCGAATGTAAGCGATGTAAGCGCCCTATTGTACGATATGCCCGACTACCGTTTTGAGCATTTCGTTGATTGGATGGCACACTTCCTCGACCAATCGCGTAGCACACCCACCGAAGTACTAAAAGCCCGCCGATTGCTCGAAAAAACTATTTTACCTTTCTTATCCGAAGTAAGTGGTCAAAACTTTGTGTTCCGACACATCAATTTCGACACCCGCGAAATATTTGTTACCACCAACCAATCGCCAAACGGTGTGCCATTGCATGCCCTAGGGCAAGGTATTTGCGGCATTATGGGCTGGTTAGGCTATTTTGTAAAACGCCTTTGGGAAACCAACTCGATACTAAGCGATTGTACCCAAGCTCACGCCATTTTGTTGATAGACGAAATTGACACCCACCTACACCCCAAATGGCAAAGCGCTTGTTAGATGCCTTGTTAAATTATTTCCCTAACACGCAGTTTGTGGTAACAACCAACTCGGCAATTGCCGTTACCCACACCAAAAATAATGCAATGGGCGTGTACGAAATTACCCAACATGGCGTACAACAACTACGCGCCTCGGGGCAACATATTGGCACCTTTTTGCTAAACGCCTTTGGGGTAAGCGACCGGGAGCCGAGTTTGCTCAAAACCTAATAGACAACCTATTTTTGTCGATGAACGAAGATGATTTGGACATGGACATACTACGCAACAAACTACAAGAACTACGCGACCTACTAGGCGAAGACGACCCCGATGTGCTATACGCCGGCGACAAAGTAGAAAACCTATTTGCCGAAGTATAAAATAAACACCCGTTTGCTTAGTTTTGGCGGATAATCATCTACCCAAAAAAAATAAAACTCCCCCGTTTTGCAACAAGTGCAAAGCAGGAGATTTATTATAAAACGCTAAACACTGAAAAATTGGGAGAAGTATTGTCTTACAATCTTTTCGCCCCCAATCAAACCTCGAATGAGGTTAAATATGAATAACAGTATGTGAAACATACGGCTATTCATGTTTGACCCTTTCAGGGTCGGGCAAGCTATCTGTCTAAAAACAACTATTTGAATGGTGACCCAAAAGCAATTTGAGTACCACATACCAAACTTGGGTTAAGCAAGCTAAAGTCCGTTTTCCAAAACCACAAATGCACAGAATTTTTACAGAATCATATTATAAGAGGGGCGGGTATCGGTGTCCAATATTATAAGAAGGGCAGGTATCGGTGTCCAACATTTGGTGTTAGATAAGGTTGTGTTCATACTATATAACTCATAAACTCTTTGCGATAAGCGGAGGGAATAAGGTAAAATCCTTTATATACTCAAAAATGAGCATTCAAATTAAACAAAATTGCTATAAAAAGACTTTTTAATATGTAATATTACATTTGGTACAAAGGTACGCATTTATGCCAAGTTATTTTGGTGTACATTTTTTGGGGGCTTGTTTATAGTTAATTTATTAAAAATACAATATTATTTGAATTATATACAAGTAAAAAACCCGCTACCGCCTATAACAAAATGCTGGGCAGCAGCGAGTTTTTGTTGGGTTTGTTGTTAATTATTTAAAGCAATGGGGGTTGTTATTAATTTCCCCACTGCATATTTGTAGAAACTCCACAATCTGGAGCGCAAACCGCTACCGCAGTAGTTTGGCTACTTACTACTGATACTGTTGATACTACTCCTGCGCTTACTTGCACGGGAGCGTTTTGGTTAGTGGTGTTGCCAATGCCCAATTGTCCGCCGTCATTACGTCCCCAAGCCCAGAGCGTGCCATCGGTTTTTATAGCAAGCGTATGGTTACCTCCTGCCGACACACTCGCCCAGTTGGTAGCCGTGCCTACTTGCACGGGGGCGGTTTGGTCGGTGGTGTTGCCAGTGCCCAATTGTCCAGCGCCATTATTTCCCCAAGCCCAGAGCGTACCATCGGCTTTTACCGCAAGCGTATGGTATTCGCCTCCCGACACACTCGCCCAGTTGGTAGCCGTGCCTACTTGCGTGGGGACGGTTTGTTCGATGATGGCGTCGCCAAGTCCCAATTGTCCAGCGCCATTATTTCCCCAAGCCCAGAGCGTAGCATCGGTTTTATAGCAAGCGTATGGTAATTGCCTGCCGACACACTCGCCCAGTTAGTATCCGTACCTACCCGCACAGGGGCGTTTTGGGCGGTGTTGTTGCCAAGTCCCAATTGTCCCTCTCCGTTATTTCCCCAAGCCCAGAGCGTGCCATCGGTTTTTATAGCAAGCGTATGGAAATAGCCTCCCGACACACTCGCCCAGTTGGTAGCCGTGCCTACTTGCACGGGGGCGGTTTGTAGGGTGGTGTTGCCAATGCCCAATTGTCCCAAGTCGTTATCGCCCCAAGCCCAGAGCGTGCCATCGGCTTTTAGGGCAAGCGTATAGCCATAACCTGCCGACACACTTGCCCAGTTGGTAGCCGTGCCTACTTGCATGGGGGCGTTTTGGTTGGTGGTGTTGCCAATGCCCAATTCTCCATTGTTGTTATTTCCCCAAGCCCAGAGCGTACCATCGGTTTTTATAGCAAGCGTATGACTATTTCCTGCCGACACCCTCGCCCAGTTGGTAGCCGTGCCTACTTGCACAGGGGCGTTTTGGTTGGCGGTGTTGCCAATGCCCAATTGTCCATTGCCGTTATATCCCCAAGCCCAGAGCGTGCCATCGGCTTTTATACCAAGCGTATGGTCAGCCTGTCGACACACTCGCCCATTGTCCACCAGTGGTAACGGTGTAGTTTACTGTTCCGCCGGTGCCTGCGTTGGCGGGGGTAAAGGTGGCAGTGCCATTGCCGTTGTCGGTAATGCCGGGTCCGGTAAAGGTGCCTGCGGGGGCTTGGCTACCTGTTAGGGTAACAGGTGCATCGGTGGTGCAATAGTTGGCATTTAGGGTAGTAAAACTTACAGGCAGCGAGCAAACCGCTACCGCAGTAGTTTGGCTACTTACTGATGTTGATACTACTTGCACAGGGGTGTCTTCTTGGCTGATACCGCTGCCGCCAATGCCCAATTGTCCATAGGCGTTATATCCCCAAGCCCAGAGCGTGCCATCGGTTTTTATAGCAACCGTATGGTCATCACCTGTCGACACACTATACCAGTTGGTAGCCGTGCCTACTTGCACGGGGGCGTTTTGGTCGGTGGTGTTGCCAGTGCCCAATTGTCCATAGGCGTTATATCCCCAAGCCCAGAGCGTGCCATCGGTTTTTATAGCAACCGTATGGACTCTTCCTGCCGACACACTTGCCCAGTTGGTAGCCGTGCCTACTTGCATGGGGGTGTTTTGGTTGGTGTTGTTGCCAATGCCCAATTGTCCATTGTTGTTATATCCCCAAGCCCAGAGCGTGCCATCGGTTTTTATAGCAAGCGTATGTAAATCTCCTGCCGACACACTGGACCAGTTGGTAGCCGTGCCTACTTGCACGGGGGCGGTTTGGTCGGGGGTGTTGCCAATGCCCAATTGTCCATAGTCGTTACTTCCCCAAGCCCAGAGCGTGCCATCGGTTTTTATACCAAGCGTATAGTAATAACTTGCCGCCACACTCGCCCAGTTGGTAGCCGTGCCTACTTGCACAGGGGCAGTTTCGTTGGGGATGTTGCCAATGCCCAATTCTCCATTGTTGTTATATCCCCAAGCCCAGAGCGTGCCATCGGTTTTTATAGCAAGCGTATGGAATTCGCCTGCCGACACACTCGCCCAGTTGGTAGCCGTGCCTACTTGCACGGGGGCGGTTTGGCCGGTGCTGTTGCCAATGCCCAATTGTCCAGCGCTGTTATATCCCCAAGCCCAGAGTGTGCCATCGGTTTTTATAGCAAGCGTATGGTAATAACCTGCCGACACACTCGCCCAGTTGGTAGCCGTGCCTACCCGCACAGGGACGTTTTGTTCGGTGTAGTTGCCAATGCCCAATTGTCCATAGCCATTATTTCCCCCAAGCCCAGAGTGTGCCATCGGGTTTTATAGCAAGGGTATGTCTCTCTCCTCCCGACACACTCGCCCATTGTCCGGGAGTGGTAACGGTGTAGTTTACTGTTCCGCCGGTGCCTGCGTTGGCGGGGGTAAAGGTGGCAGTGCCATTGCCGTTGTCGGTAATGCCGGGTCCGGTAAAGGTGCCTGCGGGGGCTTGGCTACCTGTTAGGGTAACAGGTGCATCGGTGGTGCAATAGTTGGCATTTAGGGTAGTAAAACTTACCGACTGTGCCAGTGTGTTTTGTAGACTAAATGCTACGGACAACAAGATGCTAAATGCTATTAGCAAATTGTGTTGAATTTTCGTCAAATTCTTAAAATTTGTACTTTTCTTCATAAAATAAAAATTACGTAATTGTGATTATACTTAAAAAATGCAATTGTTTAGTTATTATTCCCTTTCGGGCGATAGATAATGAGGTGCGAAATGAAATAAAGAGCAGTTTTGCAGGGTAATGTACCACAAACTTTGATAAACAAGCTCATTTCACCGATACAAGTATCGGTGCTACCAGTCAATTTGCTATAACCGTTTATCAACCGAAAAGGAATAAGTGGTGTAAAAAAATAGTTTGTTGTGCTGCTTTTATGTTGCCTTTTTTTATTTCTGCTACACAAAATTTTATTAAAAGTTTTATTGCCGTTAATGTTGCTGAAGCATCAATAATGGGTAATTATCTTACCCAATTTTGTGGCTTGTTTTATGTTTGTGGTGATTGCTGCAAAAAAACACAAGAAGTTATTTTGTGGTAGGTAAGTAGGTCAGTATAAATAAACGCGGTTAAAATTGCGAGTTTTTATAACTAAACCAGTCATTTTTTGATAAAAACGCTGATTATTAGACGATTAACAAACTTGTTGATAAACCCCTTAACCCTGTTTATTACAGGGTACGCGCAATTTATTCCGCTCGTTACGCACAATAGCGGAATAAATTGAGTAAAAGCCTATATAATGCTGTAACAGCGTTTATCTACTTACTCTCTGCATTTGCTGTTTTGTTAGGGTTTTTTGCAAATTTTTGTTTCATCTGCCAAATAATTTGTTGCTTTACTCCTACCTCTGTATTTGCTGTTTTGTTAAGGGTTTTTGCAAATTTTTGTTTCATCTGCCAAATAAGTAGGTCGGTATAAATAAACGCGGTTAAAATTGCGAGATTTCATAACTAAACCAGTCATTTTTGATAAAAACGCTGATTATCAGCCGATTAGCAAGCTTGTTGATAAACCTTTTAACCCTGTTTATTACAGGGTACAAGCACTTATTCCTCCTCTCGTTACGCACAATAGCGGAATAAATTCCGTACCCTAAATAATGCTGTAACAGCGTTTATCTACTTACTCTCTGCATTTGCTGTTTTGTTAGGGTTTTTGCAAATTTTGTTTCATCTGCCAAATAATTTGTTGCTTTACTCCTACTCTCTGCATTTGCTGTTTTGTTAGGGTTTTTTGCAAATTTTTTGCCTAAATACACCCAACAGGTATAATGTACCAAAACAAGTATTACCTTTGCCCAATAAAAAGCCTTTCCTTTTTTACAAAAGGAAAGGACAATACGTTAAAACACTTAAAAAAATACGCCAAATATGCTGACCTTAGAGCAAGCCCAAACCCACTTAGACCAGAGCACGCAACTAATTGAGCAGGGTAAATACACCGAAGCCATGGAGCTATTAGAGCAAGCTGCACCCATTTTTGAAATAGCCGAAAAATGGGAAGAATATGTGCAATGTTTAAATAAACAGAGTGAGTGTTTTCGGCACAGTGGTAAATATAGTGGGGGTATAGAAAAAGCCGAAAAAGCCTTGCAAATTTGTTTGGAAAGATGGGGCGAGAATAATGTAGATACAGCAATGTGCTATCATAATTTGGGTAATTGTAACTACTACAAAGGCGATCATGCCCAAGCCATTGCCTATCACCAACAAGCATTAACTATTAGGTTAGCCACCATAGGCGAGCAACACCCCGATATAGCATCTAGTTATAATAATTTGGGAGCTTGTAACTACTACAAAGGTGATTATACCCAAGCCATTGCCTATTACCAACAAGCATTAACTATTCAATTAGCCACCGTAGGTGAGCAACACCCTCTTACGGCAGATAGCTATAATAATTTGGGGATTTGCTATGACGAAAAAGGCGATTATAATCAAGCCATTACCTATTACCAACAAGCATTAAATATTCAATTAGCTACCATAGGCGAGCAACACCCTGGCATAGTAGCTAGCTATCATAATTTGGGAGGTTGCTATATGAGCGAAGGCAATCATACCCGAGCTATTGTCTATTATCAACAAGCATTAACTATTCAATTAGCTACCATAGGTGAGCAACACCTCGATACAGCAAGTATTTATCATAATTTGGGGCTTTGCTATTACAAAAAAGGCGATTATACCCAAGCTATTGCCTATTACCAACAAGCATTAACTATTTGTTTAGCCATCATAGGCGAGCATCACCTCGATACAGCAATTAATTATCATAGTTTGGGGCTTTGCTATTACGATAAAGGTGATTATACCCAAGCTATTGGGTATCTCCAACAAGCACTAACTATTCAGTTAGCTACTGTGGACGAACAATGCTCTACTATAGCATGCAATTATCAAAACCTAGGCGAATGCTACTATTCACAATCCGAATACCTCACCGCCCTACACTACCACCAACAAACCCTCCAATCCTTAGCCCTTGATGTATCCAACGAAGACTACTACCCCCTACCCAAATTAGCAGGTTACAACAGTGCTGTACAGTTGTTAGCAACCCTCCCCGCCAAAGCCACCACCCTCACCGCCCTATACCACCAAACCCAAAATCCCCAAGACCTAACCGCTGCCCTTGCCCACTACCAATGCGCCGATGCACTAATAGACCAAATGCGCCAAAGCTACAAAACCGAAGGCAGCAAATTGCTTTTGGCAGAAAAAGGCAAAACCAACGTATATGATGCAGGTTTGGCAGCATTGTTTGATTATCAATTGGCTGTAAAAACCAACACAGCCATAATCTTGCCCTATCTCATTTCAACCAAACTTTGGGCTACCAACTCCCCGACCGCCCCATTGATTTAGCCTTTCATTTCTCCGAAAAAAGCAAAGCAGTTTTGCTATTTGCAGGTATGAAAGATGCCGAAGCACGCCTAAACGCCCAATTGCCACCCGATTTGGTGCAGCAAGAGTACAACCTGCGCATAGAACTAACCTACTTAGAGCGCCGCATCAGCGAAGAAGGCTACACCCCCCCCGAAGAGCAAGACCAAGTTGCCCTAAACGAGTGGCAAAGCCAACATTTCGAGTTCAAAAACCAATACGACGCCCTCATAGAGCGCCTAGAAACCGAATATCCCAAGTATTATCAACTCAAATACAACATTGGCACAGCCACCATTGCCCAAGTGCAAGCCGCTTTGCCACCACAAAAGGCAATGATAAGCTATGTTTTGGCAGCAAAACATTTGTACATCATCATCATCACCGCCCAAAACAGCACTTGGCTACAAACCGACTTGCCCACCGATTTTGAGGGTTTGGTCGAGGATTTTTTGTTTTCGTTCCAATCCATCGGCAAGCGCGACTACCTCACCTACGGCTACGACCTTTATCGCCACCTAATGCTGCCCGCTATCAACACAGGCATGTTACACGGCATTCAACAACTCATCATCATTCCCGATGGCATTTTGTCGCGTGTGCCTTTCGAGGCATTGCTCACCCATGCTTGCAGCGATGATACAGTCTATAAAGATTTTCCGTATTTGCTGCACCAATACCGCATAGCTTACCACTATTCGGCAACGCTATGGCTCAATCAACAAACCGCAAGCCCTCCGCCCCACACAAGAGCGTGAAAACGGGAAGAAAGCTCCCCCTCCAGGGGGAGTTGTAGGAGGGGAAGAGACCTTGGAGGGGCTGATTTTATCGGCTTCCGCCCATAAGCCCACCGCCCAAAATAGCGCGAACACGATATTGACCTAACGTTGCCCGATGATTTTTAGGAAAAAGTAGGCATCGAAAAACCAGCAGAAAAGCACCGAATTAATTATCCGAAACAAGAAGAGATAGCGCAAGTTAGTAGAGGGCAGAGATTTTGTGGAATTGATACACTCCGAAACCGAAGTGCGCAAGGTAGGCGAATTGTTTGCTGCCCAACGGCAAACTGCCAAAATATTGTTAAAAAAACCCGACCAAACGGGCATTATCTTTTCGCCCAACGAAACCGATGGCAATGGCATTTTCTATATGGGCGATGTCTACAACCTACAATTACAAGCCGATTTGGTGGTGTTGAGTTGTTGCGAAACAGGTTTGGGTAAAATTAGCAAAGGCGAGGGAACAATGGCACTTAATCGGGGCTTTCTGTATTCGGGTGCCAAAAATGTGGTTTATACCTTATTTAAGGTGTACGACAAACAATCGTGCGAACTAACCACCGAGTTGTTTAAACAATTGATAGCCCAACAACCCAGCATAGAGGCATTGCACCAAGCTAAACTAAACCTCATTGCACGCGGTTTGATGCCCAATAAATGGGCGGGTTATGTTTTGGTGGGGCAGTAATTTGGGTGTTTGCAAAAAAGGTTAGATTTGTCTTAGCACGCTTTTTTTAAAAAATACCATGCGGACTGCAATTTTATTACCAACAATGCAAATCTTGCCTCGTATCACCTTTATCAACAAAATCACGTTTATTAACCTTGGTTAGTGAATTGGAGATCATTTTGAGCAAATCTGGCTCAAAAGCCGTTTGACCCAACAAGCCACATTAATAGAGCCGAATGGGGGGAGAAAAAAGGATACATTAAACACGGTTGAACAAGCTTTATTTTACGACTTATTAGCCGACGCCAAAATAGATAGTGGTTATTGGAACGAAGAAGAATTAAAAATTTACTTGGTAGGTACAGTTTTTCGTTTGGCAAAGTAAACGAAATAGGGAAAATTAAGGTTTTTTATGAACGACCTTTAACCGCAACTGTACAAGACGAATCCTTTGAGTAGCTGATGCTTGGTGGATATGACGGTTGCCTATAAAACAACGCTAAACCCTACTCTTTCTGCAGGAGTTTAAAAACGCAAGGCGATAAATACGACCCCGAAGCACAATGTTGGTAAATGCTCATTGCCCAAGAAACAACAAGGACTAAAAAACCATTTTGGCGGTTATCTGAAGGCAAAACTGGTATTTTTTCCATCCAATAAAGCGTTACCTACTGCCAAACCCGACAAAACGCACAAGAGGCGATTTACTCAAATTGTATACACGCTTTCGGCAGCTAAAAAAAATAATTTGGGCGATGAGGGGCAAAACAAACCTTAACCCTCCGGCATCAAACCCTCGTTGACCAAAAACATACCTACCGCCCTACCCAATTGTTGGCGGGTAGTGCGGTCGGTGGGGTTTAGCTCCCAATAATACCTGCCGGGTGGCAGCGAAAAAGTTACGTCAAACGATACTTCGTTTGCCACAATTTGTTGTTCTACTACCCCTTTATGTTGGTTATCATAAATAACACATTGCAAAGGCGAGGCTATGGGTTCGTCTAAATCAAAAAACAGCACATCATCGCAATTAAGCCCGTTTTCGGGCAGCACCACAATAGATTGCAAGGTTTTTTGCCCATCGTTTGCCGATGATGAGCGGGTAGCAATACTTTCTTCTAGTTCGGGAGCAGGGGCAAACATTTGTAGGAGTTCGGATAGGGTGTAACCAATTTCTTCGTGGTCAGGCATATCGTCTGTATCTTCTATTGGCAAGTCCTTTCCCAATTTTTCGGCAATAATACGTGCCTCCATCACGGGGTGTTTTTGCAGTATTTGCTCAACAGTAATTTGTAGTTTTATTGTTTTAGCAAAATCATTATTCCCGTTGTTGGCTAATATTTTTTCTACAAACAGCAGTTTATTTTCATTACTAAGGGTTTGATTGTTGTATTGTTCGATGAGGTTTTGGTCTTCGGTAGAAAGCATGATGGATTTTTATTTTTTGTTGTTTTCTTGGATTTGTTTAATCAGTTCGGTAAGGCAGGTAGAGTAGCGATAGCGGGCATTTTCGTAGCTTATTTGTAAGATTTTCGTAATTTCGTTATAGTCGTCGAGGTCGCGGCGCAGGTTTAAGATTTCTTGACAAGTTTTACGCATTTTTTGTAGCTCTTTTTCTACAATTTCCCACAAATTGGGATATTCCTCAAAAGGGTCATGAAAATTAGATGGTAATTCGGGTAAGGTTTCTACCAATTGTTCTTTGGTTTTCAGGCGGTCGAGCCATTTGTTGCGGCATATTCGATAGATGTATGCCAAAGGCGAACCGTTTAACACAAAATCGGGTTTTTGGCATTTTTCCCAAAAAATGGTTATTGCTTGCCAAGCAAGGTCTGTAGCCATTTCTTTTGCTTTGTCTTTTGCCAATAAACTGATTACATTGGGTAATACTTTACTATAAACATAAACTAAAGTGTCTTGTTTATTTTGTCTAAATCCTTCCATTATTTCCTCTGATGTCATATACTCTACTGATGTGGTTTTTTGTTAGGTAAAAAAGCCGTTTTTTTGCACAAAATTAGACTTTTTTTTGCAAACTGCTTCAAAAAACAGCATTTATTTAATCAACTACCCCCAAAAAATAAAACTCCCCCGTTTTGCAGGTATTGCAAAATGGGGGAGTTTGGTTATACATCGCATCTTTACTCAAACACCTCGTACAATACATCGTTTAGCACAAACTGTATTTGGTTGCCTAATGCCAAAAATTGGGCAGAGTCGGGTTGGTTTTTTAGCAAATCAAAATACTCGTTGCTGCCAAACTTAATGCGTTTTGCCGATTGATTTTTAACCTTTGTCACCTCGCTATCTACCCAAACGCCATTGTTTTGGTAAATAGCCCTGCCTTGTATGTTGCGGTATTGTGCGCCTGCATTTTGTGTTTTGCCCTCTTTATCTACATAATCAAGGCGCTCTTGTCCTACCCTCGATTGGGCAATATTATCGGCTCGGTTCAACGATTGTATTTCTTTGCTTGCCCTTGCGCTACCCGCATTGTCGCGGCTTTTCATGTCTTTGTACTCTTCGGCTCCTTTGCGATAAAGGTCGTCGTTGGGTGTAAGATGCGGCATAGGGCGTGGCGGATGTGGCATGGGCATTGGCACGGGTCTGGGTGGCAGATTAACCATTTCGTCCTCAACAATTAGGTAGCTGGTATAGGGGGTAACAATGCCATATTGTTTTGCCAAACGCACTACTTCGTCTACCAATTCTTTGTCTTCGCCGTGCAGCCTAATTTGGTCGAGCAGATAACCTACTTGGCGCGATGCCCACAAAGTAGGCACAAAATCGTACTTAAGCTCTTGTTTAGGTAGTTGGGCTTGATAGGTATATCGTTTTGTTTCGCCGTTCATCGTGCCTTCTAAGGTAAGTGTAAGTTGTCCGCCATTGCGGTATCTGCCCAACACACTCACCGACGAGCCTTTGAACAAATCGGGCAAATCGTGCGGTTGCACATCGTACACATCGTTGTTGTTGCTGTAAGTTATTTTTAGGTTGGTAAGCACCGGCGAGCTTATTTTGGTGTAAAACGACGATAGTTTAAGCTCCATATCCTCGTCGGTGGTAATGTAGGTGCGATACGAGCGGGTTAGCTCGGTTATTTTGTCGAGCAGATACGTGTTTAGGTCGTTGCCAATGCCTACGGTAAAAATGCGGGTGTTGGCATGGTTATTTTTCTTTACTATATCAACCAAAGCATCTTCGTTGGTGGTGCCAATGGTGGGTTTGCCATCGGTAATAAAAGCTACAATATAAGGGCGATTGGCATTGGTTTTCATTGCCAAGGCTTGTTGCAAAGCCTCGTCTATGTTGGTTCCGCCAATAGGTTTTAGGTTGTCAATAAATTGTTTAGCCTCGGCGGTATGCTCGTTGTTGGCGGTTTGTAGTTGTTGGTACAAAGGGCGGGCTTCGGTCGAAAACCGTATGATGTTAAACTTATCGCCTTTGTTTAGGTTGGCTATACAAAACTGCAAAGCTTGTTTTGCTTTGGTCATTTTTTCGCCCGCCATACTCCCCGATACATCTATCACAAAAACAATGTCTTTTTCGGGTTGTTCGTAATTGGGTATCTCTTCGCCGGGGTTAAGCGACAGAAAGAAAAAACCGTCTTCGTTGCTGCGTTTGTAGCTCAATACCGACGCCCCAATATCGTTGGCATCGGTGGTGTAGTACAACTTAAAATCCGAATCGCTGTTTAGGTTTTTGGCTTCGTAACCCACATGGGCATTAGTAGCCGATTTGCGTACAATTTCGGTTTGATGTGTTGGGCAATAAATGTTTTTAAATGCCGTATTGTTGCTCATTGCCACCTCTATTGTTACCTCGTTAATGGGGCGTGCCGAGTATTTTTGGGTGTTCATTGGATAAACATATTCAACGGTGGCATCGTCTTTGGGCAATGTTTGGCTATACGACAACTTAATACGGGTGTCGCTGTTGGGCAATATCGGAAAAATACGCACCTTAAACAAGTTGCGGTCGGCATACTCTAACAAAGCAGGGTCGCGAAACTGCCTAACAATGTTTTCGTAAATATCGCGTGCTTTTTGGGCATCGAGCAGTTCGGCTTGCATTTCTTTGCCATTTACTTGCATCGAAAAATTGTTGATAACCGCACCTTGGGGGGCGGGAAACAAAAAATATCCCTCTAAACTACTACCCGATGGATTATAAAATACCTGCTCGATGTGGGTTAGTGCCGTTTGTTGGTTTATCTCGACCTGCACTTTCTCCGATTTTATTTCTAACTGAAACGGGCTAAAGTTGGGCGGCATAGGCAGCGGGCGCGGCGGTCTAATGTGCGGATTGTCGAACAAACGTCCGTTTTCGGGCGATACAACCATTAAACCGCCCGCAAAACTGCTAAAGCTTGATACTAAACATAAAATAAGAACAGCAATTGTCTGTTTTGGGTAATTTTTCATAGAAATGCTTTTTAATGTGGAGATGTGGCGAAGTGGCGATGTGGCGAAGTGGCGAAGTGGCGAAGTGGCGAAGTGGCGAAGTGGCGATATGGCGAAGTGGCGAAGTGGCGAAGTGGCGATATGGCGATATGGCGAAGTGGCGATATGGTGAAGTGGAGGGCGAAGTGGCGAAGTGGCGAAGTGGCGAAGTGGCGATATGGCGATATGTGGCGATATGGCGATATGGTGAAGTGGCGAAAGAGTGAAACCACCAGCCCATAGCCAAAAGCGTAGCGCAGCCAAAAGCCGATAGCGATTCAGATGCCCCACTATTAGAAAATGCTCCCCACAAGGTTAAATGTAAACCAACAAAAAAAAAAAAAGGGGGATGGTTTTTATTTTCACACTATTTGCCTTTGACACCTGCCCCCCCCTACCAAAATTGGAATTTCCCTTTACACTTTAAAATAAAATTTGACCCCACTGATAAAAGGTTTTTAAAAAATATGTTTTAGATTGCTTTGTTTTTTGAGATATTGTTAGTATCTTTGTGGGTATAAAAGAGGTTACGAACACAAAATATATCACCAATGTTTCGCAAAAACGAAAAACACCGACAAGTTGGACTATTTGGCTACGACCACTTACTAGGCTCAAGTTACGGAGCGTTTAAAAACACACCGGGTTATCATTTTCACCACATCATATTTAGGCAGTTGAACGAGGAAATCTTCGCTCCACTATATAGCAACAAAAAAAGTGCCCCCAACTCGCCCATCAACAGCATGGTGAGTGCCTTGCTGTGGCAACAACTACATAATTGGACGTTTGAAGAACTAGAACGGCACCTACAATTTGATGTAGAAACACGCATGGCTATCGGAGCTAGTGCCACCTTCGGCGATGTACCCTTTTCGATACGCACCCTTCATTTGTTCAAAAACCGCTTAGTTGAGTACGAAATAGCCCATAAAACAAACTTGATAGCCAAGTTATTTGACCAGATGACGACCGAGCAAATCAAATCGCTAAACCTAAAAACGAACATACAACGGGGTGATAGCGTACAACTGCAAAGCAATATCCGCAAATACACCCGCTTAGAGTTATTGGTAGAAATGCTCAAACGCTTATATAAATCCTTATCCGAGCCAGAACGCCAATTGCACGAAGCCCTATTTGCACCCTATATAAAAGGAAGTTCGGATGGATTTGTGTACAGTTTTCGGGGCAAGGAACTAGACGAACCGCTACAAGCCATTGCCAAAGTCTACACACATTTGTACCTTGATTTGCAAAATACGCAAAACGACACCCCCACGTTTAAGGTGTTTGAACGAGTATACAAAGAACATTTTTTGACAAAAAAAGAACAGAACAGCGAAACAGGCAAGGAAACGATAACTACAAATTTAATTGATGCCAAAGAATTAGGGTCTGGGATATTGCAATCGCCCGATGATTTAGAAGCCACGTATCGCCAGAAAAAAGGAGAGAAATTTCAAGGTTTGGTGCTATTTGCCAACGAAACCTGCCACCCCGACAACACAACACAGCTCATCACGGCTATTGTGGTGTCGCCCAATAATGTAGACGATAGTGTTATTTATCGTGAGCAATTAGACGACCTCCATGCCCGCACTCCCGACTTATCGGAGCAACATTTTGACGGCGGCTTTGGTAGCGAAGAAAACGACCTACGGATGAAAGAGTTAGGTATTGTGCCTATTCAAACGGCTATACGGGGTGTAAAAGCGGCATTGCCAATGGTCATCACCATTAAACCAAACACCGAAACGAACAGCAACACCGAAACGAACAGCAACACCGAAACAAACAACAGCACCGAAACAAACAGCAACACCGAAACAAACAGCAACACCGAAACAAACAGCAACACCGAAACAAACAGCAGCAGCAGCACCGAAACAAACAGCAACACCGAAACAAACAGCAGCACCGAAACAAACAGCAACACCGAAACAAACAGCAACACCGAAACAAACAGCAACACCGAAACAAACAGCAGCACCGAAACGTCCGTTACTTATCAGGTACAATGCGCCAATCCAGAACAGTTGATGGTGTTAGCTATATTGGTAAAAAGTAACTTTAAGGCTGTTTTTGATTTAGATAAATGCAAGAATTGTCCTTTTTTTGATACATGTCCAACAAAGGCACACCGTAACGAGAAGAACAATACAGCCACATTTAGGTTTTCTACTAATGATGTATTACGACAAGAGCGGCATAAAAACATACAAAATATACCCATTGAGCGGCGAAAGCTCAGGGCAGGTGTGGAACCTTTAATGGGTTTATTTCATGCCGGCGAAAAACATACGGGTAAGTTGCGAGTAAGGGGGCAATTCAGCATTGCCTTCTATGGCTTTGCTATGGCATTAGCCATCAACTTTAAGCGTATCTACGCTTTTTGTTTTGCCCAAATGCTTAAAAATACGCTTTTTGTCGCCAATATAGGCTCGTTTGAACGTATTTTTAACGTATTTTGTAAAAAATGTAATTTTAATGCATCTATAAACCTAATTTACCTAAAAACCGCTTGATGTTTGTGCCCTTTTTCAGCAGCCTCATAATTTACAATTTATAATTTATAATTTACAATTTGTTTTGTGACGCGCGTTATAAACAAACGTCTTAATTTAGGGGTTATACCCCTAAAATAGTACCATGAAATACCTTTTTGTTTTGTTTTTGGTTTGTTGCCAAGTAGTGGTGGTGGCGCAAAATGGCAATGCTGTTAAAAAGCAGCAATTTAACCAAGTGCTTGATGCACAAGGCAACATTATATCTACCCAAAAACCTTTATTTGCTTTTACGGGGGGCAGCAGTTTTGATTTTGGCGAAGTTAAAGCCGCCGAAAAAATCTACCACGATTTTGAGTTTACCAATATTGGCTTTCAGCCGTTAATTATCAGCAAAGTAAAAAGCAGTTGCTATTGCATTACCTCCGATTGGGATAAAACGCCCATATTGCCCGGACAAAAAGGCAAAATAAGGGTTTGGTTCGATACGCGTGTGCGAAAAGGTAGTTTCAGAAACGGCGTAACCATCTACTCAAATGCTTATAGCTACCCCGAAGAAACACTTTTAGTAAGTGGCTTTATTGTAGATTAACTGATTTACGCAGGGGGGACATAATTAAGTGGCTTGGGGCTTTGTTGCTGCTTTATTGTTGTTTTATCACTGCTTACCACCCATTAAAAGTTTGTTACTTTTTTTCTTGACAAAAAAAGTAATCCCAAAAGTCAAGGCTGTACGAAACTGGGTATAAAAATGCAAAACACCTTGTTATTGGAATAGGTTGCGTAACATAAGTAAATTTACTGTATTTCGGGGGGACTATGCTCAACATTGGCAAGTTGTTATTGCCTTAAATTAGCATCTTTTAGGTTAGCAATTAAGTATTTTTGTGGCAGCTAACGCACAAAGATAGCACAGAATTGCCCAAATTACAAAAAAAGTTTAATCATAATTACACAAAAGCAACAAATATCCCACAAGCAAGCACAGATTTAGTTTTGAAAACTGCTGCATTTGTTTGTGGGATATTTAAGTGCCTAAACTAACTGTTACTCAATGTGTTATCGAAAATGCTAATTACAATGCTGGTTGCTGTTGTGTTACAGTGTATCATGCCGCCATATTTATATAGGTTGCGTACATCAATGCCTACTACGGTTTTGGTGGGGTATAGGGTTTGTAAAATACTACGGGCAACTTCGTCGTTGGGGTCGTTATAAAAAGGCACTAATACTTTGTTGTTTGCGGTATAAAAATTAACATACGAGCCTTTATAGCCCAAATTGTTACCCCAAGTGGTGGTTACATTGTTTTGGGTAAGGGGTAGGTACACAAAGTTGTAGGGTGTGCCATCGGTTTTTGTGGCGGCATAAAGTTTGGTTATGTCGGCTTGGGGTACATCCCAATACAGCAAATCGGTGTTGTTCATGGTTACTATGGTGTTGGGGTTGGCAAATCGGGCAAATCCGTCGATGTGCATATCGGTAATTTCTAAGCCAGCTACGCCATTTAACCAAATAAACTTGGTTACACCCAAATTGGTGGTTAAAATGGCTTTCGGCTTGTGCTTTGGTCATGCCCGGGTTTCGGTTGCTGTTTAAAATAGAGCTTTTACATGCCATAAACACGCCATTGCCGTCAATTTCGTAGGCTCCGCCTTCAATTTTCATTGCCGAGTTAAGGTTTACCACCGACATACCAATGGAATTGCCCACCGATGCAGGTATTACATTGCATTTGGCATAAGGTGTTTTGTTGCCCCAGCCATTAAAACCCCAATCTTCGATGCGGAGTTGCCCGCTGTTGTTTCCGGACAAAGATAGGACCATTGTCGCACCCAAACGTCGTTGGTCTGAAAAAGTTTGAAATTTACGTTGGTCAGTGGCACGCCAGCAGCCGTTAGTACGTTGGTAATGCGTGTTCTTTCGGCGCTATTATAAGAAATAATATGTACATTTTCGCTTTGTACCAACTGTCGGGTCATTTCAACCCATGTTGACTCTATGCGGTTGCGATAAGTAGCCCCATATTGGTACTGATGGGGCCACTGCAACCAAGTACCTTCGTGTGTTTGGGTTTCGTCGGGCATGGTGTAGGTTATTGCCATAGCACTTAGCTTTTGGTCGGTGGCATTATCGGTTTCTATCAAGGGGTTTTCGTCTTTGCTACAAGACACAACAAAAAACAAAAGAGTAAACAAACTAAGGGCAGAAATTTTGGAAAACATAATGGTTAAGAATTTAGATGATAAACAAAACAACAAAACAACTTGCTTTATTGCTGATGCAAAGATGCAGCTATTTTTAACACCTACCAAATGTTTTCTACCAACGGTCGGAAAATAGGAACGAAACGCTTTTAAGCCACCCCAAAGCCATTCGTTCCGCAAAAAGTGCCATTGGTGGAAATAGCTACGCCACTAAAATAAAAAAGCGGGATAATTGCAGGTCTTGCGCTACCTTTGTGCCTATTATCTATCATCTAACATTTATTTATGGCTCTATTATCGGCAAAAAAGCTGCTTTTTTTAGAACATGCAGCATTTTGGGTGTTTATGTATTTTTTTATTTTCGATTATTATCTTACCGACAATAAATGGATACAAGCCATTGGAAATACCTTTTTGGAGGTTGCCACCTATGCTGCTATTGTTTATTTAAATTTATTATTATTAATACCTTTTTTGTTGCAAAAAAAGCAAATTTTGTGGTATGTTTTAAGCGTGTTGCTAACCATAGTGGCGTATGTTTTGGTGATGCAGCAAAGTGGTTTGGAGCAGGTGTTTTACGAACATACAGCTTGGCGAAATATTTTTTCGATGGTGCTCAATACGTCTTTATTTTTACTAATATCGTTGCTTTATTGGTATTTTAAACAAGGGCAGTTAGCCCGCGAGCAGCATTTTGTTTTGCAAAAAGAAAAACTAGAAATAGAAATAAATTTTTTGCGAGCGCAAATAAGTCCGCATTTTATTTTTAACACCCTTAACAACATCTATACACTTGCCCTTCAAAAACACGACAACACCGCCCCCATGGTGGCGAAACTATCTACCTTGCTGCGCTATGTTTTGTACGACGGCGGACAGGGAACTATTTTGTTAAAAAAAGAAATAGATACCCTAAAACAGTACATAGAACTGCATGTGTTGCGAAAACCCCGCTCGCAAAATGTTGATTTTTATATCGAAGGCAACCCCAATGGTTGGGAAATTACGCCCATGTTACTCATCAATTTTGTAGAAAATGCCTTTAAACACAGCAACTTAGACCAAGACGAAAACGCCTGGATAAAAATACACAGCGAAATTAACGACAATGGTAAGCTACTTTTTTCGACCCAAAACAACGCCCAACCAACAACAACCGATAAGCAATATGGTGGTATTGGGCTGCAAAATGTGCGCCGACAAATAGCCTTAAACTATCCGCAAAATTACTCGCTAACAGTTGATAATAACGATGGCATATTTACCGTAGAATTAACCTTGCAACTAACCAAAAAATGAAAAAATATACGTGTATTGTGGTAGATGATGAAACCCTTGCCCGCGAGTTGCTTATGGCTCATATTGCTAAAATGCCACATTTAGCCATTGTTGCTACCTGCTCTAATGCCATAGAAGCAAAGTTAGCCCCTCGAAAAACACCAACCCGACATACTTTTTTTAGACATACAAATGCCCCACCTTACGGGCATAGACCTGCTGCGAATGTTGAAAAAAAGCCCCGCTACTATCCTCACCACTGCCTACTCCGAGTATGCCCTAGAAGGGTACGAACTTGATGTAATCGATTATTTGCTTAAACCCATTGAGTTTGAGCGTTTTTTTAAAGCCGTATCAAAAGCCATTGAATGGCTCGACAGAGGATACGACCTAACAACCCATAGCATAACTACACCTGCCGAGCCACAAAACAATTACTTTTTGTGAAATCGGATTATAAAATGGTAAAAGTGGTATTTAATGAAATTTTGTTTATAGAAGCACTCCAAAATATGTACGTATCCATACAACAACTACGCGCATCATAACGCTAATGTCTATGAGCCAGTTAGAGGAAACTTTACCCGCAGGTCAGTTTGTGCGCATACATAGGTCGTATATTGTTAATTTGGATAAAATTGATAGCATAGAAGGCAATATAGTACACATTGCCAAACACGAACTGCCCGGTTTGCAAATAAATCCTGTTTTTGTGCAGCAAAATTAACCAAATAAGGTGCTATTTTTAGCCCCCAAAACAATTGATTGAAAAAAAAATTACAAAAATTTGCTCCAAAGTTTGCTTAAACTAAAAAAATACCTTATTTTTGCAAGCAAGATAAGGTTGTTGGTGTTAAATAGTTTTCTTACTAGTCCAACATAAACAAATATTCAAACAGCAGAATTTTAAACGTAATTTAATCAACGAATAGCACAAGAATGAAACCACGCCTATATTTCGATACGTCTGTATTTGGAGGAGTGTATGACGATGAATTTAGCGAAATAACGATTTTGCTTTTTGATAAAGTAAAATCGGGTGGTATTATTTGTGTTTATTCAGATTTGTCGCTTGTAGAACTCAATAACGCACCGCAAAAAGTAAAAGACTTTTTTCAAGTACTACCAAAGCAAAATATGGAATATGTACAAGTAACTCAAGAAGCCTTTGAACTCGCCGAACAATATTTGCAAGAAAAAGTAGTCGGGCAAACAAGTGCTGATGACTGCCGCCATATAGCTACTGCCACTATTAACAAGGTAGATTATTTGGTGAGTTGGAACTTTAAACATATTGTCAATGTTTTTAGAATAAGGGGTTATAATTCCGTAAAACCAAAAACGGAGCTACATACAATTAGACATTCGTTCACCAAGAGAAATCAAACAATGAA
>JADKCK010000096.1 GCA_016718845.1 Sphingobacteriales bacterium
CCAACAACTCGATAACCCCATTGATGGCACTGCCGTAGCAAAAGGCGATGTAGTTATTGCCTTGCGCAGCAGAGGGTTTCGTAGCAATGGCTTTTCGATGGTGCGACGCATCATGCAGCAAAACTTTGGCAACGAATGGCACAACCACCCCTACAACGATACCCAAACATGGGGACAAACCCTATTAACACCTTCGTTGATTTATGCACCACTTATTAAACAGCTAATAACCAACAACCTGATACCAACAGGCATTGCCCACATAACAGGCGGCGGCGTGTTCGACAACTTCGAGCGGGTACTTAAAGCCAACAAACTAGGCGTTGTGTTTAACAACCTACACCAACCCCTAGAAATGATGCAGCGCGTACAACAATTAGGCAACATACCTAACGAGCAAGCCTATTTGTATTGGAACATGGGCAACGGCATGTTGCTAACTTGCCAACCCCAACACGCAAACGCCATCGTAAACATGGCTACCACACAAAACTACAACGCCCAAATAGCCGGCGAAATAATACAAGAGCAAACTATGAGCATAGATATGCCCCTACTGCAAATGCAGAAATCATACTAAGCAACAAAAAACTGTCTGTATCACAACAGACAGTTTTTTTTGTTCAAACTATCTACTGCACAAAACCAAGGCAGATTAGCCCAAGCAAACAGTTGTTGAATTAGACCTCTTGCGAAAGTGTGATTAAGCTGCGGAGGCATTAATAAAACAAGCAATCAGAGTAACTCTTAATCCAAAGCGGGAGTGACTTCTGAATCTATTTTCAAGCAAATTAAAGACTTTAAATTTTGAATTACTATGTTCTACATAAACCCTTTCTTTTGCTAGTTTTCTATTACTGCGTTTTTGCTCTTTGGTTAATGGGTGTTTTTTAGATGCTTTGATAGGTAATTCTGTATTAGTATGCAACTTTTGAACGCCTTGATAGCCACTGTCGAATTGTTTCTTAATATTCGGATGAACTCGGATTTTTGCGTTTTTATACAATTTAAAGTCGTGACAAGCCCCTTTCTCAAAATGAACACTGATAATCTGGCGAGTATCCGTGTCTATGATAAGTTGTATTTTGTGCGTATGACGTTTCTTTTTGCCGCTATATTTTCGTTTTTGTTTGGAAGAACGCTTAATATTTCGCTTATTACGTCTTTTTTTTTAGGTCGTTGAGCAGGTGTTTCCGTTACATCTACTATGATGCCTTTTATTTTCTTGTCGTCTAATAATGCTTTTTTACCGTCCAATTTAAAATAACCCGATTGAATCAGAATGTCTTCTAATTTGATAATAGTCCGATAGACATTGCTTTCGTTCAATCCATAACTTACCCCAAGGTGGAAAAATGTTCGATTTTCCCTGTAATATTCAAACAACATTAATACCTGATCTTCTATCGATAGATTCGATGGGCGACCTTCTTTAATTTTTGTTTGTTCAAAATAGGCTCTTATCAACAAAACACAAAAATCAAATACAAAACGTGTCACACCTGTATAACGACGAAACTTAGTATTTGACACTTTTTTTAATGCCGCATAATTATTCATGGCTAATAGTTTTAAGCCGCAAAGTTATAACTTTATCTACTCTTAATTACTTTCGCAAGAGGTCTAATATAGTACCAAAGCCCCGCTTGACGCGGAATATGTCTTTTTTGGGGGTGATGTTTGGCACTCCCTAAGTTGCCAAGTTGGTGGCACCCCCAGAAAAAAAGCAAGCGCCCTACCAAATCAACCACCTATCCACCAAATACCAAACACACTTTCGCACCACTTACAATTTACCCCTTACAACTTACAATTTCTTTAACCCACCCCTGCCCCTCCCAAGAGGGGAATTTATCCACCACTTACAACTTACCCTTTACAACTTACAACTAAATAAAGATGTACATCCAACTTTACCTTTCGCCCAACATACGCGACACCAAAGGGCATCGCATCGAGCAACAGAGTTTGCAACAGCTAAACATAAACACGGGTGCTGTAAAAACAAGCAAAGTATTTTCGATACAGTACCCACTAAGCCCCCAGCAAGTCGAGGCGTTTGCTCATCATTGCCTACAAGACCACATCACCGACCAAGCAAACATTAACCAACTGTATCTGCCCAAAAACTTTAGCCATGCCATAGCCGTAGCTAAACTACCCGGCGTAACCGACGACGAAGGCACATCGGCACAAATGGCTTTAGCCGATTTTTTTAACGCCCAACTCGAAACCAACACCCAACACATCTTCTCGCAAGAAATTATCTACATCGAGCAAAAACTACCCGACCACCAACTTAAACAATTAGCACACCGCTTGTTAGGCAACCCGCTCATCAACCGTTTCGAGTTTATAGACCTAAGCACCGCAACAAGCAACTGGCAGCCCTACATACCCGAGGTACACCTGTACATAAACCCTACCACCGATACCATCGCCTTAGCACACCTATCCGACGATGAATTGGTGCAACTATCTAAAAAAATGGTGCTGGCACTAAACCTTGCCGAAATGAAAGCCGTGCGCGACCATTATCTGCACCCCAATACCATTGCCACCCGAACAGCCGCCAACCTACCCGCCAACCCCACCGACTGCGAGTTAGAGGTGATAGCCCAAACTTGGTCGGAGCATTGCAAACACAAAGAGTTTAACGCCCTAATACACTACCACAACACCCAATCCAACGAAACAAAAACCATAAGATCGTTGTTCAAAACCTACATAAAAGGCGCTACCGATGCCGTTACTGCCCAATTAGCTACCAAAAACAATAATTGGCTGATAAAGGTGTTTTCGGACAATGCAGGCGTTGTAAAAGCCAACAACCAACATCTGTTTGTCTGGAAAGTAGAAACCCACAACTCGCCCTCGGCATTAGACCCCTACGGCGGAGCCATAACAGGCATATTGGGCAACAACCGCGACCCCTTTGGCACAGGTGTTGGCGGAGCAAGCTTGTTGTTTAACACCAATGTGTTGTGCTTTGGTTTGCCCAATTACAACAAACCTTTGCTAACAGGTCAGTTGCATCCACGCCAAATCATGGACGGCGTAGTGGCAGGTGTTGAGGCAGGCGGTAACAAATCGGGCGTGCCTACAGTAAACGGAGCCGTTGTTTTTGACGAGCGATTCAGCGGCAAACCCCTTGTGTATTGCGGCACAGGCGCCCTAATGAAACACCAATACAATGGCTTGCCTACTTGGGAAAAACCCATTGACATAAACGACCGCATTGTAATGGCAGGCGGGCGCGTAGGTAAAGACGGCATACATGGCGCTACTTTTTCATCAATAGAGATTGACGAACACTCGCCCATGTCGGCAGTGCAAATTGGCAGCCCTATCACCCAGAAAAAGATGTACGACTTTTTAGTGGTAGCCTGCGAAAAAGGCTTAGTTAAATCGAGTACCGACAACGGAGCCGGTGGCTTGTCGTCGTCAATCGGTGAGTTGGCAACTATATCGGGCGGAGCAATGGTTTACCTAGATAAAGTACCCCTAAAATACAGTGGCTTGCGCCCTTGGGAGATATTTGTGTCCGAATCGCAAGAGCGCATGAGCCTAGTTATCGAACCACAAAAAATGGAGGCTTTGTTTACCTTAGCCGCTCAATTCGAGGTAGAACTAACCGACATTGGCTACTTTACCAACAGCGGCAACCTACATATCTTGTACAACAACCAAACAGTGGCATTGCTCGATATGCACTTTTTGCACGAAGGCGTACCGCTTAAAACCATGCTTGCCCAATATACCCCGCCTATCTTCGACGAACCCAATCTGCCCAAACAACTCGATTATAACCAAACGTTGTTGCAGTTGTTGGGTAGTTTCAACATCTGCTCGCGCGAGAATATTATTAGACAATACGACCACGAAGTAAAAGGTAAAACCATCATCAAACCATTAATGGGCAACAAAGGCAAAGCCCCGCAAGATGCCGCCGTAGTGCGTATGGATTTTGATAACTACGAGGGCATTGCCATTAGTAACGGTATACTGCCGCGTTATGGCGATATTGATGCCTATCAAATGTCGGCAGGGGCTTTCGACGAAGCCGTCCGACAGATTATCTCGGTAGGCGGACAACTGCCCAACATCAACGAAAACGATGGTATCTTTTGGTCGGTAAATGATAACTTTTGCGTTCCCGACTCCGATTATCACCCCGAAACAAACCCCGACGGCAAACAAAAACTTGCCAAATTGGTGCAAATGTGCGAGGCTTTATACGACATGGCAGTAGCATTTGCCATTCCGCTAACATCGGGTAAAGACAGTATGAAAAACGACTTTAAAGCCGATGGCATAAAAATATCGGTTCCGCCAACCATTTTGTACTCAATGGCTGCTAAAATAAACGATGTACGCCGCACCATTACCTCGGAGTTTAAAGCCCCCAACGACCTTATCTATCAGCTAGGCGAAACCTATAACGAACTGGGCGCATCGGAGTTTTACCACTTGTTTAACGCCATTGGCAACAACGTACCCAAAGTACGCCCGCAACAAGCAAAAGACTTGTACTTATTGGTGATGGAGGCAAACAAAAATGGCTGGATACAATCGTCGCACGACCTATCGGACGGTGGATTGGCAGTTACTTTGGCAGAGTGTTGCTTTGGTAGCAACTTAGGGGCAAATATTGATGTAACTGTTTTGGGCGATATGGACACTAATGTAGCTTTATTCTCCGAGTCACACTCGCGTTTTGTGGTAACAGTTAACCCGCAACACCAACAAGCATTTGAACAACTAATGGGCAACCGTGCTTTTTGTATTGGATTGGTTACGCAAAATCCAACACTAAGCATATCTTACCAAAACCAAAAATTACTACACCTAAACAACCAACAAATGCTAACGGCATGGAGTAATGGTTTAGAGCAATAAATACTTGTTTGGGGTTCTTCTTTTAATTCCCGTTAGGGGTGCAATATGGGTAGATAACGGCATTTTAAGGCATCATAACAAAGATTGTGAACAATCAAATCAAGCTGGATTTAAACCCGACCCTATACCGATAAGACCCACAAAAAGTGTCGTAGTATCCAATAAAAAAAAACGCTATTAGGTAATCAAGCCCTGATAGCGTTTTTTATTTTTGTGTTGATGGTAAAAAAAACACCCGAATATAGCAACAAATCAAGTTGTAGCTTACCTTTGCAAACTCAAGTACGCATACTTAACCATTAGTCTATTGCTCCATTACACACTCAGTTATTGTTTTCAGTCAAAAATCAAACCGTTTACAAATGAAGAAAAAATTTACAAACATTGTTGTATTCTTAGCAGTTTTGTTAGGTGTAGTAATAGGTATGCCTGTTTGGTCGCAAAACTTGGTGGTTAATCCAAGTTTCGAAAACACTAGTTCGTGTCCGATAGGCATCTCCGAGTTTTCAAAGGCTCTTAATTGGTCGCCTGTTAATTCGGGAGCAGATACTTGTTCTTCGCCCGATTTATATGCAGCATGTGCGCCTAATATTGGCGGTGCAAATAGCCCAAATGCCTTAATTGGTTTTCAGAATTCGCGCACAGGGTCGCATCATGCAGGTATTATTTTGTACGAAGGTGTTGCCTTGTTTGGCTGCAACCCTTTGTTTAGCAGTCAATATAGAGAATATATAGAGGGGCAAGTAAGCTCGCCATTAGTAGCGGGGCAAAAATACTGTGTTAAGTTTTACGTTAGTTTAGCCAACTGTAAATGGGGCAGCGATGATATAGGTATCTATTTTACCAACACCTTGGCTCAATACAATTTTTGTAACAATGATGCCCCCTTGCCCGTTACACCACAACTTAATTGGTGCAGTGCCGCCGTTCTGGAAACCGAAGATTGGGTAGAACTTAGATGGACATATACGGCTAATGGTGGTGAAAATTATTTTGTTATCGGCAACTTTAAAAACGACAACAACACCAGCATCGAAGATAACAACTGTAGTTCTATTCACTCGTATGCCTATTATTTTATTGATGATGTATCTATTACGCCGGGTTGTTGCCCTGTGGATATGGCTTTTACCAACATTGTACAGCCTACTTGTGGCAGTAACAATGGGTCTATCAACTTAGGCGTAGCTAATTCGCCTATTTGTGGAGAAAATGGTAGTGTTAGTTATTTGTGGAGCAATGGCGCTACCACTAAAAATGTAGCTAATTTAGCCGCAAATACCTATACCGTTACGGTGACTAATCAGGGTGGATGTACGGCTACTTTATCTACGGTTTTGAACAATGGCGGATGTTGCCCTACTGTTGTTACTATCAATACTACGGCTGCAACTTGTGGCGCCAATAATGGGAGTATTAGTGCAGTAGTAAGCAATAATCCGGTTGCGCCTAGCTATTTATGGCTTAATAATGCTACTACGGCTTCGGTTAGTAATGTGCCACCCGGTACTTACACCGTTACGGTAACAACAGGTGCTGGTTGTGTAGTGACAGCTTCTGGCACAGTGGTATCATCAACAGCGCCAACTCCGCCTGTTATACCGCCACAAAATGTGTGTAATATAGCGAGTACTACCCTAAATGCGGGCAATGGGTATAGTGGTTATGCTTGGTCGGCATCAAATGGTGGCACCATTAGTAGTGCTACTAATGCTCAGGGGTTATAGTTACTAGCAGCGGAACCTATACGGTAGTAGTAACGGCAGCTAATGGTTGTACGGCAAGCACGCAAACTACGGTAGTTATCAATACATTAACAGCAAGTGCCTCTGCCAATAGTCCGTGTATTGGTGGGGTGCTTACGCTTAGTGCTACGGGTCCGGCAGGGGCAACATATAGCTGGGCTGGCTCTAATGGGGCATCTTCGTCGCAGCAAAATCCAAGTATTAACAATGTAACAGCGGCTAATTCGGGTACTTATACCGTTACAGTTACGGGCACAAATGGTTGTACGGCAAGCGCACAAACCACGGTATCCATTGGCACATCTGTCACCCCTACCTTTACCCCTATCCCTGCTTTTTGTAGTGGAACGGCAGCACCAACTTTGCCGAGTACGTCAAACAATGGCATTGCAGGTACTTGGTTGCCGACTGTGGTTAG
>JADKCK010000097.1 GCA_016718845.1 Sphingobacteriales bacterium
TAGGCGTGTTACTACTACATCGCCATTGGGATAAATGCCTCTAACGGGAAATTCAAGTGCTACGCCGAGGGTGTTAAACGATTTTAATCCACCTGTTGTCACCGCTTGACGCTCGCTTACCCCACCACCACCAGGTGCTGTTGAGGTTGCCTAAGTAGCACCTGCTCGTAAATAGGCGTGGTTACTACTGCGTGGTTAAACAAAACAGTTCCGTTTGGTTCGTTCATTTGGTAATAAGCCAACAAGCTGGCATCTGCCGTAGGCACTAGTTAGGTGCATCAACCCTCTAACTTCGTTGGTAGATAAGGAGCCGTTGTAAATACACACTTCGTCCATCAAACCGTTAAAAGTGCGCGATGTATTGCCTCTATCGTTGCCAATATTAAAAGCCGAATTAAAGTTAACGGCTATGTGCGTGGCTGTTCGGACAGAGGGTACGCCATTTAAATAAAATGTGGCATTAGTGGGTGTTATTACAACGGCTATATGCGACCATACATCCGCTCGGAACCGTAGGTCCAGTATAGCTATACGACCCTGCTTCGTCGTTCCAATGGTAACTTAGGCGGTTGTTGCTTCTAAGATTAATACCCGTAGCCCCATTACTACCACTAAAAATTAAACCAGTTGTGCTACTTTGTACGCCATTGGGTTTTATCCACGCCGAAAAAAGTAATGGTATTGGTGGTTATGTTTAAGGTGCTGACATAGTAACATAATCGGTACTTGCCAACAATTGAAGGGCATTGCGGTATCGTATCGGCATCGCACTTGTTTAAATCGTTCACCATTACCATGATAAGTAGTATAGGCGGTGTTTGAATTGGCATCGGTTACGGTAAGCGTTGCTGTATATGTGCCTGTGGTAGCATAAGTAACACTCCGGATTAAGTGCAGTGGACGATGAGGTGTTCCGCCGGAAAACTCCAATCACGACTAACAATTACCTGTTGATACATCGGCGTAGTTCCAAGTGGCATCGGGCAAATGTTGCTGTTGCTTGCCTTAACAACGGCATTGGTTGTTCGTACATTTTTCGAAGGTGTTTCCCAAACACCACGCCCATAACTGGCATAGCGTATTACGGCTTTCGTTGGTACCATCGTCGTAGATAGATAACTCGGTAGGGGCTTGACGGACAGACTAAGTTAGTGCTATAATTTGTCAGGTGGTTTGCCTTACTTTTTGTAGTATCTACCGCATTGTTGGTAGCCACAAAACAAGTTCTTCGGAGCCATAATACGCCTCTGATAAGATACGTCGATGATTAACCGAAGGCAGGTTGTAGCTAATATTTGTCCAAGTTTGCCCACCATCTGCCGAGCCGACTCTCTGTTGTTGACAGATATGTATACGGTATTGGCATTGTTGCAAATAGCCGTTACGGTAGCAATGCTACTAGATGCACTAGGTAAGTTATAAGGTGTAAAGGTAGGTGTTGCCGACAGTGCATTGGTTGATACATAAATTTTTTGGTCGCTGGTTAATACATACAAGCGGTTAGGGTCAGCAATACAACTGTGTATGCTCATGATGGTTTTCGAGAAGGTCGAAATTTGTGTCAGAGCAAGGGTAGCATTTGCACATCTGTTGAGCGGTATATGTTGCTGCTGCCCATAAACGCCAAGTTGGTGTTGGTGCGGTTAAAAGCTATAGCCTCGATGCCTGCTGTGGGTATGCCATAGGTGGTACTACCCGATGCGGGGGCTAATCGGCGTTGCGTTTCGGTAGAGCCTACATAGTAAACGGCGGCACTGTTTGCTCGTTGGTCAATTTCGCGTTTGGTGTAATCATCGCCACCCGTTATGGTGTACCAACCCGTCGAGTCGGCATATAATCCGCCATTATCTTGGGTGCCAATGCTAATAAAATCTTTGCGGGTAGGGCTACTTTTGCCAGTATTATCGCCAATTTCAAAGGCATAAATGCCATCGCTTTTGGGTGTCAGTTATTGCCTTCGTCGGTACTTAACCACACGCCACCGTCGTTGCAGCTATACAGTTTGGTGTTGTCGTAAGGCGATTTACCAATTTGGTGCATATCGGTATGCACTTTACTTGCTCAAAGGTAAGCATTGTCCAGGTGCTACCGCTATCGTTTGAGTACCAGGTGTTGTGCGATTGTAGCCACACTTTATTGGCATCTACATTATCTACCCCTATACAAAAATTGTAATTACCTTGTCCACTGTCTGCTATATCATCGGTATAAAAGGTAAGATACGGCGAGCCACCTGCTTTTGTTTGGGTAAAAGTTAAACCGCCATCGGTAGATTTAAACAAGATGCCGCCACTAGCCACCATAGCAAAATAGACCATTAGGGTCGGCAGAGGGTAACGGCAACACGGCTACCCGTTTGTAAAGGTGCTATGAAGGTTGCTTAAACCTGCGGTGATAAGTGTCCAAGTGTCGCCAAAGTCGGTCGAGCGGTAAAACTCGGGGGTGGCTGTTTGGGTGGTGGCGTATAGAATTAAAGAGTTGGCAGCAGTGTTGCTTTTCATGCTGCAAAATTGCAAACGATATGAACGTTTTGCTGTCCAGGTAACACCTGCATCGGTGGTTTTATAGATGCCGCCATTGGTAGATCCCACCAAAGTGTTAGGGTCGGTGGGGTGCATAATTATCTCCGACACAATGCGGGTAGTAGGCAAACCGCCTGTTAATTGGCTAAAAGTAGCTCCGCCATTGGTTGATTTAAAAGCACCAGCGCCGCTACCCCAATAGTTGGGGTCGCCACCAAGGTATATAATTTGGTCGTCGGTGTAATCAATACATACCGAGCTAATTTAGCCGTAAGGGCATCAGTGCGGGGTGCAACTGTCCACGACGTGCTGCATCGGTGGTAATAAACAAAGCCACCTTGAGGCGTGATGGCGTCCATTTTGTTGGGGTTGGTGGCATGAAATTTCATTTGACTGATGCGTGCCTGACCATGAATTTGCCCGAAATATTGGTCGGACGTTGACTTGTAGCCACTCCAGATTAGCTAATTGCTTAAGGCTGTTTGTGGTAATAAGTGTGAGTGCGAGAAGAAAAAACCTTTTCATAGCTATTAGTTTTGGGTTTATTTTTTGCCGTTTTGCGTTCTATTTCTTGTAGTTCTTGTTGTTGTTTATCAACAATGGCTTTATTTTCTTGTTCCGACAAACAACGCCCGTCGGGTTGCACCCACGATTTTTCGGTGAGCATCCATTGTTTAAACTTTTTAACTGCCATTGCCATTTCGAGGCGGTTGATACCTTCGTAGGTTTTTTTGAGGTGTTTTTTACCCTTGTTTGCTTCGGCTATTTCTTCGCGTTCTTCTCGTTCGCGTTCTTCTTCTTCGCGGCTTTTTACCGATGTTGCCTTGTAGCCCTCTTTGCCCATTTCTTCTTCTTCGATGCGAGGCATTAGGTGTTTGCTAAAATAGACGATAAATGCCTCGACCGCCTCGTAGTAATTTACGTTGAGGTCGTTCATCATACTTATCCAAATGGGTTTGGATTTAAAATCCGACTGCTTGTACTTGCTTTGGGCATTTGCAGCTACGCCAATAAGCAGCAATCCAAGCATTGTTAAAAAGATTTTTTGTACCATTTTGTTGTATTTAGGTGTAACGATTGTTTGTACGGATACCATTAGCAAAGGTTGCGTTAGAGCTAGGATATTGTTCTGTACTTGTTTTACCATGTTTGAGTGCGCAAAGATAGTGCATTTTTTATGTACTATTAGCACATTTTCTTGAACAAAAAATCAACAATTTGTTGGGTTACTGTAATGCCGATGATGATGAGTTAGGCAGGGTTGAAACCCTACCCAATTGATAAGGCAGGGTTGAAACCCTACCCAATTGATAAGGCAGGGTTGAAACCCTACCCAATTGATAAGGCAGGGTTGAAACCCTACCCAATTGATAAGGCAGGGTTGAAACCCTCCAATTGATAAGGCAGGGTTGAAACCCTACCCAGTTGATAAGGCAGGGTTGAACCCTACCCAATTGATAAGGCAGGGTTGAAACCCTACCCAATTGATAAGGCAGGGTTGAAACCCTACCCAATTGATAAGGCAGGGTTGAAACCCTACCCAATTGATAAGGCAGGGTTGAAACCCTACCCAATTGATAAGGCAGGGTTGAAACCCTACCCAATTGATAAATTCCACACCATTTGTTGTGGCGCAAAAAATAAAAAACAACAAGGCAGGGTTGAAACCCTACCCAATTGATAAATTCCACACAATTTGTTGTGGCGCAAAAAATAAAAACAACAAGGCAGGGTTGAAACCCTACCCAATTGATAAATTAAACCCTATTTGTTGTAGGCAAAATAAAAAAACAACAAGGCAGGGTTGAAACCCTACCCAATTGATAAATTCCACACCATTTGTTGTGAAGCAAAATAAAAAACAACAAGGCAGGGTTGAAACCCTACCCAATTGATAAATTCCACACCATTTGTTGTGGCGCAAAAATATAAAACAACAAGGCAGGGTTGAAACCCTACCCAATTGATAAATTCCACACCATTTGTTGTGGCGCAAAAAATAAAAAACAACAAGGCAGGGTTGAAACCCTACCCAATTGATAAATTCCACACCATTTGTTGTGCAAAAAATAAAAAACAACAAGGCAGGGTTGAAACCCTACCCAATTGATAAATTAAACACCATTTGTTGTGGCGCAAAAAATAAAAAACAACAAGTCCCCTACTGTATCCCTTGTAAATTAAAAAACAAGTTCGTGTAAATTGAGCAAGCATTTACTATTTTTCAATGTCCGCATCAAAATATTGTGGTTTATACATCACAAACAAGGGCAAGTATTCAACAACATATCCCCAAAAAAAACAAAAAAGCCGTTAGTGTACACTAACAGCTTTTTTGTTTAATTTTAGGTAAATGTTGCGTTACAAAACGGGGTCTTTGTCTTTAACTGTTAGTGCAATAAGTGCGGCTATAAGCATCATGGCTCCGCCGGTCATTACGGCGTGTAGTTCGTTGTTGTTTAGTAGGTTGCCCATTATCCAGCCAAAGAATAAGGCGGCTAATATTTCGGGTATCACAATAAAAAAGTTGAAGATGCCCACATAAATACCTGTTTTGTTAGGTGGTAGATGGCGTACTAATATAGAGTAGGGCATGGATAAAATACTTGCCCATGCTATGCCAACGCCTGCCATAGACAACAACAAACCGTATTGATTGCTAATAATACCCACCGCCAACAAACCTGCTGCACCGCACAACAAACACAAAAAGTGGGTGAGGGTGCGTCCTAAATTTTCGGCTATGTAGGGTAACAAAAACGAAAAAACAAAGGTAACTAAGGAGTAAAAAGCAAAACAGATGCCGCCCCATTCTATGCCTGTGTTAAAAACGGGGTCTTGTGGCGATGTAGCACCAAATACCGATTTGGCAGTGGCAGTACCAAAGTAAAACCACATTAGAAACAAACCTAACCACGTAAAAAATTGTACGGCGGCTAATTGTTTCATTACGGAAGGCATATTAGCAATAGCGTGGGTTATTTCTTTAAAGCCATGTTCAAAGCCTTTGTTTTTTGTTTTCGGCTTCAAAAGCTTTTATGTCTTCGGGCGGATACTCTTTGGTGGTAACAATGGTGCTCTAGCACCGCCCCAAAAAAAGCCACCGCCCCAATATAAAACGATAGTTTAACCGACAAGGGTATTGCCGAAGTGCCATCGTTTAAGACATGAAACCAGTTGGTCATCATCCAGGGTAATGCCGATGCAATAACAGCGCCCAAACCAATAAATACACTTTGCATGGTGTAGCCGCGTGTTTGTTGTTCGGTGGGTAACATATCGGCAACAAACGCCCTAAATGGCTCCATGCTAATATTTATTGATGCATCAAGCACCCACAATAAGCCAGCTGCCATCCACAAACTCGACGAGTTGGGCATGGCAATAAGTGCCAAAGACGATAATATGGCTCCGGTTAAAAAATAGGGTTTTCGTCGTCCTAAGCCTGTCCAGGTGCGGTCGCTTAGGTAGCCTATTATGGGTTGCACCAACAAACCTGTTAGGGGTGCAGCTAACCACAAAAAGGGTACTTCGTCGGGTTTGGCGCCTAAGTAGTTGTAAATGGCGCTCATGTTAGCCATTTGCAAGCCCCAACCAAACTGAATGCCCAGAAATCCAAAACTCATGTTCCAGATTTGCCAAAAGTTAAGTAACGGTTTTTTCATTTTACGGATAATTTATGTACTATAAATTGTGAACGATGATATTGGCGGTTATTAGCTATTGATTAAAACCGCCTTAACTAACTGGTAGTTTGGGTACTTGTACCGAAAGAAATAATTGTGTGGGCGATACAAGTATCGCTGCTAGCACTGGGGTACTACCTACAGCGCCCAAAGGTAATACTTTTATGTAAAGGGTAGTATGTTGTGGAATGTTTTTTTTATTATGGCAAAGGCTTGCCTAATTTTTTAAAATTGGGCAAGCTTTTCTATAATGGTCAATAAATGGTTAAAATAGCTATTGTTTTAGCCATTTTATGGTTTGGGTTTGTCTGTCTTGTTTTAGTTGAACAAGATACATACCTTTTGATAAGTTTGTAACATCTAAGGTAAGTGTTTGCGTGTTGAAACTACCTTTGATAAGTTCGCTGCCTAATACATTGTAAATAGCATAAGTTACGTAAGCCGGTTTATTGTTTTGTTTAATTTGTAGTTGATTAGCTGTTGGATTCGGAAAAAGAACAAAACGAGTAGTAGAGTCGGGATTAATTCTGATATCAGGTAGTAAATTTCGGAACAGTGCCACTTTATCGTCGGCATAAGAAGTAGCTAAAACATCTAAATCACCATCTTTGTCCACATCGGCAACGTATACGGTGTTAGGTCGGTCGCCTGCTGTTGAGATTATTTGTTGTTCGCCAAAATTTCCATTTCCATCGTTTGCATACCAAGCAACTTTGTCATCGTCCCAAGAAGAGGATAAGATATCAACATCGCCATCTTTATCTAAATCGGCTAATTTAAGGTCGGTTGCGTACTTGGCAGCAGCGGTAACAAGTTGTTGAGTGCCAAAGTGATTATCACCTTCGTTTTTGTGCCATACTATGCTATTGGGATAAACCGATAAGACTACATCTATTAGTCCATCGTTGTTTACATCTCTTACACGAATAATGTTAGCTCCTGTTTCTACATGTATGGTAGCTTGTTCGTTTATTTGAAAGTTACCATGTCCATCGTTTTGATACCAAAGTACTATCTTATTGTTTACTGAAGTAGTAAAAATGTCAATATCGCCATCGTTATCAAAATCTGCTGTATCTACGTCGCTTGCTGTGGTATTAGCTATACTTTTAGATGCAGCAAAGCTACCATTATTTATGTTTTCGTGCCATACAATTTTCATTTCCGTCGAGTCGTAGGTGATTAAATCCATGTCGTTATCATAGTCTATATCTACTGGATAAATTAGTCCTTTTTTAGCTCGTCCAATAAATTGTGGTTCGCCAAAAGTACCATCTCCGTTGTTTGCTATCCATGTTATTTTGCTTGGGTCGTTGCCTTTAAAAATGGTGATAAGGTCGGGTTTTTGATCGTTATTTAGGTCGGTGGCAAAAATATTGTCTATTTTGTATGGTGCTGCAATAATAATTTGTTGTTCGCCAAATTGGGCATTGCCTTCGTTTTTGTACCAAGCTATTTTACCATCTACATACGATGCTGATACAATATCTAACTCTTTATCGCCATTAATATCTACTATAGCAATATTGCTTACACTATTGGCAGAATTGGCAATATCTTGTTTGATGCCAAAATTAGCCAATCCATTGTTTTCGTACCACGATACTGTATTATCGTCTTTAGATGCCGATAGTACATCAATATCGTTATCGTTGTCCAAATCAATGGCATACACCGACCTTGGGTGCTGTACAAGCGAAGTAATAATTTGCTGTTCTCCAAAATTGTTATTGCCATCGTTTGCAAACCAAACTACTTGTGAGTCGTGTCGCGAAACGACAAGTATATCCATATCGTTATCGTTATCTAAATCGGCGGCATATATACTATTCGTTTCAGAAACATCAGGCGCATACACCGCGTTGGCAATAAATGTTCCGTTACCGTTGTTTTGCGACCAATTTAAGCCATAGTGACCTGATGATATTATATCATTATCGCCATCTTTATCCAAATCAACAACGTACATTGTGTAGCTAGTCAAAGAAACGGTTATTTGCGGGTTGCTAAAATTACCATTGCCTTCGTTTTTACACCATTCTACATAACTATCGCCGCCCACAAACGATACGTCTAAATCATTATCATTATCCATATCGGCAAGGTTAATTTCGTTTGCATAACTTACCGATGCAATAATTAGTTGTGCTTGACTAAAGCTACCATTAGTTTCGTTTTTGTACCAAACTATGTTTTGGTCGTTATACGAATACGACAACACATCTATGTAGCCATCATTATCTACATCGCCCATGCAGCTATAATTTGTTCCGTTAGGTGGTGCTGCTACTAATTGTTGGTTATTAAAGTTGCCATTACCATCGTTTAAATACCACCATATTTTGCTATCTTTGGTTAGCAAAACATCTATATCGCCATCTTTGTCGATATCTGCGGTATTTAAATTACTTGATGCACGAGCAACAATAACTTGTTGTTTACCAAACATTCTATTTCCTTCGTTTTTGTACCACGCCACTTTGCCATCTCCTGCCGAATAAGATAAAACATCTGCAAAGCCATCTGCGTCTAAATCGGTCGCATAAACTACCTCTGGATGACTTGCTAATGGGGTTATCAATTGGGGTTCGCCAAAAGCAACTTGAGCCTGTACAACAAACCCATTAAATAGTGCTAATGCCACTAAAAAGCAAAAAACAATTTGTCTGTAAAAGATAGCATTTTTCATCTAAAAAAGTATTTAATTGTGTGGCTGCAAATGTAGCTTTATTTGAGCAATAAAAAACCGTTTTTTATTTTTTTGTGTACTGTTTGTTGCTCGGCTCATCATCTTTCATCAAAAAACAGCCCTTACCCCTACCCTACCAATGTGGTTAATGCGGTTGTCGCCTATTTTGCGTCCGTCGTACATAATATTTAGTTGGGTATTGTTTGACAGTTGCGTATCGAAGGTTAGGTTCCACAAAAAGTTGTTGCCTGTTTGCAAACCTTCGAGCAGGGTGTAGGCAGCAGGCGAGTTGTTGGCACCTGTGTAGCTTACTATGGCATACGAAAACCGAGCGCTAATGGCTCGTTTGGCGGCGCTACCGTATCGCAAATCGGTGTTTAGTTGGCTAACAATAGCGGGGTGCTTGGTGGTTTCGAGGGTATCAACACTGTATTTGTATTTGAACGAGGCACTAGCTCGCCAATTTTTGTTGGGTGTAAAACTTAGACTTGGCTCGGTGCTAAACTGCCTAATGGCGTAGTTTTGTTGTACAAAAGCAACCGATTGGGCAGCATTGTTGCCCCAAATGGTGGCTAAATCGGCGGTAAATTTGGTTGATAGGGCTATTTTTAGTTTTCCGCCCCACTCGTTGCGGCGGCGCAAATCGGTGCCATTTACTAAAAAGTTTTTGGTGATGCTGTTAAATTGATAAAACGATAGCTCGTATTTGGCATTGTTGCGGTTTACAAATAAGGTGTTGCGCAGGTTGTTGTTTTGGCTAACAATAATGCTATCGGGGATAGGCACGCCAAAGGGAGCAAAATCTATAAAGCGCGATTGGGCGGCAAAGGTTTCGCGGCGCAACTGCCACACCGTTTGCCACGACAACAAATTAACTGCCTTAAGCACGCCTTTTGCATTGGCAAAATAAGCACGTGGCGACAGGTTTAACGACTCGTTGAACTGTACAATATTGGTGCTTTGGTAGTTGGGGGTAGGTAAAACGATTTGTATATAGTTGGCAAGCAACAAATCGTTTTGGCTTGCCAGCAAAAACTCGCCTGTTTCTTCGGTTTGGTTGTTGTTGGCATCTTGCCAAACGTAATTGCCGCGTCCTGCATCTACCTTTTGATAATAAATTTCGGTTATTTGTCGCTGCCCTGTACCAATTTGGTATTGGGTGCTGGCACGTAACAAACCTTTAAAAGCGGCTAGGTTTTGGGTGATACCTGCCAAAAAGGTATTTGTATTGGTTGATACCTTATTATTGCCTAAATTAGGAATAATAGCAGTGGTGTCTTGTATGTTTAAGTGCCTATAAGTGGCGTTAAATTGCCATTGGTTTTTGGGATTTTTGTTTATTGCTCCCTCTAAGTTAATGTTATCGGCAATGGCAGCTACGGCAAAGCGGTTACCTTTGGGCGTATAATCGTAGCGGCGTTGATACCTAAAAGCAGTGCGGTTAGTGGTGGTATCGGCTCCGTTTTCGATAAAAAACTCGGATTGATGATAATAAAACGCCGTTGTAGCCAATTCGTTGCTATTGGGTGTTTGTAGTCGGTTTTGTTCCAATTCCGATTTTACGCCTATGTTCCAGTTTGTTTTTTTCAGTTTTATGGTTCGGGTAATGGTGGCGTTAGGGCGAAAAAATGCCGACCTACGGCTCATCGAATCGCTTGCCGATGTTAGGTAACTTATTTGGGCGGTGGCATTCCAGTATTTGGTGTGGTAGTTGGCAACAAGGTTTTGTTTAAAACCCGTGTACAATTGTTTTGGTTTGATGAAGGTAGCTAACTGATAGCCCACATCTACCGTTTTTGTTTTTAGTTTTAGGCTTATCTGCCCCAAATGTTCGTTTGTTTTGGGGCTTGTTTGGTTGCTATTGTTTAGGCTCGATGCGGCTTGTGTGTTCCAATCGCGGGCAAACTCGAGGTTGCGGTAAGGCTCGGTGGTTTGAAAATTGCGTTGGGCAAACTCGTATTGTGTGCCAATGCTTAGGGTGTTTTTGTGGGCTAACGAAATAGTGTGTTCGGCGCCAAAGGCAGTGGCAATGCCTGCATTGTCGCTGTTGTTTATTGCCGAGAAGGTGTTGAGGTCGTTGTTAGAGAGTGCCACATCTGCCCAAAGTTTTGTTTTTTCGGTGGGGTTAAATGTGCCACTTACCGAAAACAGTTGATTGCGGCGCGGTGCTGCCAATTGCACCAAAGGCTCGTAGCTGCCTTGTAGGTTGCCCAAACTGTCGGGGGCTGTCCAGCGGTAAATGCGCCCGTTTATGTTATCGGTTGATAACTCGTAAAATCCTCTGCCATTGCCCACAAAACTAAAATTGGCGATGTAGCGTGCCGAGTCGGGATTAATAGAATATTGCAGTACATTAGGGTATACTATGCCATTAACAAGCGTATCGAGGGCTTTGTAATAGATGCGGCTATCGGTTTTAAACTCGGTGGTGTCAATACTTTGCACTACGGCTTGCGCAATGCTATCGCCCACTGTTTCTAGTTTTTTGCGTTGTGTTTCGGTTAAATTGCCATTTATAACCGCTTGGTTTTTAGAGTCTTGCTCGCTAATAGCCGCACTTTTTATGGTCCATTTAGCGCTTTTGTATTCGGTGGCAAAGGCAAAAGTAGAGCGCAAATAGCTGCGGTCGGAGTATTGAAACTCTATCACCACCCGTTTATCTTTGGTAATTAGTTGTCGGGGCATAAAACTAAGTTCGGCGGTGTTGTAGTCAATAATGTAATCGTTGTCAAAGCCGCGTGTTAGTAGTTTGCCGTCGATGTATACTTTTTCGGAGCCAGACAGTACAATAATAAAGGTTTCGCCGCGCGAGCCAATCAGTTTGTAAGGACCTGATTGCCCTCGACGGTGGCTAAGGTTTGGCGGTAGTAGTTGCCTCGGGCAGTTGCACCGCTTACCGATGTGGTTAGCACATCTTTACCTATTTTTTGGGTATGATTGATTTGAGCGCCTTGCAAACGGCGTGCAAAACGGGTGAAATATTGGTTGCTGGGTGCGCGCAGGTCGTAATCGCCAAGCAACAACGACGAGTTTTTGTAGGTTAGTTGTACATAAATACGGTCAAAATCTTGTATTTGTTGGGTATTGCCTTCGGGCTGAAAAGGTATGTTGTTGTCGGTAATGGCGCCCAATATGCTAATATCGTTGGTTAGTTTGCCGGCAATTTGCAGGTTAAAATTAGAGTTAGCCGTTAAATCTTGGCTATTACCTACGGCAATACTTCGCCCAAACGAGCCACTATACTCCAAACCATTGTTGCTACCAAACAATCGGTTTTCGAGTTCTTGCTGTTTTTTGATTTGGTATTGATAGTAATTGGTAATATCATCGCCAATGGTTTTTATTTGTTTGGGGTTTTGTGCGATGCGGTTTGGCTAAACAAATACGGAAACACGCGATATTGCAAAGTAATCGAATCGGGGCGAGGGGCGGTTTTCCAGATAAGTAGGGCTTTTTCGTAGTGTATACTATAGGTAGTGGTGTCGAGGGGTGTTTGGGTATGCGGCAATGTTGCTTTGAGGGTAGCAGGTACTATAGATAAGGTATCGATGTGTAAAGTGTCGGTGCTTAGGGCAAGGGTGCGGGTGCGTAGGTTAGATAAGTTTTGTGCCGATGCCCCAAAACTAAACAAAAGCCAGATAATACCTATAGTTTGGGCACTGCATGCAATACGCAACACTTTGTGTATGATAATATTAGGATTGATTAAAAGAGGCATTGTTTATAATTAGCAGTTTTTGGAAACCATTGGATAATGATAAGACGCTAAACACCCCGCAAAAGTTGTACGAGGGTAAGTTTTTCTGTAGTATTTAGTTAAAATCGTGCGAAACCTTGCTTGGCTTGATAAACGTGGTATGCATGTATTGGGCTATAATTGTATCGTCCCTTCGGGGTTGAGCAAGTTATTATGTTCTTTGGTTTGATGAAACTATATAAACACTTGGCAGCTAGCACCGATACTTGACTAAGCTTGAATGTTGAGTTTTTGTAGTAAAACTACTCCTCATTTTATTTTTTGTACCTCATCATCTATTGCCCGAAAGGGAATAAATCAATAGACTATCCAGCAAGAACTGAAAAATCTTGGAAAATCTTGGGCGTTTCAGAAAATTTCGAGAAACTGACAAACGCAAAAAAAACGGCAGCACCCTTTCGGGTACCGCCGCTTTTACTTACTTAACAAACTACTTACTACTAACGGTTAATCATTACTTTTTGTAACATTGTTTCGCCATTTGCGTTGGTCATTTTCACAAAGTACATACCGCTTGGTAGGTTAGCTCCGTCCAGGGTTACTTGGTAGGTTTCGCCTGCTTGGGTGTTTGCGTTGTAGAGGGTTGCCACTTGTTTGCCATCAATGCTGTATACATTTACGGTAGTGTTGCCACTAACATTTACGCTAAATTCAACAATGGCTTTATCCGCAAACGGATTAGGCATTACGCTCAATGTTTCTACAGCTTTTGTACGTCCGCGAGAGCCTTCTGGCACCCAATACCAACCTTCGGCGGTGTTACCTGCGCAGTCGGTAATAATTACCGAATACCAACCACTTGGCAAGCCACTTAAAGTATAAGCGCCATTACCAGTTGTGGCGTAAGAGCCAGTCCAAGTGTCGGGACCTGTCCATTGGTATTGATAAGTACCACACGATAAATCGCCACCGCTTGCAGCTAAGTTTATCGAACCATCATTACCTAAATTGGTTGGTGTTACCGTGTAGCTGTCAATATCTAACAAGGTATTAACGTTGCCTGGTAAATTGCTAAACACAGCCCCACCTGTAGTACATTCGTTGCCGTCGGTTGTTGTTACCGACCAGCTTGCATCGTTGCTGTAATATATGGTTATGGTAGCACCAGTTTGGGTGTATGCTATATCGTAACGTACATAGCCCTCTATATCCCAGTCAAAATTATAAGGGGTTGTGCCACCTGTAATTTCGATAGTGGTGGTGTTGTAGGTAAATGGCGAGGTGCCATTACTTGCACCTTCTGAGCTACTATTTGCGATAGTTATTAAGTTGGGAATAACAACCGTAGCACTTGCATTTGACAAGGCAAAACAACTGCCCGTGATACTACCTACATTGGTGCCTACTGCCGGTGGGTTAGGTCCGCCAACAAGTGCCGATGTTTTTACGTTATAGCCATATACAGTATAAGTTGCACCTATGGTAAGCGATGTGGTAGCAAAGGTACCCGTTGTATTAACCGCTACGATATTACCATTTGCATCTGCCAATAAATAATAGAACGCATAGCCCGTAGCGGTGTTATATCCCGATGCGGTTGCTACAATTGGCTCGCCTGCACAACTTGCGGTAGCAGTTACACTAGCTGCTGTTGCCGAACAATATACACAATTAACGACTATTGATGTAGTTCGAGAACAACCATTGACGTTGGTTACAGTAACTACATAAGTGCCATTTGCTACATTATTAAACACATTACTACCTTGGAAAGCACCACCAATACTATACTGGAAGGGTGGATTACCCGTAGCATTAACGGTAATTGTAGCACTACTAATGCCACAACTAAGGTTGGCACTCACATTTGGCAAGGCATTTACTACTATGGTGCGTTTTGCGGTAGCTGTACAGCCTGCTGCATTTGTTACCGTTACCGTATAAGTACCACTAATAGCTATAGTAGTAAATGCGGTTGTACTTCCGTTGCTCCAATTATATGCGTTGCCGCCACCTGCGGTTAAGGTCACCGAGCCGCCTGCACAAAAACTTAAAGGTCCGCTTGCGGCAATAGTTACTGTTGGTTTAGCATTTACTATTACCGTAGTGCTTGCCGTAGCTACGCAACCATTACTGTAGGTAACCGTTACTGTATACACTCCCGCTTTGGCTAAAGTGGCATTGGCAATAACCGGATTTTTTTGTGTAGAGGAACCAGCCGGTCCACTCCATGCATAGCTCGCCGTTACACCATTACTCAAATTAGGGTTAACATTTAAGCCAATGTTAGCACCTACACATACAGGGCTGTTGTTGGTTGCCACGGGTATAGAGCAAGGTAGGCAACTTACTGTTACATTTTTACTAGCCGTACAACCCGACGAATTAGTTACTACCACCGTATAGTTGCCATTTGCTACGTTATTAAACACATTGCTGTTTTGAGATGCACCGCCAATACTGTAAGTTAATCCTGTACCTGATGCTGTTACGGTAATGATACCGCTGCCCGCAAAACAACTTGTTGCTGCCATACTAATGCTAGGTAATGGCAAGGCTGTTATACTAGCCGAGGTAGTTGTGCTACAACCGTTGGTATCGCTGATGGTAACGGCATAAGTGCCAGCAGACAAACCGCTCGGGTCTTGGATAGTATTTCCGTTGCTCCAAATGTAGCTATACTCGGGTGTAGCACCAGATACCGTTAGATTGATAGCACCATCGTTTTGAGCACAACCTGCATTTGTTACAGAGGCAAAGGTATTAAATGCTGCGGGTTGCGATACATTAGCTGATAATGTAACAGTAGAACATCCATTGTCGTCTGTTACAGTAACAACATAAGTACCAGTACTTACACCCGACAAGTCTTCGGTTGTTGCACCATTACTCCATACATAAGTATATGGGGTTTTTCCGCCTGTGGTTGTTACATTTATGCTGCCATTGCTACCACTATGACAAGTTACACTACTAACCATTGAGCTTGCAGATAATATACTTGGCTGACCTACGGTTGCACTTGCTGTTGCACTGCATCCGTTGGCATCGGTTACTGTGTAGGTGTAAGTACCTGCTGTTTCGGTAAATGTACCCGTACCTGTGTAAGGACTTGTACCACCAGTTGCACTAACATCTACACTACCTGCACCACCATTACATAAAGCAGCCGTTGGTGTGGCAGATACATTTAATGGTGTGGGTTCTGCTACGCTTGCACTTGCTGTTGCACTGCATCCGTTAGCATCTGTTACGGTGTAGGTGTAAGTACCTGCTGTTTCGGTAAATGTACCCGTACCTGTGTAGGGGCTTGTACCACCAGTTGCACTAACATCTACACTACCTGCACCACCATTACAAGCTGCATCGGTGGCTATGGCAGAGGCTGTTAATTGTGTTGGTTGGCTTACGGTTGCACTTGCTGTTGCACTACATCCGTTGTCATCAGTTACGGTGTAGGTGTAAGTACCTGCTGTTTCGGTAAATGTACCTGTACCTGTGTAAGGACTTGTACCACCAGTTGCACTAACATCTACGCTACCTGTACCACCAAAACAAGCTGCATCGGTGGCTATGGCAGAGGCTGTTAATTGTGTTGGTTGGCTTACGGTTGCACTTGCTGTTGCACTACATCCGTTGTCGTCGGTTACGGTGTAGGTATAAGTACCTGCTGTTTCGGTAAATGTACCCGTACCTGTGTAAGGACTTGTACCACCAGTTGCACTAACATCTACACTACCTGCACCACCATTACAAGCTGCATCGGTTGCTACGGCAGAAACCACTAAACCACCTGCTTGTCCAACTGTTGCACTTGCTGTTGCACTGCATCCGTTGTCGTCGGTTACGGTGTAGGTATAAGTACCTGCTGTTTCGGTAAATGTACCCGTACCTGTGTAAGGACTTGTACCACCAGTTGCACTAACATCTACACTACCTGCACCACCATTACAAGCTGCATCGGTTGCTATGGCAGAGGCTCTAGTTAATTGTGTTGGTTGGCCTTACGGTTGCACTTGCTGTTGCACTACATCCGTTGGCATCGGTTACGGTGTAGGTGTAAGTACCTGCTGTTTCGGTAAATGTACCCGTACCTGTGTAAGGACTTGTACCACCAGTTGCACTAACATCTACACTACCTGCACCACCATTACAAGCTGCATCGGTGGCTATGGCAGAGGCTGTTAATTGTGTTGGTTGGCTTACGGTTGCACTTGCTGTTGCACTACAACCATTGTCGTCGGTTACGGTGTAGGTATAAGTACCTGCTGTTTCGGTAAATGTACCTGTACCTGTGTAAGGACTTGTACCGCCAGTTGCACTAACATCTACACTACCTGCACCACCATTACAGAGGGCATCGGTGGCTATGGCAGAGGCTGTTAATTGTGTTGGTTGGCTTACGGTTGCACTTGCTGTTGCACTACATCCGTTGTCGTCGGTTACGGTGTAGGTGTAAGTACCTGCTGTTTCGGTAAATGTACCCGTACCTGTGTAAGGACTTGTACCACCAGTTGCACTAACTACTACGCTACCTGCATCACCATTACAAGCTGCATCGGTGGCTACGGCAGAAACCACTAAACCACCTGCTTGTCCAACTGTTGCACTTGCTGTTGCACTGCATCCGTTGTTATCGGTTACGGTGTAGGTGTAAGTGCCTGCTGTTTCGTTAAATGTACCCGTGCCTGTGTAGGGGCTTGTACCACCAGTTGCACTAACATCTACACTACCTGCACCACCATTACAAGCTGCATCGGTGGCTATGGCAGAGGCTGTTAATTGTGTTGGTTGGCTTACGGTTGCACTTGCTGTTGCACTGCATCCGTTGTCGTCGGTTACGGTGTAGGTGTAAGTACCTGCTGTTTCGGTAAATGTACCCGTACCTGTGTAAGGACTTGTACCACCAGTTGCACTAACATCTACACTACCTGCACCACCATTACAAGCTGCATCGGTGGCTACGGCAGAAACCACTAAACCACCTGCTTGTCCAACTGTTGCACTTGCTGTTGCACTGCAACCATTGGCATCGGTAACAGTGTAGGTGTAAGTACCTGCTGTTTCGGTAAATGTACCCGTACCTGTGTAAGGACTTGTACCACCAGTTGCACTAACATCTACACTACCTGCACCACCATTACAAGCTGCATCGGTGGATACGGCATTGGTAATAACATTAAGATTATTGATGCTTTCAT
>JADKCK010000098.1 GCA_016718845.1 Sphingobacteriales bacterium
TTCTTATCCTAAATAAGAAAAAAATTACAGGCTTTAATCTCATCTTAAAATGCCCTATAACAAAGTATGGCTCGCGATATTTTTCATTACAATTTTAAATCAGCTTTAGAAAAAGAAGGTTGGATAGTTACCGATGACCCACTTAGGGTTAGCTACGAAGACATTGAATATTCTATTGATTTAGCGGCAGAACGTTTGATGATAGCCGAAAAAGGCGAAGAAAAAATAGCCGTAGAAATAAAAACATTTGGGCAGCAATCTATCATAAACGCTTTTCATGAAGCCATTGGTCAATTTATTAATTATCGTATTGCATTGCGATTAACTAAGCCCGAAAGAGTACTTTACTTGGCTGTACCCGACCATGCATAACGTTTTTTTTGGCCAAACCGTGTCTGCATTGAAACTTATAGAACAAGAACATTTAAAAATCATCGTTTTCGATCCATTAGATAAAAAAATAGTACAATGGATAAAATAGCACTATACCGAAAATACATCGAAGAGGTAATGAATGTATACGGTAACGAAACACCTGCCGGCAAAGACGTAGTATATCAACAAGTATTTGACCGCCAAAACGACCACTATTATCTAATGCGTATTGGCTGGATTGGACAGACGCGTATTCATAATTGTGTGTTTCATTGCGATATTATTAACAACAAAATTTGGATTCAGGAAGATTGGACAGAACGAGGTATAGCCAATGAATTTTTAGAGCGTGGTATCACTAAACCCGATATTGTATTGGCATTTAATCCACCTTATATTCGTCAAATAGCTGGCGGGGCTTATGCCGTTGAATAAAAACACCCTCAACTATGCAACTAAACCTATCATTGACGATGATTTTATGCTTTGCTCAAAAACCATCGAAGGCTTGCAAATTGATTTGAAATTGGTTTTTGATAATGTAAATTAAATACTTAATAACACAAAAACAGCCCCCGTATAGCTGTTTCAACCCTTATTTTTTCATGTTTAAAACGGCATTTGTAACGCCGTAAATTTCTTTTGTATGATAAACATCACTTTTCCGGACGGCAATGTCCGCACCTACGAAGCCGGCACAACGGCTATCGATGTTGCTAAATCGTTGAGCAACAGCCTTGCCAAAAAAGTTTTGGCGGTAAAAGTAAACAACGAAGTTTGGGACGCTAATCGCCCCATAACCCAAGATGCTGCCCTTAGTTTGCTAACCTGGGACAACACCGAAGGTAAAGAAACCTTCTGGCACTCGTCGGCACACTTAATGGCAGAAGCCTTGCAAGATTTGTATCCGGGCATAAAATTTACCATTGGCCCGCCCATCGAGCAGGGTTTTTATTACGACGTAGATTTGGGCGGTAAAAGTATTAGCTCGGACGATTTTGCAAAAATCGAGAAAAAAATGCTCGAGCTTGCCAAGCAAAACAACCCTTATGTGCGCCGAAACGTAACCAAAGCCGAAGCCCTAGAAACGTACAAAGACAACCCCTACAAAACCGAATTAATTGAGGGATTAGAAGAGGGTAATATTACGTTTTACACGCAAGGTAAGTTTGTTGACCTTTGCCGCGGACCCCATATCCCGCATACAGGCTATGTAAAAGCGGCTAAATTGCGCAACATTTCGGCTGCCTACTGGCGTGGCGACGACAAAAATGCACAGCTAACACGTTTGTATGGCATCACTTTTCCGTCGCAAACAGAGTTGGACGAGTACAACAAATTTTTGGAAGAAGCCGAGCGCCGTAACCACAAAAAATTAGGTTTGGCATTGGGTTTGTTCACTTTTTCCGAGAAAGTGGGACAAGGTTTGCCGCTTTGGTTGCCCAAGGGTGCATTGTTGCGCAGCCTTTTGCAAGATTTTTTGCAAACCGAGCAAATTAAACGAGGCTACAAAATGGTAGCTACGCCACACATTGGCAAAAAAGAATTGTACGTAACATCGGGGCATTATGCCAAATATGGTAAAGATTCGTTTCAGCCCATTAAAACGCCCAAAGAAGACGAAGAGTATTTTTTGAAGCCAATGAACTGCCCGCATCACTGCGAAATTTATGCACACTTTCAGTTATCGTACCGCGATTTACCGCTGCGCCTTGCCGAGTTTGGCACCGTTTATAGATACGAACAAAGCGGCGAACTAAACGGATTGTTGCGTGTGCGTGGCTTTACGCAAGATGATGCCCACATTTTTTGCACCCCCGACCAACTTAAAGACGAGTTTAAAAACGTAATTGATTTGGTGATGTTGGTTTTTGGTAAGATGGGTTTCTCGGATTTTACAGCACAAATATCTCTGCGCCATCAAACAGATAGGGCTAAATATATTGGCTCGGACGAGAACTGGGAAAAAGCCGAAAAAGCCATTATCGAGGCAGCCACCGAAAAAAATATGCCGATAACTATTGCCTACGACGAAGCCGCTTTTTACGGTCCTAAACTCGATTTTGGGGTGCGCGATGCCATTGGTCGCTCGTGGCAATTAGGCACTATTCAGGTAGATTACAATTTGCCTGAGCGTTTTGGGTTGGAATACATGGGCAGCGACAACCAAAAGCACCGACCTGTGATGATTCACCGCGCTCCTTTTGGCTCGCTCGAAAGGTTTATTGCTATGCTTATCGAAAACTGTGCGGGTAATTTCCCGTTGTGGTTAGCCCCCGAACAAGTAGCTATTTTGCCCATCAGCGATAAGTTTAACGACTATGCCGACACAGTATTGGCAACCCTAAAAGAGCTAGATATTAGAGCAAGTGTTGATTACCGAAGCGAAAAAATTGGTCGTAAGATACGCGATGCCGAAGTTGGTAAAGTGCCTTACATGCTTATTGTTGGCGAAAAAGAAGTGGAAAATGGTTGGGTATCTGCCCGCCGCCACGGACAAGGCGACAAGGGTAGTGTGTCGGTTGCCGACTTTTTGACGATGTTTAACGATGAAATAAAAGCGTAAATGCTGTGTTTTGATATAAAAAATCCCCTCTGCAACTTATGTTGTGGAGGGGATTTTTGCTTTATGTAGATAGATGCTTGCGTATATTGTTAGTTATTTGTTGCTTTTGGCACACCTACTATTTGCCCCGAAAGCCAAAATTGACCTTGCACTACACCGCCAATTTGGGGGTCGGTTGGCAATAGGTTGGTGTCGGCAACTATGTCTATTTCGCCGCCGTAGGTATCTATAATTAGCCAATAAAATGTTTGTTGGGTTAAATTGTTTTGGCGTTTTTCGAAGCTTTTAATAATGCCAAGTATCATGCCCAAAGGTTGTAGGCTTGCTGTGGAGGCTTGGTTGTTGGCAAACAAACCTGTTGGGATAAACAAACGCGAGGCAAGTTGTATGTCTGTATTTTGGCTATTTTCAAAATCTTGTTCGGTGGCAAAGTAGTTTAGGTTGTGGGCAAATGCTACCAACTGAATTTGCACATTTTGAGGCAAAATTTGGTGGTTGATGGGGGTAAAATCGGCAACATTAAACACAAACGGATAGAGTCCTGTTTCGGGTTTGTTTGGTTCGGTGGGGTTTGCCCAAGCGTGGTAGTATAGGGTGTTGGGGTCGTTGGGGTTTGGGTAGATGGGGGCTGTTAAGCAAACGTTTAGCTTGCTTTGTGCCTTAAAATGAGGGTTAAAACCGGTAAGTTCGTTGTCTTCGTTTATTTTTAGCCATAGTTCGGCTCCCGATTTATCGGTGTATACTACACAAATACCTTCGTTTGGTACTGCTTGTGTGATGTGTCCAAGTGCGACGGCTTTTTGAATGATTTCGTCTAGGTCGTTTCGGGAGTTGATGCCAAAGCCTATGTTCGATAAATTGCTCATTTAGTACTATTTTGCCGCAAAAGTACGATAATGGTTTTAAACTAACAAATTTAGGTGAATTTAAGCGAAAGGTTGCCTAGCTGTTTGGTTTAGATTTTGAGGGTAAAGATGTGTTTGTGGTGGGGCTGCGCATAAAATTTTCTGGGGGTGCCAGCTGCTTGTCGAGTTTGGGTAAGCCAAGCATCACCCCCAAAAAAGACATTTACCGCGTTAAGCGGGGCTGGTGCAGGCTTGTGGTTTTGTTTGTGCAAAAAAAGGTTTATTATAAATTTTGGGTAAGATAATTGCCAATTATTGTGGCTACTTAAGTGCCGATATGATGTGATAGCCCTCGAATAGGGTGTCTTCGGAGGTGAGTATGGCAAGCATATTGAGCCACTCGGCACCAAAAATTAGTTTAATTACCGGCGAGTTGCGCAAAATCATAGGGGGGATATAGATATATACTACCCTATTGGCAGGAATATTGGTGATGCTGTAGTTGTATACATAATCGGTGGCGGTGTGTGCCTCGGTGATGGTGACAAGGGTGCTATCGACAATTTGTGGATTTACGAGGCTTGTGTCGTATAGTTCGTAGGCACGGGCTTGCAAGTTATTTTGCAGATGTGCTTTAAGTTGCTGGGGTGTTTTGCCCTGTAAATTGGTATATTTACTTACTTTTATCGAGCCTTTTATAATACCATACACCAATACATCGTTTGCGCCTATTCCGTGCGGGCTGTCTTTGGGGTCGGCTTGTATGCCTACGCCGCTAGTAGGTTTGTACGAACTAGTAAGGTGTTGTGCATCTGCATTTAGATAAATACCAAATGTAAAATACTAAATAGTGCTAATTTTGTTGTAAAATGTTTCATGATTAAGTAATTTTTGTTGTGTAGTGATATATTCGTTGGTTGCGGGGTTTTGTTACCTGTAAATGTTAAAAACTGTATTTATTATTGGTTTTGGGTAGTAAAAATGGAGGTAATAAAATTATGTTATTTTTTTATATAAAACAAATTTTACAAAAATACACTTTTAATAAGCACAGTATTGGCGTAATTACGCCAATTTGTCATTTAATTTAATTTTTGCGTTAATTTTGTAGACAAAGGTCTGCATTTTGTCATAACTAATTACCTAATAATTGCCCAAATTTGCCAATTTCTGGTAATTTTGTCCGATTACACCTTTTTGTGTAGCAATGGCACGTTTTTTAAGGTTGTATAGTATAACACAAAAAACAATTATCCACATGGCATTTCAACTACCTGCCTTACCCTACGCTTACGATGCGCTTGAGCCTCATATTGATGCTCGGACGATGGAGATACACCACACTAAGCATCATCAGGCTTATATCAACAACTTAAATGCGGCTATTGCTGGCACCGATTTGGAAGGTAAAAGCATTGAAGAATTGATGAGCGTAGCCTCGACTAATACGGCTGTGCGCAATAATGGTGGCGGACACTTTAACCACTCTTTGTTCTGGAACACCATGGCTGCAAACGCAGGTGGTGCGCCGACAGGCGATTTGGCTGCTGCCATTGATGCTGCTTTTGGCTCGTTTGATGCCTTCAAAGACCAGTTTGCCAAAGCTGCTACTACTCGATTTGGTTCGGGTTGGGCATGGTTGGGCGTAAAGGGCGATGGCTCGTTGTGCATTTGCTCGACACCAAACCAAGATAACCCTTTAATGGACGTTGCCGAGTGCAAATGTACGCCTATTTTAGGTTTAGATGTTTGGGAACATGCATACTATTTGCATTACCAAAACCGCCGTCCCGACTACATCAACGCATTTTTTAATGTGGTTAATTGGGCAGCTGTAGCTGGTAATTACAGCAAAGTATGCTAAAATTGGCTTAAGCCGAAGCAAAAATAGCGTATAAAAAAATATAACCTCAGAAATTAACAATCATTTTTATTTTTCACCCCCGTAAATACTCTTTTTTATTATGGAAAATTTAGAGAACAAAGTAAACGAAACCGTTGAAAACGTTACCGATGCTACTGAAGAAAAAACAAGTGGCTTGTTTGGAAAACTTAAAGACGTTTTTGATAGCGTTGTAGACAAAGTAGAAGATGTTGTTGAACAACTTAAAGAAAACGAAACTGTTGGCAACATCATCAAAAAAGGCGAAGAATTGGTAGACAAAGCCTCGGACGTGGTAAGCGATGGTTTGGATAACCTAAAAGAAAACGAAACCGTTGGCAATATTATCAAAAAAGGCAGCGAAATGGTAGATAAAGCTACTGCCAGCGTAACCGATAAATACGAAGAACTCAAAGGAAACGACACTTTGGGCAACATCATCAAAAAAGGCGAAGAAGTTGCCGATAAAGCTAAAACAGCAGTAAGCGAACAATACGAACACCTAAAAGAAAACGAAACCGTTGGTGGAATTTTCAAAAAAGGCGAAGAAGTTGCTAGCAAAGTTGGTGGCAAAGTAACAGAATTGGTTGACAATGCCAAAGGTAAATTAGCCGATGCCAAAGACGCTGCTTCTGATATGGTTGATGCGGCTAAAGAAAAAGTAGCTGATGCCAAAGATGCTGCTTCTGATATGGTTGATGCGGCTAAAGAAAAAGCAACTGACACCAAAGATGCCGTAGCCGATGCAGTAAAAGATGCCAAAGATAAAATTGATGGCTAATTGGCTAGGAAAATAAATTCTCGTCTCCGTTTTAATACATAAAAAAAACGTTCTTCTGACCTTTGGGTTGGAAGAACGTTTTTGTTTTTGGGGTACGCATTTTATTAGGCGGGTGTTATTTACTTGCGGCTCGTTTTAATCGGTCGTTAATAGCTAAACCAAGCCCTGTGTTGGGTACTAATTCGGCAACAATTAGGTCGGGTTTGCACTCGTCGAGGTAGCGCAGGGCAGCAAATAGCTTAGTGGCTGCTTCGTCGGTGCTGCCTTTGTTTGATAGCACAAAGTTAATGCTATTGGGTATGTGGTATGCTTGTGTAAAACTTAAAATACCTAGTTTTTTATATTGATTTGCTTCGATAAGTTTGTGTAAGTTACCCAATAATATAGGTGTGATGGGCGAGTAGTGTTTGTCGAGTTGTCCGGCTGTTTGGGGGCTGCTGTTGCTAATTACTGCCATTTTTACATTGCCCACAATGGCTTCTATGGCATCTATGGCAATGCCCCCTAGGCGATAAACAACTGTTTGCTCGTCCTCGAAACCTACAATTGTTGACTCAACACCAACTGTGCAGGCTCCGCCATCTAAAATATAGGGTATTTTATCGCCCAATTGTTTAGCAACATGTTGTGCGGTGGTGGGGCTGATGTAGCCAAAAGGGTTAGCACTTGGGGCTGCCAACGGAAAATCGAGCGACCGAAGTAGTGCCAAACTAAGCGGATGATTAGGTATGCGCACCGCCACCCTAGGTAAGCCGCTGGTTACTAAATCGGGGATATGTGGGCGTTTGGGCAACAAAAGTGTTAAAGCGCCGGGCATAAAATGTTGTGCCAACAACTGTGCTTGTTTAGGCAAGTGGGTAGTTAGCTGTGCAATTTGCTCGATGCTATGCGTATGTACAATAAGTGGGTCGAAAAAAGGACGCTGTTTTACCTTAAAAATTTTTAATATTGCGTTGGTATCTAAGGCGTTACCTGCCAAGCCATAAACGGTTTCGGTGGGTATGGCTACTACATCGCCCTGTTGCAAGTAGTAGCGGGCTATTTCAAGGTCGGTGCCTATCATGCTTGTTTGTTGGGTTAAAGTGGTGATTGATAGTAGCCCAAAGGCAAACTGCCACTCGAACAAGTCGAAATGGCAGTTTTGATGGTTGAATGAATTGTCCTTTATATTTTTATTATTGGATAGTATAGTTATTTGTAAAAGCGGTATTGGATTATTTGATTGTTATTTTTGATATGCCACTTATTCAATAAACAACAGTTAAATAGGCTGTGGGGTACTACAGGATAAGTTTTGTAGGTGCAAAGTGGGCATTTTTTTTGTTCCATGGGCTATTTTTCGCAGCCAATAGATTGTAGCCAATCTTAAGCACATTAAGGTTCACCTTGGGGCAAACAAGATGAACCATAAAGTGCTAACTATCAGTGAGTTATGAAGAAATGTGGAGAATATCGGATACCATCCATTAATCACAATCATCTGGCTATCAACGAGTTAGGGTTCACCTTGAGGTGAACGATTATTGGATTGTTCACCTCAAGGTGAACGTTCATCGATGATAAGTTCTTGGTAATCACTTGCTCATCATACAAAATGAGATTACCGTCTTTTCTTAATGCACTATAAATACGTCCTGCATTGAGTACATCTCGCTTATCAGTACCACGTAATGCGGTGTGATACCTGTTTTCTAATTGTTTCAAGTAATTGGTACGCTCTTGTTTTCATTATCAATGAAGATACTGATAACAATAACTAATACTATAACCCAACCCATAGATAATAAACCACAACACACCCATAACAACCAACTCCATACCAATTAGCACAAGATTGTCGCACAACGGAAAACGGTTGTAGTTACTTTTTTTATCACCTCTTTTATTTTGCATCGCTCTCTAAACGGGCGATGTG
>JADKCK010000099.1 GCA_016718845.1 Sphingobacteriales bacterium
CTATTTTTACCGTTACTCTCTATATTTTGGCAAAAACAAATACAAACCAATGAAAATAGTATTTTGAGTGACTTTATTGTCATTTAATTGTCATTTTTTTAAAGTTTAGGGCAAAAAATGTCACAAAACAACAAATCTTCTCACTTAAGTTCAAATAAAAAGGCAGTTTTATTTCAAGGCTACTGTTGTGTAGTTTTTAGGTATTACTACCTGGTATTAAGTAGAGTATAGCCGATTAATCAAATTCAAAACAAAACATTTTAAATGGCTTTTAAATGTATAGTCATACTAATATTTATATGAAAATTTCATCTTTAATGCGCTTTTTCGTTTTTATTAACTTGCTTGGCATGTCAGAATTAGCGACAGGGCAGCAAAAGAAAGTTATAGGTGCATCAGAACCTATTCAGTGTTTAACTACACACATTGATGCAGATAAAGACCCGAAGCCTGTATTGGAAAATACAGGTAATACAGAGTGGGACAATTTACAATTCTATAAAAAATTAAACGAATGGCAACGCCGGGAAGAACAGCGCAACCCTAAATCGCTTGACCGAGTAACAGAAGCATTTACAACACCTGCTACGATTAACCCAAACGAGCAAACAATAGTTGAACCCCAACGCATAAATCCAATACAATATATATTGGATAAAGGTATTGCCACAAAAGAAAAAATATTGCTAGTTGCCCCACATTTTCTTTTATAACTGGTGAAAGTAATAATGAAGCGATTATTGATTATTTGCAAACCGATTTGCAAATTTGGACGGAACGATACCCATTAGAATTGGAAGCTTTTTATGACGAGATAATTAATCCCGATGATATTGCTAAAATTCCTGAAATTGAATAAATGAAAAAGATATTGTTTTTATTTTTTTTAGCCTCATTTTGTTCGACAACACAAGCTCAAATAACAAAAAGAGACAGCATCGCAATTACAAAAGCAATTGCGTATTTGCAAGATACTGCCACAAGGATAGATATTCCGGATTATTTGGTTTACGACCTTTTACGCCGAACACATCATTTACCAGCAATTCGTAGCCGTCAATATATTGATACACTATGTAATGGAAATGAAGCAAATTTTTGCAAGTATTACCATTTTTTGCGTTTAATTGATGCTGAAACGCTGCCCTTGCAACAAAACAAATTACATATTTATCGCGAAACAGATTCTATTACAATACAAGCACTTTGGGCAGATAAGCTAACCTTAAACGAAAACTATTTATTATTATTAGAATGTTTGAGCAAGAAAGGTAAATACGAACTTACACATGCGTATTTATCGTTGATATGGTTAAAAGAAAATAACCATTGGTTGGTAAAAACACCCTATTACGCCACTTTAGAAAACACTTTTAAAACAAAAATGATTGCCATACTTACCAATCGTTTTGGTAATTATTGGCTTGACATACATTCCGAAATACTTGCCCTACTATTATATGATGGTATTGACCAAGAAAATATTAAACTAACATGGATAAATAGTATGTTGAATGCACAACAAAAAAATGGCGGTTGGTACTATTCATTGCTAAACAACGAAACAACAGCACATTCTACGGTACTTGCTCTTTGGGCATTGTTTGCTTATACTAATACTAATAAAATAAATTATACTTGGATTTGCCATTAGATAAAATGCCAAAATACCATGTAAAATATCCCCGACATGATTAAAAAAATAGTTACACACATATACATATTGCTTTTGTTGCTTTTAACCGTACAAACCGCTTCGGCACAGTGTACAGGCGGTTCGCTATTTCCAGCATCAGCAGGTACGCCAGGCACTACTTTTGGTAATATTGCTACCAATAGTTTTGCTGGCGAATATACTACTTGGAATATCACCAAGGGATATACTTACACATGGAGTACCGTTACGGCAGATGGAGCAACTTGCACTTATGATAGTGAACTAACACTATTAGATAACAGCGGAAACCTACTGGGTAAGTATAGTGATGATGTATCAGGCACACAATCTCGCATTGTTTGGACAGCTACTTATACAGGGGTTGTACGGGTGCTTTTGACGGCTTATGGATGCGTTTCTAATACTACAAGCACCACGGTAGTTGCCAAACGCGATGCAGTTTTGGCTGCGCCTACTTGTACTACTATATACGTATCGCCAGCAGGTACAGGCAATGGTTTTGACCCTTCTACGCCTTGTAGTATGGTCACTGCTTTTGGTTTGCTCGGTTCGTATAGTGCAAGTATCAAAACGGTTAAATTTTTGGGCGGCACTTATTTTTATTATCAAACACTCCCTATTTTTGCAGGGGTGTTTTACGATGGCGGTTATGAAAGTCTAACAGATGCAACTTGTTCTCCTTCGGTCACCTATTGGCGAAAAAGTTCGGCACAAACTACCACCATAAATGTATCACCTACTTCTATGGAAGGCACGGCTGCTAACCCTTATACGCGTGCTATACTCGCCGATGGTATTTCTAATTGGGGTTTAACAAGCCTTACTATAAACTTAGTATCTACCACAACAAGTGGCACAACTGCTAATGCAGGAGCAATGGCAGCAGGTGAAATTACACGCCCAAATGCCACCAATTTTGGACAAGCAGGTGCTACCATGTACGGCTTACATATCATCAATTCTTGTACTAATTATACCATAGAACGTTGTGTAATTACAACTGGTGCGGCGGGGGTAGGTGGTACAGGAACCGCAGGAGCCACAGGGCATACAGGTGGAGCAGGTGGAGCAAGTATACAACAAAGCTCTTGCGGACAATCGTCAAACCCTGGCGGTGGCGGCGGCGGTAGCGGCGGGTCTAACGCTTGGGGTGGCAATGGCGGAAATGGTGGACAAGGGGGGCAACCCGCAGGTAATGGACGTTTTTACGGTGGATGTAATGGTACTGCCGCAGGCGGTGCTGCTGGTGCAGGTGGTTTTGCGAATAGTTCAGTTTGTCAAGGAGCAAGCGCTACTTCCAATTGCTCTACTGGACAACGAGGCTCTAATGGGGTGAACGGTTCGGTTGGTGGTAACGGAGCAGTAGGAACTGCTGGCACCACTGCTGCCCCTACAAATGTAGGTTTTTATGTGCCCGCAGCGCAAGCAGGTACAGGTGCAAATGGCACTGGCGGCGGCGGCGGCGGCGGCGGCGAGTCAGGTAGAGGACAAGCAGGTAGTGCTATTACCTGTGTATCTAACTATGGCAACGCAGGCGGCGGCGGTGGTCAAGGCGGCGGCGGCGGTCAAGGTGCTACAGGTGGATATAGCGGAGGGGGCAATTTTGGCATCTATCGCTTTGGTACCCAATCGGGTGTTAATGTTAATGATGTTACTTTAACAATTGGTAGTGGCGGTACAGGCGGTGCAGGTGGTACAGGTGGTACTGGTGGTACAGGCGGTTTAGCGGGCACTTACTCTTATCCAGATTGTGGCGAAAATAGACAACCTGGCTTTGGTGGTGCAGGTGGTAATGGTGGTGCAGGTGGTAGTGGTGGCGCAGGTGCAGCAGGTTCTGTCGCCCAAATGGTCATCGCAGGTGTAACATCTTCGCCTTCTGCAGCCGTCCCTAACCCACAAACGGTCACAACCGACCAACGCGATGGCTGTACTAATTCAATGATACAAATATCAAAAGCATCGGGAACATGGACGCTGCCTACCGGAGCTACCATTGTCAATGATATAACCTCCTCTTTGGCAAGTACAAGCCTAACATCAAATACTACCAATATAAGCTACGCAAGTGTACAATCGCCTACTAATCAATCTTTAGTAATTACAGGTACGGGTGCAGGCACTTATCGCAATTTTGTAAAAGTAGATAATGCACGTACATTACCTACTATTTCTATATTAAATGCATCTAATAGTGTGGTTAGTAACGTTTGTGTTGGAGCAGATGTGAAATTTACAAGCAGTTCGTCGAGTGGAACTTGCTACGAATGGGCGGTACAACTTACACCTGTTACAGGCTTAAATACTCCCACAGCGGTGTTTACTTCTACCGCACAAAATACAAGTAATTACACAACAACAGCAGCAGGTACTTATCAAGTTCGTTTTCGTATCAAAGAAACTTGTTGCGGATGGTCTGTTCCTATATATGCTACTTTTACCGTTTCTGCCGACCCCACTATATCTACCCAACCTACTGTCACCCAAACAATATGTGTGGGGGCAAGCACTAGCTTAACGGTAGCGGCAACAGGTGGCACAGGCACATTTAGTTACCAATGGTTTTCAAATACCACTAATAGTAATGTCGGTGGCACGAATTTAGGTAGCGGCAGTGGCGCACAAACGGCAACGTATACACCGCCAACTGCATCTGCCGGAACGGTCTATTATTACTGCGTTATTAACCAAACAGGTACGGGTTGTGACCCTCTTACAAGCAATACAGCAACGGTTATTGTAGTCGCCGACCCTACCATATCTACTTAACCTACTGTCACCCAAACAATATGTGTGGGAAGCTACTAGCTTAACGGTAGCGGCACAGGTGGTACAGGTACTTTTAGTTACCAATGGTTTCAAATACCACTAATAGTAATGTTGGTGGCACGAATTTAGGTAGCGGCAGTGGCGCACAAACGGCAACCTATACGCCACCAACTGCATCTGCCGGAACGGTTTTTTATTACTGCGTTATTAACCAAACAGGTACGGGTTGTGGTCCGCTTACAAGCAATACAGCAACGGTTATTGTAGTTGCCGACCCTACTATATCTACCCAACCCACTGCTATTCAAACAATGTGTAGGAGCAAGTACTAGCTTAACGGTAGTAACAACAGGTGGCACAGGTACGTTTAGTTACCAATGGTTTTCAAATACTATTGATAGCAATAGTGGCGGTACGAATTTAGGTAGCGGCAGTGGCGCACAAACGGCAACGTATACGCCACCAACTGCATCTGCCGGAACGATTTTTTATTACTGTGTTATTAACCAAACAGGTAGTGGTTGTGGTCAGCTTACAAGCAATACGGCGGATGTTATCATAAACGATTACCCTATTACCACAGGCGTTACTATTTGTCAAGGAGGCAGTGGCACATTAAGCTCAACATCAACTTGTGGTGGTTCTTTTGTTAATGTGGGCACAACCATCAATGGTGCCTGGGATGCCGCCACAGACCCCATTGCTCTACGTCCAACTCAATCGATACTTAACACTACTACTTGTTCTTTCGATGCCACTAACACTAGAAATTATGAAGCTATACCTTTTCAGGTAAGCGTAACAGGTAATTATGTTTTTGACATGAATGTTAATACTGCTTATAATGGGATGGGTTATATTGTAACAGGTGCTTTTGTGCCAGGCACTTGCTCTGGCATTGGAACATGGATTAGAGGTGATGATGAGGACGGTAGTGGCAATGAACCCCGCTTAGGTGCAAGCGGCGTTGGTTCGGGTGTTATGACCTTAACCACTGGGGTAACCTATACATTAATATCAACTACCAGAGACGTAACAGGTACTTATACGGGCCAGAGTCGCGGACAGTTACCCCGCCATCGGGGGCAAATTTTGTTACAGAGTGGCGGACAAATAGAATGGTATACGGCTGCATCGGGTGGTACGGCTATTGGCACGGGTACGCCTTTCAATCCTGTTGGTGTGGCTGGCTCGGGTTTAGCAAACACCAATACACCGGGTACTTACACCTATTATGCGGCTTGTTCTGATAATCCTAGTTGCCGTACAGCAGCTACCTTTGTAATAAATACGGCTGCCACTGCCAATGCAGGTACTACCCAAACGGTATGTGCTGGAGGTAGTATAACCTTAGCAGGCTCGATAGGTGGCAGTGCCACAACTAGTACATGGAGTGCTCCAAGTGGCACATTCTCTAACGTCAATTCATTAACTTCTACCTATACTCCCAGTATAACAAGTGGCACCGTAACGCTTACTTTAACCACCGACGACCCCGACGGAGCTGGTCCTTGTACAGCGGCTACCTCAACCGTAATTATTAGTGTAGTAGCCGACCCTACTATATCTACCCAACCTACTGTCACCCAAACAATATGTGTGGGGGCAAGCACTAGCTTAACGGTAGCGGCAACAGGTGGTACAGGCACATTTAGTTACCAATGGTTTTCAAATACCACTAATAGTAATGTTGGTGGCACGAATTTAGGTAGCGGCAGTGGCGCACAAACGGCAAACGTACACACGCCAACTGCATCTGCCGGAACGGTTTTTTATTACTGTGTTATTAACCAAACAGGTACGGGTTGTGACCCTCTTACAAGCAATACAGCAACGGTTATTGTAGTCGCCGACCCTACTATATCTACCCAACCTACTGTCACCCAAACAATATGTGTGGGGGCAAGCACTAGCTTAACGGTAGCGGCAACAGGTGGTACAGGTACTTTTAGTTACCAATGGTTTTCAAATACCACTAATAGTAATGTTGGTGGCACGAATTTAGGTAGCGGCAGTGGCGCACAAACGGCAACCTATACGCCACCAACTGCATCTGCCGGAACGGTTTTTTATTACTGCGTTATTAACCAAACAGGTACGGGTTGTGGTCCGCTTACAAGCAATACAGCAACGGTTATTGTAGTTGCCGACCCTACTATATCTACCCAACCCACTGCTATTCAAACAATATGTGTAGGAGCAAGTACTAGCTTAACGGTAGTAACAACAGGTGGCACAGGTACGTTTAGTTACCAATGGTTTCAAATACTATTGATAGCAATAGTGGCGGTACGAATTTAGGTAGCGGCAGTGGCGCACAAACGGCAAACGCATACGCCACCAACTGCATCTGCCGGAACGGTTTTTATTACTGTGTTATTAACCAAACAGGTAGTGGTTGTGGTCAGCTTACAAGCAATACGGCGGATGTTATCATAAACGATTACCCTATTACCACAGGCGTTACTATTTGTCAAGGAGGCAGTGGCACATTAGCTCAACATCAACTTGTGGTGGTTCTTTTTGTTAATGTGGGCACAACCATCATCGTGCCAGGATGCCGCCACAGACCCCATTGCTCTACGTCCAACTCAATCGATACTTAACACTACTACTTGTTCTTTCGATGCCACTAACACTAGAAATTATGAAGCTATACCTTTTCAGGTAAGCGTAACAGGTAATTATGTTTTTGACATGAATGTTAATACTGCTTATAATGGGATGGGTTATATTGTAATA
>JADKCK010000100.1 GCA_016718845.1 Sphingobacteriales bacterium
CGGTTGCCTATTTCGAGGGGGGGGCAAGGGGCATTAGCTCTATATCGCCAAGTCCATTGCTTTTGCCGCTAATATTTATATCAGCACCTTGGTACAATTGATATGCTGTATTGTTTGGCGCGTACCATCGTGCTGCGATGGCTCCGTTCCACCGGACCAAGTAGATATCGGGTCCCACTCGAGGTAGTGATAACTTCGCCTCTTCCTGGTAACAACGACAAGCTACCCATAGATAAGTTGGTATGCCAATCATTCGATGTTTCGTTGTCTTGGTAATAAAACTCGCCGTTGCCGGGACCTTGTCCGTTACCGGCCCTGCCGTTGCCACTTTGGGGCTAATCCTTCTTTTAGCATTTGTTTCCAGTTCGAATGATGAAGTGTTTAGGTTAAAATATGCCCTAAGAATTTCGCCTGTTCCGATAACGGTTTGATATTGTTTGGAGAGGTTGTTCCGGGTCAATTGGTAATTAGCATAACCGCTTGGTCGCCGTATCGGTCGCGGAAACCGAGAATCATACTTCCTTCAACATCAAAATTCTATATCTGGAACATTGCTAGGAATAATAGTAGCTAGACCAATTATTGCCAACTGCTAGAAGTGCGTTGAAACCTTCTTGTCATGGTTTGAAGGTTTCATCTGCCAAATCCCCATTTGTTCTACAGTCAAAATTTATGAATTGTAGTGCTGGACTGCTCGAAAAAAGTGCCAGTAGCCAGATCTAAACCCAAACATAAGCCCAAAGATCGGTGTATTCCGGATTGCCTGTGTTGTTGTCTTTGGTGGAAATGCCTCCATTTTCACCCGTTGTTAGGGTGCCTACATACAATTTTCCTCTATATACTTTCAAGGCGAAGGGGCGTTGAAAGCCTAGTGTTCCGTCGTAAAAACCTGTACCATCATTTGCACCCGTATAAGTATTGTATTAGCTGCGTTGGAAGCGGAGCGGAGCGGCGGAGTTGGGATGCCGTATGAAGTTACCGCCGGTAACGCTCATTGGCGAAGAGGATTGTTTAACGTTAAGCGGTAGATTTGCTGGTCAAACAAATTGACAACAAACAAATACTGACCATCTTCCGATAATTCAGCATCACCCAAACCCACTTTACCCAACTGATCAAAGGCAGCCGCGTCGTTGCTGGGATCTGGTAAATTTTTGGGAAGATTACGTCCTCCACTACCATTGGCACCTACTACGCCCAAACCATTGCCAATAAATGAAAGAGTCTGGCTATCATCGCCGTTAGTTGTAACGTTAAATGAAGTTCCTAGCCCGTAAGTAGGACAACCGGAGGCACAACGTGTGGAATAGCCATTGGCATCCAAATCGTTCCCAATTGCTATACGGAAACTTCAAAATACTCTTCCTGCTGCGACCCGGGGGGTTGCGGTTGCATCGCCATTAAAAAAGCTGGGCACAAATGCATTGGGGGGGAGCTGCACTTATTGTAGTCACAGGATAATTGACCGCAAAATTAACTCATTTGTTGCGGGGGCTGTTACCTCCGCGCCCCGCCCGCTTTGGAGGAGAAGTCGCCCGTTTGTAAGCGCAGAAACACTCTATGCACAGTGCCGTTTTACACCCGTAATGTTAATGGTGTAGGTTCCAAAACTGGCGGTTGCAGAACCTACCGATGCATTGACGGCATTATAGGCTGTTACGGTAACACCTGCTAAGCCCACTTCTTTGATGTGATTGCTGGTGGAGTCCCTCGCACCATCGGCATCAAAATCGCGGAAAATTGTACCACTTACTTGTGCATTTGCTGCTTGTGTTAGCAGCAAAAACAGTCCTGCCCAAATAAACCTTTGTAGCTTGGGCTTAAAAAGAAGAAATAGTTCCATTTGAAAGGAATTTTTAGGGTTAGACCATGTATGAAATTGTTGTTTCATGGTGTTAATTTTTTGTGTTTTAAAATTTACAGATTTTATAGCAAATTTTGTGCCGAATTAAGTTTTCAGTAGTAATTTTTTTTTACTTGACTATTTTAGGGGTATAAAAAATGTGGCTGCCTCGAAAGTACGAGACAGCCACATTGGGTTTTGGGTGAGGGATAAGAAGTTTATTCGTACCTAACTAATCGCCATTTTTGTTGGTTGGTATCGTAACTAAATACGTATATCGTTTCGGGTTTTTCGGTGGGTGCTGTTAGGTTGTAGTAAAACGAGGCGGCATTAATTTGTAGATTATTGTTGGTAAAGCGTATTCTGCGGGCGCGGTCGTCGCCTCGGGGTCCAAGGTTGTCGAGGGTAAATGCAAATGTGGGTTCGGATAGGGGTAGGTTGTTGGCATCAAGTGTTAGGCTGTACATGTCGGAGGTGCGGGTTTTGCCAAAAAACAATTGGCGTTTGCCGTTTGTTTTTACTATACAAACGCCCATGGCATCGGTGTTTTGTGCCACAATGGTTACTTTGTTGGTTAATAAGTTAACGGCAAATATGCGTCCTTTTTCGTCGTTTTGTGTGGAGCCCATCACCGAGGTAACAAATAGGGTGTGGGTGTCGCAGTCGTAAAACGAGCCGAGTGTGCCATAAGCATTTTGTACGCTTGGTTTTGCGGCGGCGGGTAGCTCTACAAAGCGGTTCATTTCGCCTGTTTGATGGTCAATTTTATATACCCAATTTTGTTCGTCGGGTTTGTTGTACAAAATATTAACGGTTGGGGCGGGTATTACATATACATCGCCTTGCTCGGTGATGGCTACCGATGCCATATAACCTGCTTTGCGCCACGAGGGGTGCTGAAAAATTTTGTTGCGTTTGCCATTTTGGTTTTGTGCATCGGCAAGTTCAATTAGGCATACGCCCATATAAGTGCGCTCGGCGGTGCTTACTGCCGAGCGTGCGGGGTCGAAGCCAAATTTTTGGATAAAAGCGGGTTGTCGTCGGCAATCGTTTTGGGCTTGTGCTACTTGGGTTATTAGGCAAAAAATGATTGGTATAAAAAATAAATTTTTTTTCATTAGATGTGTTTGTGTGTTAGGGGTTGATGTTAGAAAGGGGTGGGTTTGCGGGCGCTTGCTTTTTTTATGGGGGTGCCACCTACTAGTCGAGTCAGGGAGTGCTAATCATCACCCCCAAAAAAGATATTTACCGCGTCAAGCGGGGCGGGTGCATGATTTAGCACAACGGCTATAGTATTGTTATGTGTGCTGGCTGCAAGGTTTATTGGATAGGCACAAACATTGGTCCCGAGTAACATGGGTAGGTTTTGGCAACATAAATGCCGTTTTCGACCACCGATTCTGCCCAACAATATTCTTTGCCGGGGGTGTCGTCGTTTTTAAGTTGGGCAACGTACCATGTTACTAATTCGGTATCTAGGATAGGTTCGGGTGTTGGGTCTATAAATTTTTCGGGTCCTTGTTGGTAGTCGGTATTACAGCATGGTCCAATGGTTGGCAGGTCGCCATCGCCTTCGTCTTTGTTTGGGTGGTGTTTGGTTACGTACAAAAAGGCTTGGTCGCCGCGGCTGTATTGGTCTAGTTGTCCGTTGTTAGCCATTAGATAAAAGCCTTGGTTATTGGCGTTGGCGATTTTAGCCCAATAGTTTTCGGGTGTTAGGGTGGTTAGTTCGGTTTGTTGTGTCCATTTTTCTTGTTGCCAATTTTGCCATTTGGCGTTGTTCCATTCAAAAAACGAGTTGTTTGTTCCTGCCCAAGCAATTCGGGTAACGGGTCGGTAGGTTCCGTTGTTTCCGCAGCCGCGTCCTAGGCTGGCAATAATGGGTCGGAAGTTACCATTTTTATAAAACTCGAAACGTTGCAGATAGTTGTAGTTGCAGGGGGTGGGCCATCCTTCGCTGCTATAGGTTTGCTCTATTGCAAATCCTACGGTGTCGGTATTGTCGAGTAGGGGCATTACTTTGGGTGCGTCTATGGCTACTACGGCGGCTTCGCTAAACTCGGGGCAGCCTATGGCATCGCTGTAGCCAAAGCCGTCGGTGGTTGAGTAACTTACGTGCCAGTCTACCATTTTTACGTTGTTTATAATGGGGGTGTTGTGGTATCGTATTTGCGATACGCGCAAGCCGTCGGAGCGGGTAAGTGAATATTGCATTTGCCAACCGTCGCGGGTTAATTGGGTTTCTTTATCGCAAAAGCAAGACATTATTTTTTCGTTTTGCATTTTTCGTTCGCTGGTTCGCTCGCCTGTTGTGCCTACGTTTGTCCAGCGCACGCCCACTAATTTTAGGGCGGTTAGGTCAACAATTGCCCATAGTGCTTTGTCGTTTTTTACAAAGGTAGGTGCTACACATAGGTGCTGCGACCGCTCGCAACGGCTGCGGTTAAGGGCTGTTTTGGTTGCGGGCATTAAGCCAAGGGTGGTATCGGGTTTCGAGCCATAAGCCTCTTGTACTTCGGGGCTGTCGGCGGCTATTGATAGGGCTAATTGTGCCAAGTGCGGCGGCAAGTCGGGTTGTTGTTGTGGGTAATAGTTAACGGTTAAAACACTGTTCGATGTGGCATTTACAATGGCAATGGTAGCCATATTAAGGGCATAGTTATACAGCTCGATTCGGTAACAATTACCATCGGTGCAGATAGTTGTGTTGGGGGGTAAATCGGAGGGGCGTAGGGCAAATATGCCAAAGACCTCGTTTAGTAAGGGGGCGTTTGTTTTGGGGTCGCGGAACGATTGTTGCACTTTTTTATCGGCAAGAGCTATTTTTTGTACATTGGCTTTTGTGGTTTCGTTGGGGTTAAGGGGCAACAAAATAACGGGTTGGGGTGCGGCTAAGGCATCGGCAATGGCTTGTTTGCGTGCTTTTAGGTAGGCGGGTTCGTTGTTGTTGCTGGCAATAGCTGCTTGCTCGGGTTTGCAGGCAATAAGCAACAACTGAAGTAGGGCGAGAATAAGAAAATTGGTTTTCATTTGGTAAAAATTTGGTTTTGTTGATGGGTGATTGGTGTTAGGCAGGGGTGTTAATTAATGCAGGAGGCATGGCATAAGATGAGTTATTTATTTACAAATGGGTTGATAAATTGCTTGTTTTGTAGATAAGATGTATCGGTGAGGCTGTGTAGGAAGGCGATAAGTTGTTGTTTTTCGGTGGTGGTGAGCGAGAAATGGCGCAGGCGCTTGTCTTTGTAGGTGTTTAATTGTCCATTGCCCGTGCAGTTGCCATAAGTTAGGTTTCGTCCGCCATTTTCGTAAATATGTAGTATTTCGTTTAGGGTAGCTACTGTTCCGTCGTGAAAATAAGGGGCAGTTAGGGCTACATTTCGCAGTGAGGGTATCCTAAATCTGCCAATATCTGCTTTTTTTTGGGTGATTTCGGCAATGCCCAAATCGTTGCTTGGGTAGGTGTTGTTATGGTTGCAATTATACAAACCTATGTTAGCAAAGTGTGTGCCTTTTATAGGGGTATCAAAATTAGTGCCATTGTGACAATTGCCGCAGCCTAATCGGTCAGAGAAAAATAATTTTAAACCTTTTTGTGCTAAATGGTTAAAATAAGTGGTGTCCGATGTGCGCAAATAAACGTCGTAGGGACTATTATGGCTTTTTAGGTTGCTCAAAAATAGTGCTATACATTGTTTGATATGCTCAAAATTGATAGCATTGGTGCGGTGTGGATATGCTTTGGCAAACAATTGGCGATATAGGCTATCGGTGCTTAGGCGTTGATAAATGAGGGTTTCGTGGTTTTTTGCGCCCATTTCGGTGGGCGAAGTGCCAAAAAGTGGGCGCAACATTTGTACTTCGAGCGATTTTAGGTTTGGCTCTGCCCAGTTCAACGATTGTCGTTCGGCTATGTTTATGAGTGATGGGCTGTTGTGTTTTGTTTCATCGGCATAAATACCACTTGAGCGGCGATACCCATCAGAGAAGGCAAATTGAGGTGCATGGCAGGTTGCGCAAGCTTTAGTGTTGTTTGCCGAAAGACGTGTATCGTAAAATAAATATTGCCCCAATGTTATTTTTGCTTTTTGGGTGCTACACGCCTTATATATAGAGCTTGTGGTTTTGGGGTACGAAAAAGAAATTTGTATATACAACAGTATCAACACTAATAATAAGCTGGCAATTTTTGTGTTGCTATTTGTTTTAAAATAGGGGATCATTTTTTTGTGGCAAATGTAAGTATTTTTTTGGACTGGAATTTAGGTTTTTTAATTTTTCTTGTCGAAACTTATCATTGCTATTTTTATGGGTATAAAGGTGATAAATTTAGTTGATTTGGCTCAAAAAAAATAACGCTGACAAGTAGCGTAGGGTTTAGCCTTGTGCTTGCTTGTTAGCGTTAAAAATTAGGTATGGATGTATTATTCCGAAACGAGTGTACCAATGGTTTCGCCTTGTACAATGCGGCGCAGGTTGCCTACTTTGTTCATGTCAAATACCACAACGGGTATGTTGTTTTCTTTACAAAGGGTAAAGGCGGTCATGTCCATTACGTTAAGTTCTTTGGTAATTACTTCGGTAAAGGTGATGGTTTCGTAGCGTTTTGCGGTTGGGTCTTTTTCGGGGTCGGCGGTATATACGCCATCAACGCGGGTAGCTTTGAGTATCACGTCGGCACCAATTTCTACGGCTCGGAGGGCGGCGGCGGTGTCGGTGGTAAAATACGGGTGTCCGGTGCCGGCGCAAAAGATAACAATTCTACCTTTTTCGAGGTGTCGTATGGCTCGGCGGCGTATGTAGGGTTCGCATATTTTTTGCATCTCTACTGCCGACACCAATCGGGTGTATAGTCCTGTTTTTTCGAGGGTGCTTTGTAGGGCAATGCCATTCATGATGGTTGCCAACATACCCATATAATCGCCCGAGGCGCGGTCTATGCCTAATTGCCCTGCTTCCATGCCCCTAAAAATATTGCCGCCGCCAATAACTATAGCCAACTCAATGTTGTCGAGTTTTACTATGTCGCGTATTTGCAAACAATACTCCATCATGATGTTGGGGTCTATGCCAAAATCTTGTTTACCCATTAATGCCTCGCCACTTAGTTTTAGCATAATGCGTTTGTATTGGGCAGGCTGTGTGTCCGAAAATCCGTTATTGCTATGTTCTAATGCCATTTTTGTGTTATTTGGTAGGGTGGTTGTTATTTTTTGAGGTGGCTTGGTGTTTTGGGTGGCTTGACAGATGCAAGCAAGGGCTTTGCCGGGGGGCGCTTGTAGTTTGCAGCCAGTAGCCAAAAGTGGATAGCCAGTAGCCGAGTTTGCGCAAAAAAAGAGAGAAGCACCCTTTGGGTGTTCTCTCTTTTTTACAAATACTTATTTACCAGTAGAAGAGCGTTTGAAGGCTACTACTAATGTACCTTTTTGTACGCTGTCGATGTATTGTTTTACTGTTTTCGACGAGTCTTTCACATACAATTGGTTGGTTAGGGTATTTTCTTTTAGGTAGCGGCTTAGATAACCTTGTGCAATTTTGTCGACTAGGTTTTCGGGTTTACCTTCTTTGATAGCCAATTCTTTGCCCATTTCTAATTCGCGGTTGATGATGTCTTGCGATACCAACGATTCGTCAACGGCAACGGGTTTCATGGCGGCTACTTGCATAGCTACGTTTTTGGCGGCTTCTGTTAGTTCTTCGCTGCATTGGCTTAGTTGTACCAAAACGCCTACGCGGTTGCCCATGTGTATGTAAGGCACAACTAACTCGCCCGACAAAACGCCATAGTCCGAAACTTCTAGTTTTTCGCCAATACGACCAATTTGTTCGGTTAGTTTATCACCAACGGTCATATCGCCCATATTTTGCTGCAATAGTTCTTCAACGGTTTTTGCGCCCGAAGCCAAAGCAACATCCATAATGCTGTTTGCCAATGCCACAAAGTCGGCATTTTTAGCTACAAAGTCGGTTTCGCAGCTAAGGCAAAAGGTAACGCCGTAGGTATTTTCGCTATTGGTTTTGGCAATAGCTGCGCCTTCGCTTGCTTCGCGGTCTTGGCGTTTGTCTGCCACTTTTTGACCTTGTTTACGCAAATATTCAATAGCCCCATCAAAGCTACCTTCGGCGGCAGTAAGGGCTTTTTTGCAATCCATCATGCCTGCTCCTGTAATCTGACGTAGCTTGTTAACGTCGGCAGCCGAGATTGTTACGCTCATTGTTTAATTTATTTTTTATGCGTGTGATATATGAATTTATTTTTACTTTCGCAATTGCGGTGCAAAGGTACAACTTTTTTTGCTTTTTTTGTTACCTTTGCCCCAAAAATTATTTAGGAGGCCGTTGGGTGCAGGCTTTTGGCTTTCGGCTGTCCGCTATTGGACTGTCACAGATTTTTACACATAATCAATAATCAATAACTAATAATTAAAATGAAGGCAATTATCATTGGTGCTACATCGGGTATTGGGCGCGAGCTGGCAATACAGATGACCGCAAAGGGCTACGAATTGGGTATTACCGGACGACGTGCCGAACTGTTAGAAACACTTAATGCCGAACTTGGCGGCAAATCCCACCTAAAAGTAATGGACATTACTAGCTTTGAAGAAGCCCGACAACAACTGTTTGATTTGATAGCAGCAATGGGTGGGGTGGATATAGTGGTTATTAACTCGGGCGTGGGCGATATGTCGTTGCGCTGGGATATTGAGCAAAATATTATCAACACCAATGCTACTGGTTTTGCGGCTATGGCAAATGCGGCGTTTTATTATTTCTCGAAAAATGGCGGCGGGCAAATTGTGGGTATCTCGTCGGTGGCTGCCGAGCGTGCTGGGGGCTTGTCGCCTTCGTATCATGCTACAAAAGTGTTCGCATCGCGCTATATGGACGGCTTGCGGCTACATGCTAAACGCAAAAAACTGCCTATTACCATTACCGACATACGCCCAGGTTTTGTGAAAACGCCTATGACCGACCGCAACGACCCTAAACAAATGGTGTGGATGGCTAGCGTAGAGAAGGCTACGGCACAAATATTAACCGCCATAGAAAGCAAACAACGCCTTGCATACATTACCCGCCGATGGGCTATAGCCGCCTGGATTATGCGAAATATGCCCGAATGGTTGTATGCACGCTTTGCGTAAGATGTGGCGAAGTGGCGAAGTGGTGAAGTGGCGATGTTGCGATGTGGTGAAGTGGCGATGTTGTGATGTGTCGATGTGGTGAAAAATCATAATTCATCATAAAAAATCATAATCAATCAGCGTTCCATGTGGCGATGTTGTGATGTGTCGATGTGGTGAAAAATCATAATCAATCATAAAAATCATAATCAATCAGCGTTCTATGTGGCGATGTTGTGATGTGTCGATGTGGTGAAAAATCATAATCAATCATAAAAATCATAATCAATCAGCGTTCCATGTGGCGATGTGGCGATGTTGTGATGTGGCGATGTGGTGAAAAATCATAATCAATCATAAAAATCATAATCAATCAGCGTTCTATGTGGCGATGTTGTGATGTGTCGATGTGGTGAAAAATCATAATCAATCATAAAAATCATAATCAATCAGCGTTTCATGTGGCGATGTTGTGATGTGTCGATGTGGTGAAAAATCATAATCAATCATAAAAATCATAATCAATCAGCGTTCTATGTTGTGATTTGGGGAGATACAAGCGTATCATAACAAATTAAAAAAGCCTGCCCTCGAAATTCGAGAGCAGGCTTTTTTAGGGTTAATTTTTTGCAAGATTAAGTACGCAAATTATTGTTTAATCATTTTTTTAGTGATTACTTGGTCGCCAATACGCACTTGTGCCACATAAACGCCAGCTGTTGGAATGAGGGTATCGTCAATGCTAAAATCGTAGCTACCTGCGGCTTGTGTACCTTGATTAATGGTTTTAATGTTACGTCCCATTACATCGGTAATAGTAATGCTTACATCGGCGGCTTGGTCGGTGGTGTAGCGTATGGTGGCGCTGTTGTTAAACGGATTAGGCAATATTGCCAATTGTATGCCCGCTTGATTAACCACATTTTCGCCAACAAATATGCCATTTATGTTTACATCATCAATGTACAAATTGTTTTCGTAGTGCGATATATTGCGGAACACAATATAGGCACTACCTAACGAGGTGTAAGGTGTAAGGTCGAGTGTTTCTAGGCGCCATTGGCTGTTGGTGGGTACAAATTCGTTGGTGGTATTGGGCGCTGTTGCTAATGCCGACGAGTATTTGTTGTACAGCAAATAACCGCTACCACTACCGCAAGCAGGTACAATGGCTACTTGTAGGCTATCCCAGGTGGTGTTGGGTCCGCTTGGGTCCGAGTAAGAAGCATAAGCTACCTGAAAAGTAAGGGTAGCATTTTGCATAGCGCCTATGTTAATAGCTGGTGATATAAGGTCGTCGGATAGGCTGCTGCCTACTTCTCCGGCGGCAGTATAGTTAAAGTTATCCATTTTTATAGATGCAACTCCCGATTTTTTAGCGGCGGTAGTACGTGCCCAAGTTATATCACTGTCGTAGTTACCTACTGTCCAGCCATTATTGGGTGCGTTGGGGCTTTCGAAACCTTCAAACAAAGGTATATTTACACCTGCTGTACCTGATGTAATCGAAAAGTTGCTGCTGTTCGAGTCGTTGCTTGCTGCCCCGTCGGTTACGCCATTGGGTAGTTGGGTATACGATGTAAAGGTGTGGTTGCCGTTGGTGGCGGTCATGGTGGGTAGCGTTACATTTACAATAGCGTTGCTAGCCAACGAGCCAGTCCAATCGTATTGTATGGCTGTGTTTGAGTCTATGCGGTAATAAATTTTTACTGATGTAAGTGTAGCCGAGCCAAAGTTTTTAAGGCGTACAACAGGTGCAAACGAACCCGAACATATATCTCCGTCGGGGGCTACAATGTCTATAATACCTGCATCGTTGGTGGTAGTTGCTGGGGCGTTGCAAACCGTTGAGTTAGCCAAACTGTTTAGGTAGGTGTAGTTGTTGTAGCTGGCTTGCATACGTTGCACTTGTTTGGTGGTAAACATGTTTAGGGCATCATCGTCCGAGTAGTCCATGTAATTCATAAACATATAACCATTACCCGATGGTGAGCAGGTATCAAATTGCGGAAACGAGGGGCTGCCTCCTGTGGCATCGGCTTGGTTAGGCGTGTCGGTAATTTCGTCCGAACCTGAACAAGAGCCACCATCATCGCCCCAAATATGAAACAAACCAAAACAGTGACCAACCTCGTGGGTAACGGTGCGTCCTAAGTTATAAGGTGCTTGTACCGTACCTATGGTGCCAAAGTAGCGGTAATCAATGGCAATGCCAAAGGTACTGGCGTTACCAGCACTCGGAAACTGGGCATAACCCAATAAACCACCGTTTAGTTTGCCTACCCATATATTAAAATAGCGGCTAGGGTCCCAAGCCGATGCCCCACCTTCGTTAACGCCGCTACCATTTAAATCTAAAAATTTGATGGCATCGTTGTCGCTAAAACCAGTAGAAGTAGTAGCTACCCTGTTAACACCATTACTTGGTGCTCCGTTGGGGTCTTGTTGTGCCAAACAAAACTGAAAATTGCTAGGTGCAGCCACACCAGCAAAGCCAGCGGGCGTATTTACCGCATCGGCGTTTAAACGGGCAAAATCGGCGTTTAGTACGTCTATTTGTGTTTGTATTTGGGCAAGTGTAATGTTTTGGGTGCTATTGGCATATACCACATGCACTACCACCGGAATAGTAATACCACCGCGTTCTATACCAGGGTTATGTGCTTCCCAAGCTTGAACATTTTGTTGGTGTTGCTCGTGCATTTTAAGCAACTTGGGGTTGTCGGCTATTTGCTGCTCCAAATGGTGCATGGTGCCGCAATTGCGTTGAGCCAAAAGAGATTGTTGGGCAAAAATAAGAAGTACTGCCCAAAGTACAGCTAAAAATTTTGTAGAGAACTGCATGATGGTAATTTTAAATTGTTTAGGTTGAGTGAACGACATGCGTCATAAATTAAGACTGTAAAACAGTAAGCAAGTTTAACGCCATTAGGTATTAAACCACAAAGTTACAAAAAAATGAACAAATACTTAACTCTGGCTAATTATTTTGTAATTTTGATAAGATTTGGGCATTAATGAGCCATTTTTTTAATTATGGGGCAACAAATTTCAAGTACTATTTAAGCAAAAAATTAAAAAATGTTGTTTTAGAAAACAAGAAGGTATACCAATGAATTTTTTTTTCTACCTTTGCTACCTTAACTTAAAAAACATTTTTGATGAGAAAACTAAAATTGCAGATGCAACTATCGGTTGATGGTTTTGTGGCAGGTCCAAACCACGAAATGGATTGGATGGTGTGGGATTGGAGTGATGACCTAAACAATTATGTTTCGGGGATAACCGAGCCCGTTGATACTATTTTGTTGGGGCGTAAATTGGCAGAGGGCTTTGTAGATACTTGGTTAGCCCTAGAAAACGACCCCCAAACAGCAACCGATTTTGTACGAAAGATGAACAACACACCCAAAATGGTGTTTTCTAACACACTACAAAGCAGCAACTGGGAAAATGCAACCGTAGCCAATGGCAATTTTGTAACACAAATTGAGGCACTAAAAAACCAAGAGGGCGGCGACATAATAGTGTATGGCGGAGCTAGCTTTGTGGCATCGCTTATCAACCAAAACCTAATCGACGATTTATACCTATTTATTAACCCCACCGCATTAGGTAACGGATTGCCTATTTTTACAAACCGAACAAACCTAACACTTATCGAAGCAAAACCATTTGATTGCGGAATAGTATTGCTGCACTATCAACCTAATAAGTAGTATTGCTGCCATTAGCTATCCGCTGTCGGCTGTTTGCTACAGGCTACATAAATTAGGGGGTAATAAAAATGGTAACGTTTGATGCCGACCTTAAAAAAATACTTGATTAGCTACTATACAATTTTGAGTATGCAAATCACAGTTGGCAAACCTGTCGAAAGGTTGCTGAACGAAGTCGAACTAACACTCCAAAAAAAAGCAATAATCAATAAGCAATAATCAATAATTGATAATCAATAATCGTCTTGAACATCCTCTACATTTCTTACGATGGCATGACCGACCCGCTCGGACAGTCGCAGGTGCTGCCTTATATAATAGGTATACAGCAGCAGTTAGCTTGTACATTTACGCTATTAAGCTGCGAAAAACCCGACCGATTTGCCCAACAAGGTAACGCCATACAACAACTAATGGACACAAACGGCATAGATTGGCAACCCTTGTTGTTTCATACAAAACCGCCATTTGTTGCCAAACTCTACGACCAATACCAACTAAAACGCCGTGCTTTACAGTTGCATCGCCAAAAACAATTTGCTTGGGTGCATTGTCGTAGCTATGTGGCAGCTATGGTAGGAGAGGAGATGAAGCAAAAAACAGGTATTAAAATGTTGTTTGATATGCGCGGATTTTGGGTTGATGAACGTGTAGAAGGTGGAATGTGGAACCTCAAAAATCCGTTTTACCAATTAGCCTATCAATACTACAAACACCGCGAAGCCAAGCTAATAAACATTGCCGATGCCATTGTAGTACTAACCCAACGAGCCAAAACCGAAATAGAAACGTGGGCAAGCTGGCAAGCACAAAAAGCACCCATTACCGTTATACCTTGTAGTGCCGATTTTGACCATTTTACCATACCCACATCTGCCCAAAAACAAACTGCCTGCCAAGCACTACAAATACCAACTAACAGCCTAGTAATTAGCTATTTAGGTAGTATTGGCACTTGGTATATGCTAAACGAAATGCTCGATTTCTTTTTTCAAATTAAACAAACATTTTCTAATGCTATTTTGTTGTTTATTACACCCGACAGCCCAAACTTATTGCTACCCCAAATAGCAGCACATAATATTAGCCCCGAATCTGTGCGTATTGTATCGGCTACACGCCAACAAGTACCTTATTATATGGCAGCCTCCGATGTTAATTTGTTTTTTATCCGCAATAGTTATGCAAAACAAGCTAGTTCGCCAGTTAAACTAGGCGAGGTATTGGCAATGGGCATACCCATTATTACCAATAGCGGTGTTGGCGATGTAGATACCATTGTACAAAATACCCATGCAGGGATGGTGCTAAACGCTTGCACTATTGCCAATTACCAACAAACAACGCAAAAACTGCCCGATTTATTGCATAAAAACAAGAACGAAATACGCCAAAAAGCTGCCGAATATTATTTACTTAGTAAAGCTGTGACAAAATATGCAGCAATTTATGCAGAAAAAAAATAGCGTCCAATAACACTTTTTGTAACAAAGTAAATTTTTTGAAGAGATAATTTTTGTGTTTTTAGACATAATTGACTAAAAAGCAAGCTAGTATAAGACCAAAAAAAAAGAATGTGATTATTTTTGCCAAAAATAACACTAAACAAACCCCAAAAATTGTACACACTTTTTTTTCAAAAAAAGTAAGTAATACCAACATAATTCAGTACCTTTGTACTTGTATAATCTATCCCAATTATACCGTTTTAAAATCTCCTCTCTATTGGCTGTTTTTACACTAACATTTTTTAAGTATGGGCTGTTTTTAATTTAATAACTTAACTTTTATAATACTCATTTTGTAGATGATAAAACAACAACCCAAGGTGAAAAACAAGTACTCATTTCTTTTAAATAAACACTGACCAACTTACTGCAAAATATTTTGTGGTAAGATTTCCTATATCTACTCGACTAAAATAATACAGTTTTGTTTAATTACAAAACCTTAATTATTTACATAATAACAAATTTAAATAACTTATTTTTTTAACAAATTACATTTTTTATGAAGAATTTCATTACTCTTCTTTCAAAAGGTGTGCCAAACCCTCGGGGTATAACAAGGGCTAAAAAATCTATGTGGCTAACATTGGTTAGTATGTTAGGTTTTTTAGCATTTGGTACGCAGGGGGTGTTAACACCCTTTAGTAATGCAACCAAACAACGCACCAACAATGGGTGGCGTTTGGCTAGCATACTGCTTGCACTTGTATTAGCCTTAGCCGGTAGCCTGCAAACATTGCAAGCACAAAACTACCAACTAAGCTATTTTACAGGTACTTACACGCCTATTACAGGTACTCCTAGTGGCACTACCGGCGATGGAACCATATCAGGCAACTTTCTCCTACCATTTTCGGTGAACTTTGGTGGCACTGCCTACTCCAACTTTCAAGTTTCTACCGATGGTTGGGTGACTTTGAACACAGGTACATTAGCAACTAATTCAGCAGCTAACCTCAACCTGTTTAACACCACTGCACCTAATGTTACCATTGCTCCATGGATGGATGACCTACATACAGCTCCAACAGGCGGGCCTGTAGGTGACATTAGCTACACCACCACAGGTACAAGCCCAAATCAGGTATTAACCATTCAGTACAACAACTACCCTAGTTATTTTACGGGTACAACGGTGGCAATTAATTTTCAGGTTAAAATCTACGAAACCACCAATGTTATTGAGTTTTGGTATGGCAACCGTACAGGTGCTTTATCAGGCGCTTCGCCCTCCGAATCAGCTTCGGTGGGTATTGAGTGGGGCGCGGGTGGCTTAAACAACTTTATTGATGGTAGCTCGGGTTCGCGCACCGTAGGTAATGGTTTTTTAAATTCCATTCAGTTCCCAACAGGTAACAATATCCGTTACACACCAATTGCTGTTGCCTTAACGCCTTTGGCAGCAGGCACCTACACCGTAGGTTCGGGTGGCACTTACGCTAATATCAAAGGAGCATTTGCCGATATTAACCAACGAGGCATAGCAGGGGCTATCACCCTTACTTTGCTCGATGCTACTAATACCGTAGCACAAGGCAACTTTTTTCCGTTGATATTAGATGCTACAGTAGGTACAAGCGCCACCAACACCATTACTATAAATGGCGGTGGCACAGCTACCATAAGCTACTCGGGTGGAACAGGAAGTGCGGTTGCAGGCTCTGCTACCACTACCTCAACTACTTTGGTAGCTAACACTGCCGAGCCAATGATGTTATTGGCAGGTACCGATTATGTGAGTATCTTAAACACCAACTTTGTACAAACAGCTTCGCCTTATCTCACACCTGCAAGATTAGATAGAGGTATTTTGCTTACCAACTTATCTACCACCAATGGGGCTACTAACAACCTAATACAAGGGGTAAATATAACCATGGACAGGGCAGGAACCACTACAGTAGGTTTAGCACAAGCCATACCTTTCGTACCTGCCTCGGCATTAGGTGCCAATAGTAATAATAAATACTATAATTTTAGTATTAAAAATAGCTATGCGGGTGTTTTGCTAACAGGTAATGCCACTATACCAGACTTAGCCAACGAAGTAGGTACTACGGCTTGCGGCACCTACAACACCATAGGCGACCCCGCTGTGCCAAACGATATTGGTAATGGTACTACCTTAACCTTTGGGGTAAGGGCAACTAACCAAAGTGGCGTTAAAATATTTAACAACGCCATTACCAACATAACCAACACCAGCACAACCGCCATAGATGGTATCTTTTTAGATAACTCAACCATTGTGGCTGCTTCAAGTGCAGGTACTTGCGAAATATATGGCAATAAAATTTCCAATATGTTTGGAAATAATGCCGCATCGGCGCGCGTTATTGGTATTCGTGCCAATTTAAATGCCAATGCTACCAGCTCTTCGCGGGTGTACAACAACTGGGTAAGCGCTTTAAACTCAATAAGTACCGTAACAACCAGCCGACGTATTGTGGGTATTATGGCACAAGAGTCGGGTGCCGGTGCAGGTGCTGTACACAACATTGATTTTAACAATGTTAGCCTAGCACCCGCAGGTATTGCCTGCCCAAATGCTTGTTTCGAAATAGGTTCCGCTTCAACAGGAGCAACCATTAACGTAAGAAACAACGTATTCTCTAACACAACCGCTGCCCAAACAGGTTTGGCAAAACACTATTGTTGGGCAAGCACGGGCGCTACCAACAAAGGTGGTGCAGGCTCCATATCCAACTACAACAATTTATGGGTAGCTAACGCAAACGGCTTTGTGGGTCTTATCGGTACCGATGCAACAGCCCTCAGCGATTGGCAAGCAGCATTACCCGCCAGCGATGCCAACTCCATATCTGTTGACCCCTTATTTAGCAATGCCAACACCGATTTGCACGTATCGGCACCAGGCTTAAACGGAGGTGGTAACAACACAGGCATTGCTTGGGTTACTAACGATATTGATTGTGAAACACGCCCATTGCCAGCAGCAACTAACTTTGACATAGGAGCCGACGAAATTCAGGCTTGCGTTGCAGCCGCAGGTGGTACCATAACACCAAGTACAGCCACCAGATGCTCGGGTCAAACTTATGCCATGGCCTCGGTAGGTGCCGAAGTAGGCGCAGGTATTACCTATCAATGGGAAATTTCTGCTACTGGTGGTGGTGCGGGCTTTGCCCCCGTATCGGGCGGCTCGGGTGCAACAACCACCGCCTATACAACAGCCGCATTAGCAGCAGGCACCTATTATTATCGCCTTAATGTTACTTGTAATGCAGGACCCGTAACGGGCTACTCCAACGAGTTGACGGTAACCGTAAATGCCAGCCCTGTAGTTACTGTTAACAACGGAAGCGTATGTAGTGGCACCCCTGCTGTTTTAACAGCAACGGGCGGCGGTACTTATGCATGGTCTCCGGCTACGGGTTTAGATGTAACAAATGCGGCGATAGTAAATGCCAGCCCTGCAACTACTACTACCTATACCGTTACCGTTACCAATGCCGCTAGTTGTACCACAACCGCAACCAGTTTAGTAACTGTGCAACCTGCCCTTAATGCCGTAGCATCGGCTACGCCAACAGCCGTATGTGCAGGTGGTAACTCGCAACTAAATGTAGCGGCAGGTAATACAAGTGCCTACACAGTGGCATCGGCTACCTATGGTTTGCAACCTACAACTGGCTTTACGGCTGGTCCGTCGGGCGATGATGTATTAAGTGCTGCTATCCCATTGCCATTTGCGTTTAATTATTTTGGCTCTGGTAAATCACAGATATTTATTAACACCAACGGGCAAATTGCTTTTGACTATACAGGTAGTGCGGCAGCAGCACAACGTACTGCACAAACCATACCCAGTGCCACACTACCCAACGACAATATCAGCCTTTGTTGGGCAGACTTAAACGCTGTTGCGGGACAAATTACTTACGGTACAGTAGGTAGTGCGCCTAACCGTATTTTTGTTGTTAATTATAATGCAGTGCCTTTTTTTAGTGGCGGAGGTGTTGTTTCTGGTCAAATACAATTGTACGAAACTACTCAACAGATACAAATTCATGTAAATACTGTAACGCTTAGTACTGCTTTAAAAACATTAGGCATAGAAAATAGTACAGGTACTATTGGTTATGCTGGCACCGGACGCAATAATGCGAATTGGTTAGTAGGTACCCCAGAAGCATGGAGTTTCACCCCATCGGGAGGTACATTAAGTTATGCTTGGGACGAAAGCCCTGCTAGCCCTACTACCTTATCGGCTACCAATATTGCCATCCGTTGGCAAGCGGTATTACGGTGGCTAAAACCTATACCGTTACCGTTACCGAAGCAGTAAGTGGTTGTACTAAAACAGCTACTGTTAGTGTATCTGCTGGCAATCCTTTAACGGCTACGCCTACAGCTACACCTGCTACTATCTGCGTGGGTCAAAGTAGCACTTTGGCTGCGGTGGCTGCGGGTGGCGGTCTTCCATATACCTATTTGTGGGACGACCCCGCTGCATCTACAACAGCTACCATCTCGGTTAGCCCTGCAAGCAATACCATCTACAACGTAACAGTAAGCGATGTTTGCGGTGCTTCAACAACGGCTTCAATAACCGTAACGGTCAACACCCCACCATCGGCAGCTATTACAGCTAACCCTTCAAATGCAACTATTTGCGGCACTGGAAGTGTTGCACTAAGTGTGGCTGCCGGAGAAACGTCTTACGCATGGTTGCCAACCACCAACTTATCGCCTACCAATGCGGCAAGCGTTACGGCAAGCCCTACGGCTACTACCACCTATACGGTTACAGTAACAGCCGCTAATACTTGTACAGCAACAGCCTCGCAAACAGTAACAGTTGTGGCTGCTCCTGTCATATCTTCGGTAACAGCTACCCCCACTTCGGTGTGTGTTGGCGGTACGTCGCAATTGCAGGTTAACCTGCCTGCTCCGTCTGCTTATTGCGCTACCAGCTACTCAACTGGTACTAGTTTTGGTGACTTCCTTAGTTCGGTATCTATATTGGGAACTTCACTGAGCAATGCAACAGGTGCCTCGGCAAGTCCTTTTTACACACTCTTCCCTGCCAGCGGTTCTACCACGGCAACCCTTGCAGCAAATACACCTTATACGTTGCAGGCTATTGCCGGCACCTGGACTAGCAATGATGTGGCTGTATGGATAGACTACAACCAGGATGGCGTATTTCAGGAGCCCGGCGAAAAATTAGGACAGGTGGACAACTTCGGTGCTAGCCCTACGGTGGCAAGCATTAGTTTCACCGTGCCTTTAACGGCGCTGAACGGCACTACCCGCATGCGTGTTCGTGAAGCTGATCAGGGCACTACAAATGGAATGTCTGCATGTGGTGCGCTCTCATTTGGTGAGGTAGAAGATTATAACATTACCATTACTGGCGGTATAAATTCTGCCACCTACGCATGGAGCCCAGCGGCAGGTTTAACCCCCGATGCCACTAGTGCATCGGTTACAACGCCTGCTTTAAGTGCTAATACCACCTATACCGTAACTGTTACAAACGCAGCGGGTTGTACGGCTACAGGCAGTGTAACTGTAACCGCAGCACCTTTAGCGGTTGCGCCAACGGCTAATTTAGCTACTATTTGTGCGGGTGCATCAAGCACATTAAGCGCAGGTGCAACAGGTGGCGGCGCTCCCTATACTTATGTATGGAATGATGGTGTAAGCGATTTCTCAACAGCCGCAAGTCCGTCTGTGTCGCCCGCTACTACTACTACCTATAGTGTAACCGTTACCGATAGCTGCTCGCCCTCAGGAACAGCCACAGGCACGGTTACCATAACAGTTAATCCCACGCCAACAGCAAGTGCAGGTAACAGCAGCCCTGTTTGCGTAGGCTCGGCATTAAACCTAACATCAACTACCGATATAGGTACTACTTTTGCTTGGGCAGGTCCAAATACGTTTAGTTCTGCTTTGCAAAACCCAACTATAGCATCAGCAACTACTGGTGCAGCAGGTACTTACACCGTTACGGTAACTTTGGGTACTTGCTCGGCAACGGCTACTACAACGGTGGTGGTAAACCCCGTATTTTACACTAGTGGTGCCACTGCAAACCCCACTGTGGTGTGTGCTAATGGTACATCTACGCTCAACGTTAGTGCAGGTAATACTACTGCTTACGCTCTAAGTAGTACCACCTTTGGATTGTTAAGTGGTACCGGTACTACTGCTGTAACTGGCGATGATGTGGTGGGAGCGGCTATTACCCTTCCTTTCGCATTCAACTTCTTTGGTACTACCTACACTACTATATTCCCTTACTCTAATGGTTTTATACAATTAGGAACTAATTCGAACAGTACGGGCACTTATGGTGCTACTATTCCAACAGCAGCTGCGCCCCAAACTATTATAGCTGGTTTGCAAGACGACTTGAATGTAACGGGCGGTGGTACTTGTACCTATTTTACCGTAGGCAGTGCCCCCAACCGCGTATTTGTAGTAAGCTGGAACAACGTGAAGTTCTACAATACTGCTGCTAATAACGGCAATGCCACCTTCCAGATACAATTGTTTGAAAGCGACATGCACGCAGAAGTGCATATAGCCGAAGCCACCGACCCGGTAGCCAGTTCCAAAGTAGTTGGTATTGAAAACCAAGCTGGTACATTAGGCTATAGCCCAGTTGGACGCAACTTTGCCACTTTCGATGTAGCATCTACCTCGCCCGAGGCATGGGCTTTCCGTCCTAGTGGTGGAACATACACATACGCATGGGATCCTTCTGCTGATGTGGTGTCGCCCAATGCTGCTAGCACAGCCACTAATGCTATTGCTGCAACTACTACCTATACCGTAACCATAACCGATTCGGCTACAGGTTGTACTGCCACCTCTACAGTTACTGTAAACGTTCCTACCATTACAGCCGCCAACAATGGTCCGGTTTGTGTAGGCAGCCCAATCAACTTTACAGCTACCCCAGCAGGTGCAACTTCTTATGCATGGGCAGGTCCTGGTACACTAACAAACGGCACAACGGCTACCCCATCAATAGCAAGTGCTGTTGTAGGCGATGCAGGCGTGTATACCGTTACTGTAACAAGTGCTGCAACACCCATAACAGGTTGTACCGCTACTACTACTGTGGTAGTTAATGCCGTACTTATTGCACCAACCTTAGCAGGTACCACTTATTGTGTAGGCTCAACAGCCACCGCCCTAGATGCCACTACAGCAGGTGCAACAGCTTATTTGTGGAGTGATGGCAGCACCAATGCTACTTTAACGCCATCAACGGCAAGTGCAGGTACAACTACCTACACCGTTACAGTAACGGCTCCAACGGGCTGTACCGATGTAACAGCTACTGCTACCATAGTGGTAAACACACCTATCACAGCACCAACCTTAACAGGTGCGGACTATTGTGTAGGCTCAACAGCCACCAATTTAGATGCTACTACAGCAGGAGCTTTAGGCTATTTGTGGAGTGATGCTAGCACCAATGCTACCTTAACACCATCAACAGCAAGTGCAGGAACAACTACCTATACCGTTACTGTAACGGCTCCAACGGGCTGTACAGATGTAACAGCAACAGCAACAGTAATTATTTACGACCCAATTGTTGCACCAACCCTATCGGGTGCCACCTATTGTGTAGGCTCAACAGCCACCGCCTTAAATGCTACTACAGCAGGTGCAACGGGCTATTTGTGGAGTACTACTGCCACAACTGCAACACTTACTCCATCAACAGCAAGTGCAGGTAGCACTACTTATACCGTAACGGTATCTGCCCCAGCTAACTGTCCGTCAGTAACCGCATCGGCAACGGTGTTGGTTAATACACCTATCACTGCACCAACCCTATCAGGCGCTACCTATTGTGTAGGTGCTACGGCTACAGCCTTAGATGCCACTACTACTGGAGCAGTAGGCTATTTGTGGAGCGATGCTAGCACCAATGCTACATTAACACCATCAACAGCAAGTGCAGGTAGCACTACCTACGCCGTTACCGTAACTGCCCCAACGGGTTGTACCGATGTAACCGCATCGGCTACTGTAGTAGTTAATGCACCCATTACAGCACCTACTTTAATAAGTACAGATTATTGTTTGGGCTCAACAGCTACTGCCTTAGATGCCACCACAGCAGGTGCAACAGGCTATTTGTGGAGTACTACTGCCACAACTGCTAGCATCACTCCGTCAACAGCAAGTGCAGGTACAACTACCTACACTGTTACCGTAACGGCTCCAACGGGCTGTACCGATGTAACGGCAACAGCAGCAATTGTTGTTCATGCGTTACCTACAATAGCTTCTATCACCAATACACCAACAGGTTGTTCAAGCCCATCGGGTACGGCAACTGTTACGCCAACAGGTGGTACGCCAAGTTATACCTATTTATGGTCCGACGGAGCCGCACAAACCAATGCTACGGCAACAGGTTTAGCAGTAGGCAACTACGCCGTAACCGTCAGCGACGCTAACCTTTGTACTGCAACAGGCACTACTACCATATCGGCAGCAGGCGCACCTATTGCCACAGCCACGCCAGCACCCGCTTCTCTAACCATCTGCCAAGGCGGAACAATTAGTGTAGCATTCAATGTAACAAATGCTTTGCCAGGCGAAAAATTTGCTGTTTCGTTCAACATCGTATCTACAGCGGGTGCTATACCTTATGGTACATTAAATAACAATGCCTCTTTTACCGTAGGTCCGTTTACCGAAGGTGCTATATTTGCAGGCAACGTAACGCTACAAAATATTGTAATCACCAGCCAAACATCTAACTGTTCGGTGGCATTATCTGATATCAGCTTTACAGTTAATCCTAAACCCGTAGTAAGTATTCCTACTACTACTGTTTGCTTTGGTGCTACAAATGGTACTTTAACTGCCAACGTAACAAGTGCAGCAACGCCATTTACGTATTTGTGGAATGCCCAAACTACTAACCCTGTTACTGGTTTAGCTGCGGGTACTTATACGGTAACTGTTACCAATGCCAACGGTTGTACCGGTACGGCTTCTGGCACAGTAACACAACCCGCCTCGGTATTATCGGCAGCACCTACCACCACTACTACTACTTGCAGTGGCAGCACAGGTACAGCTACAGCTAATGCAACCGGCGGCACAAGCCCCTATACGTATTTGTGGAGTAATAGCCAAACAACAGCTACTGCACGCTAGCAGCAGCTACCTATACCGTAACTGTAACCGATAACAATGGTTGTACTACCTCGGCAACAGCCACTGTTGCTAGTAGCACTACACCGCCAGTAGCAACAGCCACCCCATCGGCAACAGCTATTTGTGCAGGTGGCAGCTTTAATGTTGCTTTTACCTCCGACCAAAACTTTAACGTTTCTATGACGTTAAATTCAAGTGCTGGTTCGTTCTTATATGGTGCAAACAACAAAGCATCTGGCTTTACTACCCCTAACTTTACCGAAGGTGTATTGTTTGATGGTACCGTAACTATTACAGGTATTACCATTACCAGTGTATCAACAGGTTGTGTAACCACACTTGCCGATATTACCGTAACCGTTAATCCTAAACCAACAGCTACTGTAACAGCTACACCTACTTGTTTTGGTGGCAGCAATGGTACCGCAACCGCTAACCCAGTTGGTGGCACATCGCCCTACAGCTATTTGTGGAACACCACAGGAACTACACAAACCATTACGGCATTAGCACCTGCACTTATTTTGTAACCGTTAGCGATGCTAATGGCTGCTCGGCAACTGCCAATGGTAATGTAATACAAGGAGCCAGCCTAACGGCTAATTCTTCTACAACCAATGTAAGCTGTTTTGGTGGCAACAATGGTAGTGGAACCGTAACACCAACAGGTGGTATTACACCATATACTTACCTTTGGAGTAGCGGACAAACTACTGACGCAGCTACTGGTTTAACCGCAGGTAGCTACTTAATAACAGTAACAGACGCAGCTACTTGTTCGGCTGTTGTAAATCTATCCGTAGGACAACCTACCTCAGCCTTGTCTGCTGGTACACCTACTAGCACCCCACGTACTTGTGCGGCTGCCAATGGTACTGCAACGGTAACACCAGCAGGTGGCACAAGCCCATATACTTACCTATGGACAGGCGGACAAACCACTGCTACTGCTACTGGTTTAACCAACACCAACTACAACGTAACAGTAACCGATGCCAACGGTTGTACGGCTGTAACTTTTGTTACAGTAGGTATTACACCTAACCCAACACCAGGAGCAAGCAATAGCAGCCCTGTTTGTGCAGGTATTGATATTACCTTAACTGCAACAGGTGGAACCTCTTATGCATGGAGCGGTCCAAGTGGCTATACAGCAACTGGTAGCCCAGCTACTATCACCAATCCAACAGCCGCCATGAACAACAACATCTATACCGTTACGGTAACAGATGCTAATGGTTGTACAGCAACTACTACTACACAAATTACGGTGTATCCGCTTCCTGTTGCCACGGCTGCCAATAGCGGTGTAGTGTGCCTGGTAGTGATATTACCTTAACCGCAACAGGCGGAACCAACTATGCTTGGAGTGGACCTAACGGCTATACTGCAATAGGTACTCCAGCTACCATTAGTGCTGTACTTTTGCACAAAATGGCGAAGTATATACCGTAACCGTAACCGATGGTAATAGCTGTACAAGAACAGCTACAACAACTATTGCGGTTAACCACAACCTATCGCACCAATTGTCACCGACCGTGCCATTTGCTTAAACGAAGTATTAGGAGCAGGACAAGGCTTAACTGCCTCGTCGCCCGGCTTAACCTTCACTACTTCTACGGGTAGTATTACAGCTACAGGTACTGGTGGTGCTTCGTTTGGTACTGTTTATAACGCGCAAACGTGCCAATGAGTATCACCGTTCCAGCCCAGGTGCCGTTGGCGGTGCATACCCGTTGGAGCTCTAGTAACAGGTGTAACAGTAGGTATTACTTACACATCAATTAATGGCTCGTGAGGGTGAATTGCGCACTCGTGTAACACCACCAGTTGGTTACAATGCTCAAGTAACCGATATTCAGCCTAAAACAGCTGCTAACGTAACGCCCGGAAGTGGCGGCGGTACTTTTACAGGTTTAATTGACCCTAATAGTAACCCAACAACGCTCTACTGGCCTATGCCAACCCTGCGGGTACTCGGTTATTTGAATTCCGCGAAACATTTAATGATGGTGGAGATGCGGTACAAGATGCCACCATTGATAACATAACCATTACCGTCAACTATTCGCAAACAGCTAATGCCGCCCTTACTTGGTGGAATGCCCCAACAGGCGGTACACAAATAGGTACAGGCACGCCATTTAACCCCACTACTATTCCAGTAGCATCGGGTGGTGTAGATATTAGCGTTATTGGCTCAACAACCTACTACGCACAAATTACTAGTTTAGCAACAGGTTGTATCAGCGACCGCGTTGCTGCCGTATTCACCGTCGACCCACCTGCTTCGGCAGATGCTGGTGCCGACATAGTTTGTGTTGATGGCACATTGCCTATTAGTGTATCGGGCATATTTGGCGGAACCGCCAGCCCGGGTACTTGGACCACATCAGGTACGGGCACATTTAGCAATGTAGTAACAACAGGCACTACCGTAACAGCCGACTACACCCCAGGTGCAGCCGACATTAACGCTACTTCTGTTAGCCTAATATTTACCACCGACGACCCAATAGGTGGTTGTGTATCGGCAACTGATAACTTAACTGTTAGCTTTATACCCGCTGCGCCTATTACTAATAGCTACACTACTTGCCCATTTGTGTCTCCACCAACTGGCGAAGGTTTAGCAGCAAGTTGTCCATCAAGTTTGCCTGCTATTCCAGGCCAGTCAACCGTGGTTGCCAATGGACCGATAGATGTAGAAACAGCAAGTAATATATTCTCTACCACCACACTTAGCATACCCGTAACGGCTGCTTCGGTGCCTGCTAATGCCACTATAACAGGGGTAGTTGCCCGTGTTAGTTATACGGCATTTACTGCTTCTTGGACAGCTGACTTAACCGTGCGGGTAACTCCACCCGCTGCCACAGGTGCTGCTCGAACAAGCACCTCTATCACAGGCGAAACTACTGGTGCAGGCACCTTAACCGATGCTCCTATTAACTTAGGTGCAGGAACATGGACACTAACACCTAGTAATGTACAAGGAAACTGGTTGTTTGAGTTTACAGACGAATTTAACGACACTGTAATCCCTGATGAAACGGTTTGCCAACGTAAGTTTGGTGTTTAGCTACACCACACCCGCTATTACCCCAACTTGGTGGACTGCCTCAACAGGTGGCACGCAAGTAGGTACAGGTGGCATATTCGACCCAACTGCGTTGCTCTACCCGACGGAGCCGATGTAACACAAGTAGGTACAACTACCTATTATGTACAATGTACATCGCCAAATGGTTGTAACAGCATACGCACTGCCGCCGACTTTATCGTAGAAAGTGGCTTAGTGGTAGATGCAAGTGCCGACCAAAACTGCTTGCCAGACAATACCACCTCTGTATCATTAACTGGTACAGTAAGTGGCTTAGGTGTAACAACAGGTACATGGAGTGGTGGTTTGGGTACATTTACTGATCCCACAAACTTAACTACTACCTACAACCCAACACCCGTCGAAGTGCAAAATGGTTATGTAACACTTACCTTAACATCAGGCGACCCCGTTGGTCCTTGTGGTCCAGTAAGCGACCAAATTGTTATCACCTTACAACCACCCGTACCAACTGCCACCGATTATACCATCTGTCAGTTTGACGCAGTACCTGCCGGCGAAGGTTTAGATGCAAGTTGCTTCTCTCGTCCGCCAACACCTGCAGTTAGCGATAGTGTTTATTTAACAGGTTCGGGTGGTCATCAAGTTCTTACAACTTACTTTTGGAGCACTTAATACCCCTATCAGTATCACCTTCCCAAGCGGAAGCATACCAGCCGGGGCAAACGTAACTGCCGTTAGAGTAAGAACAACATATACCGCATTAGGTGGCTCATTCCTAAGCGAGTTGCGCATACGTGCAACGCCTCCTGCTCAGTTTGGTGCCCTTCAAAACGACATCCAACTAAGTACAAACAGTTTTGCTGGTACTGTTACAAATGCTTTAACAGGTACTTGGGGAGCATTTGACCCCGCTGGTACTTGGACATTGACTTCCGCGAAACATTTGACGATACAAATGCAGGTTCTCTAGGGATAGATGCCACCATTGATAACATACGTATTACCGCCGATTACACCATTCCTGCCGATGCAGGTATTACTTACCAAGTTAATTGGTGGGATGCTGCAACAGGTGGTAATTTAGTAGCATCAAACGTTGATCCATTCAATGCAACAGCTATTCCTATTGTATCGGGTGGTATAGATAATACCGTTCCGGGTACTAAAACCTATTATGCCGAGTGTTATAACGTAACAGGTAATTGTGGTAGCCCACGTCTTTGCGGCTGTATTTACGGTTAATCCATTACCAGTTGTAGATGCAGGTCCTGCTACACTTAATGCGTGTGTGGGTAATGATATTACCTTAACTGGCACGGTAACTATTGGTGGTATTCCTGCTAATGGTACATGGACAAGCACAGGTACTGGTACATTTGCCGATGCAACAGCATTAAACACTACCTATACCCCAAGTCCCGCCGATTATTTGGCAGGTACAGTAACCCTTACCTTAACCTCCGAAGACCCTGCTGGTCCTTGTGGTACAGTAACCGACAATATTGTGGTAACATTTGGTCAAGTAACCATTACCACAAGCGCCGTTGATGCAGTATGCTTTGGCGGAACAGGTACGGTAAGCGTAACAGTAAACACAGGTGCTTCGCCCTATGGTTATTTGTGGAGCAACAATGCAACTACTGCCAGCGCTGCTGCTGTTGCAGGCACATACAGTGTAACAGTAACAGATGCCAATGGTTGTAGTACAATTGGTTCTACAACTATCAACGAACCAACACAATTAACGGCTTCTGCCGTAGCAACCGATGCTTTATGTAATGGTGGCAATGGTAGTGTAGCTTTAACCGTTGGTGGTGGTACAGCAGGATATACTTATTTGTGGGACGATACCGCTGCCTCAACAACCGAAGATTTAGCAAGCGTTGTTGCTAGTACCTATAATGTAACAGTCACCGATGCCAACGGATGTTCTACTGTAGCAAGTGCAACAGTAGCAGAGCCAACACTATTAACTGCTTCTGCCGTAGCAACCGATGCTTTATGTAATGGTGGCAATGGTAGCGTAGTAGTAACTGCAAGTGGTGGTACATCACCATACACTGGCGAAGGTACATTCACTGAAACAGCAGGTACTTACACCTATACCGTAACCGATGACAACGGATGTAGTGCAACCGCAAGTGCAACCGTATCAGAACCAACCCCATTAACAGCCTCTGCCGTAGCAACCGATGCTTTATGTAATGGTGGCAATGGTAGCGTAGTAGTAACTGCAAGTGGTGGTACATCACCATACACTGGCGAAGGGTACATTTACTGAAACAGCAGGTACTTACACCTACACTGTAACGGATGACAACGGATGTAGTGCAACCGCAAGTGCAACCGTTGGCGAACCAAGTGCATTACTAGTTTCTGCCGTAGCAACCGATGCTTTATGCAATGGTGGTACAGGTAGCGTAGTAGTAACTGCAAGTGGTGGCACCTCACCATACACTGGCGAAGGTACATTTACTGAAACAGCAGGTACTTACACCTACACTGTAACGGATGACAACGGATGTAGTACAGCCGCAAGTGCAACCATATCAGGCCAACACCATTAACTGCTTCTGCCGTAGCAACCGATGCTTTATGTAATGGTGGCAATGGTAGCGTAGTAGTAACTGCAAGTGGTGGTACAAGCCCTACACTGGCGAAGGTCGTTTTACCGAAACAGCAGGTACTCACACCTACACTGTAACGGATGACAACGGATGTAGTGCAACGCCAAGTGCAACCGTATCAGGCCAACACTATTAACTGCTTCTGCCGTAGCAACCGATGCTTTATGTAATGGTGGCAATGGTAGCGTAGTAGTAACTGCAAGTGGTGGTACAAGCCCCCTACACTGGCGAAGGTACTTTACCGAAACAGCAGGTACTTACACTTATACGGTAACGGATGACAATGGATGTAGTGCAACAGCAAGTGCAACCGTTGGCGAACCAAGTGCATTACTAGTTTCTGCCGTAGCAACCGATGCTTTATGCAATGGTGGTACAGGTAGCGTAGTAGTAACTGCAAGTGGTGGTACATCACCATACACTGGCGAAGGTACCTTTACCGAAACAGCAGGTACTTACACTTATACTGTAACGGATGACAATGGATGTAGTGCAACAGCAAGTGCAACCGTTGGCGAACCAAGTGCATTACTAGTTTCTGCCGTAGCAACCGATGCTCAGGTTGTAATGGTGGTACAGGTAGCGTAGTAGTAACTGCAGAGTGGTGGTACATCACCACACACTGGCAGAAGCACCTTTACCGAAGTAGCAGGCACCTATACCTACACAGTAACCGATGACAACGGATGCAGGCAACCGCAAGTGCAACCGTTGGACAAGCAGGTGGCCAGGTGGTTTTCTGCCGTAGCAACCGATGCTTTGTGCAACGGTGGCAATGGTAGTGTAGTAGTAACTGCAAGTGGCGGTACAAGTCCTTACACTGGCGAAGGTACATTTAGCGAATTAGCAGGTACTTACACTTATACGGTAACGGATGACAACGGATGTAGTGCAACCGCAAGTGCAACCGTATCAGAACCAACGAAATTAATAGTTTCTGCCGTAGCAACCGATGCTTTGTGCAACGGTGGCAATGGTAGTGTAGTAGTAACTGCAAGTGGCGGTACAAGTCCTTACACTGGCGAAGGTACATTTAGCGAATTAGCAGGTACATACACCTATACCGTAACCGATGACAACGGATGTAGTGCAACCGCAAGTGCAACCGTATCAGAACCAACTACCTTAATAGTTTCTGCCGTAGCAACCGATGCAGGTTGTAATGGTGGTACGGGTAGTGTAGTTGTTAGTGCAAGTGGTGGCACCTCACCATACACTGGCGAAGGTACCTTTACCGAAACAGCAGGTACTTACACTTACACCGTAACCGACGACAACGGATGTAGTGCAACCGCAAGTGCAACCGTTGGACAAGCAGGTAGTTTGGTGGTTTCCGCCGTAGCAACCGATGCCTTGTGCAATGGTGGCAATGGTAGTGTAGTAGTAACTGCAGAGTGGGTGGTACTCACCCTACACTGGCGAAGGGCACGCTTTACCGAAACAGCAGGTACTTACACTTATACTGTAACGGATGACAATGGATGTAGTGCAACAGCAAGTGCAACCGTTGGCGAACCAAGGTGCATTACTAGTTTCTGCCGTAGCAACCGATGCTTTGTGCAATGGTGGCAATGGTAGTGTAGTAGTAACTGCAAGTGGTGGTACAAGCCCCCTACACTGGCGAAGAGCCCACAAACAGCGGTACTTACTTATACTGTAACGGATGACAATGGATGTAGTGCAACAGCAAGTGCAACCGTTGGCGAACCAAGTGCATTACTAGTTTCTGCCGTAGCAACCGATGCTTTGTGCAATGGTGGCAATGGTAGTGTAGTTGTTAGTGCAAGTGGTGGTACATCACCATACACTGGCGAAGGTACCTTTACCGAAACAGCAGGTACTTACACTTATACGGTAACGGATGACAACGGATGTAGTGCAACCGCAAGTGCAACCGTTGGCGAACCAAGTGCATTACTAGTTTCTGCCGTAGCAACCGATGCCGGTTGTAATGGTGGTACAGGTAGCGTAGTAGTAACTGCAAGTGGTGGTACATCACCATACACTGGCGAAGGTACATTTACCGAAACAGCAGGTACTTACACTTACACCGTAACCGACGACAATGGATGTAGTGCAAACAGCAAGTGCAACCGTTGGACAAGCAGGTACTTGGTGGTTCTGCCGTAGCAACCGGATGCTTTGTGCAATGGTGGCAATGGTAGTGTAGTAGTAACTGCAAGTGGTGGCACCTCACCATACACTGGCGAAGGCACATTCACCGAAACAGCAGGTACTTACACTTACACCGTAACCGATAACAATGGATGTAGTGCAACAGCAAGTGCAACCGTTGGCGAACCAAGTGCATTACTAGTTTCTGCCGTAGCAACCGATGCCGGTTGTAATGGTGGTACAGGTAGTGGAGCAGCAAGTGGTGGTACAAGCCCCCTATAATGGCGAAGGTACATTCACCGAAACAGCAGGTACTACACTTATACTGTAACGGATGACAATGGATGTAGTGCAAACAAGTGCAACCGTTGGCGAACCAAGTGCATTACTAGTTTCTGCCGTAGCAACCGATGCTTTATGTAATGGTGGCAATGGTAGCGTAGTAGTAACTGCAAGTGGTGGTACAAGCCCCTACACTGGCGAAGGTACATTTACCGAAACAGCAGGTACATACACTTATACTGTAACGGATGACAATGGATGTAGTGCAACAGCAAGTGCAACCGTTGGCGAACCAAGTGCATTACTAGTTTCTGCCGTAGCAACCGATGCTTTGTGCAATGGTGGCAATGGTAGTGTAGTAGTAACTGCAAGTGGTGGCACCTCACCATACACTGGCGAAGGTACATTTACTGAAACAGCAGGTACTTACACTTATACTGTAACGGATGACAATGGATGTAGTGCAACCGCAAGTGCAACCGTTGGCGAACCAAGTGCATTAATAGTTTCTGCCGTAGCAACAGATGCAGGTTGCAGTGGTGGCAATGGTAGTGTATTAGTAAGTGCAAGTGGTGGTACAAGCCCCTTACACAGGTACAGGCACATTCACCCGAAACAGCAGGTACTTATACCTATACCGTAACCGATGACAACGGATGTACTGCAACCGCCAGGGCAACGGTAAGCCAATCTGCCAGTTTAATTGTAACCGCAACAGGTGTTGATGCCCGTTGTAATGGAGATAATGGTTCTGTAAATGCAACAGTTACTGGTGGTACATCGCCCTATACGTATGCATGGAGCAATGGCGAAACAACCGAAGATTTATCGGCTGTTGTTGCAGGTACTTATACCATCACAGTAACTGATTTTAATGGATGCTCGGGTGTAGCTACTGCAATAGTAGCCGAACCTGCTACCTTATCGGCTACCTCAACGATTAGTAGTATAAACTGTAGTGGTGGTAGTACTGGCGGCGTAAATGTAACAACCACAGGCGGAACAAGCCCTTATGCTTATTTATGGAGCAATGGTGCAACAACCGAAGACCTGTCGGCATTAACTGCGGGTACTTATGTTGTTACAGTAACAGATGACAATGGTTGTACCACGGTTTTATCGGCTACGGTAAATCAAGCACCACCATTCAATGTTAATACTTCTGTAACAGATGCAACTTGCGCCAATAATAATGGCTCTATTAACCTAAGTGTATTTGGAGCTACTCCGGAATATAGCTACAACTGGAGCAATGGAAATGGTTCGCAAGACCTTAGTGGTTTGTCAGCTGGTACCTACACCGTTACTATTACCGACTTTAATGGTTGTGTAACTACTGCTTCTGCTACTGTAACAGCTCCGGCTGTACCTACTATTAGCTCGGCAAATGTAGTATGTGCAATAAGTGGCGGTACTATTACAGTAACGGCTTCGGGTACTGGTTTAACGTATAACATTGGTGCTGGCGCACAAGCTAGCAATGTGTTTAATAACGTAGCAAACGGTACTTATACCGTAACAGTAACAAATGCTGCTGGCTGTACTGCCACAACAAGTGTAACGGTAAGTTGTGTAACATGTCCTACACCAGTTGCCAGCAACAATGGACCTGTTTGTGCTGGTTTGGCTGTTAATCTAAGTGTTAATCCTAACTTAAGTGGCTTAACAGCTACTTATTCATGGAATGGTCCTGGTGGTTCATCAACACAGCAAAACCCAACGGTACCTAACATGACCCCTGCCAAAGCAGGTGTGTATACCGTAACGGTAACATACAGCAATGGATGTACAGCAACAGCTACTACAACTGTAGTAGTGAATGCTAAACCAACAGTTACAGCAGTAGCTAGTTGTGTATCGGGAGTTGGACGTATTACGGTAACAGCTTCGGGTACTGGTTTAACGTATAACATTGGTACTGGCTCACAAGCTAGCAATGTGTTTAACAACGTAGCAAACGGCAACTATACAGTAACAGTAACAAATGCTGCTGGTTGTACAGGTACTGCCAATGTAACGGTAAATTGTACTACTTGCCCTACACCAGTGGCTACCAACAATGGTCCTGTTTGTACTGGTTCGGCTATTAACCTAAGTGTTAATCCAAACTTGGTTAGTGGTGTAACAGCTACTTATGCATGGAGTGGTCCTGCTGGAACATCTACCCAACAAAGCCCAGTTATTGCCAACGCTACACCAGCCAAAGCGGGTACTTACACGGTAACAGTAACATACAGCAACGGATGTACGGCAACAGCGAGTACAACTGTAGTAGTAAATGCTAAACCAACAGTTACAGCAGTAGCTAGTTGTGTATCGGGAGTTGGACGTATTACGGTAACAGCTTCGGGTACTGGTTTAACGTATAACATTGGTACTGGTGCACAAGCTAGCAATGTGTTTAACAACGTAGCAAACGGCACATATACCGTAACGGTAACAAATGCTGCTGGTTGTACGGGTACTGCCAATGTAACCGTAAACTGTGTAACTTGTGCAACGCCTGTTGCTAGTAACAACGGACCTGTATGTGTTGGTTCGGCAATTAACTTAAGCGTTAATCCTAACTTGACAACTGGTGTAACGGCAACCTACGCATGGAGTGGTCCTACTAATACATCTACACTACAAAACCCTGTTCTTGCCAATGCCACACCAGCCAAAGCAGGTGTTTACATAGTAACGGTAACATACAGCAACGGCTGTGTAGCAACAGCAAGTACAACTGTGGTGGTTAATGCATTACCAACAGCAAGCATTACCGCCAATGGTCCATTAACTTTCTGTGGTGGTGGTTCGGTAACTTTAATTGCTAGCGGCGGAGGTACATATACTTGGAGCAACGGAACCGCGACAGCATCTGCGGTTATTACCACAGCGGGTACTTATACGGTAACTGTAACAAGTGCAGGCGGTTGTACAGCAACAGCCTCAACAACTGTAACAGTAGAAAACTGCTGTAATGCCAATGGTGGTAGCGTAGTTGTAACAACAGCCTGCCCAGGCGAGCCATTAGTGGCAACCGCATCGGGTTATAACACTGCTGCCGACTATGCGTTCTATTATTTATTGGTTGATGCAAGTGGCAATATAGTAGCAGTTAATACCACTGGTACGTTTGCTACTACATCGCTTACCGTAGGTGCAAGTTATACAGTATATGGTTACAGCGTAAAAACCACTACACCTGTTGGCGGACCTAACCCACCAGCAGTAGGCACTAATGTGGGCAGTATCACAGGTAGTTGCTTTGCATTATCTAATCCGCCAAGCAACTCGGTGACAATAGCTAACCCAATTATTGCTCCTGTAGCAGGCAATAGCTCAGAAGGCTCAACTACTGGCACCTCGCCATTTACCTACAACACTACTACTATCGAAATTGTAGGCGGCACAGCCCCTTATAATTTTGATTGGACTATAAATGGCTATGTACGTTATGATATAATATACACCGAAACAGGTGCTACCATAACCGTATATTACAGCGATGATGCAAGTTGGTCAGTAACTGTATCCGACAGCAATACTTGTAGCAGCAGCTCGGCTGTGTTTAGCAATGTATTGGGCAACGTTAATACCTTGTTAGATATTGACAGCTATGCCGTAATACCAACCAATTTAGGCGATGATGGTTCGATAAGCCTAGTTGTAAGCGGTGGCGATTTCTCGTGTGGTATTTATCAATACGAATGGAGCGGACCCGACACTTGGACAGGCTCTTATGCCACAACAGGTACAGGTATTTATACATTAAGTGGCTTGCCAACTGGTTGGTACTCGGTAACAATTACCGACTGTGCAGGCAACACCACCGAAGGTTGGTATTGGGTGCCAGAAGGCTCTCGCGGACGTACAAAAGCTGTAGAAACATTGAGCGTAATGCCTAATCCGTTTGCGGATAAAGCTATCGTTGAATTTACCGTAAATGTTAGTGGCAACACTACCGTAAATGTATACAGCATTGATGGCAAACAAGTGGCAACACTCTACAACGCAACTACCCAAGCAGGCGAAACTTACCAAGTAACTTTGGACGGAGCTAACCTACCAAGTGGTATGTATTTTGTGAAAATGACTAACGCAAACGGCGAAACAATGCTACAAAAAGCAATGATTAACCGTTAGTAAGGTTTGATTGAATGAAAAAAGCGGCAGCACTCGAAAGGGTGCTGCCGCTTTTTTTTTGCCCAATACAAACCAAACTGAGATGCTACAAAATATTTTTTAGATATTATTTTAAAAAAAATTTGTAATTATTTACCCAAAATCTGTCACAAAAACACTTTTAAGTCACTATAGTACATAACAAATAACTTGCCTAACAAATTGTGCAAACAAAACAAATAAATGGCAAGTTTTTAAAACAAAACCACCCATAAATAGCAGTTTGCGTATCATTTTTTGCTAAATTTAAATATGATTTAAAAGAATTTACAATTATTTACCCAAAATCTGTCACAAAAACACTTTTGTGTCACTATAGTACATAACAAAGACCTTGCCTACAAATTGTACAAACAAAACGAATAAATGGCAAGTTTTTAAAACAAAACCACCCATAAATAGCAGTTTGCGTATCATTTTTTGCTAAATTTAAATGTAATTTAAAAAAATTTACAATTATTTACCCAAAATCTGTCACAAAAACACTTTTGTGTCACTATAGTACATAACAAAGACCTTGCCTACAAATTGTGCAAACAAAACGAATAAATGGCAAGTTTTTAACAAACTCTTCTCCTCTTCATCAATACAAATACAGATAGAACCTAGTGATACTAACTATCTTCTGTCCAATTTTTACCCATTCAATTGCTTATATCACAAAAGTTTTTTTGTGTATTTGATAACTTTATACCACAATTAAAGCACATTAATCAATACCATTAATAATTCGTTTGTTTTAAATAATTCTTATTTTACATTAAATCATTTTTTACTTATTTTAATGACATTAGAAATGAAAAAACGTTTAACGCACGTAGATGGTTCGACTCTTTTTTCCGTCAATCGGAATTTAGACGTAACGAACCTGTCGGTAAAACCAAGTACGCTTCAGCAACTATTGCTACTTGGCTTTCTGTTTTTTACCTTTGCTTTTTCGGCAAATTCAAGTGCCGCTAGCAACAGTACCTTGCCTACTACGGCAACGAGTAATGGGATTACGATGGACATAACCGCCGGAGGTTACCCACTCCCGTCCTTCACTGGTTTCACCAACACCACCCTCTGTGATTTGGATGCACCCATCACCCTCACGGGCAACCTGCCCGCCGCTGTTGCCCATTTTGATGGACCCGGCATAACCGATAACGGCGATGGAACTGCCACTTTTACCCCAGCTAATGCCATTGGTACTGGCACGGTCAGGTATTTATCCACCGAGAGTTATTTCCCTAAATGGGCAAGCATTTCGGTAGGAGCCTACTATACCCTTGCCCTTAAAACCGATGGCACGCTTTGGCAATGGGGCTATGATAAGAATAGCGATATACCCATACAAGTTGGCACCGATACCGATTGGGCAAGTGTTTCGGCAGGACAATACCATTCCCTTGCCCTTAAAACCGATGGTACGCTCTGGGCGTGGGGAAGTAACTTCTCTGGTCAATTGGGCATTGGCAACTACCCCGAACAAACGGTACCTGTACAGGTAGGCACCGACACCAACTGGGCGAGTGTTTCGGCAAAAGGTAACGCTACCTATGCCCTTAAAACCGATGGCACGCTTTGGGCTTGGGGATATAACGACTTTGGGCAATTGGGCATTGGCAACACTACCACCCAAACGGTTCCTGTACAAGTAGGTACTGACACCAATTGGGCAAGTGTTGCGGCAGGATACTACCATTCCCTTGCCCTTAAAACCGATGGCACGCTTTGGGCTTGGGGACAGAACAACTTTGGGCAATTGGGCATTGGCAACACTACCACCCAAACGGTTCCTGTACAAGTAGGTACTGACACCAATTGGGCAAGTGTTGCGGCAGGACACTACCATTCCCTTGCCCGTAAAACCGATGGCACACTTTGGGCTTGGGGCCAGAACAACCTTGGGCAATTGGGCATTGGCAACACTACCAACCAAACGGTTCCTGTACAGGTAGGCGCTGCCACCAATTGGGCGAGTATTTCGGTAGGAGACTATCATTCCTTTGCCCTTAAAACCGATGGCACACTATGGGCTTGGGGCTATAACATCTCTGGGCAATTGGGCATTGGCAACACTACCAACCAAACGGTTCCTGTACAGCTAGGTTCTGCCACCGATTGGGCAAGTGTAGACGGAGGTTATGCACATACCCTTGCCCTTAAAACCAATGGTACCTTGTGGGCGGCGGGCTACAACGAATATGGACAATTGGGCATTGGCAGCACCACTGACCAAAACATCCTGGTACCGGTAGTTACTGCCAGTGTCAGTACAGAAGTAGTAGTTAATATTTGCCTCGATTTTACAGGGCTCGACCCCCAATATTGTGACAATGCAGTAGCCACAACCCTTACAGGCAACCATGCACCCGAAGGCACGTTTGACGGACCCGGCATTACCGATAATGGCGATGGCACAGCTACTTTTGACCCAACTACTGCTGGCACAGGCGGTACTATAACATATAATTACGGCGGACTTACATGGACAACTATGGCAGCAGGTTACTACCATGCATTAGCCATTGAACAAGACGGCAGCCTCTGGGGCTGGGGCTATAACGGTGATGGAGAATTGGGCAATGGCACCTACGATGATAGCAGCGTGCCTGTGCAGGCAGGCACCGATACCGATTGGGCAAGTGTAGCAGCAGGCTATTACCACTCTTTAGGCATTAAAACCGACGGCACCCTTTGGGGTTGGGGTTATAACGAATATGGAGAGCTTGGTCCTGATGCTGATAGCTACAACCCATCACCCATACAAATAGGCACCGATGCCGATTGGGCAAGCATAACAGCAGGCTATTATGTTAGTTTGGGTATTAAAACCGATGGCACACTGTGGGCTTGGGGGTATAACGGATATGGAGTATTGGGCAATGGCACCTACGATGATAGCAACATACCCGTACAAGTAGGCACCGATACCAATTGGGCAAGCGTTTCAACAGACTCTTATAACGAACATGCCCTTGCCACTAAAACCGATGGCACACTTTGGGCTTGGGGCGATAACTATTATGGCCAATTAGGTATTGGCAATAACGACAGCCAAACCAGTCCCGTACAAGTAGGTACGGGTAGCAATTGGGCAAGTGCCGATGCAGGAGAATCCCATTCGGTAGCTATAAAAACCAATGGTACACTGTGGGCTTGGGGGTATAACGGATATGGAGTATTGGGCAACGGCACCTACGATGATACCAACATACCCGTAAAAGTAGGCAATGCCAACAACTGGGCAAGTGCTTCAACAGGTTACTATTGCACCTATGCCACCAAAACCGATGGCACACTATGGGCTTGGGGTTATAACGGAGATGGAGAATTAGGCAATGGCACCTACGACGATACCGACATACCCGTGCAATCGGGTACTGCTACCAACTGGGCAAGTGTTATTGGGGGGTACGGCGACGGCGGATTTGGTTTTGGGCTGCAATCTGATGGCACACTATGGTCGTGGGGTTATCAAGAATATGGAGAGTTGGGCGATGGCAACACCGATGTATACACTAACGAACCAGGAATAGTAGGAATAGCCCCTACTAGCTACTCGCAATCGGTAGTTGTAGGAATAACACCAACGGTAACTATCGGCAACATTGTAAATGGTGTTTGTAATATAGGAGCCTCAATGAAAGTAACCGTTGCTGGTGGCACATCGCCTTATAGCGGTTCGTGGAGCAATGGTGCAACTACTCCTACAATTAGCAACTTAGCAGACGGCACTTATACCATAACGGTAACTTCGGCTGATGGTTGTTCGGCTACTGCATCGGCAAGCGTTACCAACGCTGCTATTGCCGTACCTACTGGCTTAAACACCACCAACATTACTGCCACCTCTTCAACACTAAATTGGAATGCTGTGACAGGTGCAGCAAACTATACTATAAAAGGTCGTGTAATAGGGGGAAATTGGAATACCTTGGGTCCTGTATCAAGTACATCGAAAACAGTAAACTCACTTACTGCTACTTGTAAAACCTACGAATGGAAAGTACAAGCCAATTGCTCATCGGCTCCACCAAGTCCTTTTAGTAGCATTAGCACCTTTACCACTACAGGTTGTACCAGCAAAACAGCTGAAAATAGCAATGGTGGCGATTTGTTTAATGCAGCAATAAGTCAAACATTTGGCTTGGCGCCTAACCCCGCAAACAGCGTAGTTACTTTATACTATAGCACCGAAACCGAAACGCCTTTAAGTATAAGTATTTCTGATGTAACAGGTAGGGTAATTTTGCAACAAAATACCCTTGCCACACAAGGCGATAACACCATTAACTTATCTATCAACCAATTGCCACAAGGCTACTACGTTGTAGAACTAAACGATGGAACTATCAAAATGCACGAAAAATTGTTGATAGCCAGATAGTTAACGGTTTATCAGCTAACCAAAACAAAAGATGGCAAACAAGTAGCAACCCTCTACAACGCAAACACCCAAGCGGGCGAAACCTACCAAGTAACCCTAGACGGAGCTAACTTGCTAAGGGGTATTTACTTTGTGAAAATGACCAACGCAAACGGCGAAACAAGGCTACAAAAAGCAATGATTAGTCGTTAGTATATAGTAATTTGTTAAGTAAGTAAAAAGCGGCGGTACTCGAAAGGGTGCTGCCGTTTTTTTTCTGCCCAATACAAACCAAACTGTAAATCGTGTGTTATAAAATGCTTTGTGTGTATTAGTTAAACAAAAATTTAAATTAAATTGACAAAAAACGAACAAAAAACTACTAACTTTGCTAACTACTATTCATCCTATTCAAGTTATACACGCTACCGCTATTTTGTTGCTTATGCCGCATTCTTAATTATGCTTTGCATGGCTATTTTGGAAGGATGTGCATAGTTTTATGCTGAACTTGTCAAACCTGTATGGAATTTGTCTAAATAGTAAAGAAATAGACATAAATGAAGACTTAAGAAAGATATACTATTTGAAGCACGCCACACCGAACCGAGAACTAAAACCGAAAGCCAATCCATAACGCGAAAGGGCTTGCACTGCCAACTTGTATGTTTTTATGCCGCTCTTGTCGTAATACATCATTAGTAGAAAATTTAAATGTGGCTGCCGATACGTGGCTTCTAAATCATCGGGCGATTGCAATATCCCAGACCCTAATTCTTTGGCATCAATTAAATTTGTAGTTATCGTTTCCTTGCCTGTTTCGCTGTTCTGTTCTTTTTTTGTCAAAAAATGTTCTTTGTATACTCGTTCAAATAGCTTAAACGATGGGTTGTTGTTTTGCGTATTTTGCAAATCAAGGTACAAATGTGTGTAGACTTTGGCAATGGCTTGTAGGGGTTCGTCTAGTTCCTTGCCCCGAAAACTGTACACAAATCCATCCGAACTTCCTTTTATATACGGTGCAAATAGGGCTTCGTGCAATTGGCGTTCTGGCTCGGATAAGGATTTATATAAGCGTTTGACCACTTCTACCAATAACTCTAAGCGGCTGTATTTGCGAATATTGCTTTGTAGTTGTACCGTATCACCCCGTTGTATGTTCGTTTTTACGTTTAGCGATTTGATTTGGTCGGTAGTCATCTGGTTAAATAACTTGGCTATCAAGTTCGTATTATGGGTTATTTCGTACTTAGCCAAGCGGTTTTTGAACAAATGAAGGGTGCGTATCGAAAAGGGTACATCGCCGAAGGTGGTGGCACTTGCTCCGATAGCCATGCGTGTTTCTACATCAAATTGTAGGTGCCGTTCTAGTTCTTCAAACGTCCAATTATGTAGTTGTTGCCACAGCAAGGCACTCACCATGCTGTTGATGGGCGAGTTGGGCGCACTTTTTTTGTCACTATATAGTGGAGCGAAGATTTCTTCGTTCAACTGCCTAAATATGATGTGGTGAAAATAGTAACTTGGTGTGTTTTTAAACACTTTAGTCATTTCTCTAAATTTAGATCTATGAAATTTATTTATTCCCAATTCAAACCACCTACAATACTCAAGTGGTGTGCCAACTTAATGGCAACTGCTGTGGTATTGTTGATGGGTATTTCTTCCCAGTCGGCTTTGGCGCAGGTCTCTGCTCTGCTAAACCCAACGTATGGGTACACTTTTTCAAATACCACTACCACCTATACCCCTCTTAGTGGTGGTACGGTTTTCCAGTCGGGTGCAACTTTAAATACCGATGGTGTTTCGAGTGCTATTACACTTCCATTTGCTTTTACGTATAATGGAATTAAAGAAAATACCATATTTATCTCGAACAACGGATTTATTACATTTGCATTAGCTCCGACAGCTACTCAATATTTCCCAATTTCATCAACGACTTCATCTGGTTATGATGGAGTAATAGCTGGTGCTGCCATGAACTGTGTAGCATCAACAGCCGTTGGTGCAGTTCCTGAAATCCGATATGGTTCTAGTGGTGGTGATTTCATAGTACAATTCCAAGACATAGGACAGTCTGGATTTGCAGCTATTAGATTGACTTTTCAGATTGTTTTAAAAGCAGATGGTAAAACAGTACAGATTGTTTACGGACCTAATAATGTTGGTGTCGCTTTTGTCGTAGAGTGCCAAGTAGGTTTAAGAGGAACCAATGATGAAGATTGGAATAACCGTACCTTAGCATCATTAGATGGAAACTGGAATACAGGCGGAGCAGCTGGAACAGTTAATACAGTGCCATGCCTTTAACATCCACTACTACTTTGCCAACTTCTGGCAGAACTTTCCAATGGGTGCCAACAGCCTATACGCCTACCTATTTGGCAAACCCGGCTGGTGTAGCTCAGGACTTTACTACATGGGTAAACGGATCAGGACCTGCAAATGTGCCTTCCACTAACTGGGCAACTAATGGCTATGGCAATGCTTCGTGGCAAATAGATAATACGACAGCCACTACCACAACAAGTGGCTGGACAGGTACAGGTGGAGCTTATTCACCGGTTGATTATGTAAATGCAGTTGGAGGGCGTTCTGCTAGATTTCATACTTTTGATGCAACATCTCCACAAGTAGGTTACTTAGATTATTATGTAGATATGAGTACTATCACAGGAACTCCAACGCTGGATTTTTTCCATATTAACACATCTGGTACAGATATATTACAGGTATTTTTATCAACTAATGGAGGAACAACATTCACACAATTAGGTGCCAATATTGGAGTTTCAGCCACTTGGACTGCAATTTCTCGCTCATTAGGCGCTACCAATTCTGCCACCACCATCATCCGTTTTAAAGCCACCTCTGATTTTGGCTCTACGGATATAGGAATTGACCGCGTAGTGATTACTCCACTAACTGTTTCAAGTTTTACACCTAATACCAACCTATGTATTAATGGTGGGCAAACTGTTACTATTACGGGTACTAATTTTACAGGCACATCTGCTGTTACATTTAATGGTGTTAATGCCGCTTCTTTTTCGGTTGTTAGCAGTACTACTATTACAGCAGTAACTCCTGCGGCTTTAGGTGCTGGTATTATAACGGTTACAACCCTTGGTGGTAGTGCCAATAGTGTTGCTTATACAGTAATCGCTAATCCCACCGCAGCTATCAACCCAACCTCTGCCGCGGTATGCAGTGGCACACCTGTTGCCCTAACCGCCAGTGGCGGTACTACCTACGCATGGTTGCCTGCCACTGGTTTATCGGCTACCAATACAGCCAGTGTAACAGCAAGCCCTACCACAACCACTACCTATACCGTAACAGTAACGGGTAGCAATGGTTGTACGGCTACTTCTACCCAAGTGGTAACGGTGGCTACGGCTATAACTGCTACAGCATCTGCCACACCATCTGCTATTTGTGTAGGGGGTAATTCGCAGTTAAACGTAGCAGTTCCACTTGGCGGTGCAATAAAAATTACAGAGGTTTGTTTAAATAGAGGCGGAACAGGTGGCGGAGTATACCCTGCTTTTGCTCCAGGAGCAGATTTAGTGGAAATAACCAATATTTCTTCCTCTCCTATTGATATTAGTGGATGGACACTTTCTGACCATGCATCAAATACAGCCGCCGCAACACATACAGGTTTTGCTTTCCCGGCAAGTACCATTATCCCTGCAAATAGTGTTGCAGTGGTGTGCTTAGGAACAGGCACAAACGATGTTCCAAATCGTTATTATAATACAGGCGGCACATCTGACTTCTGGTTATCCAGTGGTTTAGTAGGAATTGTTTTGAAAAATGGCTCAACAGTTGTTGATGCTGTTGGTTGTGGTTCGGCTTATGTATTTAATGCAGGCACAGGTGTTACTGCTGGCGATTGGAGCGGTTTTGCTCCAAGTGCAAGCGGTTTAGCCGGAACAACCAGAACAGCCGCAGTTGATAACAACACAGGTGCAAACTGGTCGGCAGCAGGCGTTGTTACGCAAACAATAGGTGTATATAACGCTGGCTTTACTGCTCCAATAACCATATCATCTTATGCATGGACACCATCCACCTATATTGTAGGGCAAGAGGCATTGCAAAATCCTTTGGCTACCGCAGTAATGGCTACTCAAACCTATAACGTTGTAGTTACAACTAGCGAGGGTTGTACGGCAACAAGCTCGGTAACAGTATCAGCAAGTGCGGCTTTAACAGCTACGCCTACTGCTACACCAGCTACTATTTGTGCAGGTGCAAGCTCAACCTTAGCAGCAGGTGCTGCGGGTGGCGGTGCTCCTTATACCTATTTGTGGAGCAACCCGGCAGCATCTACTACGGCTACGGTATCTGTTAGCCCAAGCAGCACTACTACCTATACTGTTACCGTTACTGATGCTTGTCTTGCTACTGCAACAGCTTCGGTTACGGTAAATCCTTTGCCTTCGGCGGCTATCACGGCTAATCCTTCCAGCGCGTCCATTTGCGGCACAGGCAGTGTTATTTTAAATGTACCAACTGGGGCTACTACCTACGCATGGTTGCCTGCCACTGGTTTATCGGCTACCAATACAGCCAGTGTAACAGCAAGCCCTACCACAACCACTACCTATACCGTAACAGTAACGGGTAGCAATGGTTGTACGGCTACTTCTACCCAAGTGGTAACGGTGGCTACGGCTATAACTGCTACAGCATCTGCCACACCATCTGCTATTTGTGTAGGGGGGTAATTCGCAGTTAAACGTAGCAGTTCCACTTGGCGGTGCACTAAAAATTACAGAGGTTTGTTTAAATAGAGGCGGAACAGGGCGAGAGATCCCTGCTTTTGCTCCAGGAGCAGATTTAGTGGAAATAACCAATATTTCTTCCTCTCCTATTGATATTAGTGGATGGACACTTTCTGACCATGCATCAAATACAGCCGCCGCAACACATACAGGTTTTGCTTTCCGGCAAGTACCATTATCCCTGCAAATAGTGTTGCAGTGGTGTGCTGGAACAGGCACAAACGATGTTCCAAATCGCTATTATAATACAGGGGGATTTAATGACTTCTGGTCATCCAGTGGTTTAGTAGGAATTGTTTTGAAAAATGGCTCAACAGTTGTTGATGCTGTTGGTTGTGGTTCGGCTTATGTATTTAATGCAGGCACAGGTGTTACTGCTGGCGATTGGAGCGGTTTTGCTCCAAATGGAAGTGGTTTAGCCGGAACAACAAGAACGGCTGCAGTTGATAACAACACAGGTGCAAACTGGTCGGCAGCAGGCGTTGTTACGCAAACAATAGGTGTATATAACGCGGGCTTTACACCTCCACCAACCATATCATCTTATGCTTGGACACCATCCACCTATATTGTAGGGCAAGAGTCATTGCAAAATCCTTTGGCTACCGCAGTATTGGCTACTCAAACCTATAACGTTGTAGTTACAACTAGCGAGGGTTGTACCGCAACAAGTTCGGTAACCGTAACAGCAGGTATACCTTTAACCGCTACGCCTACTGCTACACCAGCTACTATTTGTGCAGGTGCAAGCACAACCTTCGCAGCCGTTGCTGCGGGTGGCGGTGCTCCATATACCTATTTATGGGACAATGGAGCAGGAACAGGTGCAACGGCAACTGTTTCTCCAAGCAGTACTACTACCTATAATGTTACAGTTACAGATGCTTGCCTGACTACGACAACGGGTTCGGTTACGGTAACGGTCAATCCTTCGCCTTCGGCAGCTATCACGGCAAATCCTTCGGGGGCAGTCATTTGCGGCACAGGCAGTGTTATTTTAAATGTACCAACTGGGGCTACTACCTACGCATGGTTGCCAGCCACTGGTTTATCGGCTACCAATACAGCCAGTGTAACCGCAAGCCCAACAGCAACCACTACTTATACCGTAACGGTAACAGGCAGCAATGGTTGTACGGCTACTTCTACCCAAGTGGTAACGGTGGCTACGACTATAAGTGCTACAGCATCTGCCACGCCTTCAACGGTTTGTGCAGGTGGTAATACGCAGTTGAATGTATCGGTGGTTCAGTCGTTCACTACGCCACTTGTTTCAGCATATTCTTTTGCTTCAAGTTCAGGAGGGACACTTCAAAATATGACAGGAGCGACGCAATTATTAGCTTCAGGCAATGATGATACTCCTTCAGCATCTCCCGTAAACATTGGTTTTAGCTTTAACTTTAATGGTACCAATTATACACAATATTCTGTATCTCCCGATGGATGGATATTGTTAGGAGGTACAACTGCTACATCTCAGTTTACTAATGCTGTTACTAGTACTACTAATATTCCCAAAATTTATCCATTTTGGGATGATTCAGCTACTGGAACGACCGGAAGTGTTCAAGCATTACTTACAGGAACCTCTCCTAACCGCATATTGGTAGTTCAATGGAATGTAACAATTCCGAGAAATAATATTGGTGCAGCCAACTCTACTATGCAAGCCTGGTTATACGAAAGTAGCAACAAGGTTGAGTTCAGATATGGAACCATGGGAACTCCTACAAGTGGAAGTATTTCAAGTGGTATGACAGGTGGTGCGACCAATTTTAACAGTATTACTTTTTCAACCAACACTGCCAGTTCAGTTACAGCAAATGATGCCAATACAACAGCTCCAACAAGTGGCACTGTTTATACCTTTACCCCATTAGGTGCCCCCTCATTCACCTACGCATGGTCCGAAAGCCCAGCCGGTAGCACCTTAGCCGCTACCAATATCGCCAACCCTATGGCAAACGGCATATCGGGTACTACCATATATACTGTAACGGTAACAGGTAATGGCGGTTGTACCGCAACAAGCTCGGTAACAGTATCGGCAGGTGTAGCTTTAACGGCTACGCCTACTGCTACACCAGCTACTATTTGTGCAGGTGCCAGCACAACCATAGCAGCAGTTGCTGCGGGCGGCGGTGCTCCTTATACCTATTTATGGGACAATGGAGCAGGAACAGGTGCAACGGCAACTGTTTCTCCAAGCAGCACTACTACCTATAATGTTACAGTTACAGATGCTTGCCTTGCCACTGCAACGGGTTCAATAACCGTTACGGTAAATCCTTTGCCAACCGCTACAGCAGGCAGCAATAGCCCTGTTTGCGTAGGTGCATTAAACTTAACTGCCACCACCGACATAGGTACAAGCTTTGCATGGGCAGGTCCAAATACCTTTACTGCAAGTACGCAAAATCCAAGTATTACAGGGGCAACATTGGCAGCTACGGGTACTTATACCGTAACGGTTACTGCCGCAGGGTGTTCTAGAACGGCAACAACGGCAGTAGTGGTAGTTAGCAGCCCTACGGTCACTGCATCTGCTTCGCCGGCTACTATTTGTGTAGGTAGCAGCAGTACATTGACTGCCAATGCAGGCATTACTCCTGCATCAGGTACACCAACGTATTGTTTCAACACCAGTGCCAATACTGGCACTAATGATTGTGTTTCGAACGTGGTTTTCGGGACTATCAGCAAGAGCAGCAGTACCATCAACAGCGGAACGGGATATGTGGATAATACAGCAATTTCAACCAATGTAAATTGTGGAGCTAGTTATAGCCTTGCCCTGACGGTAGGTACATGGACTTCTCTCAATCATATAGCAGCCTGGATTGATTATAACAATGATGGTACTTTTAGTGCTGGTGAAAAGGTTGCACAATCTGGTGCATTGGGTACAGTAGCTACTTTTTCTACAACTGTCGCTATCCCATATCTGGCGAGCAATGCTTCTGTACGGATGCGTGTTCGTGAAGCATATGGAGCTATCGACGGTGCTAATATGAGCCCATGTGGAAGCGTAACTCATGGTGAAGTAGAAGACTATACCGTTAATATTATTGCTCCTGCCTATACCTATTTATGGAACGATCCGAGTGCAGCAACTACTTCAACGCTTTCGGTTACACCTGCCACTACCACCACATATACGGTAACGGTAACTAGTGCGGGTTGTGCCATTACATCAAGCGTAACCGTAACAGTAAATTCAGCTACAGTAGCGGGCATCACCAATAATACAGGCTCTACCGAACTTACTTGCAACACTACCAGCATTAGCGTAACTGCAACAGGCGGTACAACCTATGCTTGGAGTGGCGGAGCAACCCCCGGAACAGCAGCCAATTCGTTTAACGCTGCGGGCACTTACACCGTAACCGTAACAGGCTCCAATGGTTGCTCATCAACAGCCGCCATAACCATTACCTCAAACACAACGCCTCCAAGTGCTTCGGCTACCTCAACAAACACTTGTGCAGGCAGTTCAATAGGTACGGCTACCGTAACAGCAAGTGGTGGTACTGGTCCATACACCTATACATGGGCTGCTGCACCTGCATTTGTAGTAGATCACATGCCTAAAACAGCTGCACACCCCTACTTTGGCGTAGGCAGTGGCACCGGTTACACCATTGATGGCGTAGAAGGCAAAGAACTAACCTTAGTACGTGGTGTTACTTACACCTTTGACCTAACTATGGTTGCAGGTTCTCATCCTTGGTATATTACCGACGATGCAGTAGGAGCAGGCGCAGGTACGCAATATACCACCCCAAGTTTTGGCACTACTATTACCTTTACACCTACGGGTGCTATGCCTAATTTGTTGTACTACCAATGTGCTAATCACCCCAATATGGGCTGGAAAATAAATTTGGTAGATATGGTTGCTCCTAATCAATTAGCCAACCTATCAGCAGGTACTTACACCGCAACCGTAACAGGTGCAAATGGTTGTAGCTCTACTGCATCTACTACGGTAACGGCGAATCCATCGCCTACTCCAACAGCAACCGCCACCCCAACTACGGTTTGCAATGGTGGTAATTCACAGTTGAATGTAACAGGACTTGCAACGGGGTATAGTGTTAACAGTACCACGTATGGATTACAACCTACAACTGGTTTTGTGGCTGGACCATCGGGCTATGATGTAATTAGTGCGGCTATTCCATTGCCATTCACGTTTAATTATTTTGGCTCTAACAAGACCCAGCTATTTATTAATACCAACGGGCAAATAGGGTTTGACTATACAGGTAGTTGGGCAAATGAACAACGTAACGCACAAACCATACCTGATTCTACACTCCCCAACGACAATATCAGTCTTTGCTGGGCAGATTTAGATGCTGGTGCGGGGCAAATTACTTATGGTGTAGTAGCAGGTACTGTTGCTCCTAATCAAATTTTTGTCGTTAATTTCAACGCCGTTCCGTTCTTTAGCGGAGGTGACGTACTAAGCGGTCAAATACAACTATACGAAGCTACCCAACAGATACAAATTCATGTTGCTTCTGTTACCAATAATGTCGCACTGAAAACACTCGGTATAGAGAATGCTTCCAGGTGCCCGTAGGCGTAGCAGCTACCGGACGAAATAATGTTAACTGGTTAGTAAGTACCCCCGAAGCATGGAGCTTTACACCGTTTTCTTATACCTACGTATGGTCGCCCGCTACTTTTTTAAGTAGTACTACCATAGCCAATCCGCTTGCCTCCGGTGTTACGGCTACCACAACTTATACGGTAACCGTTACTAATCTTGCTACAGGTTGTACCGGCACAAGCAGTGTGACCGTTACGCCCAGTGCACCTATTAGTGCGGCTTCTATTACCCCTGCCTCACCTGCCTTCTGTACCGGCAGTTCTGTTACCCTTACCGCCGTACCCGCTAATGGCGGCGAACCCTATACCTACGCCTGGGCAGACCCCTCCAATAACCCTGCCGGCACTGCTGCTACCCAAGTAGCCAACGTAGCCGGCTTGTGGTCGGTGACCGTTACAGATAACTGCGGTGGTACAACAACAACTTCGGTTACGGTAACGGTAAATCCTTTGCCTTCGGCGGCTATCACGGCTAATCCTTCGGGGGCAGCCATTTGCGGCACAGGCAGTGTTACTTTAGATGTGCTTCCGGGGGCTACTACCTACGCATGGTTGCCTGCCACTGGTTTATCGGCTACCAATACAGCCAGTGTAACAGCAAGCCCAACAGCAACCACTACCTATACCGTAACAGTAACGGGCAGCAATGGTTGCTCATCAACAGCCGCCATAACCATTACCTCAAACACAACGCCTCCAACAGCAGGTTTAACCAACAACGGTCCATTAACATGTGCATTAACGAGTGTTACCCTAACAGGTACAGGCGGTGTTAGTTATGCATACAGCGGCGGTTTGGCAAGTGTAACAGCCCCCGGTACCTATACGGTAACGGTAACAAGTGCAAATGGTTGCACCGCAACAGCTACCACCGAAGTTATGCAAGATGTCACTGCCCCAACAGCAGGTTTAACCAACAACGGTCCATTAACATGTGCTTTAACAAGTGTTACCCTAACAGGTACAGGTGGCGGTACTTACGCATATAGTTCAGGTCCAAGCGGCATCACCGCCCCCGGCACTTATACCGTAACGGTAACAGGCACCAACGGTTGTACAGCAACAGCTACTACCACTACCACTACCACTATTGCAAGTTTAGCAACAGCCACTAACAATGGTCCGGTATGCGAAGGCGGAACAATTATAATGAGTGTTAATCCTAACTTACCAGTAGGTGTAACCGCTACTTATTTTTGGAGTGGTGGTGCTGGTACAGCAACTATTCAAAGCCCAAGTATCAAAACCATGACACCGGCTAAAACTGGTCTTTACACCGTTACGGTAACTTACAGTAATGGTTGTACGGCAACAGCAACTACCACATTGGTTATGAACCCTAAACCAGTAATTAGTTCGGTGGCAAGCACTTGTGTGGCAGGCAGCGGTAGAATTACCGTGAATGCAACAGGCACAGGTTTAACCTATAATATTGGTGCTGGTGCGCAAACAAGTAATGTATTTAATGGTTTAGCCAATGGTACTTACACCGTAACGGTAACTAACAGCACTGGGTGTACTGCAAAATCAACCATTAACGTTTTCTGCCAAACGTGTCCTACTCCTTTGGCAAGTAACAATGGTCCAGTATGTGTAGGGGGTAATTTTATACTAAGCGTAAATCCAGCCTTACCAAATGGTGTAACAGCTTCTTATTACTGGAATGGTCCTGCTGGTATTGCTACCTTACAAAACCCAACCATTACCAATGCTACACCAAGCAAAGTGGGTGTTTATACGGTAACGGTAACATACAGCAATGGTTGCATAGCAACAGCATCAACAACCGTTACTATGGCACCAACTATTGCGGGAGCTATTTTAGGTCCGTCCTCGTTCTGTATAGGTGGTTCGGCTGTATTGACTGCAACTGGTGGTGGTACTTATGTATGGAGTACCAGTGCTACTTCGGCATCCATTACGGTTACTACCGCAGGCACCTATGTTGTTACCATAACAAACGGGCTAGGCTGCAAACGTGTTAGTAAAACAGTAACTACCACTACTTGCAAAAATACAACTGCAACAATGCCCGAAACTTTGTTGGTGACACCTAATCCATTTGCTACACATGCTACCATTGAGTTTATGACCAATAGCAATGGTCATACGAGCATCAATGTATATAGCATTGATGGCAAGCAGCTAGCTACCCTCTACAACGCAAACACCCAAGCGGGCGAAATCTACCAAGTAACATTGGACGGAGCCAACTTGCCAAGGGGTATGTACTTTGTAGAGATGACCAATGCTAATGGCAAGAAAACGCTTGTAAAAGCAATGCTTAGTAATTAATAATATTAATTTGTTTGTTAAGTAAGTGAAAAGCGGCGGCACTCGAAAGGGTGCTGCCGTTTTTTGCTATACATACAAAGTAACAAAAAAATAAACGCACAATTTTTTAGTTTGGCACAAAATAACTAACTTTGTGCTGCGTTATACACATAAGGACGATAATTGTCTAAATTTATCAACAACCAACATGAAAAAAGTAATCTTTACTATAGCTTTCTTCGGCATAAGTGCCGCAAGTGTAATGGCTCAGGACATTGACGTAAACAAAGCCGGCGATGTAATTATAGACCAAAAGTCTACGATTTACGACCGCAACGACGTAGTGAAAGAAGGGGTGATAAACCCCGAAGTACCTGCTCGGTATACGGGTGTACACGAGTTGTTGGTACTTCCATCGCCCGTAGAAGAGGACGGCATGGCTACTCTTTCGTTTTGGATAAAAGAAGACGACGCATTTGTTATTTCTATTGAAGATAACACTGGCGACACCCAAGAAGAACACCAAATTGGCAGCCTACATGCAGGCTCGCACCAATTAAGCATTGATATGGCAGGTATTAAACCCGGCGACTATAACGTGGTGGTAAGGGGTAAAACTCAATCGGGCGAAGCCAAGTTTAGCATCAAAGCCGCCGAATAAGCACCAACAGAGCAATTTTTTGTTGGTTTATCAACCCAATATTGCCGATTTTACAGTGATAATTTTTATATCATCTCTGTAAAATTGGCAATTTTTATCCACAACTACAACTAAAAATATCGCCAATTAGTATTTCTTACGTACCTTTGTGCCATGCAAAACCTCGAAAACTTATCAACCCCCATTTTAATGGCAAATATCATCTTGCCATTAGCTGTTTATGCAGAGTACACCTACCTTGTGCCGCCAAATTTAGCCGACAAGGTAAAAGAAGGTATTAGGGTAGAGGTACAGTTTGGTGCCAAAAGGGTTTATGCAGGTGTGGTAAAGCGCATTTTTGAAGGCGAGGCACCTGCCAATATCCGCCTAAAACCTATTGCCAATATTTTGGACGAGCAAGCCATTGTGCCTATCAAACAACTACAATTGTGGCAATGGATAGCCCAATACTATATGTGCAGCGAGGGCGAAGTAATGCAAGCCGCCCTGCCCTCGGCGTTTAAACTATCTAGCGAAACCAAGTTGCTCATCAACCCCGCTTTTAACCAAGATTTTTCGCTGCTCGACGACCGCGAGTACCTAATAGCCGAAGCCCTAACCCTACAAACCGAAATATCTATCGAAGATGTACAGGCTATACTCGAAACAAAAAGCGTGGTGCATGTGGTTAAATCGATGCTCGAAAAAGGCGTAATTTTACTGCAAGAAGCCTTAGTAGAACGATACAAACCACAAACGGTAGCTTATCTGTCGCTAAACCCCATTTACCACCAACCCGAGCAACTGCAAGATTTGCTAACCCAACTGCAAAAAGAAAAACGAAACGACAAGCAATTAATGGCGCTAATGGCTTTTATCCACCTAAGTAAAACTAAAGGGGTTGATGAAGTGCGCAAAAAAGAACTGTTAGAAAAAGCCGAAACCACCGACTCATCGCTCAAAACATTAATTAAAAAAGGTGTTTTTACCGAATTTCAAAAATCAATATCTAGGTTAGATAAAGAAACGTCTGTTCATATCCCCCTCGACTACGACCTAAGCCCCAACCAAGAAACCGCTTTAACGCAAATAAAACAACAATTCGAGCAAAAACAAGTGGTGCTGCTGCATGGCATTACCTCGAGCGGCAAAACCCAATTGTACATCAAACTTATCCAAGAGGCTATTGCCAATAACCAACAAGTGCTGTATCTGCTGCCCGAAATAGCCCTAACCGCCCAAATGATTGCTAGGTTGCGCAAGGTTTTTGGCGATGAAATTGGCATCTATCACTCAAAATTTAACGACCAAGAGCGGGTAGAAATTTGGCACAAAGTGCTTAACAACGAGTATAAAGTGGTGATTGGCGCTCGGTCGGCGGTGTTTTTACCCCTAAAAAACCTTGCTTTGGTAGTTATCGACGAAGAACACGACCCCTCGTTTAAACAATTTGAGCCTGCCCCACATTATCATGCCCGCGATACCGCCATTTACTTAGCCTCACTTTACGGAGCAAAAACCTTGTTAGGCTCGGCTACACCCGCCCTCGAAACCTTTTTTAATGCCACCAAAACCCAAAAATACGGATTAGTAACACTAAACGAACGCTACGGCGGCGTATTACCTCCTATTATCGAGGTGATAAGCATTACAAAAGCCACCAAAAACGGGCAAATGCACTCGCATTTTACCGACCAACTGCTTACCGAAATGAAAACCGCCTTAGACCATAACGAACAAGTAATTGTGTTTCAAAACCGACGCGGTTACTCGCCAAGTTTGTTGTGTGCCGATTGTGGTTGGATACCCCAATGCGTACAATGCGATGTTAGCCTAACCTACCACAAAGCAAGCAACGACCTAAAATGCCATTATTGCGACTACAAACGACCACTTATTGCCCGATGCGAGGCTTGCGGTAGCACCAATTTGCAAATACAAGGCTTTGGCACCGAAAAAATACAAGACGAACTGCAAGACTTTTTGAAAGACACCCCCATCGGGCGTTTAGACCTAGACTCGGCACGCACCAAGCATGGTTTCGAGCAAATTATTAACGATTTCGAAGACCAAAAAACCAAAGTTTTAGTAGGCACACAAATGGTTACAAAAGGTTTAGATTTTGAAAACGTTAGTTTGGTAGCCGTTTTAAGCGCCGACCAACTGCTAGGTTTCCCCGATTTTAGAGCCACCGAGCGAGGTTTTCAGTTGATGATGCAAGTAAGCGGACGTGCCGGACGACGAAACAAACAAGGCAAAGTGCTCATACAATCGCGCAATACCAGCTACAAAACCTTAACCCATGTATTAGAAGGCAGCTACGAAGCCTTTTTTAACGACGAACTACACGAGCGTTTTACATACCTTTATCCGCCCTTTGTGCGTTTGGTGGTGCTAACCCTAAAACATAAAGACAATATAGCGGTTAATAAGGCTGCTGCTTGGCTACAAAAAGCCTTGCAAGTGCGCTTTAATAAGCACGTTTTAGGACCCGCTGTGCCAATGGTGTCGCGCATACGTAGCTATTACCTGCGCCAATTTATCATCAAAATAGACCGACAATCTACACAACTACAACAACACAAACAATTTATTGCCGATACCATACACCAACTGCAACAACAACCTAGCTATAAATCGTTGGTGGTGCAGATAGATGTTGACCCGTATTAAATATTCCCTTTTTTCAAAAAACAAACCATAATCTATACACTTTTCAAAAAAAAATCATTTTATGCAATCTACTTCATCACTTCTGTTATTGTGTTTATGTGCGCTATTGTTAGCTGTTTCGTGCAACAATACCAATACCAACACACCCCCAAGCGTTAAAGAAACCGAAACGCCCGCATCTGACCCCCAAACTGCCACTAACACCGACTACCTATTGCGCGGCGGCGATAACCCTATGGCAGGCAAAGTAAACAAGCAAACGACAACTGCCGATGTAACAACTGCTTATGGCAAAGAAAACGTAAAACAAGACCAAATTGCACCAAACGGCGACATGCAACCTATGGATGCTACCCGCTTGTTTGCCGATACACCCAACGAGCTGCAAATATTTTGGCTGCCCAACAAAAAAGCCCAACTTGTTGTATCAAGCAACGAAAACAGTCCTTGGCACACCACCGAAGGTATCAAAATTGGCACTACCCTCAACGAATTAGTGGCACTAAATGGTGGCAAACCCTTTAAGTTTTCGGGCTTTGGCTGGGATTATGGCGGATCTGTCACCTCGTGGGAAGGTGGCACACTAGATAAAAACCCCGACTATAAAGGCTTATATATTGGCTTAAATCCCAAAAACGAGATAAGCGAACAACTACAAAACGACTACGCAAAGGTATCGGGCGAGGGCGTTTTGACTCGAACAACCCCAGCCTAAAAAACCTAGATGTGCGCGTATCTAAACTAAGTGTAAGTTTAAATATGCCCGCCGAATAATAAGGTTTGTTAATTTTGTTTAAAAACGGTGTAACATTTCAACTACTTTTAACGCTATAGTGTTGTATTTTGATAACGACCTTGAAAAGTAGTTAGCCTTAAATCAAACTGGGTGCAATCGATCAATAGTTAGATTTGTTTATTGAACTTGGAGATAAGCTCGCTATTTTATGAACTATAAAAAAAAAAAACAACAAGAGACACAACAGCAGAAAAAACGAGTTTAGCCCTGTTTTTTTAATGTCCTGATTCGTGTCAAACTAAAAAATAACAAATAACAAATAAAAACGATAACATTATTACCGAAATAATCTACTTGTGTTCTCTGCTTCAAATTTCATCGTTAAAGAATTATAAAAACAGGACATGCTATTGTGAATTGAGCAAAAGCTAAATTTATTACTTTTCAATGTTGGCATCAAACTGTTTTGTCTTGTTTGCCAATAACCCAAAAACAAACATTATTGTGTATCTAAAAAAGACATTAATTACCTAATACATGAAAAAATTTACTTTATTTGCCTTAACAGCCTTTGTGTTGTTGGCAAGTTCTTCGTTGTCGTATGCCCAAACCGAGCCGCATTTAAATTGCTCGTTTTTGGGTAAATTGCCTTATCCAACGGGTTTAAGCAATTTGTGGCATTATGTAGCTCCCGACGGAAAGGAGTATGCCCTTGTGGGTTGCCGTACAAAAACATCTATTGTAGATGTAAGCACACCCACTAACCCCGTAGAAGTAGGCTTTATTGATGCCCCAGAGTCTACATGGCGCGAGGTGCGTTCTTTTCAACACTACGCCTATGTAGTAACCGAGGCGGGTTTGGGGCTAACTATCATTGATTTATCCGACCCAAGTAATCCTGTATCGGTGATATGGAACGGCGATGCCGACCACTCTTTTACCACCGAACACACCGTTTTTGTGGACGAACCAACAGGTACTTTGTATGTTTTTGGTGCAAACCACGGTGTAGGCGGTGCCATTATCGCCGACCTAAACGCCGACCCCATGAACCCTCAAATAATTGGCGAGTTTAACGAGCGATATATACACGATGGTTATGTACGAAACGATACGCTTTGGGCATCTGAAATTAACGACGGTTTATTAGAGGTTATCAACGTAACCGACAAAGCCAATCCGGTAGTTATGGCATCTTTTTATACACCCAACAGCTTTACCCACAACAGCGCCCTTACCGCCGATGGCAATACCCTGTTTACCACCGACGAAGTATTTGGAGCCTACATTGCCTCGTATGATGTATCGGATATTAACGACATAAAACTGTTAGATGTAATACAATCGCACCGCGAAGGAGAAGCCGAGCTACCTTCGCCACACAATGTATATACCATGCCCGACAATTTTATTATTTGCTCGTATTATACCGATGGCGTACAAATTTACGATGCCACCCACCCCGATAACATGATATTGGTGGGTTATTACGATACCTCGCCTTTGAACGATGCCCAATTTGAAGGCGATTGGGGTGTAGCTCCGTACCTGCCCTCGGGCAATTTGCTTTTGTCGGATATGCAAGAGGGTTTGTTTGTGGTTCGCCCAAATTACATACATGCCTGCTTTTTGTTTGGCAATGTAACCAATGCTACAACAGGTGCTGGTGTACCAAACGCCACCGTTAACATATTAACCACTACTGCCACCGACCAAACCAACTTTGCAGGCGCTTATGGCACAGGCATACTCGATGCAGGTTATTATACCATTGTGGCTTCGGCTCCGGGTTATATATCCGACACCATCGAAAATGTATTGTTGGCAAATGGCGTAGATGTTACCCAAAACCTAAGCCTTACACCCCTGCCTACTTACACACAAACAGGCACCGTTGCCGACCCACAAGGCTTTGGCATACCGGGCGCCATTGTGCGTTTTGCCGATACCGAAGGTACAGTAAAAGAAGCCATTACCGACGACTTTGGTGCCTACGAAATCGAAAATATGTATGCAGGTACTTACCAACTAACATCGGCTAAATGGGGCTATAAAACCCGATTGGTTGATGCCGCAAAAGTAGTTGTTACCGATAATCCACCCATAAATATTACCCTTTATGCAGGCTACTACGACCCGTTTGCCTTTGATTTGGGTTGGGAAACCGTTTTGACAGGTAACACCGACGGAGCATGGGATTGGGGAAAACCCAATGGTACCGCGTTTGGTCCATTTCAGATAAACCCCGCCACCGACTCGGGCAACGACTTTGACAGCAACTGCTACTCGACAGGTAATAGCGGCGATGTATTTGATTTTGTGAACGATGGTGTAGTTACGCTTACATCGCCTATAATGAACTTGGTAGGCTACGAAACACCCTATTTAAGTTTCGATGCGTGGTTTGTAAACATTAACCAAAACCTAAGTGCCACCGACGACACCTTAATTGTGCGCCTAACAAACGGTACACAAACAACGGTAATAGACAAAATTCGTTTGCCGTTGGGCGCACCTTGGACGCACAAAAGCTACTCGTTGCAAAATACCATACCACTTAACAACACCGTGCGTGTTATTTTTCAGGCTAAAAGCGATGGCGACCAAGACGCAATGGAAGCAGGTATCGACAACTTTGCTGTTGTAGACTCATCGGCTGCCCCCGACGGCATACAATTGCCAACAGCCAACAGCCACGGTATTGACATTAGCGTATCGCCCAACCCGTTTAGCAACCAAACCCTATTTACTTTCGAGGGCTTAAAAGAAGCAAAAAACACCCGCTTGTGTTTGTATAACATATTGGGCAGATTGGTGCAAACCCAAACCATAACCGGCAATACCACCACCCTAAAACGCAATGGCTTGCCCGAAGGTATGTATTTTTATACACTAGAGCAAGATGGACAAACCCTAAATGGTGGTAAGTTAATACTTAATGATTAATTATTGATTATTTATTATAATCGCAAAAAAACAGCTATTAAGGAACTCCTTAATAGCTGTTTTTGGATTTTTGTAGATGATGTAAAAGACCCTTTAGTATTGTTTCTGGATTTTTATTTAAAATACACCTTCGAGGGGGCAACACCTACAACAAATGTATCTATCACCTCAACACCATTGTTTGATAGCTGATACACCACGCCATTTTGTGCAAAATCGGCGGCATCGGTTACAAAAGTACCGTAGTTGTAATTATCATCGTTGTAACGTACACCATATATATACGACCCACCAATAGGCAAGGCTTGTGCTAAATTATGCAAACTAGTTTCGTTGCTGGTAAGCGATACCTCGTATACCCCACCATTTAAAAACATAGCTTTGTTGCCTGTGTTGTTTAGTTGTAGGTTGCTCACAAAATTGTCGGTTGTTTGGTATGTCAACACCTTATCAACACTATTGTTGCTTAGGTTTATAGATTGTATAGATGCTGGCTCGCAGGTATTTGGGAAACACTCAAAGCCACCCAAACACATTGCCCAAAGGCTTTGCGTAGCTGCCGAAAAAGCCAAATCGGTAGGTTGTTTGCCCAATGCAATATTTGTTACTATTTGGTCGTTTATGGTGTTGATAACCGTAACACTGTTGTTGCCCGTATTGGCTACATACAAGGTATTGCCCGACAAATACATTTGTTCTGTCCAGCAATCGTTGCTACAAGGTACGGTAATGCTACCTGTTTTAGCAAAGGTGGTGGGGTTGATAATGGTAATTTCTGTGCTAAAAATATTACTTACGTAGGCTTTTACAGGGCTAACAATTTGTATAAAACGGGGCGAGGGTAGGTCGGCGATAGTACCCACACTTTTAAACGTATTGGCTTCGACTACCTCAATTTTTTGCGAATTATTAACCACAATATACGCATACTCTGCCCAAAAGGTGATAGATTGCGCCACATCACCCAACGGACGACCATTTACGGCAGCAAAAATATCGTTCGATACGGCTTTGGTATCGGCATCAATAAACGATACCGAGGCATTGCCATTGCCAAACGAACCTTCGTTGAGTACAAAAATACCCTTTTCGTAAGGTTGTGGCTGGTTTGTGCTGTTTTTATCGTCGCAACCAAATAACAGTATAATGCTTAACGAAAGGAAAAGAAAATTAGTTTTCATAAAAAGAACGTAATTTTTTGTTTAATGCAAAAGGTAAAAAGTTGCACAAAGGTAAGATGATTTGGTAGTTTATCAAAAAAAAAGACTTAATTTGTGCCTACCAACTGCTTTTTAGCAGCAAAGTGTGTTTTTTAGGCACAATTTTCGTCTATTAGATGATACATCTTTATAAAAAAGTAGTAAAAAATGGAACAAAGTGCGTACTTTTGCGGTATGAAAACACTTGACAAAAAAGAAATCGTTGTTAGTGGCTCTCGCCCTACTGGTCTTATCCATTTAGGTAACTATTTGGGTGCGATAAATAATTATGTAAAGATGCAAGACGACTTCCAATCGTACTTTTTCATTGCCGATTATCACTCGTTAACTACACACTACGATGCCCGCAATTTGCCACAACTTACCAACGAAGTACTGGCAACTTACTTGGCTTGTGGTTTAGACCCCGAAAAGTGTACCATATATATACAGAGCCACATTCCGCAAATACCCGAGCTGTATTTGTTGTTTAATATGATAGCTTATAAAGGAGAGCTAGAAAAAATACCTACTTTTAAAGACAAAGTGCGCAGCCAAGAGCAAAGCGGCAAAAGCATTAGCGCGGGTTTGCTAACTTACCCTGTGTTGATGGCAGTAGACATTATTATACACCGAGCCGTAAAAGTGCCTGTTGGCAAAGACCAAGAGTCGCACATAGAAATGGCACGTACCTTAGCCAATAGGTTTAACAATTTGTTTGGCGAAAAACTTTTTCCGGAGCCTTACGGTTTTAACTTTGGCGAAGAATTGCTAAAAATACCAAGTTTAGACGGCACAGGTAAAATGTCGAAAAGTGCCGAAAACCCCAACAGCGCCATTTATATGATGGACACCGATGCCCAAATCCGCAAAAAAATAATGAAGGCAAAAACCGATTTGGGACCCACCGAACCAAATCAGCAAAGACCCGAAGAAATAAACAATTTGTTTGATTTACTGCGGTTGGTTAGTACCCCCGATACCCTTGCACATTTCGACGAGCAATACAACAACTGTACCATTAGATACGGCGACCTAAAAAAACAACTTGCCGAAGATATGGTAAATACAGTAGCACCTATCCGCAACCGCATCGAAGATATTATGCGCGATACCACCTACTTGCACCGCGTTATTACCGAAGGTGGCGAAAAAGCACGAGCAAGCGCCGCCGCAACCCTCAACGAAGCCAAACGAATGATTGGTATGCGGTATGTATAATGTTTTTTCATAGCAACGTTCCTGTTTCTGAATTTCCCCATATCCCCTCTGAAAAAAATGAATGTTTTTATTTTAAGATTTGTACTGCTAATTGTATTTTTACTTTGTGGCAATGTACAACAAATTTGCGCGCAACTTGCCACAACTAAACTAAATAGTAAAGAGCAACCCCACGACGATACCCTAACCGCAACAGAAGCTGCCAAACAAGTAGGCAGTAAGGTATTAGTAAAAGCTAAGGTAGTAGGCATACACACAGCTAAAAATGCAAAAGGAAAACCTACTTTTATAGATTTAGATGTGCCATTTCCAAATAATCCGTTATCGATTATTATTTTTGAGCAAAATATTGCTAAATTTGCCCCGCTCGAAACCTACAAAAACAAAACTATTTTGATAGAGGGTTTGGTGCGCAGGCGTGTTTATAAATATAGAGGTAAAGAGCGGGTGCGCTCGCAGATTGAACTAAAAAGACCTACTAGTTTAACTATTGTAGAGTAATAAAGTGCTGGTCTTTAAGGGCGGCTATTTCATCAACCAAAACTTGCTATTCACAAAACAGTGGAAAACCAACAAAACAAAAAATTGCGCCATGTAGCTATTGCAGGCAATATTGGTGCGGGTAAAACTACATTAACTACCCAGTTAGGACAACATTTTGGGTGGGATATTTTTTACGAAGATGTGGATCATAATCCGTATCTCGACGACTTTTACGAAGATATGCGCCGGTGGTCGTTTAACTTGCAGGTTTATTTTTTAAATAGCCGCTTTGACCAAGCCAAAAAAATACAAACAGGCTCGCAGGTTGTTATCCAAGACCGCACCATCTACGAAGATGCCAATATCTTTGCACCTAATTTGTACGAAATGGGCTTGATGAGCCCGCGCGATTTTGAGAACTATACCACCTTGTTTAAACTCATGACTTCGTTCTTAGCTCCGCCCGATTTGCTCATCTATTTGCGTGCCTCGACCGACACTTTGCTTAACCAAATTAAGCGCCGAGGACGTGCCTACGAAACCAACATACGCCCCGAATACCTCGAAAACCTAAACCAATACTACGAAACCTGGATAAATAACTACACCGCGGGTAAGTTGTTGATTATTAATATCAACGACATAAACTATGCCGATAAGCCCGAACACCTGCAAGCCGTAATTGACCAAATTAAACAAGAACTTCACGGCTTTGAACTGTAAAAATGCATAATTGCTAATGGACAATGATGTATCAGACAGATAATCAGTACCTTAATAATTGTTCGTGTTTAGCTAATTAGCAGATAATCAACCAAAAATCAACAAATCACCTTTACCATTTTATCGATATGCAAATAAAAAACAACATAGCCAAGTATATAAAAGCATTACTTTACGAGTATAGCAGTATTATAGTGCCCGATTTAGGTACTTTTAACACCCATTACACTGCCGCACAAGTTGATAAAGAGCAGCAAATAATTACACCACCTGCTAAGGTATTGGTGTTTAACGACCGTATAAAAGTAAACGATGGTTTGTTAGCAGGGCATATCTCGCGCCTCGAAAAATTACCTAACGATGTGGTAGAGCGCGAAATAGCACTATTTGTTAGGGATATTAACCAACGATTAACCGCTGCCGAAACAGTAGTTATTGACGGCATAGGCGAATTGTACCGCGAAGGAGATTCGGTGAAATTTAAACCCGTTGAAAATGCCAATTTTGCCATCGAAACCTTTGGGCTTACGCCCGTTGAACTGCCCGGAGCCGACCTGCCACCAACCATAAACGATATGGCAAAAGTAGGTGCAGGAGCTAGTATCTTGACCACAAAAGTAGAGGAAGAAACACCCGTAGGCGAAAACTTGCAAACATTAGGCAGTGGCTCGGGTAGCAACGACACCAAACGAAGTATATCGTCGGTAATTGCTGCCAATAATGCGGGCGGTAGCGTAGTTGCAACCGAAAATGCAAACGAGAAAAAAAATAGGTGGTGGCTTTGGCTATTGCCTTTGTTGTTGCTGTTTGCCTTTTTGTTTACCTTGTCGCAATTAGGTGGCGAAACCGACAAACCTTGGCAAAACCGCAAACCATTTAGCTATATTTTTGGCGACGGAACCGAACAAGTAGCCGCCACCGAAGAACCCACCGAAAGTGCCGAAAACGACGCTGCTTCGATGCAAACCGAAGACAGCATACGCTTGGCAAATGCTGCGGCTGCTACCGCCGATAGCCTAGCACAAATACACATTGCCGACAGCATAGCACAAGCCACTGCCGCCGCCGAACGCCATGTCGTAAACCCACCTACTACATCGCCCGAAAAAGAAACACCCGCCCAAACAACTACCGCAACCAACGCCAACGATGGAGGCATAGAAGTAGTAGAAGGCTTGCGTATTATGAAATCGAAAGCCAACGAGTATGTAAAAACAAACGACCCCAAAGGGTACTATATTATTACCGGAGCCTTTAAAGAAAAAAGCCGCGCAAATAAATTGGCAAGCAATTTGCGTAAAGATAATCTGGACGTACACATCCTCCAAACAACTTCTGGATTTTATCGAACAGGCATATTTGTTAAATCGGGTAAAATAGCCGATGTAAAAAAACAATTTAACACCGCCCAAAGCAAATACAATCCAGATTCTTGGGTTTTGAAGTATAATTAGACACCTACCTCAATAACAACCATGAATTTCTATCGGTTTTTACCCTGGATAATTTTTACTTGGATAGGCTTTTCTACATATTGGTACGCTTGCGAAATCAAATACAACAACTGTAGTTGCTTTCGCAAGCGACCCAGTATACCTATTTTTGTGCTAACCGATGGCATTGATACTTTATTAACAGCCCAACAAAACGTTACTTTTAGGCAAAATGAGGCGACACCATATTTAACACCCAATTTAGAAAAAAAAATAACCGGCATAGCTAATTATCTTATAAACCATAAAAATAAACGTTTGGCAATAACCACCGCTTATGCACCCAACGAAACTGCCGACTTAGCCAATAAAAGATGTCAAAATATTAAAAACGAGTTTTCGAAACAACTAAACAACGTATTTTTGAAAGGCAAACAAAGTAATATTAATTTAGACTCTTTTTTTGTACAAAAAATAATACAACAACCCAACCCAATTGTTTTTCAAGATACCTTGTTTAATGTGACAGAACTAAAAATAGTAGCTAAAACAATGCTATCGCCCGAGCAAATAAGTACTCTGCAAAACGACACCGTGAGGTTAATGTTCGATAAAAAAACAGCAGATATGGTAGTTTCTGAAAAAACATATCAATACATTGACCAAATTGATGCATTACTAACACAACAACCCAAATTACGCGTTTATATAATAGGACATACCGACGAAAATGATGGCGCCGAAGAAAATTACCGATTAGGCATGGAACGAGCCATTATGGCACAAAAATGGTTAGAAAAAATGGGCATCAACCCACGACAAACACTCGTTTTTTCGGAAGGGGAAACCAAACCCATTGCATCGAACAAAACCGTAGAAGGACAAAGATTGAACCGGCGTGTAGAGCTTGTTATAAAATAATGCCATAACCACCAATCAGTATTGTTAATTTTTAATTTGCAAAAATAAGTTTTTATGATTTCGGATATAATACAAATTTTATGCCTACTTGGGGTAACAGCACTCTTAGTGTGGCTCTATTTTAGGCGCAACTTAAACGCTTTTTCAAAGCAAAGCAAAGATGCATCGAAAGGTTTAGAAGCAACACGTAGTAAATATAGATATTTGCTGGCTCAAAATGCAAAAAGCGAGAGCGACCGAAAAGAATGGCTCGACCAGCTACACGAATTAGAAAATGCCAAAGAACGAGTTGAAATAGACCTCCAAAAGTACCAAAAGCAAACCGAAAACCTAAACGCTAGAATAAAATACCTAGAAACATACAAAGAAAAATACGATAACCAAGCAACCAATTTAAGAGAAACCGAAGAACAACGCCGCGAACTGCAAACCCATGCACGCCGCTTAGAGCGCGACCATGCCAACCTGCTTGCCGAAACCCAACGACAAACCAAAACCATAGCAGATAATCGTACAAACATAGAAAATCTGTTGCAAACCGAAAGACAATATAACGCCCTATTATTGCAAACCGAAAATGTTAAAAAACAATTAGACGAATTAACCACCAAACTGCATCAAACCGAAAATGTTAAAAAACAATTAACCGAACAGTTGCAAGATAAAAATATACAACTAACAGGCTTAGAAATAAGCAACACCGAATCGGAAGGCTTTAAACAACGATACCAAACATTGCTGCCTCAATACGAAAAAAATCAGCAAGAACTAGATTTACTCCGTAACCAGTATACTACGCTGCTCGAAAAAAATCAATACCTCGAAACGCTAACCACCGAACTCCGTAACCTTAACCGCGACTATAAAAAAGCCGTCGACCTACTCGAACAACGAAGGGGCAACCCATTGTCTTAACTAATTTGCCGTAAAATTACCTAAAACTTAAAATTATTACGGTAATAGCAACTTTTTGCCTATTTTTGCGTCTTAACCAAAACGCAATGGCAACACCAAATTAATAACCGTTTTCTTTTACAACAAATGAAAAAAATACTTACTTTACTAACCTGTTTTTCGTTAAGTTACACCACTTTTGCTCAACAAGATGCACAGTATACCCAATATATGTTTAACCCCTTGTCGTATAATCCCGCTTATGCAGGCTCGCGCGACGCAGTAAGCCTAATGGGATTGTACCGCTATCAGTGGGCAGGTATCGAGGGTGCACCCCGAAACATAAATATTGGCGTACATAGCCCTTTAGCAACCAATATGGGCGCTGGCTTATACCTCGAAAATGATGTTATTGGCATACATAATACCTTTAATGTGTATGCAAGCTATGCTTATCATATACCCGTATCTAACAAAAGCAAACTATCTTTGGGATTACAAGCAGGTATACAAAACTATACCGCCGACTGGTCGAAAATTGACCCCGCCGACATAGACGACCCCACCGACCCCTCTATCTCTGATGGCGGACAGTTGGGCGTACAAAAAAAACTATCCCCCAACTTTGGCTTAGGTGCCTATTACTACGGCGAGCGCTACTTTATCGGTGCCGCAGTGCCGCATCTGCTAAAAGGCACCCTCGATAACCTACAACAACTATCGCAGCGCGAACAACACTACTTTGTGTCGGGAGCCTACGTTTTTTCGCTAACCAACCAACTCGACCTAAAACCAACCCTGTTGCTTAAAGCAGCTAATCGCTCGCCACTCGAAGCTGATATTAACCTAAGTCTACTTATCAACAAAGCTATTTGGATAGGAGCAGGTTATCAAACCACCGACGGTATGGCTTTTAATGCCGCCTACCAATTTAAAAATGGCTTGCGTATAGGTTATGCCTACGACTTAACCCTGTCTAAATTAGCAAATTACAGCAGCGGCTCGCACGAAATTATGTTGGGCTGGGATATAAAACGAGCAGGTAACGACTCTAACGACGAAAACCTACTAAGCCCACGATTTTTCTAAAAACTCAATTTTGTGTGTTAATAAACATGCGTAAATTTTGGGTAATTACATTCAATTTGATACCAACTTAAGTAACGTATGTTACGCAGCCTATTCTAATAACAACAAGGTGTTTTGCATTTTTATACCCAGTTTCGTATGTGGTTTCTTCGGGATCGGCATTATAGGAATTGGCGTTAAGAAATTTATTGGGGCATAAATGTAGCGTTAAGAAAGATATACTGTTTGAAGCCCGAACGGAATAAACTCGACAAGCACGTTTGGCGTGCAAGTTTATATCTTTAGTGGAATGTTGCTTTTACAATTACTATACGCCTTGACTTTTTGGTTACTTTTTTGTCAAGAAAAAAGTAACAAACTTTAATGGGTAGTAAGCAATAGCAAAGTACCCACAAATTATCTTCAAAGTCCTATGCCACTTAATTAGGTAACACCCCTGCATAACATCAGCCAGTTATATAAACAGCTTGCGCCTGCCCCGCTTGACGCGGAATATGTCTTTTTTGGGGGTGATGATTGGTTTGCCCTATTTGCACAGCCTTTGGCACCCCCAAAGCAATTAAGCGCAAACACCCAACCCGAACTTTTCAATGTCGGTATCAAAATACTACCATTACCATAAAATACATTTAGACGATTTTGTACATAAAAATAAGCTAAAACGATAAAAAAAACCGCTATCAATCCATTTTCACTGAATGAATGATAGTGGTTTTTTTATGTGTCTAATTTAAATGTATTATTTCGGAAAAACCTTAAAAATGTTTTTCATTTGTTCAGAATAATAACCGATATTTGCACCAAGTTTTACTACAATACCCAATAATAGGTATTGTAGATTGTTTTTTTATATAAAAATATTTCTTTCAATGAAAAAAAATACTACATACATTGTTTTATTGTTGCTTCTTTGGGGATTTTCGCAACCCTTAAAAGCTCAATTAGTAGTTGATGATACCCAAACCATCGAGGCAGTAATACAATCGTTGGTAGGCGAGGGGATTACTATCAGCAATATCCAAAAAACATGCCCCGACGGAGCATGGGGCGCATTTTTGGGCGAAGACAGTAATTTGGGTATGCCCAAAGGTTTAATTATGACCTCGGGTAAAATTCAAAATGCCCAAGGACCAAACAACAGCGGAAGCTCGTCGGAAAGTAACCTTGCACCCGGCGATACCGATTTAGATGGACAAATAGTAGGTTTTACTACCCAAGATGCTTGTGTAATTACCTTCGATTTGCAAGCTATTGCCGATACTATACAATTTAGGTATATATTCGGGTCGGAAGAGTATTTAGAATATGTGGGTAGTAACTTTAACGACGTATTTGCTTTTTTTATTACTGGTCCTAATCCCGCCGGAGGAAACTACAATACCGAAAACATCGCCATTGTTCCCGGAACTACTACGCCAGTATCTATCAACAATGTGAATGATAATAGCTACTCGGAGTATTATGTGGAAAATGGCGATGGTTTTTCATCTCCCGAAAATACCGACGACTTTTATATCCAATACGATGGCTTTACAACTGTACTAACCGCCCGAGCAGCCGTAGTACCTTGCCAAACCTATACCCTAAAATTGGCTGTTGCCGATGCTGGCGACACCGCTCTAGATTCGGGGGTATTTATTGAGGCAGGTAGCTTAACCACCAACAAAATAGAGTTGTCGGCAAGTACCTCGCTTGCTGGTTTTGATAATGCGATAGAAGGTTGCATTGATGCCATCATAGAGTTTCGTCCAAGTGGTAATATATTAGACACTACCGTTGTTTATTTTTCGCTAACAGGCTGCCCAAAAAGGATAGATTATGCCAACGAAAACGGACTTGCCCTACCCGACAGCATCATTATGTATCCGGGCGATACGCTTGCCCAAATAACACTATCGCCAATAGCTGATAATACAGACGAAGGTATAGAAAATGTAATTATAGAAATTACAAATACAAATTTCTGTACAACAATTGTAGACACCGTTGAAATACGCATACAAGACAATATTATAGCCTATGCCCAACCTGCTAATACAACTGCTTGTGCCGGAACTCCGGTGCAGTTGATAGGCTCGGGTGGGGTTACTTCGCAGTGGATTCCCTCCGATTTTTTAAGTAACCCTAATATCGCCGCACCTATTTGTACCCCTTTAAATAGTATTGAGTATACCTATATTGCCAGTATTGGTACTTGTATCGATTCAACAACGGTCAATATTATTATGGATGATAATTTTCAACCCGATGTACCAGCCGATTACCTACTTTGCCCGGGTCAAAGTGCTACTTTAACTGCCAACGGAGCTACCTTTTTGCAATGGTCGCCTGGCACTAATTTAAGTTGTACCTCTTGCCCAAATCCTGTATTTAGTGGCACCGAAAGCACTACCTACTCTGTAACCATGTACGACATGACAGGTTGCTCGCAAGTATTTCCGGTCAATGTTGTTTTTGGTAATGGCGATTTGGGCGTGCGCGATAGCACCATAAATGTTTGTGCAGGTTCGCAAACGGCTCTTACGCTTGGCTCGCCAAGTGCCAATTACACCATTACGCCTGCCACGGGCTTAAGTTGCTCTAACTGCTACAACCCCACATTAACAGCTACTCAAAACACTACTTACCAAATTAACGCCAACATAAGCGGCTGCGAACAAAATGGTACTTGGACAGTAAATGTGACCCCAATAAGCGCCGATGCAGGGCAAGATATTATTGGCTGCGAAACGATAGAAACAACACTTGGTAGCCCAGCAACTGCAGGTACTAGCTACCAATGGCTGCCCGCTACTAACCTAAGCGCCGACAATGTGGCACAACCAAATCTTAGCGTAAATACCACATCGCCCATTAACCAAAACTATACGCTTGTTGTAACCAATGCCAATGGTTGCTCTGCCACCGACGTAGTAAATGTAATGCTAACCGTTACGCCCCAATTAAACATAGCTCAACCCGATACTCTTTTCGAGGGCAACACAACTACCCTTACAGCCACAGGGGCACCTACAAATGCTACCTATCAATGGTCGCCTACCGACAACCTAAGCAAACCCAACGAAGCTACTACCCAAGCTAGCCCCTCGCAAACCACCACCTACACCCTTACCGTTAACACCCCCGAAGGTTGCGAAGCTATTGCAACCGTAACGATACCCGTTATCGAGCCACCCAAATTGTTGGTTCCGTCGTCGTTTTCGCCAAACAACGATGGCGTAAACGATATATTACGATTGGTAGGGCGCGATGTAAGCGAAATAATAAGTTTTGAAGTGTACAACCGTTGGGGCGAGCGCGTTTTTGAAAGTAACAATATTGCCGATGGTTGGGACGGAACCTTCCGCGCACAACCGCAAATGGTAGGTACTTATGCCTATTTTGTTAAATACCGCTACACCGACTCGGAAACCAAAACCATAAAAGGTAATGTAACCCTTATCCGATAATAAAATATTTTCAGGCAGATGATAACTAACTGTTGTTTGATGCAATGAATCATATTTTGTATCTGCAAATCTAAAAAAAAACGCCCAAAACAAATTGTTTTGGGCGTTTTTTACGTTTCAAAAGTGTAACTTTGCATTTTATTTAGCGAATTTGATACCAACATCAATAAACGCTTGATGGTGTGCCTGCGCTTACTTTGCTGCGGGGGTGCCACCAACTTGGCAAATTAGGGAATGCTAATCATCACCCCCAAAAAAGACATATTCCGCGTCAAGCGGGGCGGGCGCAAACCGTTTGTATTATTGATGTATATAAAATTAGCGACCATTAATAAGGGTATCAAAATTAGGAATTGTGTATATGTTTTTAGTTAATTAAATGATTTATAATCAATAATTTATAATCAAAATGTCTTTTTTAACAGCCGAATGGCGTAAGTTAGCCTTAGCTAATTACGTGGTTAATCCCGATGTATTGTTGCCATATTTGCCCTATAAAACCGAATTAGACATTTGGCAAGGGAAGTGTTATGTTAGTTTGGTTGGATTTATGTTTGCCAATACCCGTTTGTTGGGTATTCCAATTCCGTTTCACACCAATTTCGAGGAGGTAAATTTGCGCTTTTATGTTAGATACAAAGATGGCAACGAATGGAAACGCGGCGTAGTGTTTATAAAAGAAATTGTGCCCCGACATGCGATTGCATTTATTGCGAACACGCTATACAAAGAGCATTATCAAACTATGCCTATGCGACACCTATGGCAACAAAACAATGGTGTGCAACTGGTACAGTACGATTGGAAATATAACCAAAAATGGCAAAGTATACAAGTAAATGCCAGCCTGCAAACCCAAGCAATTGACGAGGGCAGCGAAACCGAATTTATTACCGAACACTATTGGGGCTATACCCAAATTGATGCCCAACAAACCTACGAATACCAAGTTACACATCCGCGCTGGGAACAATACGCTGTTAAAAATTACCAAATAAACGTGGACTTTGGCTTGGTTTATGGCAAAGATTTTGCTTTTTTAAACCAACTTGAGCCACACTCGGTAATGTTAGCCGAAGGTTCGGGAATAACAGTAGAAAGTATAAATAAAATATAATATTAAATTTTAATTATGAAATACTTTTTCAAACTCTTGTTTTTCGCGCTTATTTTTTTAAATTACAGCTTTATTAAGGCTCAATTTATTATGGATATGAACAACGACAGTACCAAAGCCGTTGGCAAAGGTATTTACGCGGTGTACAAAAAGTTCGAAAACCTGAAGTTTTCGGGTTATATACAGCCACAATATCAGTATACCCTCGAAAAAGGGGCGAAATCGTTTATTGGTGGCGATTTCCCGAGCAACAGCAACAACCGTTTTATGCTGCGACGCGGGCGATTACGTATTGATTATTCGCGCTTTGATAAAAAAGGAATGTCCTCGTTGTATTTCGTTTTTCAGTTCGACGGTACGGAGAGAGGCGTGTTTATTCGCGATTTTTTTGGACGTGTTTTTGAAAATCGTTGGAACATGTTTGCCCTTACAACTGGTATGTTTCCACGCCCATTTGGGTACGATCTCAACCTATCTTCGTCCGACCGCGAGTCGCCCGAACGGGGGCGTATGTCGCAAATACTGATGAAAACCGAGCGCGATTTAGGGGCGATGGTGTCGTTTGAACCGCGTAATTCTAAAAACTCGTTGCGCTTTTTAAAAGCCGATATTGGCCTATTTAATGGGCAAGGTTTGGCTGCCGACCGCGATTTTGATAGCCATAAAGATTTAATTGCTCGTATATATGCCAAATCTACCCCTTTATTTGACACTACTGTTTGGGTGTCGGGGGGCTTGTCGATATTGCAAGGAGGCTTAGAATCGGCAACAAAATTTTGGTATACGACCCAAAAACAAGCTAACGATTTTTTATTTTTGGTAGACTCGACCGATACTAATTTGGGGGCTATTGCACCGCGCCATTATCGGGGTGCCGACCTGCAAATTAAAATCCCGAACGGAAAACACAAAGGTAATACCGAATTTCGTTTTGAGTACATCGGTGGCATACAAACGGCTACTGCTTCGGCAAGCGACACACCGCCTACTGTGCCAACTACAAACAATATTGCACAACCCTTATATGTTAGATATTTTAATGGCATATATGCCTATTTTTTACAAAATTTGGGTAGTACAAAGCATCAGATAGGTATGAAATACGATTTTTACGACCCCAATATTCGGGCAAAAGGTACCGAAATAGGCTTGTTGGCTACCAATTTTAATGCCACCGATATTAGGTACGATACGTTTGGTGTAGGTTATTTGTGGTATATGAACGAAAATTTTCGTTTGATGCTGTGGTATGATAGGGTAAAAAACGAAAAAACGCAATTAAACAATTATACATCGGATATAAAAGATGATGTACTAACTTGCAGAGTGCAATATAGATTTTGAGGGGTACATACTCAAAAAAATGCGGCGTTTGGTAGTAATCACTACCAAATGCCGCATTTTTTTATAGTTAATATTAAGTTATTGAATGTATTTTTAGTATTTTTTACTGTTGTTTATAAAACCCGCCGAGCGAGGTGGCAAAGATTTTAGTTTGCCATTGGCTCGGTATTGTTCGTCGAGCAACCGAGGTTTTTCGAGGTCGGTAATAATGCCTTTGTTTTTAGGCGAATTTTCAAATAGTTGGTAATCTAACCAATATTCGGGGTCGAAGGTACGGTAGCGGGGTTGGTAAAAAATGCTACCTCGTAAGGTATTGTCGGTTAAAACTAAGGGTTGTACATTGCCACTTTGTGTATGATTGATGGTTAGCTCGGAGTGAAACCGTAGAGCGTATTTTTTGTCGTTTAGTACATAGTTTACTTCGTGATTAGCATTTATATAGTTTAAACACCATTTTCCGTTTTGCTCTTGATAGGTTAATATGGCGTGCGTTTTGCTAGGCGCACCGTTTAGTTCGCGGTTGTTTTCCGAGTTATCGGCATCTATTTCTACGCGCAGCACGGCATAATCGGTTGCTCTGATAAACAATCTACCTTTATAAATACCAGCTCTTTTACCATCTATGTTGTAGCTAATAATATAAACCATATCTTTGTCTAAATAAGTTAGTTTGTCTATATTTAAAGATATGGTTTTTGCGTTCATGTCGTTGGCATAATTTTGCCAATAATCAATATTACGCAATAAGTTGCTGCGTAGGGCATAGTTTAGGTCGATATATAAGGCATAATCGCCCTGATTGCGAATATCGCTTACCCTAAGTTGGTTGACGGCTATTATTTCGTGGTCTTTAAATTTTGCTTTTTTACCTTTTTTATCGCTCAAATAGCCATAACCTGTGCCATCGTAAATGCTTACCGATGCCTCGGCAAAGGCAACAAAACTGCCATTTTCTTCGAAGTATTCGCGATAAAAACCGTCCATTAAAATAGGTTCGGTTAGATAGTTGTTGCCTATTTTTTCGATGGCTTTTTGTACAATATCTGCTGCCGTTGGACCCTGATTGGGCTTAATAACTACTTCGTTTAAGCCATAGCTGCGAGACGACAGGGTTAAGGTAATATTTTTGCGGTTGTTGATACTGCTAATGGGTACGGTTAAGTAGTTATAGCCAATACACGAAACAATTAAGGTATCTTTATTAGCACTTTGTGGCAGGTGTAGTTCAAACTCGCCATGTTCGTTTGATACGGTACCAGCGCCTTTTTTTTGGGTGCGGATGTTGGCAAAAGGTATGGTTTCGGTGGTGTTGGCATCAATTATTTTACCACTTAGTATTAAATCTTGACTAAATACATTTAAAGAGGCTAGAAAAAGAAAAAGAATTAAGGGGGATTTCATATTGAATAAAAATTAGAATAAGGGATTGAAAAGGGTAGGGGGATTTTAGCACAACGATAAAAAAGACTGTTTTAGTATATTGCCCGTTCTCGAAACTAAAAAAGAGGGTACCTTAGTTACTTTTAGACGTTATGCCTAAAACTAAGTAACTAAGATACCCAATTTGGTATCCAAAATCAAGCCAAACTTGCCGATTTTGATTGTTTGTTAAATTTTTTTTCACCGTATTCGAGCTAGCATCAGGTACTAATGTCGTTGTTTTTTACGGTTTGTTTCTTTTTCTAATTCGTCTTCGATATGAAAACGGTGATAAATACGATGAAGAATAGGCGCTAGCAAAATACTAATGCCGCCAACAAACCCAATGCCACTAAAAATGGCATAAAAAGAGGCGAATACTTTGCCAGAAATGTACTCATCATCAATAGGGGAAACAGGTCCCATGCCACCCAAAATCATGGAGGCATTGAGCAGCGAGTCTATCCACGAGAAATGGCACAAATTGTGGTAGCCTATAATGCCTAAGCCTAATGATACCAATAATGCTTCGAATGCTACTAAAATATTATAACCTAAGCGCCTTACAAATGCTTGTTTTTGTAACAATGGCTCGTGTTTTCTTTCGTACATGTAATTTTTTATTTATCTTCGATGATGCCGCCGTTGCGCACTACTTGACTGTAAAATTCGCCGCAGGGTTTTAGGGTTCGTTTGCCTGTGTCGTAATCTACGTTTACCAAGCCAAATTTGTAGGTAGGACCCAAGTTCCACTCAAAATTATCCATGGTTGTCCAATGGAAATAGCCTTTTATGTCAATGCCATTTTGTTGGCATTGGTGCAAAATGCTTAGATAATCTTTGATGCTGTTAATTCTAACTTGGCTATCATCGGTGCAAATGCCGCTTTCGGTGATGATGATGGGCAGTTTATATTTTTGCCAAAATCGTTCGATAGATTCTTTCATGCCGTTGGGGTCGTATTCCCACATTTTGTCGTGTGGGCGTTTTAGTTGTGCCAATTTGCCGGGCATATCAATTTCGGTGATAGGGTAGGGGGTGAGCGAAATTTTGGCGTAGTAGCTCATGCCAAAATAGTCGTTTCCTTCCATAAAATAGCTAGTTATATAATCCATAAATACATAATCGGCAATTTTGGCAGGTAGCCAGCCAAGTGCGTTTTCGGCAACAAATTTCACGCAGTTTTTTGAGATGCCAACAGGTGCCGTAGGGCAGGCGTTTTTGATGATAGGTACTGCCAAGCGGTGCGCTCGGCTCATGTTGTTAAGCGTTTTTCGAAACCGCCCTAAACTTTTAACAAATGGCGGAAAATTACCCAGCAAACGGCTGTTAGTTAGGTATACATCGGGTTCGTTAAAGGTGTTCCAGTTGTCTACCAAATCGCCAAAAGTGTTGACCATTTGCTCTACGTAGTTTAAAAAAACGGGTATATTTGCGCTGTTTTCCCACGAGCCGCTTTGTACAAACCACAAAGGATTGGTAAAATGGTGCAAAACCATCATCACGTAAATATTGCGAGCTTTAAGTTTTGCCAAAAACGAGCGGTATTCGTTAACGGTTTGTTGGTCGAATTTGGCATTGGCTTGGCGTTGCAGTTTCGACCAATCTAGGCTCATACGGTAGGCGTTGCCTAGTTGTGCGATATAATTAAGGTCTTCGGCGCGGTGTAGTTCGTGGTCGGCGGTGCGTTCAAATACGTGTCCGTCTTTGGCTTTTACGCCTCGCCAATCGTGTGCAAAAGCGGTTTCTATTTGGTAGGCTGCTGTAGAGGTTCCCCAAATAAAATCTTTTGGAAATTGTATGTTCATTTATGTTTTTTTGTGTTTATGTGCTTAGGCATGTCAATTAAGGTATTGTGTGATGCGTGTTTTGCGAGGAGCGTACTTGTATAATGGGGGTGCCACCAACTTGTCAACTTAGGGAGTGCTAATCATCACCCCCAAAAAAGACATTTACCGCGTCAAGCGGGGCTGGTGCATTTGGTTTATGGGTTTAGTTTGGATGTTGATTGATAGCTTAGGTTATCGGCGGCGGCTGTAGTAGGTGGTTTGTTGTTGGCGAGGGTTAAACATTTTGCGAAACAGATTGCCACAAAGTGCGCCTAATCCGCCGGTAATGCCGCCAATAAGTGCGGTAATGATACCTAATAAAATGGTTGGAACGCCAAATATGGTGGCTACTTTTGAGCTTAAAATGTACAACGAACTAATATCTATAATAAAAGTATACACAAACCATAATAAGCCAATGCCTAAAAAACCACTTACAAATGCTTGCCAAATACTACGACTGTTGTATATGGCAGCTACTACAAATGCGGCAATGGCTACTACCCACCAAGGCAGCCACCATTGTAGGATAGCTGCTAAAAACGCAGTCAATAAAATTTCGGAAAGGGCTTTGCGAACTACCATAGTTTGTATATTTTGAACTAATAAACAATTTTAATTTTGCAGGCTCAAATTTAAGCCGTATTTTTGACCCGACAAAGACAAACCGCTAAATTAATGCTTTATGGGCTAAAATTATTTAGCTATTGGATAATTATATGCCCTAATGGGTATAAATTAACCCCAAAAGTACGGCTAAGGTTGTTTGTTAGGTATATTTTAAAAATAAAAACAAAAATAGATACATGAAAGTCATGAAATTTGGTGGCACATCGGTTGCCAATGCCGACCGCATAACCGAACTGCGCCACATTGTAGCCGAACGACTACAAACTACCCCGCGAATAGTGGTGGTGGTGTCTGCCCTTGGTGGTTTAACCGACCAACTAATTGCCATTGCCCGCTTAGCCGAGGCAAGCAACGAGCAATACAAAGCCGAGTTGCAAACCGTTTATGAGCGCCATAAGACAGTTATTTATCGGCTTTTTACGCCCGAAGCCAAAGCCCCCGTTATTGCTTATTTGCAAGAAAAAACCGATAATCTCGAAAAATTATTGTATGGTGTGTCGCTTATCCGCGAGCTGTCGGACAGAACCCTAGATGCCGTGATGAGTTATGGCGAGTTGATGTCGTCGTTTATCATCAGTAATTACTTATCGCAACATTTGCCCGACGTGCAGTTTCTTGACCCGCGCACCTTGATACGCACCGACAGCGATTTTGGCAATGCAAAAGTAGATTTTAAAGAAACTAATCATCGGTTTTTGAAAACCATTGCAGCCACCACAGCCAAAGTATATGTTATGGGCGGATTTGTGGCATCGGACAAAGCCAACGTGATTACTACGCTTGGGCGTGGTGGCTCGGATTATACTGCCGCCATTGTTGGAGCTGCCTTAGATGCCGAAGAAGTGCAGATTTGGACAGATGTAAATGGCGTGATGACCGCCGACCCCCGAAAGGTGAAAAAAGCATTTACCCTTGCCGACATGACCTACGAAGAGGCATTCGAGATGTCGTACTTTGGGGCTAAGGTTATTCACCCGCCTACGATACAGCCTGCCCTCGAAAAGCAAATTCCTATCCGCATCTTAAACTCTTTTAATCCAACCCACAAAGGTACGCTTATTTCTGCTACAAGTGCCGATAATATACACCCTGTAAAAGGTATCTCGTCGATGAGCCAAATTGCTTTGGTTACGCTGCAAGGTACTGGCATGAAGGGCGTAATGGGCATTGCGGGGCGTTTGTTTACTGCCTTAGCTCGGCAACGAATAAATATCATACTTATCACACAGGCATCGTCCGAGCATTCTATTTCGTTTGTTATCTTGCCCAAAGATGCCGACCGCGCCCGAACCGCCATTAATGCCGAGTTTGAAACCGAGTTGCATGCCCACCTCATAGACCCTGTTATTATCGAAACCGAACTGTCGGTTATTGCCGTAATTGGCTCTAATATGCGCAGTGCGGTTGGTGTGTCGGGGCGCATGTTTAACTCGTTGGCACGCAATGGCGTAAATATTAGGGCAATTGCTCAAGGCTCGTCGGAGCTAAACATATCGGCGGTGGTAAGCAAACAACACGAAATTAAATCGTTGAACGCCCTGCACGAAGCTTTCTTTTTGTCGGATACACAAACACTTAATGTATTTATATGTGGTATTGGCTTGATTGGCAAAACGCTTTTAGCACAAATTAATCAACATAAAACCTATCTGCTCGAAAAACAATCTTTGGAGATTAAGGTCATTTCGTTATCCAACAGCCGCCACATGCTACACAACGAAGAGGGTATAGATTTGGATAAATGGGAGAAAATGCTTGCCGAAAAAGGCGAAAAAGCCGACCTAAAAACCTTGGTACAAGGCATGATTGACCTAAATTTACCCAACAGTATTTTTGTGGATTGCACGGCTAATAAACCACCTGTTGAATATTACGAAACTATTTTGGCAAACAGCATAGCCGTTGTTACGCCCAATAAAATTGCCAATTCGGGTAGTTTGGCTAATTATTTGCGCTACAAACAACTATCAAAACGATACGGTAAATTTATGTACGAAACCAATGTAGGTGCAGGTTTGCCCATTATTGGCACCCTCAACAACTTATTACAAAGTGGCGATGAAGTGCTGAAAATAGAAGCTGTGTTGTCGGGGTCGTTGTCGTTTATTTTCAATAATTTTGACAACACCCAAGCATTTAGCCAAATTGTGCGACGTGCAAAAACCTTAGGTTACACCGAACCCGACCCACGCGACGACCTTAGTGGTTTAGATGTTGCCCGAAAAGTACTGATTTTATCGCGCGAGACAGGGGCACAAATTGAGTTAAGCGATATTGTGGTCGAAAACCCATTGCCCGAAGCCTGCAAAGTAGCACCAAGTGTCGAGGAGTTTTTTGTGGCTTTAGAAGCTAACGACTCGTATTTTGCCAATTTATACGAAACCGCCGCCGCCGAAGGTAAAATTTTGCGCTTTTTGGCGGTGATAGAGGGCAGCCGTACAACGGTAGGTTTGCGCCAAGTGCCCAAAGATAGCCCTTTTGCTACGCTATCGGGTAGCGACAATATGGTGGTTTTTACAACCAACCGCTACCGCGAGCGCCCCTTAGTAAGGGGGAAGGGCGGGGGGGGGGGGGGGGGGGGGGGTTGGGGGGGAATTTGGGGGGAGGAGGGGGGGGGAAGGGGGGGGGGGAGGAAGGAAGAGGGGGGTAAAAAAAAAAAGGGGGGGAATTTTGGGGGGGGTTTTTTTTAGGTGGTTGTTTGTTGGGGGGGGGGGGGGTGGGTTGGGCAGGGTTGTTTTTGCCAAAAAGGGGGGAGGGGGGGGGGGGGGGGGGGGGGGGGGGGGGGGGGGGGGGGGGGGGGAAAAGGGGGGGGGGGGGGGGGGTGGGGGGGGGGGGGGGGGGGGGGGGGGGGGGGGGGGGGGGGGGGGGGGGGGGGGGGGGGGGGGGGGGGGGGGGGGGGGGGGGGGGGGGGGGGGGGGGGGGGGGGGGGGGGGGGGGGGGGGGGGGGGGGGGGGGGGGGGGGGGGGGGGGGGGGGGGGGGGGGGGGGGGGGGGGGGGGGGGGGGGGGGGGGGGGGGGGGGGGGGGGGGGGGGGGGGGGGGGGGGGGGGGGGGGGGGGGGGGGGGGGGGGGGGGGGGGGGGGGGGGGGGGGGGGGGGGGGGGGGGGGGGGGGGGGGGGGGGGGGGGGGGGGGGGGGGGGGGGGGGGGGGGGGGGGGGGGGGGGGGGGGGGGGGGGGGGGGGGGGGGGGGGGGGGGGGGGGGGGGGGGGGGGGGGGGGGGGGGGGGGGGGGGGGGGGGGGGGGGGGGGGGGGGGGGGGGGGGGGGGGGGGGGGGGGGGGGGGGGGGGGGGGGGGGGGGGGGGGGGGGGGGGGGGGGGGGGGGGGGGGGGGGGGGGGGGGGGGGGGGGGGGGGGGGGGGGGGGGGGGGGGGGGGGGGGGGGGGGGGGGGGGGGGGGGGGGGGGGGGGGGGGGGGGGGGGGGGGGGGGGGGGGGGGGGGGGGGGGGGGGGGGGGGGGGGGGGGGGGGGGGGGGGGGGGGGGGGGGGGGGGGGGAATTACAAGTGCAAAAGTTTGTCCAAGCGGTTCTCTGTCTGTAAGTTGTAACCAAGCAACTTCGTAGCGTCTATATCATTTTAAACCGATAAGTTTGTTGATAAAAACTTACGAAATAACTCCGCCCGCATGTGTGGGTGTCTCTGTTTTCTCCATATAACAAACTATTGGAAACTAAGTTTTAGGCACTAATATTCGTTTAGGCGTGGTGGTGGCATAAAAGTGATTAAAAAATCGGGAATAACTACATATTGGTTATTCCCGATTTTTGTTTTGTCATTTTTGTTTTTCTGTTCGTTCAATAGCTTTTAGCCCTTCGCGTATGCTTAGGGGTGCAAGGGGTGTTTGCTCAATAAACTGCTGCACGGCGGCGGGGTTTATGTAGCTATATTGCCGCAATGCCCAGCCTATGGCTTTTTGCACAAAAAAATCTTTGTGGTGTGTTTGTCGGCAGATGTAATCGAACAGTAATGTTTGGTTGGTATTGCGTTTGTACGATAATTGAAAAATAATAGCCATGCGTATTAGCCAAATATTTCTCGATTCTATCCAATCTAAGGTGTATGTATTGAGTTGTTGTGGGTATCGTTGCATTTGTATGCCTACCATTTTGTGGGTAGCATCTACGGTGTCCCACCACGAGCGGGTTGTTATCATATACACTAATAAATCGGTGAAGGATTCGTTAGTTTTTTGCTTTTTTTGCATCTGTTCGGCTATATCAAGGGCGGCATATTGGTAATCGCGTTGTGGAAGTTGCCACAAATACTCCACCAATTCGGGTAGTTGTTCGGGTGCGGGCAAGCCATTTTGCGTTATAAATTGCTTAATAAGCGTTCTACGGAGTGGCGATTTGATGCCGAAAAACGGGAATTGGTTGCGCATATATTTCTCCATACCAACTGCCTCGGTGGGGTTGGCATTTGCCTCGAACAGGGCAGTAAGTGGTGCAACGTATTGCATAAAAAGCTGTTTTTTACTCAAGGTTGATTCGGTTAACTAAGTTTTCCATTACGTAATCTTCCATGTTTATATAAAAGCTTTCTTCTACTTCTTGTAGGTGATGATAATACCACATTACGGGTATACTAAGTAGCAATGCTACCAATGTGGTATCAAAGGCAACCTCCATAGAGTTGGTAATTTGCGACATAACCTCGGGGTCTTGTGCTTTATCTGCCAAGCCCAAAGAGGCGGCAATACCAACAACTGTACCGATAAAGCCCAACGACGGTATAAGCCATGCCGCATAGCGTATGCTAGATTGAGCGGTTTCGGCTTTTGCCATATTTAGTTTTATTTGGTTGCTTACCAAATCCATTACCTCGCTTACGGCTTTGTTTGAGCGAAACTTGGTGCAGGCTTTTTTGATAACGTCAATAATTTCGTGGTTGTGTTGCTTGTGTAAATCAATCATACGAAGTTTTAGTTCGTTGACATCGTGTGGGGTAATTACCCATTGTTCTTGTTCGGGGAGCAACTGCATTTTTAGCCCCTGTTCTTCGTATTTTACACGTTGCATACGTTGGTAAACCTCGAACATTGCCCAGAAAAAGGCGATATAGGTTACATACTGTATAATGCCAAAAGGCAAGTGTCCGCCAAACATTTCGCAAACACGTTTAATAGCGGGGTTGCTGATAATGTTGTATCCGGCAACCAACACGACCATAACAGCCGTTGAACAAACGATAGCAAGAAGGATATTTTTTGCTGAACTGCTCATTATAAATACTTAGTTGTTTTTGTTTTTGATAGTTTAATTGTCGTCGTAGTGACCATAGCAAGATACAAGAAAAACAGTTGTTTCGGCTACTTTGTAAATCAGGCGGTGTTTTTGGTTAATACGCCTCGACCAATAACCGCTCATATCGCCTTTTAGTGCTTCGGGTTTGCCAATGCCACTAAAAGGTGTTTTTAGTATATCTAACACTAAATCCCACACTTTATAAGCTAATTTTTTATCTTCTATGCCCAATTTTGCCATGTCTATACCAAATTGTTGGTCAACTTTTAAGAGCATGGCTACGAATTAATAAGCTGATGAATTTGTTCTGTTGTTATTGTTTGCCCCATATTGTTATCTAAGCGATATGCGGCTATGCGTATTTTTATATTTCGTACGATAGGTGTTTCGTCTTCGTGCTTAGGCTCCCACTGATTAGATAGGGCTGCATAAACACCAAAATCAACAATTGATTTTTTTATTTGTTTAATCAAGTTATTGGTTTCGTTTTCCGATAAGTGTAATTCGTTCATCTTTACTAATTCGGCAATTATGCAATATAAGTCGAATTGCAGCGATGCAGTAAGCAGTGATAAATACTGTTCCATTTGGTAGCTAGGCTGCAAACTTTGTAAGTAGTAAAGTCCTTTAAGGGTAGGTAATGCAGTTTTGTTAAATGGTGTATTAGTTACTGTATTTTTTATTGACGATTTAGATGGAGTAATTATTTGGTTGTACACTTCTTGAGCATTGGCAAGAGTTGACTCTAGCCGATTTTTTGCTTTGGAATTATTGTTTATATCGGGTGTCCAGTCGTTTGTGTAGGGCAAATGTGCTACTGCCATTCGGATAGCGAATAGCTCGTTGAGTAAGCTATCTGATTTATCTTCGATACCTTTATGTGTAACTCGATACTGCAATAGCGCTACAAACTGTTCTATCATATCGGCAACATCTACTTCGGGTAGTGGGTGCTGATACGACGATGCAATTATTTTTCCGAGGGCTATTTTTTGAAGTAACATACTTAATAATGGTATCTGTTTTGTTAAGTTATAATCTAATAGCTACGGTGTTGGTAAAATCGGAGCTAAGTACGCTATTAGCGGCATCGTGTAGGTCGTCGGTCGAGTCGGTGTTTTTAAATACTAGTTTGGTAGTACCTACTTGCACGGTGTCGCCATCGCGCAAAAATACCGATTTATTTTTGGGCAGGCGTTCTTCGTTACCATTAATATAGGTTCCGTTGGTACTCGAGTTACCACGTCGCAGGCTGCCGTCGTCTAACAGTTCGTAGCGGAAGCGGTGCAGGAAATCTTTTTTGATGCGTATAAAAGCATGAACACGGCTTACATACTCATCGTCTTCGATGCGCACATCAACTTGGTGTGGTCCGTCGGGTCTGCCGATAATGTTGTCGCCCTCGAATAGTTCGTAGGTGACGGGTAATTTTTTTTCGGTATGTACTACAAGCCAGCCGGCTACTATTTTGCCGTCTTTTTCGGGGTTTCGATTTTTTTTGAAAATAACCGGACCCGTTTCTGAACTTTCTAGTTTTTCGTCGGGTTTTAATCGTTGTAATACATCGCGTATATCTTGCAACGATTCGTCAACGTTTTTCTTGAATTTGTCGTTCAAGATGGTGTCGGGTGGTGTTGCAACAGGCACTGGATCTACTTTGGGTAGTTCGGGCTTGTCAATGATATTTTCTTCGCTTGGGTCTTCTTGTGCTTGTATATATTTGTTTAGGGGATAATTGCAGTGCTTACAGCGGTAGTTGGGGGCAACAACGGGTGTTTCGCGGCGGCAATTGTAACATTGAATTTTTGCCATTTATATAAAATTATGGTTTTAGAAAAGACAATTAAGTAATTAAAGGTGAGTTTATGTGTGTTTTTAAAAAGCTATAGTCTTAACTAATTATTGTTTTGTATTTGTTTGTGTTATTGAATGATACCTATTTCAATGGTGTTTAAGACAGGTATTTTTATTTTTATTTAATACATATTTAACCATCAATTCGATTACTAAGGCATGATTTTCTTGTTTGGCTTCGTTCATTAGTCGGCGTCCGGCAATGGGGTCGTGTGCGCCACCTACTTTGCCGTTGTAGTACATATAACCCAAAAAGAATTTAGATTCGGTGTCAAAGGCATCGTACTGTTCGTATTTTTCTAAGATTTTGAAACTTTCGGGATAATTGCCTACTTTAAAAGCGTTTTTAGCCGTAGTTATTTCGCTAACAATAGTTTGGCTGCTGGGCAGTTTGTTGGCTATTGGTGTATTTTTAGGGTTTTTTACGGGTGGTTCTTTCTCGTTTACGGGGGTTAAAACCTTTGTTTGATTGTCGTTTTTAGGTGTATTGTTTTGTTGGTTTTGGTCTTGTTGGTTTTGTTGTGCATCGTTTGGTATAACGGTGGTAGGCGTTTCGTTGTTTGTTGGTGTTACAATAGGTGTTTCGGTTTGAGTTCGTCCTTCTAAGATATTCAAAACATCGGTGGCACTTTTTATGCGGTTAGCTGCTTTTTTTACTAAGCATTTTCGTATGATAGTGTCGTAAGGGGCAGGGATGTTGGTAAAATCTAGTTCAAGGTCTTTGAATAGTATGTTATTTAATATATGCTCGTAGGTAATACCTTTTGTGCGGCTACCAAACGGCAAGGTTTGTGCAAATATTTCGTATAAGATGATACCCAACGACCACAAATCGGCATTAGTGCCAAATTTACCATCTATGCCATACACTGCTGGTGCAAATTGTTCGGGAGCCATGTACTCTACACTGCCCAATAGTTGCGACGATACAGCGGCATCTTCGCCTTCTATTTTTTTAGAGATACCAAAGTCGCATATTTTAGCCATTAAACGACCATCTTCGTCGGATAATAAGATATTTTTGGGTTTTAAATCGCGATGCACAATGCCTTTTTCATGCAGATATTGCAACCCTTTTACAATATCTGTAACTATATTATGCGTTATTTCGGGCGATTGTGGTTGTTTGAAAATACTGCCAATATCGCCAGCGTTGGCATACTCCATGATGCCAATTTGTATTTGTTCTTTTTCGCCAATGGCATTTTGCGAGTCGATAATAGTAGCATCGTAATAACGAATGAGGTTTGGGTGCACTAAATCATCCATACGATTTATTTCGCTAATAATATCGTATTTATCTGATTCGATACCCGAATAAAATTTCAAGGCTACGTTGCGTTTTCTTATAACATCGAAGGCTTTATAAACCTTTGAAAACCCTCCTTTGCCTATAAAATCTTTACTAGTTTCAAATTTATATCTATCTCTAAATTTCATGTGTTAGCATATATTGTGAGCCACTGGCGCTTTGACCGCGCAAGTTACAAAGGTTTTGCGAAAAAATAAAAACGTTGAGCAAAAAAGCCAAAAAATAATGAATTTTGCTGTAAAAATGGGTAAAATAAGTGTCAATTGGCTTAGTTTGGGTGTTGTTGATGGCTTATTTTGTTGTTAATAGCCTTTGGGTTGCAATGGCTACTGCCTGTGGGTTTTGGTCTATGCCAATCCATTGTCGTTGTAAACGTTGGGCGGCAATTAATGTTGTGCCACTTCCGCAGCAAGCATCTAATATTATTTGGTTGGCTTGTGTACTTGCCAAAATAAGGTGTTGTAGTAACTCGATGGGTTTTTGTGTGGGGTATTTTACACGTTCGTGAGCCATGGCATTAAGTGCCGGAATGCGGATAATGTCGGACGGGTGCCGTAGTTGCCCGCGAGCGCGCGTTGCCGATTCAATGCCTGTGGCTAAACGGCGTAGTACTTCTTCGCTGCGGCTTTCGCGTATTGATTGGGCATCGAAATAGTAATCGTTGGTTTTTGTATAACGAAAAATGGTGTCGTGTTTGCGGGCAAAGTCGCGTTTGGGTATGCCACCTGTTTCGTAGTGCCAAATTAGCTCGTTTCTGAAGTTTTTTCGCCCAAAAATTACATCTAATATTTGTACGCGTATGTAGGCATTGGCGTGCCAATCGCAGTGCAAATAAAAGGTAGCTGTGGGTTTCATGATGCGGTGCAGTTCTAACACTCGGGGGTGTAACCAATTAAGGTAATCGTCTAAGTGTTCCCATACATCGCTAAATGTGCGAACTTCGCCATTTGGGTGAGTGGCGCGGTAATGACGGCTCGAGCCAAATGGCGGGTCGAGGTATGCCATATCTATAGCATTGCTGGGCAATTGTTGCAAAATAGCTAAATTATCGCCCAACGAAACTTGGTTGATGAAGGGTGCGAGCATGAGTAATAGGGAGAGCTTAGAAAAGTTGTAAGGGTTTTTACAATTCGATTAATGCTTTGGCTTTGATTATTGGCGATAAAAAATCTTTTCTAATAATTAGATACTTGTTTTTATTTGAATAACAGTAGCTATTGACAAGGCTCGTTCTTTGGCATAATTGGCTTTTTCGCCTTCAAAAAGTTGGTCAACAGATTGGTTAAAGTAGCCTAACCAAATACTAAAGTGTAGGGCAGTAAGTGCCGATTTTTGGTGTAAGTCGAGGTGCGGCTGTAAAGTGTTGCGTTTATAGGTGCCTGTTTGAAATAAAATGCCTTCCCAAAAATCGCACAAAATGGCAAAATGTTCTTCTAAATCAAATTGTGCTACATCGGTAAAAAGATAACTGATGCGTGGGTCGGCAAATAGATATTGATAAAAAAGACGCATTAATTGGTCAATATCTTGGCGGTTTCTGAGGTCGGTTTTCAATTTTTAGGCGTTTTAAGGTATTTTAAAAGATAAATTTGTTGTCTAATAGAACTTTTACACCCTAAATGTTTTATTTTACCCAAGATAGTTGTTACTTTGCCTAGCTAATGGGCGTTTGTGCGCTCAAAGGTAGTAAAATTTATTTAACTGTCCAAATTTGACTGTTTGTAAGTGGGGTAATTTTTTAAAAAAACTATCATGCAGGCATTTGTAACCAATTTTTACTTATCGAATTTTTTAACTATGAAGTATGTAATTAGTTTTAGCTATAATGCAATACCTTTGGGTGCTAAAAAAAGCAAAACTTATTCTTTACATAATATTTACAGAAAAATTATTTATCTGCTATTGTTTGTTTTTGTTAATAATGTAGCTGCTCAAAGTTTAATTGAATGGAATATTGATTTATCTAAAAAATATCAACAAGGTACGCCCATAAAAATAAGTGTACAAGGTGTTAAACCCGAAACCTTAAAGTTAAATTTTGTGACCGAAGGATTTGGGGTGTATAAAAAAGTACCCATAACCCAACTCATCAAAAACCTAAAAGCATTTGATAAAAACGGCAAACAATTGTCAATTAATTACATTGCACCAAGTAGTTATAGAATAGAAAACGCTAATCGTATGGCATACCTACAATATAATTTGCAAAATATTGGATTATCTTCCAATCAGTATCAAGCGGCTTTATCGCAGGTGCAACTGCCTGATTTTGCCATATTAAATGCCATAGGTGCATGGGGATATTTTGATGGATACGAAAACGCAAAGTGTATTGTAAAAGTACAAAAGCCACCTAAACTGGTGGGTTCGTCGGGTTTAGTAATGCAGCGGGGCAATAGCATAGATGTATTTGAAGCAGCTAATTTTGAGCAATTATACGAAAGTACCTTGTTTTATGCCTCGCCCGATACGGCAAGTTTTGTGCTTCGTGGAACTCGCTTTGGCGTATATTATCAATCTTTAAATAATCGTATAACTAGCAAAGAACTAAGTAACTGGCTACAGCCTGTGGTTGATGGGGTAGGAGAGATGCTAGGCAGTTTTCCGGTATCGAGTTATAATTTTCAGCTATTATTTGTGTCGAACCAAGATACAACCATTAAAATAAAACATTATGGCGGGCGTTTGGGTGGGGCTGCGGCATTTGTGGTACTGCCCGACATGGCTAACAAAACACAATTAAAAAAGGTGGTGCAACGCATTGCCACACACGAGCTGCTACATTTACTGTTGCCTTATAGCCTACGAAGCAATAATACGCCAGCTTTGGTTTATAATCATCAAAATACATCGCCACATACATGGTTATACGAGGGTGCAACCGAGTACCTGTCGTTGTTGGTATTGTTGCGCAGTAATGTAATAAGCGAAAAGGATTTTTGGGCAGATATAGCTCGTAAAATTGACAGTGCAGAGCATTATCCCCCTGTGTCGTTGTGGCAATTGAGTAGCCATCTTACTAAAAACAGGTATCAGCGTGTATATAATATGGTATACAGTAAAGGTGCATTAACAGCTATGGCTTTAGATGTAGAGATAAACCGTCAATCGGGCGGAAAAAATGATTTGATAAAGGTGTTGTTGCAATTGGCTAATAGCTATGGACACAGTAAATATTTTGATGATAAACAGTGGTTAAACGAGTTTATTGGTTTTACATCGCCACAAACCGAGCAATTTTGGCAACGATATATAAAGCAAAAATGCCACTCATGTAACAATGAATGGCTATCTATGTTGGGTAAGCAATATTATACCACACATAAGGAGGTAGTTGGTAGTTTTGGGGTATTAGGTTGGTTTCCGGATTATAAACTGGGTAAAATGAAGTTGGTGCGCATTGGCGAAAATACGCTTGGTGTAAAAAACGGCGATGTGTTGTTGAGTATTAATGGCAATGATGTTACAACGGGTAATTATGTTGTTTGGCAAGATTTACTTTTTAGGCCACAACCCAAACAGCTAATAAATGTACAAATAGAGCGCCAAAAACGGTTAATAGAACTAAGTGCAATTGCACAACCGTTTGTGCGTACTCAAAAAAAAATTATTGTTGATGTAGCAAAAGATGAGCAACAAGCACTTGTATTGAGAGGTTGGGTGTTAAATAAATAATAGAGTAGATTTATAGTTGCTCTAATTCATCGGGTGTTAAGTTTAAATAACGTGCTATTTGTCCAATAGGCATTCCATCGTTTTTCATTGCTTTGGCAGCAATTAAACGTTGTTGTTTTTCTGTTTCGGCACGTTGTTTTTCTGTTTGAAGTTGTTTTTGTGCTTCTTCGGCACGTTGTTTTTCTGTTCGAAGTTGTTTTTGTGCTTTTTCGGCTCGTTGTTTTTCTTGCTTAATAGCCTCTTCTAAATCGTCTACGGTGTGGATAAACTCGTTGTATAGCACAATTAGGTCAGCATCTTCGTTGGTCATAGTGCCTGCTTTTAGGCGGTGCATCATTTCCAAGAAAACGTCTCTGTTGTTGTATTTTTCAAAATCGGCTTCGGTATTATCTTTTTTTAGGCTACGTTCGGCAAATTCAAACCATTCGTAGTATTTAGTATACTTTGCATTTTTAACTATGTTTTTTTGAAAAGCATAGATAAGTTTATTTTCTTGCATAAAGTTGTTGTAGTTATATTGTTATTTAAAAACACACCCATTTATTTTGCTTATTGTAGCCTATAATTGTGCTAACTCATCGGGTGTTAAGTTTAAATAACGTGCTATTTGTTCAATAGGCATTCCATCGTTTTTCATTGCTTTGGCAGCAATTAAACGTTGTTGTTTTTCTGTTTCGGCACGTTGTTTTTCTGTTCGAAGTTGTTTTTGTGCTTCTTCGGCTCGTTGTTTTTCTGTTTCGGCTCGTTGTTTTTCTTGCTTAATAGCCTCTTCTAAATCGTCTACGGTGTGCGTAAACTCGTTGTATAGCACAATTAGGTCAGCATCTTCGTTGGTCATAGTGCCTGCTTTTAGGCGGTGCATCATTTCCAAGAAAACATCGTTGTTATTGTATTTTTCAAAATCGGCTTCGGTATTGTCTTTTTTTAGGCTACGTTCGGCAAATTCAAACCATTCGTAGTATTTAGTATACTTTGCATTTTTAACTATGTTTTTTTGAAAAGCATAGATAAGTTTATTTTCTTGCATAAAATTTAGGTTTTTTGTATTATTATCTAATAGTTTCAATAGCTTATTTCTTTCGTTTGTTAGCATTTTTTTATCGGCACTTTGCCACAAGGTGTTGTTGCGGATAAACAAAGCAAGTGCATCGGGTAGCGATGAATAAGATACATAATCGTCCGAAAAACCAAGCGAGTCGTTTACCATCCAAATAAGGGTGATAACGGGTGCTATTTGATGATAATCTTCGGTGATTCGTGGAAGTTGTTCTGTTTTTTTGTTTTTGTTGCCTTGTTTTTTCTTAGCTAAATTTTCGAGCTGCAATACGGTGGCTAACGAATGATAAACGTAAAAACGCTTGACTATATCCGATTTATACCACTGTTGCATATCAATGATAACATATTGGTCGTTTATTTTGCATCTAAAATCAAAAGATACATGCGCGGCATTATTGGTTACTTTGTGGTTTAAAGGCAATATTTCTATTGATTGAATGGTTATATCAAAAAAATCTTCTAAAAATTGTTTGGCTATTTTAACATCCGAGAATACTTTTTTGAAAAAGGGGTCGTAGTTAAGTGGGATTAAATACATGAGTGTTATTTAAATTTGGCAATTTTTTGGAGATGCTCGGTAAATTGAGGCAAAAAATTGGTTAGATATTGCCATACTTCTTCGGCATCTATCGAAAAATATTCGTGGGCTACTTGGTTCCTAAAGTCGCGTATTGCTTGCCAAGGCAAATGGCTGTGCATTTGTTTAAAGTTATCGCTTAGGTCGGTTACGGCTTCGCCCATAATAATGATGTTCATTAAAATGGCATCGAAGGTGCGTTCGTCGGCAAATAACTCATCGGGACCCGACAAATGTAGTGCGAAGTTTTGAATTTTGTACGATGCCTCTAATAGGGTTCGTACATTAGGTCCGTCTTTTTTAAACATACAATACTTCTTCCAAAATTTGTTCTCTGCAATAGGGTTTTAGGTATTTCTCGCGATGTAAGTCTATGTTTTTACCAAATACATCTTCTAATTGTTTGCGCAATTCTTTTTTTCGTTGGCTTATGTTGCTGGTGTTGGGGCAAAACTCAATTAGCAGGTCAATATCGCTTTGTTCGCTTTGTTCGTCGGTGGCATACGAGCCAAAAAGCCCAAGGCGCTCAACGTAATATTGTTGCTTAATTTGCTGTTTTTGCTTTTGTAGATAAGCAATTATTTCTTCTTTGTGTAACATGGGTGGTAATAGGTTATGGATAAATGATTTGGCAGATGTGCGTGGTTTAAGGGCTTAATGTTGTTGGGTAGTAATAGTGGTGGTCAGTTGCGAGGTGCGGTTTCGGCTTGCTCTCGCGTTTCCCGCGGGGGGGCCGCCGCCCCGCCCCCCACCCCCCCCGGACGGCCCCCGGGGGGGGGCTCGCCGCCGGCGCGGGGGGGGGGCCCCGGGCGGGGGGCGTGCCGCCCCGACCCGGGGCGGGGGGCCTAGCCCCGCCCCGGGAGAGGGCCCCATGGAGGGGGAGGGGGCGGAGGGGCCGGGGGGCGGGGGTCTAAAACTTCAGAACACTGGGGTGCACCAACTTATCGAGGCAGGGAGTGCTATTCATCACCCCCAAAAAAGACATTTACCGCGTCAAGCGGGGCTTGTGTGTGCTGTTAATTGTTGGTGATGCAATGTTTAATTTTTGTTGGCTAATTGTCCGCAGGCGGCATCAATGTCTTTGCCTCGGCTGCGGCGCAGGGTGGCTGTTATGCCATGGTCTTCTAAAAATGCCTGAAAAGCTACTAATCTATCTTCGGTGGTTTTGGTATATTCAACACCTTCAACGCTGTTGTACTCGATAAGGTTTATTTTGCAGGGTACGTTTTTACAAAATGCCAATAGCTCGCGGGCATCTTGTGGGGTGTCGTTAAAGTTATGAAAAACGATGTATTCAAAGGTTACCATACGCTCTAATTTGGCGTAGTAATAGCGTAGGGCTTCGGCTAAAACTGCCAGATTGTTACTTTCGTTGATGGGCATTATTTCGTTACGCTTGGCATCGTTGGCGGCATGAAGCGATACGGCTAAGTTAAATTTGGTATCGTCGTCGGCTAATTTTTTTATCATTTTGGCAATACCAGCTGTTGATACGGTAATGCGGCGCGGCGACATGCCCAAACCCGTTGGCGAAGTGATGCGTTCGATACTTTGCAATACGTTTTTGTAGTTGAGCATAGGCTCGCCCATACCCATGTATACGATGTTGGTAAGTGGGTGATTGTACAACTCGAGGGTTTTGCGATGAATAAGTAGTACTTGGTCGTAGATTTCGTCGGGGTTTAGGTTGCGCTGCAATTTTAGCTTGCCTGTAGCACAAAAGCCACACGACAAACTACAGCCTACCTGCGACGATACACAAGCCGTGAAACGCTCTTGCCAAGGTGCTGGTATAAGCACGCCTTCTATCAGGTGTCCGTCGTAGAGGTTAAAACCCATTTTTACGGTTCCATCGTTGCTGCGTTGTTCTTTAACCAAACTGATGTGGTTGATGCAGAAGTTTTCGTCGAGTTTGGCTCGTAATTCTTTTGATAGGCTGGTCATTTCGTCGAACGAGTGCGCACCTTTTTCCCAGAGCCATTCGTATAGTTGTTTGGCACGAAAAGGTTTTTCGTTCATCTCTGTCAAAGCCAATTTTAGTGCATCAAGCGACAGGCTTCGGATGTCTGTTTTCTTTTTGGGGGAGATAGCTGTTGTTTCCATAATATGGGGACAAAGATACGGTTTTATACCGACATTAATGTAGTACAAAACGCAAAATCTTGTGGGTTTTTTAATTTAATAAATTTTCTAAATCGTCTAAGTCTTTGGGGCGTCCTGCAGATTGTTTTGCTGTTATTAAATCGGATAGTCCAATAAAACGCACTGATGTTTTTTCGTTTATAGTAAACCATTCCCCATTTTCATAGGCTTCGGCAAAGGAAAGCCCTTTTACTTTTGTTAAAATGTCTATTGATACTGGGGGACGACCAAAGGTAAATACATCGTATTGTTCGGTAAGTAAAAATTTTTGTAATGTCATGTCAAAAGTAGGCATTCCGAAACGGTAAAATGCTTCGGATAATTGTTGATAATTTTCTTTGGTAGGTAGTACCCATATATCCATATCCCCTGTAGTGCGAATGTAACCATTTAATATAACGGCATAACCGCCTACTAATAAATATTTTACACTGGAGGTATTTAAAGCATCTATAAAGTCAATAAAATCGGGGTTAAAGATATAATGGTTCATGGCAATTGCTTACGGATACTAAAAACGGTGCGGTCTAAGCGGTGCTCAATATTGGGGTTAAGGTTGTATGCCGAACAAATAAGGTACCATGCTGCCGCTAAACGTTCATGAGGCGAGCAACTAAGCCAATATTGCCGTTGATTAGAGGCTTGTTTGTAGGTTTGAATACTAAAAGCACTGCGGTCTAAGCGATAGTTTTCCATAAATTAAGCGAAATGTAGACTAATAATACTGCGCAAAGATAGCGCTTTTTACGCAAATGCCCAAGTGTTTTTTTGTAATTAGCGATTGTTACTTTTGCACAAGGTGCTACAAGTTTACCTTTTGGGTGCTTTTTCGTTCCATTTATCTAGCAGCCATGTTTTGTTCATCAAACCTGTTGTGGTGTCTATTTTCTTTTTTAGTAAATTGAGGGCTTTGGTGTCGGATTTTACTAGTTTGTGTAGGCGTTGCAGCAGTTTAATAAACTGTAGGCATCGTTCGGCTTTTTCGGGGGCAACTAGTTTGCTGCGTTTTAAATAGGTGGCAAACGAAACGGCTAATGCCTCAAAAGCATCGTTTTCGTTTAGCTCGTAGTAGGTGCGCAGTAGCAACATGCGGGCTTCGGTGTTGTAAAAAACATCGTCGAAAACTACTTGGTGCAACAAGCCAATGGTGGCAGAATATTGTTGTTGGTTAAACCTAAGTATCGCCAAATTATAGTGGTAAGCATTGTGCCTAAATTGGGCAGCAATTTGGGTTTTATAGGTTGCTATAAAGTCATCTGTCCAAACAAAATCTTGGTTTCTGATGCCAATAGTTACAATATTCATGTATGTCCATGGCGATAGATGATTGTTTTCGTCGAGTAATAATTGGTTGGCTAACAGGTGTTTATAAATCTCAAAAAGTTCGTGTAGATATTTGCTGTTGGCTTGGTTTATTTTTCTTATGCAGTAGTTAATCAAATAGGCATACATGTCGCGTTGTTCGGTGGTGCTAAACTTGGCTGCATGGTGGTGCAACAATTGCTTTAATTGTTCAAAATATTGCTCGTGTGTGCTGTTGCTTAGGCAGCGATAAATAGCAGCATAAATGGCTACGGCGGGAGTATCTTCGTGTGGGTGTGTATCTAGGTAATGTAAAATTTCGTTGATTAAACGCAACTCGTAGTTTGCCAAAACTACCTTTTGTCGGTTTAGCATCTCGCAGCTATATTTTAGTTTTAATGCCAGATAATGCACATCTAATTGGTCGATGGCTTGCTGCAAACTTCCGTCGAAAAGATGTTTTTTTTGTTTGTCGAAATACAAGTTCTCGTGCTGATGCAGTAAAAACTGATTGCGGTAATAATTAGCATCAAGCACTTGTTGACTCTGATAAATTTGTGCTTCGCGCAGAGCCGCCGAAAAATGTTTGTCTAAATTAGGGCTGTTGTAGTAGCTCAATAGGTAGTTGTAGTTCGCCATTTGGTCGTTTTTAAGCGCCTCAACACTAATAAACTGCTCGGCAAGTGCCAATAAATTGCTCATTAGATAATACAAAGTGGGAGCATGATAAATTTGACCTTCCCACATCTGCCCAAAAACCACCTCTTTTTGCACACTTTGGTAATTGCCACTTTGCCAGTCGGGTTTTACCAACAGCAAGTACTCGTAAAATTGTACTACATCGGCTTTTTTGTTAAAATAGGGCGATTTGATAAAATCGTGTAAATTTTGCAGCTCTTTGTCCGACATTTTTTGTAACAAAACCAACAATTTACTATCGCGCATAAAATACCTTTTTTGAGAAACCCATTTTTTTGTTCGTTTTTATGCCCCAAAGGTAAGCCTAAATTGCCAATAAATGGGCATTTTAGGCTTTTTTTGTTTAAAAATACACGTTTTTTACAAAAAATAAACTTTGAGAACAAACCAAAAGTGTATTTTTTTTGCCCAACACACTGCCGTATCTTTGCAGCAGAAAACAACAAACAACTACCCCTATCTAAGGCAAATAGCATGAAAAATAAAACCTTCTTTATCCTAACCAACTTAATTGTTTTTTTTATAAATACCAATTGCGTGGTAGCACAAGAGCCTGCCGGTTGTTCGGGTGGCTGTGTGTATCCGGGCGATGTGGATAATAATGGCATTGTAAATATGCACGACCTACTGCCCATTGGCGTGGCTTACGGAGCTACTGGCTTGCTTCGCGATTCCGTAAATACAAACGTAAATTTTATTGGAACAACCGCCGCCTATTGGGGGCAAACTTTTGCAGGTACCGCCTTCGATTATCGTTATGTAGATTGTACCGGAAACGGCATTATAAACGCCGCCGATGCTTTTGTGGTGCAAAACAATTATGGCTTAACACACCCCTTAAACGGCAACTCGCTCTTTATTCCATCGGTAGAGGGCAGCTACAACTTATACCTCGACCTTGACCTGCCCGATACTACCCTTGTGCTGGGCGATACCGTAAGTATAGCCGTGCGATTAGGCAACCCAACCGACAACTACAACGTATATGGCTTGGCTTTTAGCCTACAATTTAATGCCGAAGATGCCAATACCTTCGAAATAAATTTCCCGCAATCGTTTATCAACAACGACACCAATATTGTGGCTATCTACCGGCGCATTAGCAACACCCAAATTGATGTGGGCATTACGCGTATCAACCAACAGGCAGCCCTTGGCAATGGCATTATTAGCCGCATTAAATTTGTGATGGAGGATATTATTGACAGCGGAAAAAACAAAACAAGCGCCCTCAATAGCCTGCAATGTAGCATCAACAACATACAGATACTAACCAACGGACTTGTTTTGCAGCAAATAGAAAATGTTACCGCCAACACTATAGATCAAGCCGTTGATATACCAGCAAAAATAACCACAGTACCCAACCCAAACAACGACGTGCTCATCTACCCTAATCCTGCAACAAACGTGATGCAAATAACAACACCCAACAACATAGCTATCAACACTTTGCAAGTGTTTAACCTAAACGGGCAAAGCATCTACCAAAAACAACTGCCACAAAATAGCAACACCGCTACCCTCGATGTGCAAGACTTACCTAACGGTTGGTACGTATTGCAACTTGTTACCAACGCCAAAGTAATAAACCAAGCGTTTGTAGTAGCACATTAAATGTGGCGATGTTGCGATGTAGTGATGTTGCGATGTAGTGATGTTGCGATGTAGTGATGTGGCGATGTAGTGATGTTGCGATGTAGTGATGTTGCGATGTAGTGATGTTGTGATGTTGCGATGTAGCGATGTAGTGATGTGGCGATGTAGTGATGTGGCGATGTAGTGATGTTGCGATGTAGTGATGTTGCGATGTAGTGATGTTGCGATGTAGTGATGTAGTGATGTGCGATGTGCGATGTGGCGATGTAGTGATTAGCCTGCAGCTTGTAGCCTGTAGCCTGCAGCTTGTAGCTTTGAATAACACCTAAATTCATAATTTTCAAAAACTTTCAGTCATGAAAAACTTAATTTTCCTTTTCGTTTTCTTCTGCCTTTCGTTTGCTGCTACGGCGCAAAACTGCAACCCAATTGTTTCGTTCAATCAAAACCCCGATGGCTCGTACCAGTTTTACGGTTACACCACCGACTCTACATTCTTGGGCGCTCCGGTATCTTGGGCGTGGTCTTTTAATCCCAACCCAACCACCTCTACCGAGCAAAGCCCCGTTGTAGCCTTTAACGCTCCGGGTATCTATCAGGTATGTTTAGCCATTACTACAGGTATCGGTTGTACAGGCACAGGTTGCACCACATTAACCATTGCCGAACCACCTGCTTGCTCAGCATCGTTTACCAGCACTTCTGCCGACGGCATTGTTACCGCAACATCTACATCTAGCACCTTAGACGGCACTATTAGCAGCTACTTTTGGTTTGGCAACGGGCTTGCCTATGGTAGCAGCAACACTGCAACTATTGATGCCAATGGCTTAGAACTCGCTTAACTTGTGTTTAACCATTAACACCACCAACGGCTGCTCCGATACGTATTGTAGTGGCGTTTATGTGGGCAGTGGACCCACGTGTAATGCCGATTTTTACACTGCCGTAGATGCTAACACCGTTAGTTTTACCAATACCTCAACAGGCGACGACCTCATGGCTTACTTCTGGGACTTTGGCGACGGAGCTACCGCATCGGTGATAAACCCAATACACACTTACCCAACCGGCGATGCCACTTATGTAGCTTGCCTAACCATATATGGCAGCGGAAACCCCGCAACAGGTGGCTACGACTGTATAAACACAACCTGCCAAACTATTGTAATTGGTGGCGGAAGCGGAACGGAGTGCGAAGTATCGTTTGGACAAACAAGTACCGACGGATTAACGTTTTTGTTTGGCGTTAATTCGGGAGCAAGCGATGCTGTTTTGTGGGCATGGGACTTTGGCGACGGAACAACTGCCAATAACCCCTATCAAGTAGCACACACTTATGCAGCAAATGGTTATTATGCGGCTTGTTTAACCGTAACTTTTGCCAACGTGTTGGGCACTTGCACCGCTTACTATTGCGACAGCTTACAGGTAACAGGTGCAGGCGGCAATACAGAAACATCTTTGTGTGGCAACATCTACCCCGCATCTGCCGACTCAACAGATTGGGTTAACCTATACGGAGCAACCGTATACCTTATTGAGCACAACACAGCCGAAGGCACACTTACCGCCATTGCTCAACAAGATGTGTTCTCGGCTCCGGGCGCAGTTGGGTTAAACTATTGTTTTGACAACTTAGCAGTTGGCAACGAGTATTTGGTGAAAGCAGCATTATTGCCCGAAAGCCCATTTTACGACACTTATCTACCAACCTACAGCACCAACAGCCTAACATGGGCAGATGCAAACCCTATTGTGCTGGGCGACTTTGTGCCTAACTATGCTCAAATACAACTTGTGGAAGGCGTAAACCCAGGTGGGGCAGGTTTTATTGGCGGCAACATATCCGACGGTGCAGGCAAGACAGAAAGCACGGGTTTAGCGGGCATAGAGGTAATTTTGTACAATGCCACCCACCAAGCAGTAGCCGTAACTTATACTAATGCCGATGGTAACTACTCGTTTGCTAACCTAGCTTATGGTACTTATTATGTAGCCGTAGAAGTTTTAAACCACACATCGGACGAAATAATGGTTGTGTTGTCGGGCAGCAATGCCAGCTCGGTAGCTAATAGTTTTGTAGATGCAGGCGACACTTTTGAGGCACAAGCAAAGCGGCAAACCAATACCGTTTTGCTAAACAGTCTAAGCCTTATGCCAAATATTGCCAACACAAACAGCGTGGTTATTATCCGCTCATCTAAAAATACCCTAAGCCAAGTTAATGTGTACGATATTACCGGTAAATTGGTGGCATCGCAACGTGGTAATGCTACCCAAATAAGCCTTAGCACAGCAGGTTTAATACAGGGCATGTACTTGTGTAATGTGCTTGATGCCAATGGCAATACAGCTACTTGCAAGTTAATTGTGCAGTAATAAGGCAGTAACTTACCAAAACTATAAAAACGCCCGCATCAATTACCGATGCGGGCGTTTTTTACATACACTAATGGCAACTTTTTTGTTGGGTAGATGCTTATTTTACGGCTAAATAAGATGCCGTTTTTGTTTTCAAAAAAACACTACCACTGTTCAAAAAATAGCAAGACGGTAAAAAAAGCGCCAAGTAATGACAGCAAAGCATCAAGACGCAAAAAATGAGCAGCAAGACGGGGCAAATGAGTGCACAGACGCAAAAAATGAGCAGCAAGACGGGGCAGATGAGTGCACAGACGCAAAAAATGAGCAGCAAGACGGGGCAGATGAGTGCACAGACGCAAAAAATGAGCAGCAAGACGGGGCAGATAAGTGCCCAGACGGCAAAAAAAAAATCCCAGACTGCAAAAAAGAGTAGCAAGTAATGACAGCAAAGCAGCAAGACGGGTCAGATGAGTGCACAGACGGGTCAGATGAGCAGCAAGACGGGTCAGATGAGTGCACAGACGGGTCAGATGAGCAGCAAGATGGGTCAAAAGTCACAATAATTACCGAAAATTGGCACTAACACTTAACTACTAATCTTGTACTATTGGTGCATTTAGTTTAAATATCGAGTAAGGCGACCACAAACACAAATCCCCGCCTTAAAGGGCAGGGATTTGGTTTGTAAAAGAAACTGCTTCTTCTATCAGTTTCCAAAAAGTAAATAATCAAACAACAACTTTATACTTAAGCAGTCTTTCAAGTTAATAATGTTGAGTAGAATAGGTATTTTTAGCCCCGTTAGGGGCGTGATATGGGTAGCATAAGAGGTGGATAAACGTGTTTTAGCCCCGTTAGGGGTGTGATATGGGATTCATCAATCATTACTCAACAACAAGGGCTGCATCTTTACTGAATTACAATTTGTTGGGTGTCGATAACTACTATTTCGCGCTTGCTTCGCACTTCGGTCATTTGGCTTAATCGGGCAATATACATGCCTTTTGGCAAGCTCGATATGTTGATGGTTGCGTTATCGGCGGTTAATTTACGCTCTAAAACTGTTTTGCCAAGGGTGTCGCTTAGGGTAAGGTAGGTGGGTATGCCATTGTAATTGTTTAGGCTTACGTTTAAGGTGTGGCGGGCAGGATTGGGCGAAAAGGTAGCTACTTTTGAAGGTGCTATATTGCTTGTTTGGTTGGCATAATCGGCAAAAAGCCATTGATGAGCATCGGGGAACTCTCTTTTCCAAAACCACTCGCTGTGTTGCCCATCGGATAGTACTTCGTAGGCAATTTCGTTGGTATCGAAACCTGCGGTAAGTAAGGCATTTTTTAGGTCAAACATATCGCTAACCATGCTGCTGCTTTCTAATTGTCCGCAAAGGAGGTAAAATTTTTGTGGATGCGTTTTGGCGTTGGCTGCCACATAATCGTAGATTTGCGGTTTGTTGAACCACAATGCCGGCGAAAAAACGCCTACTCGTCCAAACACATCGGGGGGTTTGGTGGCTGCATACAGCGATATTAAACCGCCCATAGAGCTGCTCATAACGCCTGTGTTTTCTTGGTTGGGTAAGGTGCGGTAGTGTTGGTCGATATAAGGTTTTAGGGTACTAACCAAAAACTCCACATATTCATCGCCCGAGCCGCCTTCGTTGTATTCGGTGTTTTCCCAGGGGGCGTATTCGTCCAATCGGTCGGCGTTGCCATTGTCTATGGCTACGGCAATTACGCCCCTAAAACCGTTTTGTTCTAGGGTGGTGAGGCTTTCGTCAATTTCCCATTCGCCGGCAAAGCTGGTGTAGGCATCAAACACATTTTGCCCGTCGTGGAGGTACAAAACGGGGTAGTTTTGGGTTGATGAAGTGTAGTTTTGGGGCAGATAAATCCAAACGCGGCGCGTTTTATCGAGTTGGGGCATGTAAAAATCTTGGGCGATAATGCTTACTTGGGCGTTGGCGGTATGCTGTGGCGGTGTGCCGGTCAAATCTTTCCAGCTCAACACACCGTTAGGGCGGTGGCTTGCCCAGTGTAGTTGTAGGTTCGGTTAGCCATTTCGCCTCCTGCTGCATCGCCCTCTACGCTTGCCCACGTGCCGCGTGTAAACTTAAATTCCATTAAGCCAATAGGTGGGTTTAGGCTGATGCTGTACGTACCGTTTGCGTTGTTTATTAGGGGCGTGCCTGCGGCGTTCCAACTGTTTATGTTGGCGGCAAGATAGACCGATGCGCCTTCGGGGGTGTTGTTGGGTACTGTTAGGGTGATATTTATCTGCCCAAAAACATAAACCGACGCGTATAAAAGGACAAAAAATAAAGCGGTGTTTTTCATGGTGTTTTAGGTGGAGGGAGTTATGGGAGGGGGAATCTTTTTGTTGCTTATTAGCTATTCAATCTAATATTGTCGGGTAAATTGGGCAGTCAAATGTCAACATCAAATTACCAACATTGTCAGTATTTGTTGTGTTATCCCCCCCCTCCAACTCCCCCCACAGGGGGAGAGCTATCAGTTTTATTTATACCCGATAGTATTAAGTTGAACAACTACTTATGCAATACAAGTAATGGATTGTGCAACGTTTACTGTAGTATCTTAAATCTTGCGGTATTCGTAGGTTTCTTTGCTGTTGCCTTGTCCGGTAATTTCTAGTTTTTCGCTGTTCGATAATCGCACATCTTTATCGCGGGGTTTATCTATGGGCATGCCCGATATAAACATGCGTTCGTTTTGCGAGTTGCGGTCTATAAAAACATGGCTGCAACGGCTACCTGCTTTAAACTCAATGCCGCCAACTACTTGTTTTTCGGGGGTGTATGGTATTAGGTATCGTTTTACAAAACCATTGGGCAGCAAATAGCTTTTGGGTTTCGCTCAACAAGGGGTGTAGTTTTGGTGTATACCACCTCGGCACCTTTGCAAAAGCGGGGTTTTTTGTAGATGCCAAACAAGTACCACAACAAAAACAAGATGGCGAGTGTGGTTAGGATAATAGTTCCGCATTTAGCCCAAAAGCTATCGTCGTCTATGGTTACTTGTATGTCTATTTTGTTGTTGGCATCAACGGTAATGTTTTTGTTTTTTGATTTTAGGGCAAGAGTTAGTTTGTCGGTTCCGGTTTTGGTAAAACAAGCGCAGATAAAGGTGCTTGGTCGGATAATCATTTTGCCGTCGGTTTCTGTTACGTCAATACCAATGTTGGTATCGTTTAGTTTTTCGAAGTACAAGTCTTTTAGTTCTTCGGGGGTGGCGGCTCTTGGGGGCAAGTCGCCCACTTTAATTTTGGGTATTACGGTTATGGTTTCGGCGTGCTGCATGTCGGTAACTTTGGCGTGCAGTGTTTTTCGATGCCTCGATAAAGGCGGTAGGAGTGGGGCAAAACTCTTTTTGCACCACAAAGATACTCTTTAGTAGTTAAAGTATCCCTGATACTCGGCAGATGCCGACACCGTAATACGTTTGCTGTTTAGGGGTATCGATGCCGAGAAGTCGGCGCTAGAAGGGTTATATCGCAGGGCGATGGTTTTTTTGGTGTTTTCGTCAACAAAGCGCACCTCGCTGCCCTTAAGTACCGCCTCGTCGAGGGGTTTATTGTTTAGGTCTAGCAGTTTGGCGACAATAGTAATGTTTTTTACGGTATCGCAAACGGTGTAGGTATTACCTGTTTCGGCTTTAAAGCTGCCTTTAATTTGCACATCGAGTTTGGCGGCTACTTCGGGCAGAAACTTAATTTTGCTTACATCAACACTTTTATCGAACAACAAAGTTAGCTCGCCTTTGGGTATCACTCCCTTCGCCTTTCCCCGATTTTACGTGGGTAACAATGCCCGTCATTTGGTAATCGGTGCTTTTTAGTTTTTGGGCTTTGTAGGGTTCTTCGATAAACAAGCTGGTACCGTTTAAGTTGGCTTTTATTAGGTTGGGCAGTTCGGCATTTTGCGGGCATCTTGTGCCAACACAATCATTTTTAAGTGGCACGGGCGTGTTGATGGTTATTTTGTGCCTTGTGCTTGTGCCTTTACGCCACCTTTTGATAGGGTCATTACATTACCCGCAATTTCCTCCATGGTTTTAATAATTTGGTCAAGTTGCCTTGTGTGCTAAAGCGTATTATTGGGCGTATTGCTGTTATCTAGGTATCGGTCAAGTTTGCTTTCTATGGTATTTACGTTCAAAATATCACCCTTCCGCCGGTTGTTTCCACAAAATTGCGGATATTGCTACCCTCTTTGCTTGCTCAAAGTTGGTGTCAGTAATATCGCCGTCCGACAACACTATCAACCATTTAAACTTTTTATTGCTGGCAGCCAATTTGTTGCTGGCGGTGGTTAGGAGCTGCAAAAAAAGGTGTTTTACGCGCCGAGCAATCGTAGCTTTGGGTAATGGCAGCGATAGACGATTTTTTTTGGTTAAGATTGATGTCTGTTCCAACGGGTGGCTCCATTTTAAACACCGATAGTTCGTCTTCTAGTGGTGCAACAAGCCCACCATTGGTTATAGGGCATAGTTGATGCCTTCGCATTGCCAGCCTCGTTTGCATACTGCCCGAGTTGTCGTAAACAACGGCTCGGCACAGTTTTGGGCATAAACACCTGCCGAAAAAGAAACAAAACAAGGGTAAATAAGTATGAACGCATAAATGGTGGTTGTTTCGATGTTGTGATGTTAAGATGTAGTGATATTGCGATGTTGTGATGTTAAGATGTGGTGATGTTAAGATGTGGTGATGTTTTGATGCGGCGAAGTGGTGATGTTTTGATGCGGCGAAGTGGTGATGTTTTGATTGTAGAGACGTAGCAGTGCTACGTCTGTACTGTTGAAGTGTTAATCGTCACGTTGAGCGTAGCCGAACGCGAAACGCGAAAGGTGGTGTTTTGAGGAGCGAAAATAGGGCATTTAGCTGAGATTATGAGCTAAATTGGCACATTTTTATTGATAGTGCCTAAAAAGTGTTTTTGTGGGTATAAAAAAGCAAAAGCCACTTCTGTTTGTAAGAAATGGCTTGTTTTTTAGGTTTAAATGGTTTGATAAAGTTCGTCCATTAGTTGTTTAAAATAGAGTAGTACGGCGTAGAGGTCAAAGATGTCATCGGTAGTTATTACATGGGGTTGCTAACGGCATATTGGTTAGCTTCGAGTGCCACAAAAAACCAGTTTCTACCATTAACATAAATACCGTAGATGGGTTTTGTCGTCGAGGTTAAGTTTTTGTGCGGCAACCATAGCAATTAGCAGTTGTCCGAGTGGGTCGTTATCGCGGCGTTTTTTCGGGTTTGTATTCGTGTAAAAGAAGTGTAGTTTTCCGGGGTATTTGTCTTGCCTTTTGCTAACATAAAATCTACTAAGCCATCGCTTGTTTTTTGGTCGTTGTTGTATTTAACGCTCATGGGGCGTTGGGTAAATACTTTGTAGTTAGCACTTTTAAGGTTAACCAACTTAAAGAAAGGGCTAATGAACATAAATTTGTACTCGTCTTCGTTCCACGAGTCGACTAAATCAAAGGCTTCTAATCGGTAATCTTCTAATATTGCCTTGTTTGGGATGATTTTCCGGGTAGTTTTATGTTTTTAGGTTGTCTATAAAGGCATACTATGTAACCGATTGATACCAAAAGTAAGTTCTACTTCTTCGGCTTCCCAATCTTTAAACGGTTTATTTGCTTTTGCTTTAGCCATAATATTGGTTTGTTGTTAAATTTGTGTGTAAAGTTCGTCCATTAGTTGTTTAAAATAGAGTAGTACAGCGTAGAGGTCAAAGATGTCATCGGTAGTTATTACATAGGGGTTGCTAACGGCATATTGGTTGCCTTCAGGTGCCACAAAAAACCAGTTTCTGCCATTAACATAAATGCCGTAGATGGGTTTGTCGTCGAGGTTAAGTTTTTGGGCGGCAACCATAGCAATTAGCAGTTGTCCGAGTGGGTCGTTATCGCGGCGTTTTCGGGTTTGTATTCGTGCAAAAGAAGTGTGGTTTTTTAGGTGTTTGGATACCCTTAGCCAACATAAAATCTACCAAGCCATCGGTTGTTTTGGTCGTTGTTGTATTTAACGCTCATGGGGCGTTGCGTAAACGATTTGTAGTTGGGGTTACGAAGTTGACCAAACCAATAAACGTTCCGATAAACATAAATTTGTACTCATCTTCGTTCCACGAGTCGATAGATTCAAAAGCAAATTGTCTCATATCCTCCAACGCTGGTCGTTTCGGATGATTTGTAGGTAATTTCATCTTTTCAAAACTATCAAAAAGTGGATGCTGGAATAGGCGTTTGAGTCCAAATGTATCGCCTACTTCTTCGTAAGTCCAGTCTTTAAACGGTTTATTTGCTTTTGCCTTTGCCATAAGATAGTTTATTTTTAACTGAACAGGGTTTTATGATGCAAAGATAGCTTATTTTTGCCTAACTTTGTACCACAAAATTACAGTTAAATTTGTTTTCTGTGCTTATCATCACTTAAAAATGTTTCAAAATGAAAAATTAGTGCTATTTTGTTTGTTATCCAGTATGTCTGGGGTGTTATATGGTCAGGTGGCGGGCAATGCGGTTTATAGCAACACTACCTCGTACAATACCACCACACAAATGCCCCGCGCGGTGTTTGTAAGTGATACAGTGATGCTTTTATCGGCAGATGTGCTGATGAATCTAGCCACTTAGTTGTTTACTAATTATTGGTACATCGCAGGTCGCCGAAACTTTGGAGCAGTGCAATGCTTTGCTCAACGAGCGTTTGCAACAATTTACCAAAACCTAAAGGGTTTAGGTATTAATGCCCAAAACGTAAATGTTGATTTCATTTCGCAGGTGCCTGTGTTTGAGTACGAGGTAGAAAAGAAACTGTTTGTAGAACTTACAACGAAATTCGCGGTTTTGAGCAAAAGAACATACACATCAACTATGCTCGCTCGAGCAGTTAGCCGAAATTTTGACCGCCGCCGCCCAACAAGAAATCTACGATGTGGTAAAGGTAGATTATGTGGTGGATAACATAGAGGCTGTTTACGATACTTTGCGGGCTACGGCAGTGCGTATCATCAATAAAAAAACAGAAAGCTACCGCAAATTAGGTGTCAAGTTTGACCGCAACGATTATCAATTGGTGGCAGAAGATAGCCGCAGCTTGTATCCTGCCGAGCGATACAAAACCTATACGGCGTATAACAGCCCGTCGTTGTCGGCTGCAAAAAAAGGGGCGGTGGTTAATGCCCCAAAATCGCAGACTATTTACTACGAAAAAATGGCTAACAACGATTTTGATGCCGTTATAAACCCCAAAGTTATCGAGCCTGTTGCACAGTTTATGTACAGCGTACAGGTAAGATATGTGCTTAAAAAACAGTAATGTGCTACTCGGCTGTCTTTGCTTGTCAAGTAGAGCGGGCATTGCTGCCTACCCTCTCACAGAACCGTACTTGAAACTCTCGCTTCATACGGCTCTTGTCGGTTAATGATTTAATTGAGTTTAAATCCGTATGCCCAGTGTGCAAATAGTTTAGGGAGGTTGGCGTAAATTTCTTTGAGCTTCGTCCTTGCTTGGAGTCGGCTTTTAACCTTTTTCAATTTCTTCATAATCCATATACCTATTCGGCTGTTTATGGCTCTGCATACTTTTGATAAGGCGGACTTTGTTTGATGCCCATAATAATTCATCCAGCCTTTTATTGCCTTATTTGCTGTTATTGCAAATTCGTTTAGTGAGGTATGTGTTGGTATTTTCTGCACTAATGAGTTGAACTTCCTGACAATATTTTTCTCTGCTTTTGTACTTATAGCAGGTGTGAAACTTTGTCTCAGTCCGTATCTTGTCATTACCTTGCGTCTGCGATAAGTGTAACCCAAGAATGTAAATGCTGTTGCATTGGTTTCGTTTTGCTTGCCTTTGCTTTTGCAATTTACTATCTTCGTCTTTTCGGGATGTAGCGTTAATCCACATGCCTCTAATCGTTGGGCTATTTGTTTTAGCAGACTTTTGGTTTGCTCTTCTGCTTGGCAATGTACTATAATGTCGTCTGCATATCGCTCAAATTCCACTTGTGGGTGTTTTAGTTCCATCCACTTGTCGAAACTATAATGTAAATATAGGTTGGCTAATAACGGACTTATTACGCCTCCTTGTGGAGTACCGCTGTCTCGTTTTGTTAGGCTGCCGTCTGCTTCTTGCATCGGTGCTTTTAGCCATCTTTCTATGTACATCATCATCCATTTTGGGGTGTTGAGATGCATTAAACATTGTAACATCTTGTCGTGGGGTATGTTGTCAAAATAACCTTTTATGTCAAGGTCAATTACCCACGACTTGCCAAAGCATTGTTCTCGGCAGCGGTCAATGGCTTGGTGTGCGTCCTTGTACGGTCTATATCCATAGCTATGAGCATGAAAGACACCCTCTAATTTAGGTTCAAGTAGAACTTTTACTACTTGTTGGGCTACACGATCCAATATGGTTGGTATGCCGAGTTTGCGTCTTGTGCCATCTAACTTGGGTATTTCGCGTGCTAATACTGCACTTGGCATATAGCTGCCCGATGATAGCCTGTTCCATAACTTATACAAGTGATTGTCTAAGTTTTGTTCTAGGTCATCAAAGTTTAGCTTATCTACGCCGCCACTGCCCTTTGATTGTTTTACCTTTTCATACGCTTTCCTAACTTGTTCTTGCGTAACGGGTACGGTTCTACCGTTAAATACACTTTGTTCTTCCATAATACTTCTTTCCCGAAGGTTGTTTGTTATGTTAAAACTAACCGACTGCACCCCTTTGCTCCATTGCCATTACAGCAACTTCAACGCTACTACGGGTGCATCCGCCCCTAATGTTGAGTATTGATAATAAGCCTTGTAAGTTCTTTTACTTGTGCCGTTCTCTTAGCACCTCAACTTAGGTTCTCTTGTTCCGTATTCTGCCTAAATGTAAGTCTTGCCGCCTATATACCGCCTATCCTATTAACAGCAACTAAGTTCTAGCTTCAATAGTCATCACAATCTCCCCCAAGAAATTGCTTTTGACAGGGTTTAGTGGTCTCGATACTTTCACCAGCGATTCACTTTCGTTCAACTCTTACATTCATACCGCTATGGTCGCTCAGTACCAACCCTTGAAAGGTAAGCACCACCATAACAGTTTGGTTAGTCTGCTTAGTTTCAGTCCTAACCGAAGAACCACAATTCTTACAGGAATTGCCTCTTCATCAGAAATACAGCATGTTTTAGAACTCGTCTAAAACT
>JADKCK010000101.1 GCA_016718845.1 Sphingobacteriales bacterium
TCTTGTCGGTTAATGATTTAATTGAGTTTAAACTGTATGCCCATGTGCAAATAGTTTAGGGAGGTTGACGTAAATTTCTTTGAGCTCTGTCCTTGCTTGGAGTTCCATTTCTTTAACCTTTTTCAATTTCTTCATAATCCATATACCTATTCGGCTGTTTATGGCTCTGCATACTTTTGATAAAGCGGACTTTTTTTGATGCCCATAATAATTCATCCAGCCTTTTATTGCCTTATTTGCTGTTATTAAAATTCGTCTTAGTGAGGGTATGTTGGTATTTTCTGCACCAATAGAGCTAAACTTCTGGACAATATTTTCTCTGCTTTTGTACTTATAGCAGGTGTGAAACTTGTCTCAGTCCGTAATCTTGTCATTACCTTTGGTCTGCGATATGCGTAACCCAAGAACGTAAATGCGCGTCACTGGTTTGCTTGTTTGCCCTTGCTTTTGCAATTTTACTATCTTCGTCTTCGGGATGTGGAAGCAAGTTAATCCACATGCCCTCTAATCGTTGGGTTATTTGTTTTAGCAGACTTTTGTTTGGTTTCTTCCGTTTATAAATGCACTTTATGATTGTTTCGTCTGCATATCGCCCAAATTCCACTTGTAGGTGTTTTTGTCCCATCCACTTGTCGAAACTATACTGCAAATGAGTAGGTTGGCTAATAACGGACTCATTACGCCTTTTGCCTGAGTACCGTTGTCTCGTTTTGTTAGGCCGCTGTCCGCTTTTGCATCGGGTGCTTTTTTGTCCGTCTTTCTATGTACATCATCATCCATTTTAAAAGGAGATGCATTAAACATTGTAACATCTTGTCGTGGTATGTTGTCAAATAACCTTTATAGTCAAGGTCAATTACCCACGACTTGCCAAAGCATTGTTCTCGCGCCGGTCAACGCCTTGGTGAAGTCCGTACGGTCCAACGCCATAGATATGAGCACGAAAGACACCCCTAATTTAGGTTCAAGTGAACTTTTAACACTTGTTGGGCTACACGTGATCCAATATGGTTGGCATGCCGAGTTTGCGTCTTAAGCCATCTAACTTGGGTATTTCGCGTGCTAATACTGTACTTTGCATTATAGCCGCTTCGATGATGCCTGTTCCATAACCTAGGCCAAGTGATTGTCTAAGTCGTTCTAGGTCATCAAAGTTAAGCTTATCTACGCCGCCACTGCCCTTGATTGTGTTTTACCTTTCACACGCTTCTCCTAACTCGTTCTGCGTAACGGCACGGTATTCACCAAGGTTATCATTCTTTGTTCTTCCCATAATACTTCTTTCCCGAAGGTTGTCGTTATGTTAAACCAACTGACTGCAACCCCTTGCTCCATTGCCATTACAGCAATTTAACGCCACTAACGGGTGCATCCGCCCCTAATGTTGAGTATTGATAATAAGCCTTGTAAGTTCTTTTTACTTGTGCCGTTCTCTTTAGCAACCTCAACTTAGGTTCTCCTTGTTCCTAGTCTACCTAAATGCAAGTCTTGCCGCCTATATACCGCCTATCCCATTGGCTGCAACCCTAAGTTTCGCTTTACAATAGTCATCACAATCTCCCCAAGAAATTGTTGTAGTATGGTTTAGTGGTCTCGATATTTCACCAGCGACTACTTTTCGTTCAACTCTTACATTCATACCGCCATGGTCGCTCAGTACCAACCCTTGAAAGGTAAGCACCATTCATAACAGTTTGGTTAGTCTGCTTAGTTTCTGGTAGTCCTAACTGAAGAAAAGTTACAAATCTTAGCAGGAATTGCCTCCTTCAGAAAGACAGCATGTTCTGAACTAGTCTAAAACTTCAAGACACACTGGGCAAGCACTACTAGTCAACTTAGGTATGCCAATCATCACCCCAAAAGAGACATTTACCGCGTCAAGCGGAGCAGAAGCAAGCTGTTTGAATATTGAATGCTGTTAGTATTTTGATTTGGTATTGATTAAAACATCATTGTAACTTATTGGTCAACATGTTTCAGGTCAACGCCTCCAAAGTTGCCCGAACTCATGAGTAACAACGGTGTATTGGTAATTAAGGTTGCTTAAGTGGTTGAGAGGACATCGGGGTAAAAACGAGCAGGTCGGGGCGGTCGAAGCCTTGTTGCACCTCGCTGTTGAGGGTTATGATGGGCAGTTGTTTATGAGGCAAAGGTATGTTCATCAGAAAACACGATGGCTTGGTCGGCGGCTTGCAAGGTATCGGTATTGTAAAAATCTTTGTTTAAGTCTCATGGTGTGTAGCTCCAAACAGGCTATCAAATGGCGTGTTGGGTGATACTTACTACATTGGTGGTGGTTTTTACCTAGATGGGACATGGGCAAAATCTTTCAAAGACGCGAATGCATCAGTTTTGAGCAGGAACTTCTAAGTTACAAGTGCCTCTTAAAAAGGTTTGTATAGCTCGATAAAATTGTTGATTGGTATTACCCAATTGTTGACACACCAACATGCAGCACCCGCCAAATTTTGTAGGTTATGTTTTGCCAAACACCCTGCAACTGAACGTTACCTTTTGATTGGTTAACAAAAGATAGTGTTTTGAGTTACTTTGAATGGCAGTGTCGGGTATGGTATTTGATGCAAACATGTTGTTTCTGAGGCTAGTTATGTTACAATAGGGTCCTCGGTATTATAAATAAGGGTGGCATTTGTGGCATACTTTGCAGAGACAATGAACCGGTCTAAATAACACCGAAAGCAGGGAAAATGTTGATATGATCCACATGATACCTGCAAGTAGTGCTATATTGATGGGAAATAAAATTTGCTGGGGCGTGAGTCGCGAAGGAGGTATCTGTCGCCTCGACAATGATGAGAGAGTGTCTGGTAGTTAGCCGACAGCCGAGTCAAAATCGGCTAATTTGGTTCCTACCAAATAGTCGAAATCGAAATTATAATACCGCAATACGTGCATAATCATAGAGGTGACGGTGGCTTGCCATGGCTACCACCTATTATAATATGGGTTTTATTGCGGGCATGTCAGGATGTATTGAGGATACGAGTGGATGGGGAATGCAACGCCTTTGCCTTGACCAGTTCGAGGTTGCGGTTTGGCGTGCATGCCTACAATAACCGCATCGAGTTGCGGGGTGATTTTTGGGGAACCAGCCTTCGTTGGCAGGTAACAATCCGTTTTTTTTTGAAGATTGGTACGTGCGGGTTCAAAATTTATCGTCCGAGCCAGTTACTATCCAGCCTTGTTGTTGTAAACAAATAGCCAATTGGTGCATTACGCCGCCAATGGCAATAAAATGAATATGCTTCGACGTTTTAATAAATTTAGTCATTTTTACACAATAAAATGCAAAATTGTGCGTTTTTATTTGAAAGATTGTGAACCTTTTTGTCTTTTTACTGTCTAAACATAAGCAACTATCAAACTATTTCACAAAAAAAATAATAATCATGAGGTTTATCGCTTTTGCTAAACAATTAGCTTTTGGTTACTGTAGTAGTAACGGGCATTGCTGTTACTTTTTAGTTCGTGTCACAGAGGTCACCAGTTGTCCGGAAGTATATCACCAGGTAGAAGAATCTGCCGAAAATATTTGTTAATGAGACAAACTGGATTGCTTTAAATACGGAGCAAGGGGTTGAGCAAATAATGGAAAGGTCGAAAACCGTACCTTGTTTAATTTTTAAACATAGTACGCGTTGCTCTATCAGCACAACTGCCAAATCGCGTTTGAGCTAATGGAACTTTGATGCTGCTATTTTAGAGCCCTATTATTTAGATTTGCTAAGGAATAGAAGTGTCTCTAATCGGGTAGTTGATTTTTTGAGGTAGAGCATCAATCACCACAAGTGCTATTGATTGTAGATGGCGAGTGTGTTTGTGAAGAAACCCATTAATGCCATTTCGGTAACTGGAAATTGATGAGCAATTATTGCATTACTGGAGCAGTTTAATCATTTATTTATTAAAAAACGCCGAACCATTTGGTTTGGCGTTTTTGTTTTATATTTTAAAAGTAGCATGTATTTACATTAAAACCTCCAACCTTAAAAAGGTTGAGGTTTTTTTGTATGTTCAATAGGTTGATTATTCAACGCCTAATGCACGCATAGTTTCTACGTTAAGATTACCAACTGGCAAGTTGTTGCCTTTTGAATTTTGTTAAAGCTTCGCGAGTTTTAGCTCCTAATACGTTATCTGTTGAACCTGGCCGTAACCCTTTAGCGAAGAGCAGATTGAATTTGAGAGATTTTACCGCTAGTAACTTTAGATCTGCACATTATCAACCCAAGTCAGTAAAGCCACCGGCTTTAACTAATTTTTTGCTAGGAGATAGTGCTGTATTCTGCTGGAATTTCTACTTCGCGGAGTAGAAGCAGGAGTACGCAATACTTGTTTGGTGATAGTACGGTATTCTGCTGGCACTTTCGCGTTCGCGGGTGTTTGCAGGAGTTTGTACTACAGCTTTGCTGATAGTTTTGTATTCCGCTGAATTGGCACTTCCCAGTAGTAGAAGCAGGAGTACGCAACACTTGTTTAGTAACGGTTTTGTATTGAGCAGGTACTTCGCTCAAACACCATACTTTTACATTTTTCTGGTCTTCGTTCAAACAGCTTCTGTCGGCACGGCCTTTTGTCCATTTAGTAGTAGTTGGAGAAATTAACATTTGCTCGCTTACTGTTTCCCATAAACAGGTGAACATAGTTTAGGCGTTTAGAAGCTTCTTTCACCATAATTCTTCTGTTTGAGTGGTAAAAGTAGCAGGAACGATTTCAACACTTTTGAAGCCTTCTTTCACTAAGATTTGTTCGGTTGCTGTTTCATATACAGCAGGAACGATTTCGATGCGAGAAGAAGCTTCTTTTAGCAAGATTTGGTCAGTAACTGTTTCGTACTGATCAGGAGCCAAACACTTTGCGTAGCATTTGCCAGCTACTGGATTTGGTGGCAAATCATCGCCTTGTGCAAAACTGTGGCAGTATTAACTGCTGCAAAACCTAATACCAAGAGTAAACCTTTGAAAGTTCTCATAATGCTTGATAATTTTTTAATAAAATGTTAAACAATAATAGCCCAATAAAGAGAAATGTAAGGATGTTATATCCTAAGTTTCTGGCGTTTTAAAATAAGACACAATAGTCTGTAAAATGTCACAATTCTAAGAATTTTAAAAACCTTACAAAACCTTGACATTACCTTTTAAAAACGCGGTGCAAAGGTAGCGCTTTTTTTAACTTTGCATCTCTTTGTAGAAATTTTTTTCAACCCTATATAATCAACTGATTTTCAGGCATTAATGCTTTAAATTAATTAGTTGAGGGCTAATGTTATTTCTATCAAAAATACGCTTCGGTAAAAATTTACTACCTCGTGTCTTTAGTGAGTGTGATAATGAAAGTGTCTTTTTGAACAAAACGAGGTTTTAGTTGTTCGTTTTGAAGGTAGTTTCCAAAGGAGATTTGATACTTGGTTAAACAACCCCCAATCTACGCGACGGTAGTGGTTTTCACCAAAATATTTTAGCAGTTTATCCATACGAATAGGCCTTGTAATCCAGCTATTGGCTGTGGATTGCTCATTGCTTCGTCTAAAAACTACAGAGGGGTAATTTAATTTACCACGTGTTAAAAACACGGCTATTTCATTAACACCTTCTTTACCTTCACCTGAACGATAAACGTAGTCGTTGTTTTTGAAATGAATGGTATTGCGCATTTCTGCATCTAACTTCACAGCATAGAAGTTATCGTTGATATATTTGGCAATAGCCGGGTGCTGAAAAGTTGCTTTATCCATTTTGGTACACCTAAGGTACCAACCCGGAGTGTACAAATCAACGATTACTTTTTAGGAGCCTCTGGTTTTTCTTTACAGCTTCGTCAAAAGTAAGCCAGTGAATTTGTGTATCTCCATTGTTAGTTGTTGGCTGGTCACCATTAGTCAGGGCGAATGACATAAGGGTAATGCAGCAAACAGAGCATAATTACGAAAAATTTACTCATAGCTGATGCGTGTTAGTTTAAAAGTTTAGATTTGGTATTGCAAAAGTTTAGAAAAATAAAAACAATCTTATTGTAGTAAAGTATCTGAACGGCTGCAAGGTATGGGCTTTTTTTGAAAGCACCGATAAGATATCCTGTTTCTTTTGAAAAAGTTAAAAACAAAGTAATGAAGCACAAATTAGTAGTAGCTGTAAACTGACAAGTGGCTTGATTTACACAAAGGTTTTAATTGATAAAACTATTATTACTCGAAGAGCAAATAGACTCGGTAGGTGGTTATAGGTCGAACAATGCCAAAGATGTTTGGGCTTACGAGCTAGGCAACAATAGTTACGAGCAGTATCCTTTCAAATTTTATGCCAAAGGCGATTTTTTTGCTCCTTTGCATCGGGTCTGCCAAATACAATGTTATGTTGTTTGCCCTTGTTCTATGGGAACACTAAGCAGAATTACGCATGGCATCTGGACGACTTAATTACCTGAGCGGCAGATGTAATACTTATGAGCGACGAAAGTTGATTTTGATGGTAAGGGATACCCGTACAGCCTCATACATTTAAACAACATGAAATGTTGACCGAAGCGGGTGGCAATATTTGTCCAGCGTCTCCTTCGTTTTACAGCCGTCCTCAATCTTTCGAGGAGTTAGCCGCTATGGTAGTTGATAGAGCCTTAGATTTAGCTGGTTTTGAATTGCTTCTTTAGGTGGGGCAAAGGTAACGCTTATTTTGAATTTTGTATCTTTTTTGGCTTCCAAAATGTTTTTTTTTTTGTATAGTAGGCAATCGATATACACGATATGCACTAGTTTGTAAAAATAAAATTTGTAACCAGCTAATTTTTTCAGTGTACTTTCAGAAAAAAACAACTAACTTAAAATTAATTTTAGGTCACTGGATTTTACGAAAAATTTTTATTATGTTACCACAAATAAATGTGTAATTTAACCGAAAGTTTAGTTTTGGGGCTATCTATCACAGCTAATGCTGTTTTATACGCCCCAAATGGCAGAAACGTTTCATTTATCCCAAAAAGGCCAAGATTTGCCAAATTTGCAGACAATAAAAGATTAAATACTTATTGTTGGTTGTTTTTTTGATTGGTAATGGCTTCGGTAAGCCAAATCATTTCGGTAACAAATTTATCGAAACTGTTTTTTAGGGTATTTTCTTTGGGTTGTCCATTGTCGTCAAAAGCAGTATCTACAAATGGTACCAATAGTTTTTGTGGCATTGCAAAGCAACCCATCGAAAGTACCAAATGCTGCATTTGACCGATGCGTTAATGCCCCCATTTTACCACTACCCGTAACGGCTACCTCTACGGGTTTGAGCTTAAACTCGGTGCCCAGTAATCAAGGGCATTTTTAAGCACCCCGCATAACTACCGTGGTCTGGCGATACCAACACTATGCCATCGGCTTGCGGTTAGTAACTGGCTTAGTTTGTGGGAAGCGTTTTCCTAACTCCATATTTGGCTTAATTGGCGTTTCCATCATGGGTAGCGGGTGGCTTGCCAAATCCCAAAGGTCTACCTGTGTTATGCTTGGGTGCTCATTTAAGCACCAACTTAAGTACTCGGCGGCTTTGTGTGTGTGTCTGCCTATGCGTATACTGCCTAATAAAACAACGATTTTCAATATTTATGCCTTAATTTACTGAATAAAATTTGTAACTCTAAACAATTATCTGCCAAAAAGGTTTTTAGATTAGCTATTTTTTTTGCAAATTATACCTAATCAAACAATAAATATTTATCAAAATATATCTTCAAGCAACACAAAAGTTTGATACTCTGTTGCTTTTATACTACTTTTGCAACCCATACCATCTGATATTGTTTTACAAGCAATCCGAAAGACAAGCAAACTTTTATCGCCCAAAATATTATACCATCGTCTAAGCTAGCCCAAAAACCAATTGCACCAGCCCCGCTTGACGCGGAATATGTCTTTTTTGGGGGTGATGCTTGGCACTCCCTAACTCGATTAGTTGGTGGCACCCCCAAAGCACAGCAAGCCCAATACCAAACACCCCAAATATTGGCATCAAACTAACTACCTAAATCATCCGAAGAAAAATGCATCTTATGTCAAAAAAATTACTTATTTTGTTTTTTTTATCCTTCTGTAACTATTTACACGCACAAATAGTAATTAACGAAGGTAGCAACCGAAACTACAATGCCATACCCGACGAAAATGGCGACTATCCCGACTGGATAGAAATTTACAACACCACCTCCGACACCCTTAGTTTGCTCAATTATGCACTAAGCGACAACGAAACCGAACCAACAAAATGGACTTTTCCAAACGTAAAACTACCGCCAAACGAATTTAAAACCATTTTTTGTAGCGGAAAAGACCGAAAACCCATCTCTGGTTTTACAACGGTAGTTAATACCGGCACCTATAACCCAACAACAGGCTGGAACAACCACCCATTTGATACCCCTTTTTATTGGGATGGGGTATCTAACATATTGGTTAGTACCTGCTCGTATAGCTCAACGGGCTACACCAGCAACTCGGTTTTTAGGCAAAGTGTCACGCCATTTCTATCTTCGGCTTTTTCGTTTCAAGATGGTAGCGAGGCAGCATGCTTTGCTAATTATGGCACACCTGTTGCCCTACGACCCAACATGAAGCTAAACGGACTAACGATAGGCTCTGGCAATGTCCAAAACTCGGCTACCGATTATCCAGCACCTTATGGCAATTGGTATTGGGGAGCCAAAAATCAAATGCTTATTTTGGCATCAGAACTAAATGCAGCAGGCATAACAGCGGGTGATATTTCGAGCCTTGCTTTTAATGTAGCAGACACCGACCCCAACACCGTATACGATTATATAGAGATTAGCCTAAAAATGGTATCTACCAACGAAATATCCTCTACCTTCGAATCCAGACCCTAATAATAACCAACATACCAATTTCAAAATTTCGAGGTCGGGCGAAAGAATTTATCTTTATTCGCCTACTCAACAATTGTTAAGTAGTTTATTTGTAAGCTGCCAAGATTTAGACAACAGCACCGGTAGTTTCCCCAACGCATCTGACAATATAGTACTTTTTGAAACTGCCACGCCAACCGCAACCAACGATTTATCTATCCCTTACTCCACATATCTTACAGCGCCCATTTTGTCGGTGCCGGCTGGTTTGTATAGTCAGCCAATTGAAGTTATTATTAGCAACCCCAACACGGCACCATCAAACATTTACTATACCACCGACGGCAGCGAACCAAGCACCAGTTCAACCCTATACGAGGGCGAGCCGATACCCATTTTTTATTCGAGCGTATTAAAAGCAAGGGCTTTTGCCGACACCATTTTGCCAAGCCCCAATGCCGTAGCCTCGTATTTGTTGGGCGTGCAGCACACAACCCCCATTTTAGCAGTCACCACCGACAACGCAAACCTATATGGACCCGATGGCATTTTCGACAATTGGGGGCTCGATTGGCAAAAAGCGGCATACGTTGAGTATTTCGACTCGACCCAACAACTGATATTTGCCCAAAAAGCAGGCATGCAAATAGATGGCGGCTGGGGTGGCAGTCGCTCTAATCCGCAACACTCGTTTAGGATAGAGTTAGACAATGGCGTATTGGGCGATGGTAGTATTGAGTACCCCATTATACCTAACCGCCCCAACCGAACCAAATATAGCAATTTTTATCTCCGAAACGGCAGTAATCAGTATCTAACATTACCCTATAAAGATGCGTGCTTAGTAGAGGCAATGTGTGGCGAAACAAACACCTACTACTCGGCATGGCGACCCATTACCGTATACATAAACGGAGCCTACTTTGGTTTATACGAACTACGCGAAAAATTTGACACCGAATATTTCAAAACCCTCGAAGGTGCTGACGCCGACTCGATAGATATTTTGTCGTTAAGTGCTTGGGGCGGTAGTGTTTTGCGAGCGGTAGAAGGTTCGGTTGATGATTTTTTTGACGACTACGAAACCTTTAACAACCTAAACCCCGCCGATACCGCTTATTGGAACTTGGCAGATAAGCACTTTGACCTACAATGGTACACCGATTATATTATCGGGCAATCGTGGACGGGCAATACCGACTGGCCCGGCAACAACATAAAAATATACCGCTCTAACACCAGCAACAACAAATGGCGCTTTTGTTTGATAGACCAAGAACTTGCCTTAGCACCCAACTCCTGGACAGATTGTTACTTTGACCATATTGAATATATGCTGGGGCAAGACCCTGCAAACCCGTATATTAATGTATGGTTGCAAAGTTTGCAAAACGAGCGTTTCAGAAACTATTTTATTAACCGATATGCCGATGTGATGAACACGGCTTATCGTAACGAGCGCATTTTGGGCATCGAAAACAGTTTTTTTAACCAAACAGTGATAGAAATGCAAAACGAATATGCCCGTTGGGGCGACCCAAATAATATTACAGGGCAGATGGAGGCTTTTTACGATAATCACCAAGTATTTCAGACACAATTAACAGAGCGAACCGAACAGGTAAGAAACCACATCGAAGCAAATTTTGAGTTACCTAACCAAGTAGACCTAACCTTAGATGTACACCCCGCAGGGGCTGGTAAAATACACATAAGCACCATTACACCCAGTACCTACCCTTGGCAAGGGGTATACTTTAATGGCGTACCCGTAAAAATAGAGGCAGTGCCCGAAACTGGTTACAACTTTGCACATTGGGGCAACAACTTTTTAATTGCCGATACCCTAAATGCCGTTTATTTAAACGAAATAAATGCCGCATTGGTTAGTTTCGATGCCTACTTTGAACCTTACGCTACAGCCGTATCCACAGCAACGCCTCGTAAGGCAGCATTTGCGTTGTATCCCAATCCATCGAGCAGCTATTTATACCTCAAAAATAACAACAGTTCCAATTATGAGCAATTATCTTATCAAATAATTGACTTAACGGGTAGGGTACTAAAACAACAAAACAGTTTAGGCATAACAACAGCTATAGATATTAGGTCACTCCCATCGTCGGTATATGTTTGCCAAATTTTTGATAAAAATGGCACTATCGAGCAATTGCGTTTTGTTAAAGTAGATCAATAAAACTAAACGAAGAGGTATTAAGTAAATGTTTTAAACTATAAAACACAAAAATATGAAACCAGTAAAGCTCAGTCCGCTTATGCTTTTTTACCTTGTTTGTGCCATTGCGGGCTTTTTTGTTCCGTGGTACTACAATATACAACACTTGCTAACCTCCGATGTGCCATTTACGCCTGCCAATATGTTTGCTGCTGGTATGGTATCGCCTATGTCAAGCTCTTTAACTACCGATTTTTTAATAAGCTCTACACCCATTTTAATTTGGATGATTGTTGAAGGCAAACGATTGAAAATGAAATATGTATGGGCGTATGTATTATTTACTTTTTTGATAGCCTTTGCATTTACCTGTCCTCTGTTTTTGTTTAATCGCGAAAGATTATTGAAAAATAATGCAACCGCGTAGTTTTTGTAAAAAAGACATTACCAAAGCTAAAAGTTTGGTAATGTCTTTTTTTTGTTGTATTTTTGTGGCAGATTTATTGTCCTAAAAAACAATGATTTTAAATATGCATTCTCACGTTCTTATCATACAAACACAAAAAGCACTTTTTTTGTAACTTTGCCTCAAAAATAACCACCATGCAATTTGTAGATATTACCAACGACATTGCCTTTCGCAAAATTTTTGGCAACGAGAAAAAAAAGATAATCCTCATCTCTTTTCTCAATGCCGTTATTAACCTGCAAGGCAACCAACGCATTGCCGACATAAGCATTGCCAACCCCTATCAACTGCCCATATTGCCCAACATGAAAACATCTATTATTGATGTAAAAGCAACCGACAAACAAGGCAAAACCTTTATAGTAGAAATGCAAGTTGCCGACGTAAACGCAATGGACAAACGCCTACTATACTATACCAGCAAAGAGTACAGCCAGCAAATTGTGAGCGGCGATAAATACACCGAACTTAAACCCGTTATCTTTATCGGCATTTTCGATTTCCGTTTTACCAACAGCACCGCTTACCTATCGCACCATGCCGTTTGCAACGTAGAAACAGGCGAGCGTGTTATAAAAGACATGAACTTTTATTTCATAGAACTACCCAAGTTTGTAAAAACACCCGACGATTTAGACACCATTATTGATAAATGGGTGTACTTTATAAAAGAAGCAGAAAATCTAGATGTGATACCCAATAACCTAAACGACGAAGGGCTAACCGAAGCCTACCAAGATGCCAACAAAAACACCTGGACAAAAGAAGAACTAGATGCCTACAACTACACCGCCATGCGCGAACAAGACGAGCGAGGTAGAGAACAAGCCGCCGAAATGAGGGGTATCGAAAAAGGCATAGAAAAAGGCATAGAAAAAGGCATAGAAAAAGGTATCGAAAAAGAAAAACGTAGAGGCATAGAAAAAGCCTTAAAGCGCGGCAAATTATCTGTCGAAGAAATTGCCGAAGATTTTGATACAACTATCAATATCGTTATCCAAATAAAAAAACAGTTGGATAATAACGAAACTACATAGCGGCAATACAACAGCTAAACAATTGGAAACTAAAAATGGCTATTAACAAACAGCACTTAAAAAAAACAGCCCAATGCAAAAAAGCATCGGGCTGTTTAAACGGTTTATGGTTTATTTAGAATCCAACACCATAATGCACTAATTTGGCAATAAAATAAATAGTTTGCGGCGATGTAGAACAAGTTTTATGGGTATTTGTTGTAGAATCGAACTCGATACCACATTTATAACATGGACTACCTGCACCCAAAAAGGCTTTCACATCAATGCAATTATCTTCAATAGTACTAAGTTCCATCACCACTGTAGCTACGCCACTAGCATTTTTGGTATAGCTAATTAACTTGCTTGTCGAGCCAATAACATTGTAAGTACCGCAATGATAAGCCTCTAATTTTAGGTTATTTTTTATGCGGTTGTCAATATTCGACTCGTCTTCGTACAATTTGGTATTAATAGTAAAACGTACCGTATATTTGCATTTATACAACGGTATTAATTGCAAGTTTTGAATAATCTGCGGGTTTATTTGCAAATTATTGCCTATATTGGGGTTAATATTATTGTTTTGAGCAAAAATAGTGTTGGCAAATGCTACCAAAAGCAACACAAATAAAGCAATTAATTGAAGCATTTTCATAGCTAATTATTTTTGAGTGTTAGTGATTATCTTACACCACATAAATACCCTAAGCCCAATAAATTGTTACCTAATTTTCGTTTTTTTTCAAAAATTGTCATTTTTAGTTCCTCATTTCTTATTATCCATATCAAATGATTAATCTTGCATTGCAGCCCAGCCGTTTTATAGACAGTCAGCACCTGCACATCATCCAGTTTGCCCACCTTTCAACCAAAGGTTGCATTACACAATTAGATAAGGTGATAGCCCTATACTATGCCGTTAGAGATGGCATATTGTACGACCCCTATACCCTTGACCTAAACCCCAATAACATAAAAGCTAGTCTAACTCTTACGCGTGGGCGCGGCTATTGCATCGAAAAATCAATGGTGATGGCAGCCGCATGTAGGTCGTTGGGCATACCTGCCCGTTTAGGTTTTGCCAATGTGCGAAACCATTTAGCTACCCCCAAATTTGTAGAAAAATTGCGAACCGATGTGTTTGTTTTTCATGGTTATGTGTCAATATATGTAGCCGGTAAATGGGTAAAATGCACCCCCGTTTTTAACCAAACCCTCTGCGAGCGCTTTGGCGTACCCGCACTAGATTTTGATGGACTAACCGACTCTATTTTACAACCTTACAACGACACTGGTACTCCTTTTATGGAGTACCTAACCCAACACGGCGAATTCGACGACCTACCTTTTGACCTATTTATTACCGAACTAAAAACCTATTATCCCCACTTTTTTACAGGCGAAGAGGTTTTTATAGAAGAATGAATTTAGTGTTTTTAAAAACGCTTTGCCCATACTATATAGTAAAAGCATATTAAAAATAACTAAACAAAAGAGAGTTTTTGGGAAAAAATAGGCACCGCCTCAATACCTAATTTATATCCTTTATAGTCGCGGTTTTCTGCCTGCCCAAACTTAACGGTTAGCAATTGGCGGACTTCACGCCGCTCTTCAGTTAGTGCAGTCGGGCTGCTACCTTACCGCCTGCCCGTTCATTAAGAGTTATATTTTAATTAAATTAATTTTACTTACACACATAAGCATCACCCAAACAACACGGTAAGTATCTTTAAAAAACTAAAAAAATGCACTTCACACTCCGCCCATGGACAAGCAACGATTTGGACAACTTGGTACAATACGCCAATAATTTTCATATCGCCAAATTCATGACCAACGCTTTTCCACATCCATATACCTCCGCAAATGGCGAAGCATTTATTGCCTATGCCAACCAAGATACACCCATACACATTTTTGCAATTGATGTAGATGGACAAGCCATAGGCGGCATTGGCATACACCCACAAACCGACATACACCAAAAAAACGCCGAACTAGGCTACTGGTTAGCCGAACCATTTTGGGGGCAAGGCATTGTAACAAAAGCCATTCAACAAATGCTTGACTTTGCATTTAGCACCTACCAAATAACTCGTGTTTTTGCCCGACCGTTTGGCAACAATATAGCCTCGCAAAGGGTATTAGAAAAAGCAGGATTTACCCTTGAAGCACGCCTAGAAAAAACCTTGTTTAAAAACGGTGAGTACCTCGATGAATTAATTTATGCCGTTAGGCGATGAAATAGTATTCTAAAAATATTATTTTTATAACCTAAAAAATGCCCTACACAAACACCCTTAATCATCAAATAAAAGCATCATAGACTTTTTAGGTCTATGATGCTTTTATTTAACTTACTTTAGTAGGTTGCACAAAGGGCAAGTTAAGCGAAAAAGTACTGCCCTTATCCAACTTACTCAACACTTGTATCGAGCCATGATGAGCCTCTGCCATTAGTTTTACGTAGCTTAAACCCAAACCAAAACCTTTTACATTATGTATATTGCCTGTTGGTACGCGGTAAAATTGTTCAAAAATTTTATTGATAGTATCTTTGCTCATACCAATACCATGGTCTTGTATCGAAATTTTTAAACCATCGTTTGATGATTGCGTTGATACAATAATTTTAGGCGTATGGGGTGAATACTTGATTGCATTGTCTAGCAAATTGTATATTACATTTGTTATATGCTCGGCATCACCTTGTATATTAGATTTTTGAGCATTGGGTTCATAAATCAGCTCGCCATGTAGTTGCTCTATTTGTAGCGATACTTTGGGTAAAATATTTTCGAGCAAATCATGTACGTCTATTTCTTGTATGTTGAGTTTAATATTTCCGCTTTCTAAGCGAGCAAACTGTAGCACTTTTTCTACGTGGTTTTGCAAGCGTTGATTTTCATCTCTTATCATATTAGCATAGCGCAATATACTTTTTTCGGTACGTTGTAACGAGCGGTCGGTGAGCATTTCGGCAGCCAAGCCAATTGTAGAGATGGGTGTTTTTAGTTCGTGTGTCATGTTGTTAATAAAGTCGGTTTTTATGTCCGACAATTTTTTTTGCTGAATAATGGTATTTACTGTATAGGCAAATATACCAATAATAATTAAATTTAAAAACAACGATGAGCTCAACATAATTCCCGATGATTGCCAAATATACGATTTTTGATTAGGAAAATACACCCATAACTCTGCCGAGGTATTAGCTATATCGCTGGTAAATATATTTTTCTTAAAAGAGCTTTCGGGTATTTTTTTCATCTTTCCGGTACTATTGTATAGTATTTTTTTACCTTTTACTATAGCATATTGGTAGGGTTCGTTAATACCTGCATCGGTTAGTGTAGTGTTTAAAATGCTGTCTATGGTAGGTATTTCTAATCTTTCTTTGTTTACTTGTCGCTCAAATAGGTTTTTAATAGCCAAATTTTGATACATCGATATATTTCGCTGTATGCCAGGGTCTTGCAAAGTAGCTTGTGCAATGTGTTGTAAATGTTCGTTTGATGCAGGGCGGCGGTAAGCAATGCTAATATCCTCACCAACTTCGTATTCTTTTAACATTTGGATAAGTGTTTTAGCATCCCAAACTTCTTGGTCGTTGATAGCCGTAATAATGTCGTTTGGTTGTAAACCCGCCTCGGCTGCGGGGCTATTAGGCATTACTTGGTTAACCAAAATAACCGAATCGGCGGTACCAAACTCTACGCCCAAATAGGGACTGTTTTCGTCTGTTTCGGTATTACTCGCTTCTATTTGTGTTAACCTATAGCTAACCCCTGCGGCATTGTTGGTGGTACCTTTGGTACTTTTGGGGTTAGGGCGGCGGCAAATAGCTGCAGTTTGTTGGCTAAATTGGGTTTCTCTGAAATGTGCCGACTCCATAAGTACTTGCACCAAGGATGAGTCGGTAGTGGTAGGAGCTATTTTATTTAATATAAATTTAGCAGCCGTTTGTGCAGCATCAGCTTGTTCTATGCGGTCGGCGGCACGTTTAAGCGATTCAGTGACACTCATCTCAAAATGATGCTCTTTTAACTCTATGGCTTTGCGTATCCATTGGTATTGCAAAACTACCAAACCTAACATAGCAAAGCTCATTAAACCTATTAGTGCATATATCTGTTTCTTCTTCATTTTTTTAACATTGGCTTTTTATAGATAGCCTTGGGGTTATTTTAGCTACGATAGCTTAACATCAGCAATTTGATACACAAAGTTACGCCTTATTTTGCTTCCTATAACCAAACAGTCTGTTAAAAATGCTTAAAGCCGCTAATTATTTACTCATGTTACGCAGGGATATTACCTAATTAAGTGCAGGATTTGTTGCTACTTTGTTGTCTTTACTGATTTACCCACCCATTAAAAGTTTGTTACTTTTTCTTGACAAAAAGTAACCAACAAGCCGGAAAAAGGAGGCAACACCCAAAGATATAAACTTGCACGCCAAACAGCTTGTTTATCGGTTTATTGCTGGGTTCGGTGTGGCGTGCTTCAAACAGTATATCTTTCTTAACGCTACAAGCCCATTTCTTAACGCCGGGGAAAAGCAAAAACCAATTATTGAAATGGGCTGCGTAACATCAGTTATTTAGATACAAATTGCAAACTAACAGGTTAAAGGCAACAAATGGCAGGCTTCAAAAATTAACTTAAACACCCTAACAGCAAATTGAGTGTTTAACTGCCCAAGTCTGTGGTTTTGTTAATCTCCAATTTGTATCTTATAAACACATCCATCAGTACCTACAACTAAGGCTTCGTTTTCGTTTTTAAAAGCAATGCTGTTAGGCGTATCGCAGTTTAGTTGGTGTTGTATAAAGGTATTACCTCCGTCGGCGGTTAGCCACAGCAACTTGTTACCCAACACATAACCGTTTTGGGTATCGGTAAAATGCACATCGGTAAAATGTAAGCGAGGTTTAAACACCGAGTTGCCATTGCGCAAACGTTGCCAACTATAACCTCCGTCGGTGGTTTTTATAATACTTCCTTGGTTGCCAACTAGCCAGCCTGTTGTAGGATTAATAAAATGTAGGGCAACAAAAAAATCGCCGTCAATGTCCAACGGAAACCACGACAAGCCGCCATTGGTGGTTTTAAGTACAATGCCATATCCACAAGCAAAAGCCGTTTGTTGGTCAACAAATTGCACATCGCGCAGCTCGTTATCAAAACCTTGCATTTGTTGCCAAGTATCGCCGCCGTTGGTGGTTCTAAAAGCAACGCCGCTGCTGTTGCCCGCACCGCCAACAATAATACCCAAGGTATCGTTGGCAAAATCTATGCCCCTAAAAGCCTGCCAAGGTCGGTCGGTGGTACCACCTTGGTATAATTGCCAAGTATTACCTGCATCAAGGGTGCGCAATACTTTACAATCATACGAGCTAATAAACCCACGCTGGTGGTCAATCCATTTCATGTCAAACAATGCTTTATTGGCATCAACGGGTATCGGTTGCCATGTGTTGCCCCCATCGGTGCTGCGCAATAAGGTGTTTTTATTGTATTGTTGCCCGCCAATAACCCAAGCAGTGTCGGTATCCCAAAAAATTGTTTTCCAAAAAACATCTTCTTCGTAGCCTAAACCAACCGATAATTGGGTTTCTTGTAAATTAAAACTATCTTTGCGGCAACTTAGATAACAACAACAAACCAAGCCTAAGACCAAAATCTTATAAATAATTAAATTATCTAGCATAAAGTGTAAAGCAATAGATTTATTATGACAATTAGGCTTGATAAATGGCTTGGCTTTGTGTATAATTTTTTTTTGCATCAACATATTTTTTTTCAACAATTAACACCTTAGAATTGGCATTTTTTTGTTACTTATTTTAGGGAGCTAAGCGTTCTATTTTCCACTCGTTGTTGGCGTTTAATGTGTAAGTGATACGGTCGTGTAAGCGATTGCTTCTGCCTTGCCAAAACTCAAAGTAAGTAGGTTGCAAGGCATACCCGCCCCAGTTTTGGGGGCGCGTTAGTTGTTCGGGGTGTTGTTGGTAAAATAAGTTTAGGTTATTAAAACGCTCTTCGAGTGCCTCGCGCGAGGGTATTATTTGGCTTTGTGGCGATGCAATAGCACCAATACGGCTATCTTTGGGGCGTTGTGCAAAGTAATCGTCCGATTTTTGGTCGGATAAAGGCACAACTTGCCCTTCGATGCGTATTTGTTGTTCTAGTTTGTCCCAATAAAACAACAATGCTGCCTGCGGATTTTGTGCCAACTCGTTACCTTTTCGGCTGCTATAATTGGTAAAAAACACCAAACCCTCTGTTGGGCTGTACTCTTTTAGCAACACCGTGCGCAACGATGGCAGACCTGTGGGTGTAGCTGTAGCTAAAAACATAGCTGTTGATTCGTGTGGTTCTGATTTTAGTAAAGCATCAAACCACTGCTCAAATAACTCAAATGGTTGTGTGGGCAAGTGCTTTTCGAGTAGTTCGCCTTGGCGATAATCGTTGCGGATATGGGCAAGTATTGGGGTATCTCGTTGCATACGGTACGCTTTTTGTTTAGTGAATTATGACATTATTTTGACTAAAGCATTAAATCCTACATTACTTAACAGCTTAGTAAAATTGATGCAGTTAGAACCTTAGTTTGAAACATTTTTTTTACAAAGAAGTGTTTTTATATTTATTTTTTTTATCAAAAGAATATATTTATTGGCTGCTAGCACTAAATTTGGTCACAAAATTAACTCATTTGCGTCTTAAATAGCCATTAAAAACACTTTTTTTGTTGTTAGGGTTCCTTTTTTTTCATTTTTCTACCTAAAATTCTCCATTTAACACTAAATTTGCACCACATGAACGCAGATATCAATAATCCATCGCAGATAACCGCTATACGCGACATATTGTTTGGCAACAATATGCAGGCATACGAAGCCGAGTTTAATGCCATAAAAGACCTAGTGGCACAAAACAAAGCAAATACCGACGAGCAACTACAGCAGCAATTAAGCCAAATAAACGAATCGTTGAATAATTTAGAGCAACGATTGATGCTTGCTGTTAAAAAAAATCACGAGGAGGTACTAGAAGAATTGCGCAAACTTGATAACGCCAAATTAGATAAGGTACAATTGGGTAAAATGTTTATCGAAATTGGCAATAAAATGTCTATCTAATATTTTTGTTGTTGCAATTTAGTTACTAACACTGTTTGCTCAAGTTAAAACACCATCAAAATACAACTTTCAGTTTTATACCATGAATAATATTTCGGCATTAGAACAGTTACAAGAACTGCTGCTAGCAAACGACCGCGATGCAGTACAACGGCTGCGCGATGAACTTGCCGAACTTAATTTTGATGTAACAGATTCGAAGAGTGACATAAGCCAACTAAAAAAGCTACTAGACGAGCTGCACGAAAACTGGGAAGACCCCGACCGCTTGGGCAACCGCCTTGACCCGCTGCTAAATCTAAAAATTCAGGAGATAAAAAGCAATTTTTCGCAGCTTTTTGGCTACGAAATACGCAACACTGTAAAACAAGGCATCAGAAACTCGAAAGACGAATTTGTTGATGCCATTTACCCCATTGTAGGTAAAATGATACGCAAATATGTGCGGACACAATTCGATACTTTTTTGGATGATGTTGGAGCTCGTTTAGAAAGCGGCTTGTCGCCCAAATGGTGGATTAACCGCATTAAAGGCTTGTTTGGCGGTGTAAGTAAAAGCGAATTGCTGTTGCGCGAAAGTATCTCGTATAAGCTCGAAGAAGTGTTTTTTATTCAGCACAATTCGGGCTTGTTGTTGGCAGCTTATTCGCGCAATAACACCATAGATTTAGACATGATTGCTGGTATGTTAACTGCCATAAAAAGTTTTGTTGGCGATGCTTTTGCACAAAAAAACGAACAAGACGACGATTTAGAGTCTATCTCGTATGGTTCTTATAAGGTAATGCTCACCAATTTTCATAGTTACTATGCTGCCTCGGTGGTATCGGGTATTATGAACAATACCCAAAAAGAACAACTCGAAGACCACCTTGTAAGCTTTGCCGAACAACACATACCAAGCGATATAAGCGATGTAACTAATCATTTATACGAAGACCTTTCGGTTAGATTGAAAGAAGATTTCGACAATATAATAAAAAATTAACAACCATTCCGACTATGCAATCTGTTAGCAAAAAAATAATATTATCGGGCAGATTTTGTGTAGGCAAAACGTCGCTTATAAGTCGTTTTGTTTATCAGCGTTTTGCGTTTACCTATCAAACTACTTTGGGTGTACGCATTGACCGAAAAACGGTGCAACTAGATAACCTAAGCATGAACATGATTATATGGGACGTAGGCGGCGAACAAACACAATCGCGCATACCCGACTCGTATTACTTGGGTAGTAGCGGCGTTATTTATGTGTTTGATACCACAAGCCCCGATAGTTTTTTACAAATTACCGACGACTTAACGTATATAAAAAACAAACTGCCGCAAGTGCCCATTATTACCGTTGGTAATAAGGTAGACTTGCTTGATGAAGCAACACTTGCCGAAATGAAAAAAATGTTGCCCATTACCGCCGATTTTTATGCCAGCGCACTTGATGGCACCAATGTTGAAAATATTTTTTTAAAGTTAGCAGAATCTATTATTAATGTCAATTAATGATTACAAATTAGCTTTCGCACAGCGCAGCCTACAAATTGTGTTGTTTAACCAACAAGGCGTGCCAGTTGAGTCGTGTAATACGTTTATTAACCTAACAGAATACCACGAAAAACAACATTCGCTTTTCGAGGTCTTCCCGTTTCTGGATAGCCTAAAAAAACATTTGCTAAGTTTGCCCCTCGACGGAAGCGAAATCCATTTCCCGCGTGTTGAGTTTAGCCATAACCAAACAGATTGGTTTTTGGATAATACCTTTTACCGTAGCGTATCACAACCTGAACTTATAGTTTGGGTACTTAGCCGCTTTGAAGACGACCGACGGTACCTGCGCGAAATTCAACAAGAACGAAACGAATTGGTAGTGCAAAAAAGTAGCTTACCCAATCGAACTCAAATACTACAACAAGCCGCACAAATGGAACTACTTAGGCAAACTCAACTGCTTGAACATAATTATCAAGAAAACTGCCAAAAGCCACTCCAAAATACCCTAAATAAATTACAAACCATTGCCCAAAACCTACACGAATATGTGGGTAATATGTACTTGCGCGAGCTAAACCAATGGGTGCAACTAAGCCAACAACAACTAAACACCAACAATCCTTTTTTTGCCCAATGGCAACCACAATCAACTACAAACCAAACGTTTGTGGCAAGCAATGCCCTACAAATGGCTATTACTGCCTTTAAAGTTTACAACCCTAATGTGCATGTATTTTTAGAAACTAATAGCACATTGCCCAATAATTTAATAGGCAATGTACATTTGTTAAGTCAGCTTTTTTTTGTATTACTACACGAAGCAGACCATAGTAACAATAAAATAAAGATACATCTAGAAGAAGAAAATAGAACAGCAGAAGATACCCAATTGTGTATTTTATTGCCAATTGAACAAGTAAATATGCCCTATATACACATAAAAAAATTAACAGAACAACTAAATGGCACACTAAGCAGCCATATTGCCCCCAATAACACCCCGCAACTAAGCATAAAACTGCCCTTTGCACTCGAAAACCAAAATTAATGCCCATTAAGCATTTTTTTTTGACAAAAACTTGGTAATTACTCAATAAACACTTACCTTTGCACCCAGATTTTGGCAGGGTAGCTCAGTTGGTTAGAGCGTTGGATTCATAACCCAAAGGTCACGGGTTCAACTCCCGTCCCCGCTACTATATTTTGTATAAGTTAATAGCTCGCACTTCGTTAAGTGCGAGCTATACTTTTTTGTCTTCACAAAAAATATTTGCAAAATAATACGTTAATACTCAAGCCCGTACCGCTCAATAAAAGCTCCCCAAAAAGCCTTCGCCGAGCCTGTTCCATTGTCCGTCAACGACTCGGCTATTTGTATCCGCTTTATACCATCAAGCCTATAGCCTTTTACAATGCCCGTACAAGCATTTTCTACCAGCCCTTGTTGCTCGTAACCTTCGGGGGTTTGTTGATACAACCACGAGTTCCAACAATCGCCACCACAACCACAATTGCTATACGTATAAAATAAGTTAGGTGCAATATAAGTTGGATTAGGATAATCTTCAAACCCTTTTACCATTGCCAAACTATTGTTTTTGTACTCAAATACATGATAATATTCGTTCATTGGTCGGTCGTTATGGTACCATTCTGGCTCGGAGGTATGCACTAACAACTCTTGTTGTCCGTCTAAGTCAAAATCGTGTATAGCTACCGCTACATTCTCGTAATAACCGCTTAGGTGTTTGGTAAAAAAAGTTTCGGTAGGTTCGTTTCTTTCCGATAATTCAAATAAATGAACATTAACCCTATAATCATTGTCGCTATTTACCAAGGCATCAGCAATATAAATCAACACCGCATGTCGTTTTTGTGGGTCAAAAAAATTGCCAATACTTAAAAAAACATCGGCATCGGCATAATAATACGCTGCATCAGCCAAATGGCGCTGAAGCAACTCAAAACTACGTGCTCTGATATACCGTAATGTATTATCTTTATCTAACCTAAACCGCATAGACATAGGCGAGGGTCCATCATAGGCACAACCCTTTGTTGCTATCATCAACGAATCGGCGTAATAAGAGCCATTTTGGGCAGATGCAGCTAGCGAAAACAAAAAAAAGATAATTATGGAGCTAAGAAAAGCCTTTATTGTTTGCATAAATTTTGTGTCTTTGAAAAGTAATGAACTATTAAACGATGCAAAATTATGTTTTTTTGACACAAAAACAGCTATGTTAAGCAATTTTTTACGCAAAATTAAGGCTATTTGCCCCAATTTATCAAAATCACTCCATACAATGCCCCAAATTACATGCTATAACTACTATAATAAATCAATCAATAAACCCTTAACTATTGCTCGCTAACAAAACTTCCTACCCATTTATCGTTTGGGTTAGGCAGCAAATTTCCTTGTCTAAATCCAATGGTGCAAGCTTTATTAGGCACATAATACACCGCCGTTCGATAGGTATTGCCTTGCAAATCGGTGGGCAATAATGGTAAAGGTTGATAAATTAACGAATGTGGTGGATAAGCCTCGTGGTTAGACAATAGCACTTTGCCTTTTTCGTCGAAAATGGTGGTGTGCGTGCCTTCTACTCCCCAGATAGGTTTAGCCATATATTTGCTATATCGGGCGGGCGGTTGTAAGGTGGTGGGCAATAGTAAATCGTTAAATTTATACCACTCCCACAAATAGCGCTGTACCCCCACCGATTGCCACAACATGGTATAGGGTGGGTTTATCATCACCACTTTTTTATGCAAAATTAGGTTAGCAATACTATCTAAAAGCGGTAAATGGTCAAAGGCAAGGTCTTCCCAATCGGCAAGCAGGCAGCAAAAATCAAAGTTTCGGTACCTGTCCCAACCATCGTCTACCACCATGCCTTCGGTGGGCGACAAAATTACGTCTTCTATTGCTTTGTGTTCTATGGCAAAGCCTGCTTTTTGAGCTACCATTGTTAGGGTATTGCGCGTGGCTGTGCTAGGTTTTTGGTGGGCAAAGTAGGTTAGCAACAAAGTAGCCTTTTTTTGTGGATTGGCAGCTAACAAATGGCTTAGCTGTGCTACTAATGCCGTTTCGAAGGGTGCATTTTGGGCTAATTGATTGATTTTGAGGTGATGATTTTGCAAAATAGTGGCTTCAAATAGCCTGTCAAATACTTCGTTGTCGGCATGGCAGGCAAGCAGTTTTATGGGCAAATTAGCCACTCCGCCAGCCAAATCAAAACGCAAACAAAGGGGCAAATGTTGGTGTTTGTGTTGCCAAGTAAAATTTATTATATCAAGCATATTATAAGGCATATCAATACCTTTCCATTTTTGCTCGGCAATAATTTGGTCGGTTGCCGAGGTGTATAGTTGATAAAGCAACTGAACAGCAGCTGTTAAAGCATTTATTTGCCCAAGGTTTAGCGGTATTAGCTGGTTGGCTATATATTTTTGATGTAGGGCATAATGCTGCGGCAGTTGGGCGTCAACATCTGCCGATAAAGAGGTGTTGTATATGGGTATCATTTTGCAGTGCAGGGTTTTGTTGGCTCAAAGTTAGGTATTTTTGGGTGATGTATACAAAAAAAAAAAAAACTACAAAAAAAAAACCCTTTTCCTTTCCCCTTCGTAGGCCTTTCCATCCCCAAAAAAACAGCCATTCCAAACTTCATGGAGTGGCTGTTTTTTTTTGCACTTATCATCATCAAACCAAGCTCTTTAATTTAATTTTCGCTCGATAGTAATTTGGTGTGGATAAGGTATCTCGATACCTGCTTCGTCGAGGGCAATTTTGGCAGCCTCTAACAATTGCACCTCTAAGGGTTTGGCATCAGCAGCATAGCACCAAGGGCGCATCAGTAAATTAACGCTGCTATCGCCCAAAGCCGATACTACTAGTTTAGGTTCGGGGGTTTGTAGCACTAAGGGGTTTTGCAGCATTACGTTAATTAGCACTTGTCGGGTTTGTTCAAGGTTGGCATTGTACGACACACCCAAGGGTATGTTAAGCCTATATGCCCCCGACCGCGATAAATTAATGATTTTATGATTGGCTAACTCGCCATTTGGTATATAGATAAATGCTTTATCGTTGGTTTCTAAAAGGGTTTGGAATAGGTTAATTTCGCGCACAAACCCCTGCGAGCCTTGTGCGTCAATAAATTCGCCTACTTTAATGGGGCGCAAAACCAACAGCAAAGCACCACCTGCCAAATTAGACAGGCTGCCCTGCAATGCCAAACCTACTGCTAAACCCGCAGCACTTAATACTGCCAAAAACGAGGTGGTTTGTATACCAAGCGTAGATGCCACAGCCAAAAACAAGGCTATTTTTAGCAATGTCGATAAAATGGCAGTAGCTGGCGTTACCAATGTTTGGTCTATTTCGCGTTTATGCAAAAAATGCCGAAACGATTTTACGCCTAAACTAATAATATACCAACCAACAAACAGTACCAATATGCCTCCAATCATGGTGGTTCCATATTGTAAAAGGCGGTCTATAACAACTGAATTTAGTAATTTATCCATAACAAAAAATAAATTTACATAAAGATTAACTTACAAAATAGCACAATTTTAACCTTAGCCTCATACCATATCTGCCCAAAACTAGGTGTTAAAACGTTTTTTATGCCTCAAAAGTTATAAACTAAAAGTAGGGTCTATGTGTTTTACTATTTGTTGGCGTAAGTCATCAATGGTGAGCCACTCGGTGTTGCGCCCCGAGTTGTAGGTAAAGCCAAAGGGCACTAAGGCTCCGTTTCGTTTTTCGGCATACTCTTCGCGCGTCCAGCGGGCGGTAGCGGGGCATATCACATAGCAGGTGTCTAACTCAACGGTGTTCAACGAGTCGGATTCGGTGATAAGGTCTTCGTGTAGTTTTTCGCCGGGTCTGATACCTACTACTTCTTGTTTGCAATGTGGGGCAATAGCTGTTGCCACGTCGGTAATCCGATACGAGGGTATTTTAGGCACGTACAACTCGCCGCCCCATTGGTGTTCAAGGGCATACATAACTAGTTCAACACCCTCTTCGAGCGATATGTTAAAGCGCGTCATGTCGGGGTGTGTAATGGGTAGGGTTCCTTCGTTTCGTTTGGCTAAAAAGAAGGGTATCACCGACCCGCGCGAGCCAATAACATTGCCGTATCTGACCACCGAAAAACGCACATCGCGCGAGCCTTTCATGTTGTTGGCAGCCACAAACAATTTATCGCTGCACAATTTGGTGGCTCCGTATAGGTTAATAGGGGCAGCAGCTTTGTCGGTTGATAATGCCACAACTTGTTTAACGCCCGAGTCTAAGGCGGCATTAATTACGTTTTCGGCACCAATAACATTGGTTTTTATACACTCCATGGGGTTATACTCGGCGGCAGGCACTTGTTTTAGGGCTGCGGCATGTATAATAATGTCTATACCTTCGCAGGCACGTTTAAAGCGCTCGCCATCTCTGATATCGCCAATAAAATAGCGTATAGCCGGGTAACGCTGTGCCGAAAAGTGCTGCGACATTTCGAACTGTTTTAACTCATCGCGCGAGTAAACAACTAAGCGCTTAACTTGTGGAAAACGGGCAAAGGTCATTTCGACAAACTTTTTGCCAAACGAGCCTGTTCCGCCCGTTACTAATATCGATTTACCGTTTAGGTCTAACATATTGACGTTGTATGTAATAAATTGTGCAAAGATAGGGCATATTACTGCCCCAAACAAAACAAAAAGTTTGTTTGTTTTGTTTTTCGGAGCAAAAGTAGCAATTTTGCACGATGAAAAGGCATTATTTTTGCTAAGATAGCTAAATATGGGCAATTTTATTGCTTTTGGCTGATGATGAACGGGCTACAAGGGGCTGTTAGACAATTTGGACATCAAAATACAGACCTATTTTATTCGCAACATTACCACATCGCAACATCGCAACATCACCGCATCGCAACATCAACACATCACAATAACATCATGAAAAAAATCACTTCTTTTATTTGTTTGCTAGCAATTTTGGCAAGTTGTAACAACACTCCCAACCAAAACCAAACACCTCCGGCACCTACAACAACTAATAACACAACTGATACTACTAATACCCAATCGGGTAATACTATTACGGTAAAAGCACTTATTATTATCGACCAAATTATGGGCAATTTGCGCCCATGGGTTGAGTTTTATCAACACAAAAACTCGGCGTTTGATGTGGGAAATTTGGCATTTACAGCCACTCAAAAAAGTAAGTTAATGACTTCGTCGTTTGAGATGAGTAAAGATTTTAACGAACAGTATGGCAAATGGCTTATTCCATCGCCCAACAAACAGCGCGTACTTGATTTGTACAGCTATAACCTAGTGATAGAACGCGATAAATTAGGCAAATGGAACTGTAAAGGCTTAAATTCCGACTCGGAGGTAAGCGTAATTGACCCATCTGCCAAAACCAAAACACGTTTATTGTTTATGGGACCCGGCACCACCATCGAAAACGGTTTTTGGTTAGATGATAATAATGTGGTGATAGTTGGCATTGGCATCAATAATCAGTACAATGCACCTAACCCTATTTTGTGGCAGATAAACTTAATCACCCAAGAAATAGACCAATTTGATTATCTCGATAACTTAAAAATACCCACCTTAGACAGTTACCTAAAAGAACAACGTTTTAAAGGATTAAGGTGTTTTTAAATTTGATACCAGCATTGAAAAATAATAAATGGCTACTCAAATTACACCAGTTTGTTTTTAAATGTACAACGGAGACACGGAGAACACAGAGGTTTTTTCTGCATGAGCTATGCTTTTTTATTTGCTATTTTTTAGTTTTTACTGGAACCACTGAAGAACATAAACTCCTTCTTCTCTGTGTTCTCTGTGTCTCTTGTTGTTTTTTATTTTTTTAGCTCCCAACAAATAAGGCACTCATAGCCATAGTTCGACAAGCTCACTATGACCACGCCTTATGAATGAGGCAACCTAATCAACATCAAGCACCCAACCCCAATAAAACACCCAAAGCTTTTTTTAAAAGGCTTTGGGTATTTTGTTTGTACCCCGCTCTATATTTTGTTCCGATAAACGCCCAAATTTCTTTTTGTAATTGCCATTTTTTAGCCTTACCTTAGCCCCAAATTACAGCACATGTCTAAAAAAATACACTTTTATCTATTGTTGTTTGTTTGGGCAAACATAAGCAGCTCCGCATCTGCCCAAAACCTAAACTACCGCAAAACCTACCGCCAAGCATGGGAAACACCACAACTACCCAAACTAACACTTGCCGACACCGCCACTTTTGCCAACCATGATGCCATTGTGCTTTACGAACGAACAGAGTGGATACTTAACACCCAAACAGGCAACGTAAATGTACAAGGTAGCAGTTTATTCAAAAAATTTGTGCGCCTGCAAATATTAACCAATGCTGGTGCCAAAAAACACCAACAAATAACCCTGCCCGAACCCAACGACCCCACCCGCGAATATGCCGACTTGTCGGTGAAAGAACGCAATCGAATATCAAGACCCAAATATTTTAGTATGCAAATCGAGTATTTCCATGCCCGACTGCTTAAACCTAATACACCCGCCCAAACCCTAACACCAACCGACGCCATAGAAACCGAGCGCCTATTGTATAACAGCACCTGGCGAAGTGCTTATGCCTATAAATTTAACTTGCCCAATGTGCAAAAAGGCGATGTTGTAGAAATAGAGTATGCCTACTACCTACCTTATACCACCGACTGGAACCGACTGTTTTTTAATGGCTCGGTGCATAAAATAAGCGCCGATTTTGTGCTGCAATACCCCGATGCCGAATATGCCATTTTTGAGTACAAAAACAACGCACAACCCACCGACTCAACCCAAATTAAAGATGGCTTACAACAATACATACGCCTTAGCTGGCATTTTGAGCAACTTGCAGGCTGTATAAACGAACCCAACGCCCGACCCTACAACGACCTACCCAATGTAACCTACTATTTTCATAACAAACATTTTGGTAAATGGACAGATGCTGCTATCACCGATTTTGTGCCTTACTCGTGGAAATATTATACCTACGACCGACTCGCCTTTAAAAAACAACAACAGTACGAAATACGAAAAGTACTCAACAAAAAAGAAACAGTACTCAACCGCTTTTTTAAAACCTACAGCACTGGGCAAACAACCCCCTTGGGCAAACTGCAAAAACTAAACAACGAAATTATCAAAAACTTTAGTTACCAATATCTGCCCGACCACTTTGCCAATACCGACCGCCGTTTAGGTACTTTCCCCGAATGGTACCTCGAGCAACTGTTGCACGAAATAAACCGAAAACAGGTGTATTATGGCATGTTCGACCGCATAGACCTGCGCCTCGAGCAACAACTCGATGCCCTTAACCAAATAGATTTACAACTAATGACCAACGCTCACATGGGTATTACTAATGCCGAAATAGACAAAATACCTTTTTCTATCCGAAACAAAGTGCTGTATAACCTAAATACCAACGAAATTTATAACGGTTTGATGAAACGATTGGGTATTAATTACTACCAAGTAATTGTTGCCGATACACGCATAGGCAGCATCAACGCGCAAAAATGTATGCCCATCTTGGGCGAACAACAACTGTTTGCTATGCTAGATGAACATAATAACCCAATTTACCTATACCCAAAAAACAACAAAACAGGCTACCAAATCAACGAACTACCTTTTTATTTACAAAACACCACCGCCGTTTTGGTATCGCAGATGGTAGAAAATGCCAACGACGACCAAAATGTATTGTTCTACAAAACCTATAACACCACCTATAAAAACAACAAACGGGTAACAAACACCACCGCCAACGTTGATTTATCCCAAAAAGTGGTGGGCATAAACCGCCAAGAAATTTTAACAGGCAATTACCAAAACTTATTAAACGGCTTTTATCAACACAAAACCATCGACTCAACAGTCAATCAACAATATTATCATACCCTAAAAACACTAAACCCTATTGGCAACCTATACAGCGCCCAAATAATACGGCAAGATACCCTTTTACACGTACAGCAACAAAATGCCCTTGCTAATGCCATTACCCAACTTACCGACACCACCTACCAAATAAACCTTAACCAATGGGTACAACACATAACAACTAACCTAACAAACAACACCAAACGCATACAACCCTACTACCTCGACTTTGCCAATACCGATACACACCAAATTACCCTACAATTTGACCATAACATACAACTTATATCGCCACAAAAAAAACTGTTGAGCATTGATGAGCAAACTAAAATAGGTGCTTATTACCTAAAAATAGAACAGCCCACCGCCAACACCATACAACTAACTACCGCCTTAGTTATTAAAGCAGATAAGATATTGCCCGACCAAATACCCTACCTCCAACAACTTTTCGAGGCTGCTAATGCCGTATCAAACCTAAACATACAAATAGCCCTAAGCAAATAATTTAGATAAGCTCCTCTGCCCCAAAACAAAAAATGCCTGCCTAACAAAATACGTTAAGCAGGTATTTTTTATCATGGCTTTTTTGTTGCTTATCTATGGCATTAATAAGTGGTTGTATCATCTTGGCTACACAAATTGTTTGAGTACGTTTACTCTCCGCCTTTGGTTTGGTATTTAAAATCAAACAGTAAGCGGTCGATGAGTTTAAACAGCAAATCTTGCAAAAAGCCAACTATAATTATCACCAATAAAATAGCAAACACTTTGTCTATTTGGCTTTGGCGTGCCATTTTAAAAGCCAATGCGCCAATGCCGCCCGAGTTGGCATTTACCACTTCGGTGACAATGATGTATGTCCAAGAGATAGCCACCAACACCCTTATATCGTCCGACACCCGCGACAAAACCGCTGGTATAAACACCGATTTTATGCGCTGCCATTTTGTGGCGCCTAGGGTATAGGCAGTTTGCACATACACATCTTCGACCTCTAAAACGCGCTGCACCACCACCGGCAACAAATAAACTATAATGCCAAAGGCTAAAAAAGCAACTTTCATGCTGCTGCCCAAACCAAACCAAGCTATAAACAAACCCGTTACGGCAGTAAGTGGCACAAAACGCAAAGCATCAACGTTGCGGCTAAACAAGGCTTTGAATAACGGAAACAAGCCTATCAAAAAGCCTATTGGTATGGCAATAAGCACCGCCAACAAATAACCCGCTAAGTTAAGGTACAGCGAGTAAAGCAAGTTCGATAGTAGGTTGTTTTGGGTATATAGCTCGCCCAGCGATGTAACAACCTCAACGGGCGAAGGCAACAACGAGTTGCTTATCCAATTTTGTTGGGTAGCAAAAGTAGCCCCTTGTTGGTTAAAGTTTATTTGGTCTACGCTGCCCGCAAAATCTTTGGTTATTTGCAGTGTCGAGTCGCCGGCTATAAAATCGGTGTTAACAATGCTGCTGCCCGTTGTGCGCGATAAGGTTTTGAAAACTGTTGCTTTTGGCTCCAATGCCTGTGCTACTACCACTATGCCGCGTGTGTTACTGCCCAATTGTTTTGCCCATTCGGGGTTTTGGGTGGCGGTAACAATGAGCAAATCTTGCTGGCTGCTATTGGCTTGCTGCACTAAGGTTTGCAATTCGGTAGCAGGTTGGGCAGGTAGGTCGTAGATAAGCACCAACGGATTATTTAGCTGCGTAGGTATAGCTGTTTGGTTGCTGTAATAAACTTTTAGCTCGGTATTAGCTATGTTTTTGGTTTTTTGGGTAGATATAGAGGCTAATATTTGCCAAATCAACAGCAAAAAAACGGTTCCTAACAGCTCTATAATTAAATAAGTGCGCGAGGGCAAAGTGCCACGCAACGAAAAAAGCGATTGAATTAGCGACATAAGTTAATAGTTGATGATGAGATGATGCTTTGGTTGCAGGCTTGGCTTTGAAGAGGCTACAGGCTTTGGCTGCGGTTTTGGCTCCAGAGCCAATATGGGTAGATAAAGGTGTAAATAAGCCTATTTTCGCCACCATACCACATTTGTTTGGTATCCCCCAAATTATTGCCCGCAACCCAAAGTCCGCTGCAGGCTGTCGGCTACAGGCAAGGCGGGAAGCGGACAGCCAACAGCCTGTAAGCCTCCTAAATCAGTTGCTCTAATTCGTAACCCATTAAGCGGTTGTGGTAAAAGTACAATAGGTTCATACTTTGGGCTATAAACTGATTGTTGGCGGCATCGAGTTTTAAGGGTGGCACAGCATGGTAGATACCCAAGTTTGCTAGGGCGTGTTCTATAATGGTATCTGCCGATGCTGTAATGTTGTCGGCAATATGTAGTTCGTGGTATTGTGCGCGTTGGATAAGTTCTTTTTGCAACAACTCAATAACACTTACCAAATGTTTGTACGGAATGATGCACTCGTCTTCGGGCAATCGGAGCAAGCCATACAAATCCATACGGCGGTTTTTACGTGCCAATATTTCGAAGGCAGCAAAAGCTACCAAGTGGCTCGATAAAACGGTGTTTGCCCGCAAGTTACCTTTTACAATATAGTTGGCTAACATTTTGGTATACTCCGAGTCGCGTTGATAATCGGGTTTGTAAGTTCCATCGCTCAAAAAATAGGCGCTTATATCTACCTTTTTGCCGTGTTTGTCGTAGCTATTACCTTGTGCATCAACGGTATTGCCAAAAATATCTATTGGTTCGCCAAACGATAGTACTACCTCTGATTGAATACTGAAAAACTTGCGCATAAACTGAAACATCATTAAGGTTCCCGGAAACTCGTCGCGGTCAATAAAATAGCGTTCTTTGCCGCTGCGTTTTAGATGTTCGTCGATAAGGCTGTTTGCCTCTAACACAAAATGGTAGTTAATAGCCAATGGCACCACAAATATTTTGTTGGCTTGGGTATTATTGGCAGCCGCCTCTACAAAGTTCATGCGTTGTGCCTCGATAGCCGAGCCTAATAAGCCCAATTTAAGGCTGGTTTCTATCTGTCCGCTACGCGAGCGTGTACCGCCCGGAAAAAACAAACTATGGCAACCGCGTTGCAGGGTAAGCTGCGAGTATTTTTTGAGTGTTTCGATGTAGATGAGGTTTTTTTTGCGTCTATCTACCTTATATGCCCCTAAGCGGTTCATGAAATAGCCAAAAAACTTGCCGTTAAAGAGGTTTAAGCCTGCACCGTACAAAAAAGCAGGTAAGCCAATAGACGAGATGCACCAACCTACCAACAGCGAGTCGAGGTTACTGAAGTGGGTAGGCGTAAGCAAAAGTGTACCTTGTGTAGACAGTTGTCTAATGGTTTCGATGGGTCCGGTTATTTTTAGGCGGTCGTTTAGGTGCAGTTCGCTGCTAAAAAGGCGTTTCGACGATACCGCATTTAGCAGCCTTGCAATACCCGTTGATACCACTTTGGTAGAAAAACGATAATGTGGCGGGCTAAATGTGCCGATAATTTCGTGGGCATAGCGCTCTACAATACTACGAAACAAGTCTATTTGTTCGTTTGGGTCTTGTTCGTTGGGTTTTTTGAGCGAGTGTTCCACCAATGCATCATTTACTTTACCCCAAAATGCCCTTTCATCGGGTGGGTCTACTTTCCAAGGTTCAGCTTTCATGCGCAAACGTTCAAGGTATAGTGCTTTGGCTATTTCTTCGTTTAGGCGTTTAGGGCTGTTGCCTAATAGGTTAAGTATATGGTCAATGCTTTGGTCAACTAAATATTTACTGAAGCTTTCGCGGTTGTGGCTTAACTGATAGATAGCCCACTTTGCCATATCTGGCTCGACAAGTTCGCTGACGGCTTCGCGGTTTTTGGCAATTATTAACGACATTGTTGGTAGTGATGAATATTAAACGATGAATGACGGGCTTACCATTGTTTATGGCTAATTAATGGGCAAAGGTACTAAAAAACTTTGTTTTTGTGGTTTTTGTGTCGCAAAATAAATTGTTTTGTAGCAATTGTCCAATCATTTAGTACAGACGTAGCAGTGCTACGTCTCTACATTTCCAACATCGCCCCGTTTCGACTACGCTCAACATGACATTTCCAACATCGCCCCGTTTCGACTACGCTCAACATGACATTTTCACCAATCGTCACGTTGAGCGTAGCCGAAACGCCGTCACCTCACCACTTCACTCTTTCGCCACCTCACTCTTTCACCACTTCGCCATTTCGCCACTTCACTCTTTCGCCACCTCACCATTTCACTACTTCACCACTTCACAACATCTTTTTATGCCCAAAACTACCCTCTGTATGCCTTTTTGTTGTACTTTTACCGACCAATTTACCACAAACAATTAACCAGCTTCATACGCTAACAATTAATCAAAAAAATAGCTACGCAATGAAAAAAACAATACCCTCTATCATCGCCCTACTATTGTTGGGCGTTGCGGCATTTACTTACTATAACAAAGGTAATATTGTGGACAATGCCGCCCAAAAGTTTGGCGCCGCCTTATCTATTGGCACCGCCGACAACCCACAAGCTAGGGCAGATTGGGAAAAACGACGTTTAGCCGACCCCACAACAGGCGAAATACCTACCGATATGCGCCTGCGCGAACTGGCTTTTGCTAAAAAACTGCGCCAACAACAAAACAGCCGTAGCCAAAGCAGCATCGACTCATTGCAGTGGCTAATGCGGGGTCCTTATAATATGGGCGGACGCACCCGCGCTTTTGCCGTTGATATTGCCAACCCCAACATTATGCTGGCAGGTGGCGTGTCGGGCGGTATGTGGCGCTCTGTTGATGCGGGTGCTACCTGGAGCAAAGTATCTACCATCAACGAGCATCAAGGTATTACTTGCTTGGTGCAAGATACCCGCCCTAGCCACACCAATACTTGGTACTATGGCACAGGCGAGGGCTATGGCAACTCGGCAAGTGGCAATGGAGCGTATTATTTGGGCGATGGCATGTACAAATCAATAGATAATGGCTTAACATGGCAAGTGCTTGATGCCACCGATAATGGCGTACCCAATAGTTTTACTACCGCCTACCAAATGATTTGGAACATGGCAATAGACCCCAGCAACCTAACCGAAGACGAGGTATATGCTACCGCTTATGGCGTTATTTACCGCAGTACCAATGGCGGCACATCGTGGCAAACCGAGTTGGGCAACCTAAATACAGGCGGTTATGTTAACAACATAGCCGTGTCGCAAACAGGTGTGGTATATGCCACTATTAGCAGCGACGGCTCGCAAGGTGGCATCTGGCGCTCAACAGACGGACAAACTTGGAACCGCATTGAGCCTACCAACTTCCCCGACACCTTCGACCGTATGGCAATTGGTATTAACCCATCTAACGAAAACGAAGTGTATTTTTTAGTGGCTACTACCCCTAATGCAGGTAAAACAACCTACAATTTTCAGGACGAACCCGAAAACAATAGCCTTTGGCGATACAACTACCTAAGTGGCAATGGCTCGGGGGCAGGCGGACAATGGACAGACCTGTCCGAAAACCTACCTATTGGTCCCTACCCCTTCGACGATTTTGTGGCACAGGGCGGCTACGACCTATTAGTTACCGTTAAACCCAACGACCCCAACACTGTATTTATTGGCGGAACAAATATCTACCGCTCTACCGATGGTTTTACTACCCCCAACAACATTACGTTTATGGGCGGATATAACGAAACAACTCAACTGCCCATATTTACCCTCTATCCAACACATCACCCCGACCAACACGTTTTGTTTTTCGACCCGCAAAACCCCGAAATTATGTACTCGGGCAACGATGGCGGTTTGTATAAAACCAACAACTGCATGGCAAACGAGGTGGTTTGGCAAAGCCTAAATCATGGCTATGTTACTACCCAATTTTACAGCGTAGCCGTCGACCAATCGGTATCTAACAATGTAATTATTGGGGGTTTGCAAGACAATGGCACCCGCTACGTAAAAACAGCTAATACCTCCGACACTTGGACAATGCCTTTTAACTACGACGGCTCGTATTGCGCCATTCCGTCGAACCGCGACTATATGTTTATGTCTATCAATGGTGGGTCAATTGTAAAAGTACAGGTTGATGCCAATGGCGAAATGGCTGCCTTTGAGCGTGTAGACCCTGTTGGTGCCACCGATTTTCAGTTTATCAACCCATTTATTATGGACCCCGTAAACAACGATGTGTTGTATGTATCCGAAGGACCTAACCTATGGGTTAATACCGACATATCGGTTATTGATATTGCCAACGGCTGGGAAAAACGCCCCGAAAACTGGTTTAAAAACGCCAACCATATTGCCGACACTGCCCAATATATTTCGGCAATTGGGGCATCAAATACACCTGCTTATCGTTTGTATTTAGGCACTAGTAGCAAACGAGTGTACCGCATAGATAACTCTTTAGATTCTAACTCGCCAATGGTAGATATTACACCAACAACGGGTTTCCCTACGGCAGGCTATGTTAGCTGTGTAGAAGTTGACCCGCGCGATGCCAATAAGGTGTTTGTGGTTTTTTCTAACTATGGCGTATACAGTTTGTTTTATTCGGTTGATGCAGGGGCTACTTGGCAAAAAGTGGCGGGTAACTTAGAGCAATTTGATACAGGTTCGGGCAATGGTCCCTCCTTGCGTTCTATATCCATACTACCCATAACCGCCGACAGCACCGCTTATTTTGTAGGTACTAGTGTGGGTTTATACTACACCTCGGTAATAGATACCTTAGACACCGAATGGATACCCGTAGCCCTTAGCACCATTGGCACCACAGTAGTAGAAATGGTAGAAACGCGCGCCCTTGATAAACTAATTGTGGCTGGCACACATGGCAATGGCGTTTTTACCGCCAACACTCCCGCCGACCCCGCTATTGGCATTGCACCAAACACCACCACCAACAACAATTTAATGGTATATCCAAACCCTGCTGTGTCGCAAATAACCATTAGCTGCACCGCTTTGGCTAATACCACCGCCAACTTAATGCTTTACAATACAGCAGGCAGTTTGGTACATAGCCAAACTGTAAGCCAAGGCAATGCTGTGGTTTCGGTGGCACATTTGCCCGCAGGTGTGTATTATGTGCAACTAAGCGATGGCAAACGTAGCTTTACCCAAAAGGTGGTGAAGTTGGATAACTGATAACAACAAAGTTTTTAGGCTGCAAACATCCCCAAAAACAAACCCCCTACCAAAAAACTTATTTGGTAGGGGGTTTTATCATTACCTTGTTATGCAATAGCTCCACAAAAACACTACGTTAATGCAAAACAATAAGTTTATCATGCTGTAAAATTTGTTTTTGAGGGTTGATGATTTGGTAAAAATAAGTACCCGCAGGCAAGCCCAACACCGAAATCTGCGCCGTGCCGCTGTCCAAACCCACCTGCCGCACCGCACGCCCTAAAAGGTCGTAGAGTACAAAGGTGGCTGGTATAGTGCTAGTAATGTGTAGTTGATTGGTGGCAGGATTGGGGTACACTTGCATACTTTGTTGAAACGAGCCAACTATATCAATACCTATTGGCTCAACATAGTTATCACAATCTGCCTCGCCGCAGGTGTTGCCAAGGCTGTCTGTTTTTACTACCCAACCGCGCGAGGGGTTAGTAAAGTTAAAACCTGCCAACACAAAACCACCATCGGGGGTAGGCTCTACATCGCGCAAATAATCTTCTGTGCCTATGCCCGTAGATAAGGGGGCATTGAGCAACATATCGCCCGATAAACTAAACTTGGTAAGGTAGGGCTTCGTGGGGTTGGGTGTGTATGATAGTGTAACAGCTACTATTTCGTTTTTTTGCTTATCGAAATAGGCTGATTGACAACTATAAACGCTTTGATTAGCAAAATAACGTTTTGTGCCAGTTATGATATTACCCATACTGTCTAAACGAGCAAACAATAATTGTATCTCGGTGTACCAAAAGGGTTGAAATTCCTCTACTTTGCTTATAAGCCCCAACAAAGCGTATTGCCCTGCTGCTACTTCTAATACCAAACAGCCTCCATCATCTTCGTCTGTGCCGTAGGTATGCTCCCACTGCACATTACCAAGGCTGTCTGTTTTTATGGCATACATGTCGTAGCCCGTAGCGGCATGGTAGTTGTAACCCGATACAATGTAACCGCCATCGGTGGTTTGTTCGGCGTGGAAAGGCCTGCCAAAGTCACTATTATAAATCTTTCGCCACTGTAAATTGCCTAAACTATCTGTTTTAAGTAATAAAAAACTTTGAGCATTGTTTAATTGATGCCATGCAGTTCCGATTATTAGATACCCGTTATCATTTGCTACAACAATTGCATTTGTGGCGTATAATGTATCTACAGCATGATAAAATTTGTGCCATATGGTATCGCCTGATTGGGTAAATTTACACAAAAAAATATCCCTCTGAGTTTGATTAGTATACTCCATTGAACCACTGATTAGATAATTATTATCAAGCGTTTTCACTAAATTACCTCCAAAATAAGTACTTACTTGAGCAGTATCAGAAGAAACAATGTTTGTTTGCCATTTTTGTTCTCCCCATTTGTTAATTTTTCTAACATAAACTAATGAGCTACTATTATAACGACTAATTCCGCCTACAATATAACCCTCATCAGTTGTAGGTAACACACAAGGGCTGAGTTCTCGAGTACTGTCTGTATTGTACAGTTTGTTGAATTGTGGTGTTTGTGCTAATATGGTATAATGTACCATAAAGCAACACATTAAAATGATGTTTTTCATGGTATTTATTTTTGTAAGTGATAGTATAAATGCCCTATCCTAACTTAGGCAAATTAAGATAGGGCATTGTGTTTGCTTATCGGATAATAATTAGCTTTTGGGTGGCTATTGTGTTTCCGTTATCTATCAGTTTACAGTAATAAATACCTGTTGGGTAGCTACTTGTGTTTATGTCTATGGCTTGCTGTGCTATTGGGGTGCTGTATAGCAAACTGCCTTGTATGTTGTATAACTGTACATAAGCATTTGTGGGCATTTGCTGTAGTTGTACTTGTACTATACTGTTTGTTGGGTTAGGGCTTAATCTAAAATTATTATCGGTAGCTGTTGTACTATTGCGGCTAATAGGTAGGGTAGGTATTTGTTTATCGAACACACTTAGGTTGTTGGTGGCTACTATACTTTGCGCTATGGGTTGCAAAACGCGGTCGTTTTGTTTGGCGGCGCTTGTTATGTTTATGTAGTTAGGTGTATTTTTGCCGCTACCTGTTGCACTTAATAGCTGCATAAACAGGTTGTAAAAATCGGCATTGTCGGGGTTATCTAAGGGTAGGCGGCTTAGGGCTTCGAGGGCGCGTAGGGTGTCGTTTTCGTCGGTGTAGGTGGCGGTTAGCACTTTGTAGCTGGCATCGCGGGCTTCGGTGTTTAGGTCGGTTTTGGCTTGCTCGGTTTGGTCTTGGCATAGGCGGGCATATAGTAGTTTGGTGTATTCGGCAAGGCGCGCTTTGTCGCCCATGGTACTATTGCTTATTAGGGCAGCCAATATGTCGTCGGGGTTGCAATAATCTAAACCAAAGAAAGCACTACATTGGCTATCTCCTAATACATCTTCACAAACATCAATATCAGCACTTCCACTTAAAAGGTCGGGTTTAAAACCTGGGTACGACCTATAATACACCTCTTGTGTGTTTAGGTTCATGATGTGTAGGTTGTTTGGGTTACTGGGCTGCGAGGTGTGAAACATATTGCGTCGGGCTTTTTGTGGATACAACGGATCACATTCGCCTTGTGGTTCTAAGAAACCGTCACTTCCTGTTATTAGGTTGTTGCCCAACAGTGCCCAATCTATGTTGGCGGCATATTGGTTGCAATCTATGGTTAGGTTGGTGTTTTTGTTTAGGTATAGGTTAGCTACGTTTAGGTTGCCCATAAACTGGTTTTCGGTTATTTCGGCGGCATAGCTGCCTGTGTTTTTTACTACCAAGCCAAAGGCGTTGGGGTTGGTGCCGTTTATGGTGTTTTGGTGTAGGCTAAAGCCGGCGGTTCCGTCTATAAATATGCCGTAGGCGGGGTAGTTGGGCAGCGAGCTTGGCAAGCTGCCAATGTTGTTTTGTTTTATTTGAGCCAACAAGCCACCTGTTAGGGTAATATTGGCTTGGGTGTTGGTAAATAGGTTGCCTTTTATTTTTACCTGCGAGTTAAGCGAGGGGCTGCCATAATAATCGATGCCTTTGTATAGGTTGGTAAATTGGTTGCCGTCGGTAAGGTCGTCGGAGCCTATGTTTAGTTGGCTGCCATAGTTAAGTATGCCCATACCGCGTTGTATTAGGGGCGTGCTTGTGTTGGTGCAGTTAAAGGTGTTTTGGGTAAAAGCGCGGCTCATTTTGTTTTTTAGTACTGCCACACCTACGGGCATACCAAGGGGTGTGCCGTCGGCATTTTTTAGTAGGTTTATAGTGCCGCCAAAGCCATTAAGGGTGTTAAAGGTGGTGGTGTATATGCGGCTTATGTTAAGTTGGTTAAATTTGCTAAAAAACACGCCAATTTCGTTGTCCTCAAATAAGGTGTTGTTGGTGGTAAGTATCAATCCGCCGCTGGTGGTGGCATCAAAGTAGTTGTTGGTGTCGGTGGTGGTGGTGCAACTGGCTACGCCTACTTTGGCGTTGCGTATGGTAGCCCCGTTAAGTATGGCTATGCCATGGTTGGCATTTAGCATAGTGTAGGGGTCAAAGCCCGAGCCAGGGTGGTTGGCTGTTGGCGTGCCAATAACACGTATGCCTGCCCAAATGCCTGCTTGGTTGCATAACCCGCCTTTTATGGTGCTGTTTTGTACCACCAATTTAGCGCCTTTTTCTACGGTAATTTGGTTGCTTAGGTCTAACATGTCAATGGTAGTGTTTTGTATAAGCAATGTTTTGCCTGTTGGCACGGTTACATGGGCGTTTAGGCGCAAACCTCCGGATGCGTCCCAGGTTTCGGTGTCGCCTACAATTGTACCCAAAGTGGGTGTAGTGCCTACCATATAGCTACCATTAAAATTTAAGTACGAGGGGATAGTTACACTTACAGGGTAAGGAGCAGATGGGCAACTAAAAGTAGGCAATAATACGCTTTGCCCTATAACATTTGCAGGTGCAGCGCCACCTACAAAACTTTCGGCAATACCACCTGTTACAGCATTTGCACCAGTAAATGTTAACAAGTAGTCTATTGTTTGGTCGGTAGTACTTGCATTAGTAACATCTTGTTCAAATTGATTAGGTATAATATCGCTTGTAAACTGGCTTAAACCTGCTTGATTAGCTATTACACTACTAGATATATTGGTAACTTGCCAATTTAAATCGCCCGAGAAAGCTGGTTGTTTATTAAACAAGAGATGAGTGATACAGTTTTCTGATGTGGGTGTAACAGATACACTAGTGGTAGGTTTTGTTTTACCTATCCAAACCCTAACAACTATATTGGGTAATACACAAGTATTAGTGCCATCGTTATACACGGGTGTTATTAGGTAATCTACTTTAGCAAAATTCGAGTTAGCTGTTAATAAATTAAGAAATAAGGTATGGTGTATATGACCCGAGGTGCCCACAGCAAAATAGCTGCTACCAGCGGTATTGTAATCATGAGCAGTAGCATTTATTAATACTCCTGACTCAGAAACAAAATCTTGATCGTCATAAGTAATATTGTTGCTAGTACCTACTGCTTGGCATTTCCAAAAGTAGACAATGTTGGAGTCATCACTTTCCAAATCTATATCTAAGGTTCCGCCGTCGCATACCCGCATATAGTCAAAATTATCGGCAATAGGGCTACCACCCGATAACCATACTTTGGGGTTTATAACCGTAATGGTTACTTGTTTGTTGGTGCAATGGTCGTTATCGTCCCATATTGTTACTTCGTAGGTGGTAGTTTCTGTGGGATTAGCTGTTGGGTTAGCTATATTATAAGCGCTTAATCCGGGCTGCAAACTCCAGCTATAATGTGTGCCGCCAGTAGCTAATAAGTCTATGCTACTGCCTGCGCATATTGTTTGGTTAGCGGTAATAGTTGCAGTAGCAATATCGCCTGCTGTTGCACCCAAAGCAACAGGAGCATTAACTGTAGCCGTAGCCGAGCCGCAAGCCGACGAACTAACCGTAACGGTATAGGTAGGTGTACTTGATGGTGCCGAAATGCTTATTTGGCTATTGCTTGTGCCGTTGCTCCATGTGTAGGTAGGGTCGGGGACATTGGTGTTGGCGGTAAAACTAACACTCCCCGATGTACCACATATAGTAGGTGCATTTTGGCTGCTTATAGTTGCACTTACTGTATTTTGTGTTTCTAAAGTAATGGGTATAACTGCAATGTTGTTGTTGATATTGCTTTCTCGGAACAAGCCGTCGGGGTTGGTTTTTAATACCACATAATACTGCCCGTTGCAAATATCAGTAGGTAGCTGAATGTAATTACCCGCAGTTTCTGAATCATAAACATCCATACTACCTGGCGAAATAACGTTAATTCTCTGTTTTAGTTGGGTAGCTGAAGTTACATTTGGTAAAATTGGTTGTAACTGCGTAATATTATTTCCTAACCCTACTCCCCCTATTGATTTATTTGGAAAATCGGCACACTCATTTACCAAATAAGGCGAAAGAGGCAAATCAGGCGAGGGGTTGCCCCAAAAGTTAAAGTTAGGGTTATCAATGCCTGTTATGTTTTGTTCTGTGGTCATGTCAGTACATACATTGCTGCCAATACAGTCTTCATCATCATTTACAATGTAAAAACTTAGTTTTTTACCTTCTCCTATAATTTCCCAAGTTTCAGGGTCGTTGTTTCCTGGTGGTCTTATGCGTATACTCATTTCCACCCAGTTTTCGAGGTGAAGATGCCCATGCCCCGGATGATAGGACATGTAAATATCGTCCATTTCTTGTACATCATTGTAAACCATACCATTATCAGTATCATCATTTTTGTGGTAGGTTACTTGGTGTGCTATTTGTTTAGTAACACCATCTTCCACTACTGTTTGCCCAGTATTGTATACTATAAATGGTCCATAGCCAATGTTAGCAATACTTGTTCGGATATGCAACTGCCCTTGTGTCTCGTAGTTATCGCTGTAAGCGGCACTGCCCGAAACAATTAAATCGGGTAATAATTCGCAATCAGTAGACTCTGCATTTGCGCATTTACAGCCTACCGCCGAATAAGCGTTGTTAAGCCTACCTTCTTGGCAGGTAGTACAATCTTGCCCCAAAACCAATTGCCCACTTCCAAGCATGGCGCAATAGGTTAAAACAAGGCTATAAAGCCCACTCTTACTAACGTGTAAGGGCTTAGTAAGTAAATACAGTAAGGGGTTTAACACACCCTTGCTTAACCAGAGAATTAAACTTCTGTTCATTTAGTTATGTTTTTGAACATTAAAAATTAGGGAATAGCATTACAATGTGGCGATGTAGTGATGTAGTGATGTAGTGATGTAGTGATGTAGTGATGTAGTAATATAGTGATGTAGTGATATACCAATGCACAAATTTGTCACCATTTCACTCTTTTCACTCTGTTTCGGCTACGCTCAACATGACTTTCACTTTAAGTTGCGCCCAAAGATACTAAAACTTTTTTAAACTTGCTTAGTTTTGGTACGCTTCTTAACACATTTATTTTTTCAATCCCCCCCTTGCCCCCAATGTCAAAAAGTTAAGGACATTGGTGTATTTAGCCTTTCTCTTAACTTTTTGACATTGCCCCAAAGGGTTAGCATGATTATAGAAAATAGGTAACGTTGGTCTTTTAAGCCCGACGGGGTGTCATGATAAAAAAAAACAAGTATCTAGTTGGCAATTAGGTAGCCCACTTTTTGCTCAAAAAAACGATGTTGATTTAACAAAAAAGGCTGTATAGATGGGTACGTTATTTAATAGCAATTACTTACATTTTCAACACCTTTTGCATTTTTGCTGTTTTGTTGCTTTGTGTTGTCTCGATGTAGTAAATGCCTGCTGGCAAATGACTTAAGTTGATAGGCACATTGGGCGTAGTTGCACCTGCATAAACTACCCTGCCAAGGGTATTAAAAATACGAACACTTTGGCTGTTAGCTACAAACAAAGCCTCGCTAAATGGGTTGGGATACACAAAATTGGTGGCTAAACCAACCTCCTCAATGGCGGTAGTGTAGCAATTAGGCACCATTGCTTTAAAATCTTCGTAGGGCATGCTTTCTAAAACTTGTGATTGTGTAATATAACCTTGTACTTGACCATTTGTGTAATGAAGGTAGTAAACGCCACAAGCACTAATGGCGTAATCATTTGCATTTTCTATAGAGTCTAATTCGTCTCCATTTTCACGATTTGAAACTGCTATTACTAAAGTATCATTGTCTTCTAATACACTGGTAGTTAATCTGCAGCTAGATCCATTCCAATCTCCCCAAACATTAATAGTATCTCGTGTTTCATTGCCAATTATTACATCTAATAGCTGCATTTGAATACCATGATAGGTATGATTTAGAACTATTCCTTTTGCAATAAGTTGATGTCCGCCAAAATCAGCAGGATATTGTTCAACTAATTGCCCAATATGATTAACAACCCCACAAAATGTGCTTATGTAAATACAACTACATGCCCTTACTACAACCGAAAACGCAAAAAAAGCTAACGCCACATAAACTATTTTTTTCATGTTGGTACTTTTTAAAGTAAAAAAATACCCTGTAACCAATCCCTATAGATATGGCTACAGGGTAGTAAAATATTGTTCTTTACATCTTCAACACTTTTTGCATTTTTGCAGATTGTTTGTTGCTTTGTGTTGTTTCGATGTAGTAAATGCCTGCTGACAAATGGCTTAAGTTGATAGGCACATTTGGTGTAGTTGCACCTGCATAAACTACCCTGCCAAAGGTATCAAAAACGCGAACACTTTGGTTATTAGCTACAAACAAAGCCTCGCTAAATGGGTTGGGATACACAAAATTGGTGGCTAAACCAACCTCCTCAATGGCGGTAGTGTAGCAATTAGGCACCATTGCTTTAAAATCTTCGTAGGGCATGCTTTCTAAAACTTGTGATTGTGTAATATAACCTTGTACTTGACCATTTGTGTAATGAAGATAGTAAACACCACAAGCACTAATTTTATAATCTTGTGAAGATTCTAACGAATCTATTGAATAAGGAGATTCACCGTTTTCTATTGCAAATATTAAAGTGTCGTTATCTTCAATAACATCAGCTTGTAAAAGGCAGCTTGAACCAGTCCCATCACCCCAAACCATGACGGTATCTTGTATTTCAGCACCTTGTATAATGTCTAATAGTTGAATTTGAATACCATGATATTGATGATTTAGCACTCGAGCCTTTACTATTAATTTAGTAGAAGCAAGTTCTGGATGTAGTTGTACCTCCCAAGCAAATCGGTGTATACTTTTGCAAAAAGTTTCTAAATAAATACAACCACACGCCTTTGCTGCAACCGAAAACGCAAACAGCATTAACACCCCGCAAACTGTTTTTTTCATGTTGGTATTTTTTAAAGTAAAAAAATACCCTGCAACCAATCCCTATAGATTATGGCTACAGGGCGGTGATGAATTATTGCACCAACATAATTTTGGTGGTGTAGTGTTGGGTAGGGGTAGTTAAGGTACAAAAGTAAATACCTTTGGGTAAATTTGTACCATCAAAAGATGTTTGATGAACGCCTATTTCGTGGTATTGATTGCTAATTATTGTTTTTACCAAACGCCCGTTTATATCTGTTACCAATAGGCTAACATAATCGGGTTGGTCTATTAAATAGTTTAAGGTAGCCATGCCTATTGTTGGATTAGGCAATACAGACATAGGCGTATTTGTACTTAAACCTAACTCGGTGGTTGGATGAATGGTTACTTTAAACATACCTCCACCCATTGGTTCGGTTTCGTTGGCTTCGGTTTGGTGCCAAAGCATAAAGTCAAATGTTTTTGCTTCGGTTAATTTCAGTGGGGCTTTACCCGATCCATTTAAGGCGAACCTAACACCTACATCGTATTTTTCGCCACTTAGCAAATAAATACCTCGTAAATTGGCTATATTTGGGTCTGTTACCGTCAAATAACGCTCTTGGGCTACTTGTATGCCATCGCCTTTGCTGCCCCCAGCTACCCACTTTGCCCACAATTCGGGGCTTAGTATAAGGGTTATACTACCGCCATACGACAAAAACGGGGCAAGATTAGCCTTTGTAAAATCGCGCAAATTAAGCGTTACATTGGTAGGGTAGGTAGCTATATTTTCTAACAATAGTTTAACAACCTTACCCGAACTAATGCCACCTGGCAATAAATCAACAAAAGCGCTGTTGCGTGTAACAATATTATTGTTGCTTTTTATGTTATCGGTAACAACCACATTGTCTACTTCGTTGTGCATAGGTTCGGTTGGACCTTCTAAGCGTGCTAAAAAACAAATCATGGGCCACTCTGTCGACACATTTTGGTCGCTGCTAATAATATTGTAACAATGTGGGTCGGGTACTAACCATTTTTGGGCAACATAGTGTGTTTGACCCGGATTTAGTGCAGGTATAGGTATTGAGATACTTTGGTAAACATCAAAAGGATTAACGGCAGCTCCCGAAACTCCTGATGGGCTATAATTGGGATTAAAAGGTCGGAGAGTTGTTACTTCGGCACCACCTGCCATTGTTACAGAGCCACTAAGTATATTTGCATCACATCCCCAATAAGGCGTATCATCTGTAAGGATATTACTGGTACTCAAATACCAGTGCGATGGCCATAGTTCGCCCGACCGCGCACGTGTCCAATAAAGTTTTATTGTTGAGCTAGCAGGTGTCGAAGAGCATCCCCGATTGGTAACAGCTGCACACAAATAATTGTACACCGATTCGGGATATAATGGGCTACCCGTATTGGGTGCAGGTATTATTTTATACTCGGGGTCTTGGTGTATTCGTTCCGATGCGTTAAGGGCTAAATTAGTAGGTTGCGATGTTCTGTTCCAAATATCGGGGCTTTGCCACATATCGTTCCAACCCAATATGTCGCCAACTTGATTATTCGGTTCTTGCCCAACATCACTTACTCCATCGCGCAGCACCAAATCACCAGCATCATTTAAATAGGTGCGGTAAGTAGTGTAGCCATTCCAAATTCGGTCTCGTTGCCCTTGTGTAAATGTATTAAAACTACCTAAATTGCAATAGGCATAAAACATTAAGTTGTTGCCCAATGGCGTATAAATTTGATCATTGTCATCGCAAAAATTATCGCAGCTAATTGGAGATTCTGACGTGCTAAACGGATAAACACAAGCTGTAGCCGTATAGTTTATGTTTTGCGATTTGGCAGGGTCGGCGGGTGTATCGCATACCTTGTCGCCTGCAGTGAGGCAATTATCGCCATTTACTAACTCATCGGTACTGCTAGGTGTTCCGTTACCATGTGTATGAAACAGACCAAAATAATGCCCTATTTCGTGGGCTAATAAATGCTCGGTGTGGGCAATATTATCTGTAGAAATAAATACCCTGTCTACGTTACCAAAAGTTGGCAGATAAGTGTATGCAGCTGCTCCTTGAGAACCGCTTATTGTATTAACAAAGTAAATGTTAATAACATTGCGTACATCGTGGTCGCTTGTCAAAAGTGCCTCGTTAGCTGTGTTGTACGTAAAATTGTAGTAGGGCGAGTTGTAAATAAAATCTCGTGCGCCACACTCGTAAAACTGCATAGGCACGTCCTCGTAGGTGTCGTTTAAAAAAGTAAGGGCATTGTTAATAGCCGCCTCGTTGTAACAACTGCTGGCGTTGCTACCGCTACAAACAACATGAATTTTGATAGGTATTTCTACCAAAGAGCGCTGCGAAAAGGGCAAGGTAGTTGTCGGAATTTGTATGTGTGCCGCCATTTCGGGTGTACATACTGTTCCGCAACTTAATTGTTGCCCCCGCACAAAAACAGAAACTAACATTAAGCAAATAAATAGAGAAAAGGCGTATCTACCCCCCCAATTTATCTTTTCAATACTTGTTGTGGCAGCCTTAGCCACATTTGCTGTTGTTTTAATCATTGTAAATTACAATTTTGGTTTATTTGATGAACGTAAAACAATTGTTGATGCAAAGATAAGCTTTTTTTTAAAAAGTCAAGTGTTTTTTGTTTTTTTGGGGTAATTTTTTTACGCAATAATATTTCATTGAGTAACTCTTGTAAGTTGCTAAAAATAGTTACGGTATTTTTCTGTAACTGTTTTTGCCAAAAGCAATTGTTGTAATACCAACTAGTATTTGGGTGTTATGTTGTGGTAATTGTAGAAACGTAGCAATGCTACGTCTGTAAACCAACAGTGATTATAGCACGCAGATGGGTCATGATAATTAGGTTTTACGCAGATTGCAAATTAGGAGAAATCTGCGTACCATATTCACTCTTTTCACTCCTTCACCACTTTTACGAAGCCCAAAGATACTAAAACTTTTTTAAACTTGCTTATTTGGGTGCATATATTAACACCTTTGTTTTTAACTACCGCCGATAAAATGCCTAAATAAACTAACAATACCTACTGATTATCAATGGTTTATGTTTGATTTGGTGTGTAAAAAAATGCGATAAAGCACAAGAAAAATGTGAACATTTGAAGGTATATTGGTATTTTTCTGCCTTGCTTTGATATAGATGTTGAAATGTAGTAGATGGTTGCTCCAGTTACCCAATATTATTGCTTGTTTTTAATTTACAAGGGATATGGTAGAGAATGTAGCGTTTTTTTAGCAGCTCAATGGAATTTTTTATCTTTTAGTTTGCAACCCGCACACTAAAAAACAGGTGTCCCACATTTTTTGCGGGTATTTTTGCAACAATTTGCTGTTGTATTGGAGCTAAACGGAGGGTTTAAACCCTCCGTTACGGATAAAATGCTACATCTTTACACAGCAACATTGTTTTAAACAGCCCAAAAACAAGGCGAAAATGCCACGCTTCAAGGTTGAGATGTCACGTTTCAAGGTTGAGATGCCACACTTCAAGGTTGAGATGTCACGTTTCAACGTTGAGATGTCACGCTTCAACGTTGAGATGTCACACTTCAAGGTTCACGTTTCAAGGTTGAGCTATCACGTTTCAAGGTTGAGATGTCACGCTTCAAGGTTGAGATGTCACGCTTCAAGGTTGAGATATCACGCTTCAAGGTTGAGATATCACGCTTCAAGGTTGAGGTATCACACTTTGGGCTTGAAAAAACAAAAAAAAAGCAAAATTTTTGCCTTTTGATACAACCTACACACAATAATTATCGTCTTTGGGGCGTTGTACTGTTTTCATCATCCTAAATTGTATACTCAAATGAACAAGAAAAAAGCATTTTTTTATCCTTCTACCGAGGGCAATGTACCAAAGTATTTCAGCAACATTGCTAATTTGCTGAACACTAAATTAGCTGCTAAATATGGCGTTTCGGCTACCGATTTGGCACTAATAAACGACTATAACCAGCAAATACCGCTTGTAATAGCCAAAGCACACGACGATACACAAATAGCACAGGCAAGTACCAACACCAAAAACACTACACTTAGCAATGCTAAAACGGCGCTAAAACGAGTAATAAGCAACCTAACTACTAATCCCGATTTTGACGAAGCCGACGCCGAAGCCATGGGCATACGCCAAGATAACACCCCCATTAGCCCCAACGATGCCAAAGCCCATATAACAGGCATTACCGTACTACCCGACCAAGTAATTATTGATTGGCTAAAAGGACAAATGCACGGCGTATTGGTAGAAACAAGCTACGATGGGGCAAACTGGGTAAAACTAGACAAAGACAACCGCTCGCCCTACGAAGATACCCGCAAAAACCAAGCACATCAGCAAGCCGAAACCCGCCATTATCGCCTACGTTATATCTACAAAGACCAATTAGTGGGGCATTACTCCGATGTGGTAAAAGCCGAAGTAGCTATTTATTAGCTTTTGGCTGTCGGCTGCTGGCTGTCGGCTTTTGGCTAGTTACCTAAAAAAAACAACAAGAGACACAGAGAGCACAGAGAAAAAAAACTCCGTGTTCTCTGTGCCTCCGTTGTAAAATAAAAAATAAAAAGCACCCAACACACCATAAACCATGCAAAAAAATGGCTGTGTTCTCTACTGTATCTCTTGTAAATTTAAAAACAAGCAATAATATTGTGTAATTTTAGCAATCATTTACTGCTTTTCAATGTTTATATCAAACTACAACAAAAATTGTGGATAAGATGTTAGCCTTGTCTTGCAAGCGTTTAGTTGTTATTGATGTAGGTTTGTCTGAGTCTTACAAATAAGCCTATATCATACCCAAAACTATAAAAATGCCTATTTAAAGTTTGCCAGCTCTTGTTTATGTAACACAAGCAAAGCCTACCCACACAACTTGTTGTGGTTCCCAAATAATTCATCTTACAAAAACACCCCAACTATGTGCGGCATTACTGGCATTATTGCCCTTACAGCATCTGCCCAAAAGCATTTAACCAACATTACCGCCGCCACGCAAACCCTACAGCATCGTGGTCCTGATGGTGGAGCCACCTATTGCTCGGACAGGGTAGCTTTGGGGCATAGGCGTTTGTCTATCATAGATACCTCCGAGGCATCTAACCAACCTTTTACCGACCCAACAGGTAGGTATGTAATGGTATTTAATGGCGAGATTTTTAATTTTAAACAATTAAAAACCCAGATAGAACAAGCTGCACCCCAACGTTTTGCATTTCACACATCGGGCGATACCGAAGTATTATTAAATGCCTATATTTTGTGGGGTAAAGATATGTTGCCGCGCCTAAACGGTTTTTTTGCCTTTATTATCTACGATACACAACAAAAAACCCTGTTTGTTGCCCGCGACCGCTATGGCGTAAAACCCCTTTTGGTGTACCAAGATACCGAAAAACTAATCTTTGCCTCCGAAATGAAAGCTATCTTGGCTTTTAACATACCCACACACCTTAATCAACAAGCCCTACAACTATACCTACAACTTAACTACCTGCCCGCACCGCATTGTATGATAATGGGCGTGCGAAAACTGTTGCCTGCCCATTATCTGCACATAGACCAACACGGAACCACCAACGAAGCCCCCTATTACCACCTCCCCTACCCTACCCTATCGCCTTTTGAAGGCAACTACCAAGCAGCTCAACAACAACTACAAACCCTAATGGACAGCGCCGTGCAGTTGCGCCTAATTGCCGATGTACCTGTAGCTTGTTTTTTAAGCGGCGGCATCGACTCGTCGGTGATAACCGCTTTGGCAGCACGCCACACAACACACCTAAATACTTTTTCGGTGGGCTTTAAAGATGCACCCCTATACGACGAAACACCCTACGCACTTGCCGTAGCCAAGCAATACAATACTAACCACACAGTGTTTCAACTTAGCCAAACCGACCTATACCAACACCTCGACGAAATGCTTAATACCCTCGACGAACCTTTCGCCGACTCATCGGCACTGGCAGTTTATCTATTAAGTAAACACACCGCCAAGCAAGTAAAGGTAGCCTTGTCGGGCGATGGAGGCGACGAATTGTTTGCCGGATACAACAAACATGCCGCCGAATACCAAATGTATTACGGCGGCATAAAAGCTAATTTGGTGAAATGGCTACACCCACTTTGGCAAACTTTACCACAACGGCGCGACACTAAATTAGGTAATTTGGTTAGGCAATTAGCGCGATTTTCGGCAGCCGCACAACTTACACCCGCACAACGCTACCAACAATGGGCAAGCTTTGGCTCGGTAGCATACACCCAAGCTATCGTAAAACAAAGCACACCTTTGCACTTACTCGATACCTACACCGCACACATTGGCAGCAACCAACCCATAACCGATGTACTAAAAGCCGACATACAACTGGTGTTAGAGGGCGATATGTTGCGCAAAGTAGACCTTATGAGCATGGCTAACAGCTTAGAAGTACGCACCCCCTTTTTAGATTATAGAGTAGTAAATTTCGCATTCTCGTTGCCCGATAGCTACAAAATTGCCAACACTTCCTCCTTTGGGGGATTAAGCAAGGAGAGCTTGCTCCCCTTTAGGGGATTATGCAAGGAGAGTTTGCTCCCCTTTAGGGGATTATGGGGTAGCAAAACAGGGGGACTTATGAAAAAGCGTATCGTGCAAGATGCGTTTAGGCATTTACTACCCCCACAAATTTATAACCGCCCCAAACATGGCTTTGAAGTACCCATTACCCATTGGCTACAAACCGACCTTAAACCGCTTTTGCTAAACGATTTGTTACAAAAAGATTTCATAGAAGCTCAAAACATTTTCTATTATCCTGCCATAGAGCAATTACTAAACCGCTTGTTCTCCAACAATCCTGCCGATGCCCCTATGCAAGTGTGGGCATTAGTAGTGTTTCAGTGGTGGTGGAAACGGCATTGCTAATAATAAATTTACTATTCATTGACACAAGTGTTGTTGTTGTTATACTACACAAACAATAGACAGCCCAAAGCCTCTTCCAAAAACAAACAGTCAGAATAAAGCCTGTAGCCTGAAGCGAACAGCCTGTAGCCTCTTCCCAAAGCCTGTAGCCATAGTATCATCTTTCACAAACAAAAATCCCCCCAAACGGCTAAAAGCTATTTGGGGGGATTTGGTGTTTGTGTAGTTTATCTACTTAATACAATCTTTTCGGTTTTAATTACTACATCATCTACCAAAATGGTACAGAAATAAATACCACTTGGGTAGTTGCCTAACGATAAATTATAGGTACCTGTACCCGACAAGTTATGTGTTTGCAACTGCCTACCTGTTAGGTCGTAGAGTTGCAGGGTAGCTGTTTGCTTGTCGGCAAGTTGATAATTAAGGTAGGTAGTGTTGGTTGTAGGATTGGGGTATAGGGTAGATATACGCCCTGCTTGGTTGCCCTTAAACACTGTAATCCAATGGTTTTGTGGGTCGCCGTTGGCTAAGTAAGGTAGTGTAACAGGGTACTCGGTGCCATTGTAGGCATACAATAAGGTTTGTGCTTTGTATGCAGTTTTAGTTTTTGAGTTAGCTATATCGGTTAAAGTAGCTAATTCGGTTGGTGTTATGTCGAACAAAGTACGGTTGTCTTTTTGTAAGTCTATGAGCAAGGTGTATAGCTCTTTAAATTTAGTGTTTTCTTGGCTATTTAGCACTAAGTTTTGTAATAAACTTTCGGCTACTAAAACACTGTCCTTATCTATTTTATGTGGCACCAATTTGCGCAGCATAATGTTGTTGTTGTATTTATGTACAATGGTCATAGCACTTTCGTAATCGTTGTCGCGCAGATAGGTTAAAAACCATTTGGTTAGTTCTTTATCTCGTTTTATGCCATCGGGTAGTTGGTCAATATCGGCAATAGAAGTTAGGCGTAGGTCTTGGCAATAATCTACTAAATTTGTGCCATTACAGCCATTTGTTTCGGGCATAAAACCACCTGTTAGCGTGCCGGGGGCATAAGCCACCAACAGCATATCGGCAGCCACATCATCGTAATATAAATCGGTGGTATTGGCACCCATTACAATATCAATGGCATCTAAGGGTACAAAAGTATTTGCTGCTGGCTCGTTTAGGGTACAATCGCCTTGAGGTGGCAGCTTGCCTGTGGTAATGCCTGCTGCCCTAACATCTAAACCAAACTTTGTGAAATCGAGTAGGTGGTTGCAGGTAAAATAACAACTGTTGTTTAAACCTTCGCATACAATAGCTTCTTGGGTTTGATTGATGATGTTACCGGCTATTTGCGAGCCATCTTCGTCGCTGTCGGATAAAATGATGCCAAATCTAACCTTATTTATTTGGTTGTTTTGTAGCAGACTATTGCAACCACGTGCATAAATACCCGCCGAGCCTGTTGCATAGTTTAATTGCGAGTTGCTACTGTTTGTGGTATTGATTAAGTTTTGATGTGCTTGTAGGTTGTCGATACCATCGGCTTGTATGGCAAGGCGGCAGTTATCAAAGGTGTTGTTGTTTAGATAAGTGCCGTGTGCTATGTCCATGAGCCAAGCCCTTGACGATATGCCGCAAAGGTTGTTGGTAAAAATGTTGCCATTTGAACCAAACTTTTTAACCTCGTTTAGTCGTATGCCGTATCGTTGGTTATCGAAGGTGCAGTTGTTTATACTGCCTATTCCATCAACCCATAAGGCATTGATGCCTGCCTCGCTGCGGTCGGTAAGGTTGTTAAAGGGTAGGCGTAGGGCGGTGCTGTTAAAATGTGTTTCGGATATGGTGTTATTGTCGTTGCCTAACCAACTTATGTTAACGCCCTGAAAACAGTTGTTAAATGTACAGTTGTTGGTAGATACTTGTCCGCCTGCGGTGTTGCGGGCATCAATGCTCCATAAATAAGGTAGATATAGCGATGACATGCTTGCGTAGTTGTTGCTTGCGGCAGCAGGTAGGCTTATTAGGTTATCGAAATTGATAAGGGCAAGGTTCATGGCGGCTACACCAATAACAGCATTGTTTATGGTGGTTTCGGTTAGCTCTAGGGTGCCGATACCATTGTTTGTTTGTTGCCAGCCTAAGCCCTCTACTTGTATGCCTTGCCACATGGCATTGCAAAAACCGTCGAGGGTGCTTTGTCCTATGCTTAAATGCCCGCCTGCTTGCACCAATAGCCTACAATGGGTGGCAAAGTACATACTTAGGTCATTAAGGTTTAGTTGCGAGCCTGCTTCTACAACTATATCTGCGCCCAAATAAAGTGCATCGCCCGATGTTACTGTAATGCCTACAAATGGGTTGTTGGTGGGTGTCCAGGTTTGGTTGCCACTAACTAAGTAGGCTGGTCGGGTGGGTTGTAGTGGGTCGGGGTAGGTAATGTTTTGGCTTGTGGCACTAATAGCTAAGTTGGTGTTTTGTACGCAACACATTAGCTCCTCGAAGGGGGTGTTGTAGGTAGTTTGTGTGCTGGGTTGTATGGTGTAGGTAAAGGTTTTGGTACAGCCGCTGGTGGTGTTGGTTATGGTAACTGTATAGTTGCCTGCGCAGATGTTGGTGCGGTTGGGGGTGTTGCAGGTGGGGCAATCGCTCCATGTGTAGGTGTTGTTGGTGTTGTAGTTGTTGTCGTCTATCTGTAAGCGGGCATCTATGGTAAGGGTGGCGGTGCAGTAGTCGTTACAGCCCTGCGATGTGGTGGTTTGGGTGGCGGTGGCTGTTAGGTTGTTGTTGGTTAGGGTTATGCTGGGTATATCAACAATAGTGGGGTAATTGCTTTGGTTAGCGGCTATGTTTAGGGTGTTTTGCCCTGGTGTTAGGTTGTAGGCGGTGTGGTCTATGCCGTTTATGATGTGGTAGTCTTGCAGACAGGTGGCATTGGAGGTGATAGTGGCTGTGCCGCCTTGTACTATATTGCCATTGCAGCCTATGTAGGCTGGGGTTATGGTGGTGGGAGTGAAGGTGGTGGGGCAGCATTCTACTATAACGGTATAGTTTTGCATATCGTAGGTACTACAAGGATTTTGCGATATAGTTGTTGCCATTAAGGTAACAGTAGCTCTAAATACTTTGTTCGGCAACATCAAAACAAATAGTGCCATATTGTACTTGATAACCCATATAGTCCGTAGAGCCTGTAATAGTTTGGGTGTAGTTGTTTAGGTTATTCAAAGTACCAAATGCTGGAGTTACATCGTCAATACCTGCATAATCTTGTACGCTATAAGGTAAGCAAATTTGCTCGCCATTACAAACAGTAATAGAATTGTAGCTACCTGTAAATGCTAAACCTGTATTTTGGCAATCATCAATACCTACTGGAAAAGATGGTGTGATAACTTCGGTATACACACAACCATTAGCATCTGTAATACTTATAGCAAAAGAATGAGTAAGTATTTCGTTGGTTAGCAAAGAAGCATTAAAATTGTTTGATGTAAGGTCGTTAAAAATAGTACCTACCGAGCCTCCTGCAACACTAATTGAGATAGGAAGTTGCAAATCTGTTGTATTAAGTGTTAAAAATAGGGTAGTATATTCGGGATGGGCACTATCTTCTGCTGTATGATAATCTGTAATTAAAGATTGCGTAGTAGGTATTTGGCAATCATTGGTAGATGTAGTACCTGTAAGTGCTTTAAAGCAAGTACCATAGTTTAAGATAATGGTATAGTTATTGGGCAAAGTACCAAAGGTCGTAAAACCAAAAGAAGGGTCGTAATAGCCATCAATAGTAGCAGGGTGTTGAACTACTTGGTCTATGACAGTGTAATCGCCCGTTTCATTATCTATAACCGAATAGGAAGTTATAGGGTTGGTGGTTGATACAATATTGAGTGTTCCGATGGGTGCAGAAGGTGGTGTATGGGCTATTATTTGTGGGGAAAAATCGGAGCATTGATCGATATTTAACCAAAAGGTTGCATCTGTGCCTGCATAATGGTCTGTCCATGTTCCGTCGGGGTTGCGGGTGGGTAAATTACTAAGGGGTAGGCAGCCATTTGTGGTATTGTAATTGGCATAGTTTTTCATCGCTTCGAGTGGATTATCTGCCATGTCGGTGCCTGTAAAATGTAGATGATAGGCATTTTCACCTAATGTATTAGCTACTACAAAAAGGTTGCTAACAACAGCATACGGAGACTCTGGATTGTGCTGTAAGGTAATAGTCCATTCTGTATGGTCGATGTTAGGGGTGGGGGTGCTTGCTACTATGGTGCTTTCGGTATCTAGGCTATAATAAACAGAGCCTAACCATAAACCATCGAGGTTAAGGGTGGCTAATGGCTCGGAGGCATTAATGGTTAGTGTTACATCGGCATGGTCTTGGTCAAAAATAGCAAAATTATTGGACATATCTTCTGCTTCGGTTAGGCAGATACTTATGCCGTCACTCAGCCATTGTTGCTCGGCTACGGTAATGCCTTGGGTGGCTTTTAGGTGGGTTAGGTAGGGTAGGTGGTTGTCGCAGATGTTGTTGTCGGGGGACTCGGGGAGGCAGATGGAACAAGTTACTCCAGAAGGTAATGGACAATTGAGGTTGACAGCTTTCCATGCTTCTTTAACAGAACGAAGTTCAGGACTACAAATGCCATCTATAGGCGGAAATAAAGTATTAGCAGCTAATAACGTTTTCATGCATATTTGTTCATAATCATCAACATTAGGATCGAATTTTATTGAGGGATCAGTTAAGTTATTTAAAAAAACCATGTAAATAATATTTTCTGCGTTCTCAAGAGCTACATTTGGATCAGCATTAATAGGATTAACCGTATAATGAATACCATCAATAATATCGTTACCTAAAATACTACCCTTTACCAATAAATAAAACCAGTGATTTAATACTCCTCCATTAACATACGAATCGTCTTCACAAGTTCCATTGTCATAAAATCCAGGTTGATTATAATAACGTGGTTGCCCTAATTGATAAGTTTTTGCCTCAAATGCACAGTCTTCGGCAATATGATAAGAATAAACATTAGGTTCAGCAAAAGAACGTTGAAGTTCCTTAGAATTAGTTAAATCATGCATAAACACCCAATCATAAGTACCTATTGTTTTATATTCCACACATGCTCCCATAATATCGCAAACACTTTCTAAAAAACGCCTTGTTCGAAAAACTTTTTCAAGATAATTTGGATCACTGCCATCTGGTTGCCATGAATACAAATTTAATCCATTATAATGATCTATAGCATGCGTATATTCATGTCCCAAAAGATCTATGCTACCTAAATTACCCCAACTACATTGACTAGTTATTAAATTTCCAATATCATCATTAATATCAGTTGGATTATTAGATGGACTAGATACACGTATAAGAGGTAATCCATCTACAGCATTTGGATAATTTGTATTAGGTGCCCATCCTAAAAAAGGATTTGATGATCCATAATTAACCCCTATACGTATTGGTTTTTGAATATGAGGCTCATGATTATTATCATACCAACCAATAAGGTTATGTTCAGTCTGATAATAGTCATATGTCTTTTGGATTCCCCAATATATGGTGGCATATTGATTAAAAGAATCGGCATTTAGCCAATTATTTGTGGAATTAACAATAGTGCTTGAACTAGCAACTGGGGGTAACCACTCACTAAAAGAACGAAGTAATATGCCTCCTTGATAACAAGAGTTATCAGCTTCTAGTAAATAATTTCCATTGTCGTAAATAGTTTGAATAGTTGGCACCATTTCTTCTATTATTAAATTATCATAAGTTTTAGGAGCTAATGGGGTGTTTCCTCCGTAACCTCCATATTCTGTGTGTACAGTACCATTTTGGCAAGCCATAGGCTCTTGAAAAGCATGCACTTCTGCTATCCGCATTTTTTTTACTTTTCCAGTATGTGCTGATATATCTACCCAATAAGGTATATCATGTACAGGTAAAATGAATTTGTAAGAAATACCAAGCGTAGTGTCTCTATCTATGCTTTTTATGTATTTTGCGTTAAATACTCTAAACATATCTAACCCATTTTTACCAGTAATACGCAAAATCTGTTGAGGATTATTCATATCTCTAACAATAGATAACCCCCTTTTAATTACTGAAGTATCGAAAGGCATAGCATAATCGTCAAGGTACTTTTGTAATGCCTCTTCGGCTGAGATACTAGGTTTTGCATCAATAGATAAATTTGGTGTAAAATATCCATTAATTTGAGTAAGGCAATTGTTTTTAAGTATGCCATTTACACCAGATCCTTCAACTAAAATACCTTTATGATACTGAGAATACTGATACCATGACTGTTCACCGCTTTTAGCAATACTATCGTATTCTGTTAAACCTAAATCTACTGAGTATGCAGAAATAAAATCTTTTAAATCCATGCAAACTACATTTTCTTTCAAGTAACGTCTTCTACCTGCATAAACTAAGGTGTCAGTAACCTCAACTTTTTCTGTAATAGCTTGTAAATTTTTTGAATCAGTAGGTAGGTATTGGTAAGTATAGCTTTTGTAAAAAGAATCATAGATAGGATGATTACTTTTCTCTTCTATTGTCTTAATAGAATCCCGTTTTGCAGCCCCTCCTTGCAGCCCTTTATCCACTGTTGTGGTGTTAATACTGGTGTTGTTGTTGCTGTGTTGTTGCAACTTAGCCGTACAAGCAGCTAGTACTAAAAAAAAGGCAATGACGATGAATGATAATCGTGTCATAAAAATGGTTGATTATGATTTGTAATTGGTAAATGTTGCTGCAAATATAAACTATTTTGTGCAAAAAACAAGCAAGTAGTTGTGTATTTTTTTTTTTTTTGAAGCGTTTTGAGGCATTTTAAGCAAGATAAATATCATTAATACCCAACAAAAATTAAAAGCAAAAAAATGTTTGCACCCCATTAAACCTTTTGCTACTAAACTTGTTTAACAACAAACAAGTTTTATTTACTAATTTTAAACAACAACAACATGCCACTCGACAATTTGGGTATGCAAAAACTTACCCCCGATGCTATTTTAGCAACCATTGACCTTGTTAACCAATTAGATGCTGCATTAGGTAGCGATATGGTTAATCTGTCGCCCGAAGAACGCCAAAAATATGGCAGTATTAACGAACAAAATAAACTGTTGGTTAATAAAGTAAAAGAGTACCAAAGTAATCAACCTAAATTGGCATCGCCCGATGTTGATTGGGATAAATTTAAAGAAGATTACCAAGCACGCGAAGCCATCGAAGGTATTGTGCTACGCCTTAAAGAAATAATAAAAGGCTTAGAAAATACCAAAATTATGCACGATTACGACAACTACCACGACTCGTTATTGGATTATGCCTATGCCGAGTATAAAACAGGTACTAAACAGGCAGGATACGAAACAAAATACACCGAACTACGCCAGTTTTTTAATAAATCGCCACGTAGTACCAAAAATACAACTGACACAGATACCGCCGAATAATACAGTCCATATTATTAACACCAAATAGTTTAGCTAAAATAGCTTACTATACTAACACAAACCACACCTAACTAGTTTTTACCCTAGTTAGGTGTGGTTTTTTTATGAAGATATGCTGATGATTATCTTCTTTATGCTATTGCTACCTATATTATACCCTATGGGGCTAAAAGACGTAGCAGTGCTACGTCTCTACATCATCTTAGCCCCCTTCGTTGCGGTCTACCAACCACTAATTAGCGGTCTTAGACCACTCCATTACGGTCTACCAACCACTAATTAGCGGTCTTAGACCACTCCATTACGGTCTACCAACCACTAATTAGCGGTCTTAGACCACTCCATAGCGGTCTACCAACCACTAATTAGCGGTCTTAGACCACTCCATAGCGGTCTACCAACCACTAATTAGCGGTCTTAGACCACTCCATTCGGCTACAACCACTAATTAGCGGTCTTAGATCCGGTCTCCAACCACTAATTAGCGGTCTTAGACCACTCCATAGCGGTCTACCAACCACTAATTAGCGGTCTTAGACCACTAATTAGTGGTCTTAGACCACTCCGTAGTGGTCTTGGAGACATGTGAACTAGTTCTGGACACATAATTATGGGTCTACCAACCACTAATTATGGGTTCGAGACCACTAAATAGGGGTTCGAGACCGCTAATTATGGGTCTACCAACCACTAATTAGCGGTCTTAGACCACTAATTAGTGGTCTAAGACCGCTCCATAATAGTATGACAACCACTTCATACTAGTTTAGAACCACTAATCATCTTTCAAATAAAAATCCCCCCAAACGGCTAAAAGCTATTTGGGGGGATTTGGTGTTGATGATGTATTATACTACGCAAGTAATATACCGATACAAGTATCGGTACTACCAGTACAAGTATTGGTACTACTAGTGTAAGCTAAACTATTGTTTTACAAAGTTAGTAGTTATTACTTCGTTACCGTTGTTTAGTTTTACAAAGTATACGCCACTTGGGTAGTTAGCCACATCAATATTTAAGGTATTTTCGCCACCTGTTGCGTTAATGTTTTGGGTATTCATTAAACGTCCTGCTGCGTCGTAGGTGTTGGCTTGTATTTTGGCGGTTTGTGCCGATACAAATTTAACCGTAACGTTGTGTGTAGCAGGTACCGGGTAGATAGTTGTTACACCCAAAGTAGTTTCGCCACGAACCAAAGTTACTGTACCGCCGTAGTTGCGTGTACCATCGAAATTGGTTTGGCTAATGCGGTAGTACGACATGCCTGCGGGAGCTTCTTTATCTAAGTAGGTATAAGCGCTAGCGGTGTTGGTGTTACCTTTGCCGTCTATGGTAGCAATGGCAGTAAAGTTAGTGCCATTTGATGAACGCTCGAGGGTAAAGTAGTCGTTGTTTACTTCCGATGCGGTTATCCATTTCAATTCGTTGCCTGTTGCTTTTACTTCGCCAGTAAAGCTCAACCAAGCCACATCTAAACCAACATAAACAGGTACTTGCAACGATGCGGTACAGCCTAAGTTGTCGGTGGCGGTAATGGTTAAGAAGAAGGTAGAGTCGGCATCGATGGTGTATGCTAAGTTGTTGGCTTGGAACACGCTATTGCCTGCACCTGTAAAGGTTTGACTAAAACCTGCATCATCGCTTAATGCAATGCTATAGTTGCTACCATCTGCCGAAGGCAATCCACCGGTAATATAATACCATGCGTTGTAGGTCATGCTTATGGGATTAACGGTAATGGCAGGCACAATAGTAATGGCAGGTAGTTGGTCGCAGCTTAGTATTTGGTCGCTTACACTAATGGTAATTACGCCCGATACGGCAGGTGTGTTGCCATCGCTTAGGCTAAATGGTATGGTAACGGTTCCGGTAAAACCATCGGCAGGAGTAAAGGTAAACGAGCCATCGGGGTTGGTAGTTAAAGTACCCGAGCCACTTGGCGATACGGTATTAAAGGCAAATGTTAGGTTATCGCCATCGGCATCGCTTGTATAGTTGCTTAGGTTGTCGGAGTAGTTGGTGGCGGTGGCTGTTGATAATACAAAGTTTAAGTTGCCATCAATGCTTGGCTGGTTGCCACAATCGTGGGTAGCATCTATGGTAAATGTACAGCCGTTGCTGCTAATGGTGTAGCTTGCTGCTTCGCCAAATGCTATATCATCGGTTGTAAAGGTGGTTCCCATTACCATACCGCCATCGGCAGTGTAGGTTCCGTCGCCGCCGCTTAATTGGTAGCTAACGGTATAGGTGTTGTTGTTGTAGTTACAAGTACCTACGCCTGTGCTTGCGGTAATGTCTTGGTAAAAACGTACTTCTTCGGTATTGCTAAACGCCGAGCATTCGCCTGATAAAGACGAGCCAAAGGGTGACAACAATACGGCAGCCGATACATACAATGGTGTGTTGTAAGGATACGAGCCGTTGTTGATAAACTCGCCTGTGGTGCTGTATTCGTAGATGATGGTACCAACGGCAGTTAAGTTGCCACTTGGGCTGTTGTGTAAGATGTATCCACCTGCATAATCGGCATCGTTTACTTGTTGTCCGTTGGCAGCAGCTTGAACGCCATCGCCTTGGCACACATCAACGCGTCCGTTTGCTAAGTTAAGGTTTAGGTAAGATAACGAGCAAACGCCTGCATTGTTAGGTGTGCAAACTGGCTCTAATGGGCAATTTAGGGTAGCTGTTAAGGTAGCTGCGCTACAAGCAACAGGTGCGCCTGCATTGCTGATGGTAAAGGTAACGGTTCCGCTTTGTCCGGGTGCTGCCGATACGGTGTTGCTGCTGCCTGTTGCTCCGTTAAACAACGACGAGATAGTTAGACCAGCGCAAGATGTATTAACAGTAGCTGTACAAGCGGTGCTGCTTAGGCTTACTAAGTTGCTAATTTGTGGGTAAACCATTACCATAAAAGCGTCTGATTGGTCTTGGCAATCTTCAACGCCGTCTAAGCGGGCTTTTAGGTAATATGTCATAGCATTGCACGAGTTGTTGGCGGGCAATGTACCTGTAAATGCGGTACCAGTGTAGGCATCGAAGGTAGCCGATGTGCCATAAGTCCATGATACAGTACCACCTGTAAAGCTGCCATTGTTTACGCCGCCGCTATTAGTAGTAATGCTTTGACCCGAACATACGTTGCTTTGTGCTACAGATTGTGTGCCGTCTAAGGTAGAGCAAACAACAGAGGGGCAGTTGTAGTTAGCCGTTGCTGTTGTTGTTGCACAAGCAGCAGGTGCGCCGCTAAGGTTATTTACAGTAAAGGTTACACTACCACTTTCGCCGGGTGCGGCATTGTAGGTATTACCTGTACCTGTTTGTGTGCCTGTTGTCCATGTAATGGTAAAAGCGGCACAGTTGGCGGTTACACTTGCGCTACATGTACCGTTGATGGTAGTAGCGCTAATGCTTGGATAAACAGCTACGGTAGCTACCGCAGATTGGTCGTTACAGCCCAATACGCCATCTAAACGGGCGCGTACATAGTAAGTTACTACACTACAGCCGTTGTTGGCAGGCAGGCTACCTGTAAAAGTAGTACCGCCAGTATAGGCATTAAACGAGGGCGATGTGCTGTATGTCCATGTCACCGAAGCACCAGTAAAGTCGTTGTCAATAACACTTCCGTTGTTTAATGTTACTGTTTGACCCGAGCAAATGGCAGTTTCTGTTACCGATTGAGTGCCGTCTAACTCGCTACAAACTAAATCGGAGCAGTTGTACGATGCCTCAAAGATGTTGGTTGAGCAACCTGTTGGTGCATTGGGATTGTTGATGGTAAAAGTAACGGTACCGATAGCGCCGGTTTCGGGCGAGTAGAGAGAGCCTACGCCTAAGTTGCCTTCCGAGTCGCTCCACGATATATCAAACCCACAATCTACACTTAAGCCAAATACGCTTGCGGGACCACAATCAAATCCGTTTGATACTTCTGCTTCGATGGCGGGATACACCATTACTTCAAACGTTTCTGATACATCGCTACAGCTACTAACGCCCGTTAAAATGGCTTTAAAGTAATAGGCAGATGCGTCGCAACCTTCGGCAGTTAATGGTTCGCCTAAATAAACAGTACCTGAGCTATATGGGTCAAAGGTGGCATTGTTGCTGTATTTCCAGGTTACCGAGCCGCCTGTAAAGTCGTTGTTAGTAACACCTCCAGCAACCATCATTGGTGCAGAGCCTGAACAAAGCGGAGTTTCGTCTATTGTTTGTGTGCCATCTAAGGTAGCACAAACTAAGGCGGGGCAGTTTACGGTAACGGCATCTAACGCTAAGGTATTACAACCTGCGGGAGCTGCTGTATTAGTAACTGTAAAGGTTACGCTGTTGTTTTGTTCGGTTAAAGTTTGGTTGGTACTGTATGCTCCCGAGCCAGTTTGTGTACCTGCCGACCAAGTAACGGCATAATCGCAGCCACCTGTAATAGATACACTTGCGCCACAAACACCTACTGCAACATTGGCTTGTATGGCAGGATAAACCATAATAGCGGTGGCATCGGAGCTTACTTGGCAACCATTTACACCTGTAACGTATGCTTTTAGGTAATAGGTAGATGGGGTGCAACCAATAGCTGTTAATGCTTGCCCTGTGTAGGCAGTGCCCGATGTGTAGGGGTCGAAGGTGGCAGAAGTGCCGTATTTCCACTCAAGCGTACCAGCCGATGCGCTACCCATTACCATAACAGCACTACCCGAACAAATAGCAGCGGGCATTACCTCGATACCGCTAAGGGTTGGGCAAGTACAACTTACGGTAAATGTTTGAGTGCTTGTACAGCCTTCGGCATTGCTGGCTACAATAGTATGCGAGCCGTTAGCTACGCCTGTAAATGAGCCGCTTGTTTGAGCTGTTCCGTTGTCCAAAGCATAGCTTGTTCCACCTGTCGCAGTAACATCGGCTGTTGTGCCGTTGCACGATTGCGAAACATTTAGGCTTGGATTGCTATTAACGTTTACCGTAACACTTGCAGTACCTGTACAGCCATTAAGGTCGGTAACGGTTAGGGCATAAGCTCCTGCTGTAGATACAGTAATTGATTGTGTGTTATTTGTAGGTGACCAAGCATAAGAGGCGTAACCTTCGGTGGCTGTTAGGGTAGTAGTTTCTCCGTCACAAATACTAAGTGTGCCGCTTATGGTGGGTGTTATATCCCCACAAACAATACAGTCTGTTACTTCTGCTGTAGTGTTTGCTGTACAACCTGCTTCGTCGGTTAGGGCAATGGTGTAGGTTCCGTTGCCTGTTAGTTCTACGGTGCTGTTGTTATCATTGCCTGTGGCTACTTCGTTGCCATCGGCATCGGTTACGGTAAAGGTAAAGCCGTTATTGGCATCGCCGCCTGTTGCACTAACTACTAAGGCGCAACCATCGGGGTGGCGGTAGCTGTTAGTTCGGTTAATAAGGTAACAGCGATAGGGTCGCCGGCTAAGTAGCAATCGCCTACTTGTGGGAAAGGGAAATTGCCATTAGCATCCCAAGCTGTACCGCCAGATACGCTCACATTCCACGAGTTGAATGTACCACCACCTTCGAGTGGGTCGGTATCGCCATAAGCATCATCAACCACAATAAACCAAAAACCATTAGGGTTTTCGCCTGCTGGTAAGGTCAAAGATTCGAGGGAGTTGATATTGCCTGTATAACAAGGGTCGGTACCGTTACAGCCTATTGCGGGGTCGGTGCCAGTACCGTTTACTATACAAGCGTTTAGGTTGTCACTATCTGTGTTAGGGTCTAAGCCAAAAATTTGGATAAAGGTGTTTGAAGGAGAAACTAAGTAGACGTTAAGGTCGCCTAACCAAGCGTGGCTAATATCTAAACAAATATTGTCTATTGAGAAACCGCTGCCATCGGCACTAGCTCCATCTACATAAAAGCCATACACTAGGTCAGCAGTACCTGCTGCATCTGCTGCATCACCACCTGCACCAAAGGTATCGCCTGCTGTTTGGGTAGTAAGCGGTGTGCCGGGTAGGTCGTACATGGTAAATGGTGTAAAGTAGTAAGTGTTGCCGGGTGTAAGCGAGCCTGTAAAAGGTGTGCCATCGGGGCTTATTAAGTCAACTGCCTGACCATTATTGATAAAGTCAATTACATCGGCAGGGCTAGCTTGTATAAAACCTACATCTACAGCGCCGATATCGCCTTGTGGGTCGGTGGTAGAGATACCCCAACCTAATGTGTTAGAGAATTGTTCGCCATCGCTGCCAACTACGGCACCTGTGGTACTGATGCTGTAACTGCCGCCTAAGCATACGGTTATATCATCGCCTGTTGTACCTGCACTGTCGTTGTTGGTTAAAATTTCTACTTCAACAGATGTTGAGCAATCAGTGGCTAAATCGGTTATGTCTATGGTGTAGGTGCCGGGTGCGCCTGCAAAAACAATGCTACCATCGGTGGTGGTACCAGCATCTACATTGCTAGGACCCGATACGGTGTAGCTATAACCTAATGTGCCATCGCCGCCACCAATAGTACCTGCAAAATAGCAGCTTGCGGTATAATCAATAGTAATTTCGTCGAAGAAGGTAATTTGGAAACCTGTTCCTACATGGTGGCAATTGCCCAATAATATTTGTCCTTCGGCATTAGTGCCTTCGTAAGTAACGGGCACAATCCAGAAGGTGCCACCGCCAAAGTCGTTAATGTTTGTGGTGGTTGTGCTAAATACACCTAATGCGTTAGGGTCGTTGGCAATATCGTTTTCGAAACCTGCTGTTGGACCATCGGCGGTGTAAAGGGCATAAAATATGCCATCGGCGGCGCTTGCTGGGTCAAAAGAAGGAGCTACTGTTTGGGTAATGGTAAATTCATCGCCAAAGCAAACTTCGCTGGGACCTGTGGCTGTACCTGCATCGTCTAAGCATGTAGGCAAGGTAGGGCAGTAGGTTTCTACTAAGGTGCTGGTTGCTCCCCATGCTGATAGGTCAATCTCGAATGGTAGGGCGCAGTTTGCTCCGGGTGTTTCGTCGCCAAAGGTAACGGTAACAATGCCACCCGATGCATCGATGTCGGCTTGTGTTACTTCGAGGAAGAAGATAAACAACTCGGGTTGCGTAGTAACTGCTTGTCCGGGTACATTAACAACTGTACCAAAGTCGGAGGTAGCTGTTACCCAAGGAGATGCCTGTGTTGGCGGATTATCGCCATTGGTAGCACCCAAACAAGCACTACCAAAGTAAGCCATCGTTACATATATGGCTCCGTCGGCGGGTGGAGTGCCGCTGGTAAAACTGTCGGCACAACGCACAATGGTTGGGTCGCCGGGTGCGGCAATAGCTAATCCGCCTTGGGCATTTAAGCCAATAAGTTGTACGTTGATGTCGTCGGTGGTACATTCGCAGTCGCCGCCTTCTTGTCCGCAGGTGCAATAGGTTTCGCCCGCGCTACAATCGCCATCGCCACAGCTACCACAGGCTACACCCGAGTTAGTGGTGATGGTTGGCGTACCATTGTCGGTTTGTGCTAATGCTCCACCACAACCTGTGGTCGTACTAAGCACAAAAAATACGGTACCATCTTCGGTAGCTGTAAAGGTGAGGTCGCAGCTTTGTACAGTACCTAATACCGTACCACCTGTAATGGTGCCGGGTGCAGCGCCAGCAGGGTTAGTACCCGGAGTACCATTTAGGATAGCGGTAATTACTACCGGAGCGCCCCAAGCATTGTCATTACAGCCAGCTAACGAAAATGTGTAGTTACCACCGGCTATTACATCGGTGAAGTAAAATTCGTTGAGCCACGCCTGATAGGGGGCACTTAGCGTAGAGCCATCGCAACCAGCTACATCAATAGCTTGGTCGCTGTATGGACCTCCATTAAATTGCGTACAGGGTGTTTGTGCCATTGTTTGGCGATTAAACAACGCAGCAAGCAATACAAGGCTCCATGCGAGCATCTGTCGAAAAAGTTTCATTTTCTTCATTTTGTTTGTTATTTTGTGATAAATTGATTTTTTTGTTGGAATAGCTAATAGTGTATGTTTTTTTAGACAAGTAAAGATACAGTTGATAAAGAATAATGATACCATACACTAAAATTTAGCATTTAGTTACTTTGGTATTTAGCAAAAGCATAAAGTGAGGGCATGAAATTGCTTAATAAACCATTATAGCCAACTTGGAGGCATAAATGTACGACTTATTTGGTTATACTCGCCTATTTTTGTGCAACAAATGTTGTTGTTTTTTAGGAAATGTGAGCAGCAACATAGCTGTTTAGGTGGGTAATTGTTGGTTATTAACAAAGTACTGACTCGTGTTATACGGAGGTGTTACCTAATTAAGTGGCAAGGAGCTTTGGTGGTAATTTGTTATTAGGTTGCTACTACTTACCACCCATTAAAAGTTTGTTACTTTTTTTCTTGACAAAAAAAGTAACCAAAAAAGTCAAGGCTGTATAGGAATTGGCTAAAATGGGCAACATTCCGCTAAAAGATATAAACTTGCACGCCACAAACGTTTGTTTATCGGTTTCTTTTTTTGGGTTCGGTGTGGCGTGCTTCAAACAGTATATCTTTCTTAACGCTACATTTATGCCCCAATAAATTTCTTAACGCCAATTCCTATAATGCCGGTTTGGAAGAAACCACATACGAAACTGGGCATAAAAATGCAAAACACCTTATTATTGGAATAGGCTGCATAACATCAATTACTGCTTCATATTAAGCATTAGCATTTTGCAACAACACATTGACAAAACTAAATCCCCAAAACAATTTAAGGTTGGGGGGGGGTGGGGGGGCCGGGGGGGCGGGGACTATCCAACTATGCCAGCTCGTAAAACCCAAAACTACCACCTGTACCTTCTACCTTGTCGTAACCTTTTATTACGCGTTTTATTCTTTCGGCGGTTAGGGTTTTGGCATAATCTTCTAGTTCTATTAAAATAAATTGTCTGTTACCGCCATCTTGTTTGTTTAGGTTTAAAACGGCATGTGCCGTAGTTCCGCTGCCAGCAAAACAATCGAGGACAATGGCGGTTGGGTTATCTACAAAGCCAATTAAATACTCAATTAAGGATACAGGCTTAGGAAACGAGAATGTTTTTTCGCCAAACAGTTGGGTTAGTTCTTTGGCGGCATCTTCGTTTGTGCCTACCATACACTCTTCGTGGCTAATAATGTTCGAGGGTATTTTGCGTCGGTTGCCTTGGCGTTGATAACGGATACTAAATTTTGAGGTTTTGATAATAAATTGCGTATTGTTTTGCGTTTCGCGGTCGATGGTTGTTTGCGACCATTTAAAACGCCCCGACAAAACTATATCTTGCTGTGCTTTACCTGCTATAATATCTATGCTGTTTAGCAAGCTAATATTGTTGTATGTAGCGGCTTTGTAGTGTCCGTCTTTTAGTTTAAAAGTTACACTATCTTTACTAAATTTTATGGTTGATACTGGGTTAGTGGCATTTAACAAAGGCATATCACCGCCTGTTGCAGTACCTCCATTAAAATGTTTTGGGGTATTGGTTTTTTGGTAACAAAACAAAGGTTCTAACTTTTTGCGCACGGTGGCAGATAGGCTTGGTGGAGTAGCGGTTCGTTTCCAATAAAAAGTGGCGATAAAATTATCTTCTCCAAAAATTTCGTCCATTATTAGTTTTAGGTTTGCCTGTTCGTTGTCGTCTATTGATACAAAGATAACGCCATCGTCTGCCAATAATTGGTGCAATAGTTTTAAACGTGGATACATCATACACAACCATTGGTCGTGTTTGTTGGCGTTGGCAAATTCATCGCCCAATATATTTTGCAACCATTGTTTGGTTTGGTGGTTGTTGATGTTGTCGTTATACATCCAAGTTTCGTTGCCGGTATTATAGGGTGGGTCGATATAAATGCAGTTTATGCGGTTTTGATGTGTTGGCAGCAATGCTTTTAGGGCAACAAGGTTGTCGCCTTGTATAATGCACGAAGCCTCCCCTAACCCCTCCAAAGGAGGGGAACTGGAATATGCTCTTCCTTTGGAAGAGCAAGAATGTCCTACTTCGGAGGGAATCCATTTTGGTTCCTCTCCTTTGGAGGTAACGCATTTCAATTCCCCTCCTTCGGAGGGGCTAGGGGAGGCTTTTAAGGTTTTGGTCGGAACTATTAGATGATGATTGAGTACTTTATCTTTTCCTATCCAATGTAAAATAGGCATTTTTTTTCAATTATAAATTATTAATTATTAATTATGGAGGTGTACTACAGCCCGTAGCAGATAGCCTAAAAGAAGTTATTTTTTGGCAAAAAAGGCGTACCTTTGCCGCCATGAAACTATACATTATTGCAGGCGAGGCATCGGGTGACCTTCATGGGGCTAACCTTATTAAGCAGCTAAAACGGCATCAACCAAATATTGAGGTACGTTGTTGGGGCGGCGACTTAATGCAACAAGCAGGTGGCACTTTGGTAAAACATTACCGCGACCTAGCCTTTATGGGTTTTGTAGAAGTAGTGGCTAATTTACGAACAATTTTGCGCAATATTAGTTTTTGTAAACAAGATATTTTGGCTTTTAAACCCGATGCAGTAGTGTTGATTGATTACCCTGGTTTTAATTTGCGCATTGCCGAGTTTGCTCATCAACACAACATAAAGGTATTTTATTATATCAGTCCACAAGTTTGGGCGTGGCATCAGTCGCGGGTAAAAGCCATGCGGCTTATTATTGACCACCTATATGTTATACTACCCTTTGAAAAAGCCTTTTTCGAAACCCATAATATGCCCCAAGTAAGCTACTTTGGGCACCCATTGTTAGATGCCATTGAGCAAAAAAAGGAGGCATTGAAAAACATAACCCTTGCCCATTTAGGTATACCCAACAACCGCCCCATTATAGCCATTTTACCCGGCAGCCGACGGCAAGAGTTGCTCACTAAATTGCCTATTATGTTGTCGGTTATCAAACATTTTCCGGATTATAGGTTTGTGATTGCCGCCACCGAAACCCTACCTGCTGCACTTTATTACCACATAATAAAACAATATGGCGATGCCGATGTGGTGTATAACCGCACCTACGAGTTGTTACATTTATCAACAGCAGCCTTAGTAACATCGGGTACAGCCACCCTCGAAACGGCTTTACTAAACATACCTCAAGTGGTTTGTTATAAAGCCAGTACCGTATCGTACCACATTGCCAAACGTCTGGTTGATTTGAAATACATATCGCTTGTTAATTTAATTATGGACGAAGAGGTAGTTAAAGAGCTGATACAGAGCAACTTAAATACGCAAAATTTAGTAAACGAATTACACCTTATCTTACCTAATGGCAAAAACCGAACAACCGTATTGCAACATTATCAACAATTGCGCAACTTACTTGGTGGCGTAGGAGCATCGGAAAGGGTAGCTTTGGATATGTTGGATAAATTGTCAATTATAAATTATAAATTATAAATTGTAAATTATAAGTTGTAAATTATAAATTTGATACCGACTTAAGTAAACAGTAATAATCTATTTAATATCAGTTATTTAAACAGCTTGTACCTGCCCCGCTTGACGCGGAATCGGTCTTTTTTGGGGGTGATTATTGGTTTACCCTATTTGCACAGCATAACGCACCCCCATAGCAAAGCAAGCGCAAGCACCCAATCAGCACTTTTTAATGTCTGTATCAAAATAAATTTCTCTTTGAGGAGCAGCAGGGGTGGATTAAGGTAAATTTTAAGTTGTAAATGGTAAATCCATAATTAATAATCAACAATCAATAATTAAAAAAGTGCTTAGTTTCTGGGAAAAAAATTCGTTTTTACACCACGATTATATTGTGGTAGGTAGCGGCATAGTTGGGCTTTCTGCGGCATGTAGCATTAAAGAGCAAGATCCGCAGGCATCGGTATTGGTGCTTGAGCGGGGTATTTTGCCAACAGGTGCAAGCACGCGCAATGCTGGTTTTGCTTGCATTGGCAGCCTTACCGAGCTACTTGCCGATTTAAGCCACTCTCCTACCCCATTGGTATTATCGTTGTTATCTATGCGCTTAAAAGGTTTGCAAAAGTTGCGCGAACGTTTGGGCGATACGGCTATTGATTATCGGGCATTGGGCAGCTACGAGCTAATTAGCGAACACGAGTTGGCTTGTTTAGAGGAGATGGAGCGCCTAAATACCTTGTTGTATCCGGTATTGGGGGGCAATGCATTTAGTTTGGCAAGCCATAAAATTGGCGAATTTGGGTTTGATAAAACACAAGTAAAAGCCATGATACAAAACAACTTTGAGGGGCAATTAGATACGGGCAAGATGATGCACAGCTTGTGGCAATATGCTAGCTCGTTGGGCATTATGGTGTTAACAGGTGCCGAAGTGTGCAGTATAACCGACTCGGGTAACGATGCCATTGTGGAGGTAAATCATCAAATTTTACACGAAAAAATAGCTTTTATTGCCAACAAAAGTGCCATTATTTGCACCAATGCTTTTGCCAAACAGTTTATGCCAAACGAAGATATTACGCCCGGCAGAGGGCAAGTATTGGTAACAAAGCCCATTGACAATTTACCTTTTAAAGGCATTTTTCATTTCGACGAGGGTTATTATTATTTCAGGAATTATGGCAATCGGGTTATTTTTGGTGGTGGTCGTAACCTTGATTTTGCCACCGAAGCCACCACCGAAATTGCCTATAATCCACAAATTTTAGCTCATCTACAACACAAATTACAAACGCTTATTTTGCCCAATACGCCTTTTGAGGTAGATATGCAATGGGCAGGTATTATGGCTTTTGGCACTACGGATAAGATGCCTATCCTCAAAAAAATAAGCCCGCACATAGTGGCGGGCGTTAGATTAGGTGGTATGGGCGTGGCTATTGGTAGCTTGTTGGGCGACCAAATTTATGAACTATTAAACGATGATAGCAAATAATGCTTTAATACTTGTTCATAAATTTAGGGCATTGCCTTAATGATGGCGGCAAAATCGTCTATTTTAAGCGAGGCACCGCCAATAAGACCGCCGTCTATGTCGGGTTGTGCAAATAAAGTGGCAGCGTTGGCAGGGTTACAACTTCCGCCGTACAAAATAGGTACTTTGTTGGCGGTTGCCGCTCCGTATATGTTCATCATTAAATAGCGGATATGTTCGTGTACTTCTTGGGCTTGCTCGGGCGATGCGGTTTTACCTGTGCCAATAGCCCAAATAGGTTCGTAGGCAATAGCTACATTTAGTAGTTGGGGCATAGATAAATGAAACAAACTTTCGGTTAGTTGTTCTTCTATCCATTCTTTGTAATCGTTTTTTTCGCGGGTTTTTAGGCTTTCGCCGCAGCAAAATATTACTTTTAAGCCATTGGCTAAGGCGTTGTCTACTTTTTGTTTTAGTAGGTTGTTGGTTTCGTTAAAATATTCGCGTCGCTCCGAGTGTCCGATGATAACATATTTTACGCCCACCGATTGTAGCATTTGGGCAGATATTTCGCCGGTAAAAGCGCCACTGTCTTTATAATGGCAATTTTGGGCACCTACCCATAAATTGTCAATGCTTGATGTTTCTTGCTCGGCATCTACTACATAAATGGCTGGCACACATAGCACAACGTGTTGGTGGTCGGCTAAGGGGTTTTGTTCGATATAATTACCTATTTCGGCTGCCAAACTAAGGGCTTCGGAGTAGGTTTTGTTCATTTTCCAGTTTCCAGCGACTATTTTTTGACGCATGTTTTTGTTTGTTTGTGGTTATTTGTTGTGGCAGCAAAATTGCCCGTATGATGCCGCAAAGATAAAAAAAAACTGGCAGGATAGCCTACAGCTACTGCCAGTTTTAATAAATTTTACGCAAAAATGTTTAAGGTTTTAAAAAATAGCGGGTATCGTTGATTTGTATAAACTCAATTTGTTGTTTAAAGTTCAAGAAAATGACAATTTTACCGGGTTTGCTTTTCAGTTTTACTTCCATCATCGAGCGTACAGAGGGGTAGCCTTCGAGATTGTAGACATACGAGTTAGCTTCTTTTATGTCGAAAGTGCCTTCGGGCATGCTGATGCTAGTGTCGGTGCAACGGATAACGATGTGGTCGGTTTGTTTAATAGGTGTAAGACGGTCGCTAAGGGTTACATCTTTAATCATGGCATAAGGGCGTAGTTCTTTGTCTACTAAATTGCCCATCGAGCGCACAAAATACAAGTTTTTGGGTGTAAAATAGCTATTTTCGCCGCTTAATTCTTCTTCGCTTTTTTCGGCTAAATAAAAGGTATACTCGCCCATTGTTTTAGAGTAAAAATACAATAGGTTTACGTATTTATCTTGGTCTATGACTACTTTAAAGCGTGCGGGTTGGTTTTTTCTGTCCATTAGTTCGTACACAAAGCCAATTTTGCCTTCGGTTTTGCTTACTATTTGGTATTTGCCGGGTGCTAATGCGGGTACGCCATCTATTTGCAGGATTCCGCCTTGCACTTGCAGGCGCATTTGTCCGGCTTTAAGGGGTACTTTTTCGCCGGTGCCTTCTTGGTATTCGGCGGGGTAAAACTCTTCCCAGTCTATTTCTTGGATAACATTATAACGGCGGTCGGTGTTGTAGGTATAATGAAAAACGGTGTCGGGTGCAATTTCTAGTTGTTTGCCTTTTTTGCCTTTTTGCGGGGCTGGTTTGTTAGCATCTTCGGCATTGGCATTGTTGGGGTTGGTTTGGGTGGTATCGGCTACCGCCTCGGTTGGGGTATCTTCGGTGGTGGCGGGTGTTTCGGTTTTTTCGGGCGATGGGGCGGCAGCGGGGTCGGTTTTTTCTTTGGTATACGAGTAGTCGCGGCTAAAACGTGGGCTTTCGTCGTCTTGTGCAAATACGGATAAACTAAAACAAAGCAACGAAAGGCTTAAAAGGGTTATTTTAGGTGGCATGTTTATTTGACAGGTTAAAGTGTTTTACAAAGAAGTGGTTTTGGGTTGTTTTGATACCGATTTTACGAGCCTGTGTGTTTAGTGTTGGTGATGCGCTTACTTTTTTCTGGGGGTGCCCGCAACTGTGCAAAGCATGGAAAGCCAATCATCACCCCCAAAAAAGACATTTACCGCGTCAAGCGGGGCGGGAGCGTGCCTTTATTGGGTGGTTAAACTTGGCGATTGTTGCGGTTTTAGTAATCTATAATGCTTATTGTTCTCGATTTGTTTTTTAGCGCTATTGCCCTGTTTAGTTGTTTTTACTCCAAAAACTTACGGGCTTCGTGCATCAATTCTTCTCTATCAACAGGCACAACGCCTACATGGCCACACACCAAACCTGCTGCAATGTTGGCAAGTTCTACGGTGGCAAAAATGTCTAAGCCCAAAGCCAAACCTAACGACAGCATGGCAATAACGGTATCGCCTGCCCCCGATACGTCTACGATTTGACGCAGGTAGGCGGGTACAATTTCGTGGTCGTTGGGGGTGGCTATAAATATGCCTTTTTCGGCAAGGGTAATAACGGTGTATTCGTTTTCGAGGATAGAGCGTAGATACTCGGCTCCGGCTACTAGGGTTTCGGGTTGTGTTGCCGACATGGCAATTTCGGCTCCTTCGACAGCTTCGCGCAGGTTTGGTTTAAAGAGGGTACAACCTTTATAGGCAAAAAAGTTGTCTTTTTTGGGGTCAACGGCAACGGGTATGCCTGCTTGTCGGGCGTTGTGTATAATATTGGCAATAACCGAGGGGGTTAGCACGCCTTTGTTATAATCTTGTAAGATAATTACTTGCGGGCTTTGGCTGTATATCATATCAATGGCGGCATCTATCAAGGCTAGTTCGGTTGCCGATTCGAGGGGGTTGGTATCCTCCGAGTCGTAGCGCAATAGTTGTTGATTGCGGCTGATGACGCGCGTTTTTACGGTTGTTTTACGGTCTTGGTCGAGCAAGATATTGTCGGGGTTGATGCCGTTGTTTTTCAGTAGTTCTTTAAACTGATAACCTTTTGCATCGTCGCCAACAACCGACAAAACGATGGGCGTGGCTCCTAACGATTTTAGGTTAAGTGCCACATTAGCAGCGCCGCCTAAGCGGTTTTCGTGTCGGTATACGTCTACTATAGGTACGGGTGCCTCGGGCGATATGCGGTTGATATGCCCAAAAATGTATTCGTCTATCATTACATCGCCAATAATCAGCACGCGCTGATGTCTAAACGAATCGAAAATATCGTTAATGCCGTTTGCCATGTTTATATTAGGTGTTTTGTAGGTAGCAAGTTAGGGTAAAGGTTATTATTATTTGCTTTGCAAAGTTTGGCAACACAGCACACACAAACTAAACAAACTTAGGCATTTTTGTGCTACCAATTGGTGTTCATCTGTTTAATTTGTGTGTTGTTTTATTGGTGCTAGTGTTGCTTTGGGTTAGGTGTAAGTTTGGCTATGGTTATTTTAATTGTGCCAAAGCCTCTTTTAGGCGTTTGCCTGCTTCTATAAGTTTATCTTCGGAGGTGGCATACGACATGCGTATACATTGGTCGTCGCCAAATTGCGAGCCTGCTACAGTAGATATGTACGCTTTGTCGAGTATGTACATGCTCAAATCGTCGATATCTTTAATGGTTGTAGTGCCATCGGTTTTGCCAATAAACGAGCTCATGTCCGAAAAAACATAAAATGCACCTTCGGGGGTATAGCCTTTAATACCGGGTATGTCGGCAAGCAAGCTTAGTACCAAATCGCGGCGGCGGTGAAAAGCTTCGCGCATTTCGATGGTAGGGGCTAAACTTTCGTTGAGGGCTGCAATGGCGGCGCGTTGTGTGATAGAGCAAGTACCCGATGTAAATTGTCCTTGCATCTTGTCGCAGGCTTTAGCAATAGCCACAGGTGCGCCAATATAGCCCAAACGCCAGCCTGTCATGGCAAAACCTTTCGATAAACCATTAACGGTAATTACGCGGTCTTTCACAAAATCGAATTGGGCAATGCTTTCGTGCTTGCCGCTGTAGTTAATGTGTTCGTAAATCTCGTCCGACACAATATATAAATTAGGATGTGCCGCAATTACTTTGGCAATATCGTGCAACTCGTCTTTGGTATACACCATGCCCGTAGGATTAGAGGGCGACGAGAAAATGATCAATTTTGATTTTGGGGTGATGGCTGCTTCTAATTGTTGGGCGGTCATCTTAAAGTTTTTCTCGATGCCCGTAGGTAGTTCTACTACTTTACCTTCGGCAAGTTCTACCATAGCGGCATAACTTACCCAATAGGGGGCAGGCAAAATTACCTCATCGCCCGGATTAACCATACACAACACCACATTAATAATAGATTGTTTGGCTCCTGTCGAAACCACAATTTGATCGGGGGTGTAATCTAAGCCGTTTTCGCGTTTAAATTTGGCGCAAATGGCTTGGCGTAAATCTAAATAACCCGAAACAGGGGTGTAAAAAGTGTAGCCATCGTCAATAGCTTTTTTTGCTGCATCTTTGATGTGTTGCGGTGTCTGAAAATCGGGTTCGCCAAGGCTTAGGTTGATAACATTAACGCCTTTTTGTTGTAACTCGCGTGCCAATGCTGCCATGCGCAGCGTTGCGGATTCGGTGAGGTTGATAATACGGTCGGATAAAACGTTCATGAAAATGTTTATTAGGTGTAAATTATAAATTGCTGATGCGTTCCGTCTATAGTCGACTTTTGCGGCGCAAATTTACTAATTTTGCATCTACCTACAAGCATTTACACCCAATAAAGCGCCAATTTGCCGCAATTTAGCTGTTTAAGTGCCTAAATGCCTAAGTTTAGCACTTAACTTTACGTAAAAAATGTCCTTAATTTACCCATTGTTGATTATCAACACCTATTTACTTACTATTTCTTCATCATTTACATTGACTTTTGTGATTAAAACAGTTATTTTCGACCTCGATGGCTTGCTCATCAACTCCGAACCACTTTGGCACGAAGCAGAAAAAGCAGCCTTTAAACAAGTTGGCATCAACCTAACCCACCAAATGTGCTTACAAAATACAGGTTTGCGCATCAACGAGGTAGTGCAAGTGTGGTACGATGCAATGCCTTGGCAAAACAAAAGCACCGCCGATGTAACAAACGATGTTTTAGACAAATTGTTGCTGCTTATAGCCAATCAAGCTACTTTAATGGATGGAGTAGTAGAGCTTTTAGATTTTTTTGGGCAGATGAACCTCAACTTGGCAGTTGCTTCTTCATCGCCCACAAAGGTAATACATGCAGCTTTGGCAAAGTTTAATTTGTTAGATAGTTTCCACGCCCTTTTTTCTGCCCAACATTTACCTTACGGCAAGCCACATCCTGCCGTATTTTTAGAAACCGCCGCTTTTTTCCATACCCCACCTAAGCAGTGTTTGGTTTTCGAAGATTCGTTTAACGGTTTGATTGCCGCCAAAGCCGCCCGCATGAAAACAATTGCTGTTCCCGAAGAAGCGCAATTCAACGAAACCCGTTTCGATATTGCCGATTTTAAACTGCACTCGCTTGCCCAATTTACACCACAGCATTGGCAAGCATTGCAAAACTTAATTTAACGCTAAAAAAAGATTAAATTGAGTGCGCTATTGCTTGTATTTTCTTAAAAAAGCCTAACTTTACGGCTTAAATCAAGCAACTATTGTTCCTAAACCTTAATTCCTTCATTAACTTGTCTTTTACCAACATGAAAAAGAACTTACTTGCCTTATCTTTATTCGCATTTTGTACCGCTTTATCGGCACAACAAATCCCAACATTGCCACCCAATTTCCGCATCCAATCGTGGGAAAAAACCGCAGGTGCCGATGGTAGCCAGCCTGCCATAGTACGAACCCTATCGCGCGAAAACGCCTCTGAATTAGGCATTGCTGGCTTCGACCCAGCCCTAAAACCCTTCTATCATGGCGTAGCATCGGGCGACCCACTCGAAAACGGTGTAATCATCTGGACGCGCATAACACCCGAAGCCAACAACGACCCTATCACCGTAACGTGGCAAATGGCTACCGACCCGCAACTCACCAACATCATCCAAACAGGTACTGCCACCGCCAGCACCAACCAAGATTTTACCGTAAAGGTTGATGTAACCAACCTGCAACCCGCTACCACCTATTACTACAACTTTATTGCCCCCGATGGTAGTACCTCGCTAACCGGACGCACCCGTACAGCCCGAACCACCAACACCCCCACCGACCGCCTTCGATTTGGCGTAGCTTCGTGCTCGCATTATGCACAAGGCTATTTTAATGCCTACGGACGACTCGCCGACCGAAACGACCTCGAGGCGGTTATTCATCTTGGCGATTATATCTACGAATATGGCAATACAGGCGGCTTTGTAGGTAGCGTGCGACCCATGGAACCCGACTACGAAATAACCTCGCTGCCCGATTACCGCACCCGTCACTCGTTGTATAAACTTGACCCCAACCTGACTAGAATGCACCAACAACACCCCATTATTGCCGTTTGGGACGACCACGAAGTGGCTAACAACGCTTGGCAAAATGGCGCCGAAAACCACGACCCCGCCACCGAAGGTAACTACGCCGACCGCAAAAGCGCCGGCGAACAAGCCTACTTTGAATGGATGCCGATACGAAACCCCCAACCCGGACAACCTTATAAAGTGGAACGCACCATTCATTACGGCAACCTTATGGACCTTATAATGATTGATACCCGACACGAAGGCAGAGAAGAACAAATCCCCATCGACTCGGCAGAAACAAACAACCCTAACCGCACCATATTAGGCACCGAACAATACCAATGGTTTGTTAACGAATTGGCTAACTCAACGGCACAATGGAAAGTAATTGGCAACCAAGTAGTTTTTACGCCCATCAACACCTTTGACCTGCTTGGCAACGACGATATGTGGGACGGATACCCCGCCGAACGCCAAAAGATTAAAAACCTCATCGATAGCTTGTCAATAAAAGATATTGTGGTGCTTACCGGCGACATACATATAGGTATTGCCGCCGATGTTACGCTTGTACCTAACAGCGGATATAACCCCGCAACAGGCGCAACAGCCTTTGGCGTGGAGTTTGTTACGGCAAGTATCTCCTCATCGAACGACGAAGCCCTAACAGGATTGCCTTTTACCCTCGACCAATTACAGGGCGTGGCGTTAGGGCTTAATCCACAAGCCAAATACCTTAACCTGATAGACCATGGCTACTTTATACTTGATGTAACACCCGAAAAAGCACAAGCAGATTGGTATGTTATTGACACTAAACTAACGCCAAGCAACAACGAAAGCATTGACACCAGCCTTTACACAGCCACGCAAGTACCACATTTGTTAGGCGGGGTTGCACCAGCTCCGTCGTTACCTAATCCGCCCGACCCAGCACCCAACTACACCGCCATCGAAAACCCTACTAAACCGCAAGGCAACTTAGCCGTATTGGGCGTATACCCAAACCCCATTGACCAAGTTGGACAAATACACTACGCCCTTGCAAAACCCATGCAAGTAACCATTAGCTTGTTCGACCAAAACGGCAAATTGGTTCATCAACTAGTTAACCAAAAACAAGGAGCAGGCGTATACGATATCAAGTTTGATGCCGCTGTTTTACCCGCCGGCACCTATATCTGCCAAATAAGCACCCCCGAAGGCTCAACAAGCCGCAAGATTATAGTCACCAAGTAGTTTATCCAAATAACAAACACCAAATAATTAATGATGAATAAGTAGCTATGAACTAAACAAACCTTATTTAACTGCAACTTTTGCATTAATACCTAAGTTGGCAATCCTGCAAACACCAACTGTTTAGTACTTCGCTACTTGTTCATCATGCTAAAATCCGTACACGTTTCTCTTCGTTTCTGCTGGATAAAATCCCACCGATAATCAATAATTAACAATCAATAATCAACAAACATGTACATCGAAAAAACAACCCCGCTGCCCACCGACGACATTGCCCTTGCCGATGCTATACTCGATTGCTACCTCCACGAACAACAAAAAGTGTTGTTTATTGTGCTTGGCGATGATATGTACTCGCGCCGATTAGTAGAAAAAGCCGACCGATGGGCTGGACTTATCGAAGAACCCCGCTGGTTAATGTGGGTACGCAACCGAGCACACGTAAAACAACTAATGGTTGATATAAAAGACCCCAACAAACTAATTAAAAACTGGGACAATGTGCTTGCCTTTACCGTTAGCATAAACGACAACATTTGCGACGTGATTAACAACACCACCGAAGAAATAAAATCGTCGCAGATAATTAAAGCTTATGCCCGCGCCGAAGCCAATATACCCACAGTAACAACTGCACCCGTTATAGCATCGAGGGGAGTGGTTACAAGCCGCTCTGCTACACCCCTGCCAACCACCGAAACACCCGTAGCCGAAACGCCGAAAGCTAAAGGTAAATCGAAAAAGAAAAAAGATAACACCCCAACTAACAACGACACAGATACGCCTAATTAAACTATCTGGCATAACTCGATTCTAAGGATACCAGAAGAAAGCAACCACTAAGTATGGTTTTGACCTTTTTTAGTTCCAAAGTCTAAACTGTATAAGCGTTGCTTATTAACACACCAACATTATCTAATCCTTTAATCTTGTTTATCATGAAAAAATTATTGTTCATCGCCCTTGTTCTTTTGGCTTGCATTAGCCCTAACTTATCGGCACAAGGTATGCTCAACAACACCGAAAGTGTTACGCGCACAAGCCCACAGCAAACCGCTTTTTTCGAAGCTGCTGGACCCGGGTTGGTTGTTTCGTTTAACTACGACACCCGTTTTACCAAAAAACAAGGCGGTATTGGCGCCCGTATTGGTGTTGGTGGTTTTGCTTTGGGCAACGATGCGTCCTTACTTACCATTCCGATACAAATAAACTACTTGGCTGGTGGCAGAAACGGGCATTATTTTGAAGTTGGTGGTGGTGTAACCTACGCCTCGGGCGACACACCGTTTGACCAAGAAACTAAAGTATTTGGTACTGCCGTTTTTGGCTACCGATACCAACCCGAAGGCAGCGGTCTTAATTTTAGAGGGGGCTTCTCGCCTATCTTTGGCGATACCCCCAATGGTGCTTTCTTTATTCCTTACTGGCCTCACTTGTCGTTAGGTTACACTTTCTAAACCTAATTGTTGTTTTGCAAAACACCCCACAAGTTATTAGCTAATTTGTGGGGCGTTTTTTGGTGGGTTTGGGCGTTTTTTTTTGTGAGTCAAAACCCCAGATACGTATCATCTGCCCAAAACAAAAAAGCATCTAACATAGCTATCATTAGCTATGCTCCTATAAAAACCTATGCGCCTATGTGTCAAAAAAAACATAGCTAACATAGACTATCATAGAAACATAGTTCCATTAGCTATGCCCCTATGAAAACCTATGCGCCTATGTGTCAAAAAAAACATAGCTAACATAGACTATCATAGAAACATAGTTTATGCTCGCAACCCAATTTATACGCTTATGCCAACCCATGCACCATTAGCTATGCCCCTATGAAAACCTATGCGCCTATGTGTCAAAAAAACATAGCTAACATAGACTAACATAGAAACATAGTTCCATTAGCAATGCGCCTATGAAAACCAAAGCGCCTATGTGTCAAACAAACAACTAACATAGACTACTGAGTCCAAAAACATAGCTAACATAGACTATCATAGAAACATAGTTTATGCTCGCAACCCAATTTATACGCTTATGCCAACCCATGCACCATTAGCTATGCCCCTATGAAAACCTATGCGCCTATGTGTCAAAAAAAACATAGCTAACATAGACTATCATAGAAACATAGTTCCATTAGCTATGCCCCTATGAAAACCTATGCGCCTATGTGTCGAAAAAAACATAGCTAACATAGACTATCATAGAAACATAGTTTAAAAAACATGACCCAAACCTTAAACAAAATCAACCTAGCTATGCCCATGAAAACCTATACCATTAGCTATGCCCCTATGAAAACCTATGCTTATGTGTCGAAAACAAAAACATAGCTAACATAGAAACATAGACCATTAACTATGCCCCTATGAAAACCTATGCGCCTATGTGTCGAAAAAAAACATAGCTAACATAGACTATCATAGAAACATAGTTTATACTCACAACCCAATTTAAACATAATGCCAACCTATGCACCATTAGCTATGCCCCTATGAAAACCTATGCGCCTATGTGTCGAAAAAAATGAACACGCCACCAGCTATTAATAAAGCGGTGGCGTGTTTTTGTTGGGAGTAGATAAAATACAGACAGTTAATTGCTTAAGCCTATAACAAAAGGCAGTCTTTAATAAATCCATAGCTACCATTTACAATTTTCCCTTTACAGTTAATCATTAACTATTAGGCTAAGATTGGTTTCTTGCTCGGCATATTGGGTGTAGAGTTGGTAATAATGCGATTGCTGTTTGATTAACTGGGCGTGTGTGCCATCTTCTACAATAGCTCCGTTTTTTACCACCAAAATGCGGTCGCAATGTTTAATGGTTGATAAGCGGTGCGCGATAATCAGCGAGGTTCTACCCGACACCATTTGGGCTATCCCGCGTTGTATAACGGCTTCGGTTAGGGTGTCGATGGCAGAAGTGGCTTCGTCCATGATTAAGATGCGCGGATTGGTTAAAATAGCACGAGCAAACGACAATAACTGTCGCTCGCCCATTGATAGGCGGCTGCCACCTTCGCCCACTTCGTCGTCGAGTTGGGCTATGAACTGCTCGGCACCCACTTGTTTAAGGGCATCGGCAATTTCTTGGTCGGTGGCTTGGTTGCGTCCGTATTTGATGTTGTCGCGGATAGTACCAGAAAACAAATGCGGGGTTTGCAACACAACGCCTAATTGTGTGCGTAGGCTGCGGACGGTTTTGGTTAGATAATCGGTGCCATCGATAAGCAACGCGCCTGATGTTGGCTCGTAGAAACGGCAAACAAGGTTAATTAAGCTAGATTTACCGCCGCCCGTTGCACCTACCAATGCCACCGACGTGCCTGCTTTTATGTTTAAGTTAATGTTGTGCAACACCGGCTTATCGGGTACATAAGCAAAGCTAAGGTTAGCAAACTGTATGTTGCCTTCTATGGTGTCGAAGTCGGTGGCATTGGGCTTGTCGGTAATTTCGGGTTGTTCGTCTATTAGGCTAAATATGCGCTCGCCTGCCGATAGGCTGTTTTGTGCGGCGCCATAAAAGCTGGCAATATCCAATATGGGCCAAAATATTTGCGTAGCATAGTTAAAGAAAGCCGCTAAGGTGCCTACGGTAATGCCAGCCGGAATTGCCATAGCCATCTGCCCGCCTACATACAACACAATACCGCCCGCTATCGAGCCAATAAAAATAACTAAGGGCATGTTTAAAGCCGTAAAAAACGCAGATTTGTACGACGATGCTCGCATACGGTTGGTAAGGCTTGCAAAGTTGTTGCTTACGCGTTGTTCTTGGGCTGTTACTTTGTTGGTTTCAACGCCGGCAACATGCTCGTTAAAAGTGGCGGTAATTTCGCTGTTTATATGACTCGATTGGCGCGAATAATGCAGTATCAGCAAGCTAATTTTTATAGATAGGGCAATTAGCAAAGGCAAGGTAATAAGTACGATAAGTGCCAAACGCCAATCGTAGTACAACATGGCACTTGAGCAGGCTATTATCATGGTTAGCCCCCAAGTAAATTCGAGTAGCCCCCACGATACCAATTCGGTCACGCGCTCGGTATCCGATGTAATACGCGACAGCAGCCACCCTTGTGCCGAGCGGTCGAAAAACGAGAACGAGAGTTGTTGTAATCGCACAAACATTTCGCGGCGCAGCTCGTACATTACTTGCTCTTGGATATAGCCCGCATATTTCACAAAAAAGTACACGCCTATCACCTGCACCGAGCCTGTTAGTATAAACAAGCTGGCAAAGCCTGCCAGCTTTAAAGCATCTACGGCGGGCGTTATGCCTTTTTGCAACAGCGGTGTATATTGTTTCAATAGGGGTATAATGGCTTCGTCGAGGTAGTAGCGCCATATCAGCGGGTAAATGGCATCAAAAATGCCTACCATTATAATGGTAAAGATAAACAGCCTAAACCACTGTTTTTGCTTAGTGGCATACACCAATAAGCGCTTTAAAAACGGTAGCAGGGCGCGTTTATCGGTAAATTGTTGGTCTTGTATCTTTTGTATCATTGCGTTTAGTTTTAAAGTAATGGGTAAATGCGATGTGGAGATTTTTCGATGTGGAGATTTTTCGATGTGGTGATGTGAAGATGTGGAGATGTGAAGATGTGGAGATGTGGTAACATTGTTTGGAGTGATACTTGTATCGCCTAAGCAATACTTGTATAGTATTGCAAGGCAAGTATTAACGTTGGCATAGCAAAGAGTTGTTATTGCATTAGCGTTATTACGGTTTTGGGCGATGATAGGCGTTTTTGCGGCGATATTAGTACTGGTAGTAGCGATACTTGTATCGCCTGAAAAAACATTGTGTGTATTAGCACAAACAGCAAATAGGTTTTGGGCGATGATAGTGGCATTGCTGTGGTTATCAACTGTCTTTTACCGATACAAGTATCGGTACTATCAGTATGATAGTGGTATTACTGTGGTTATCAACTGTCTTTTACCGATACAAGTATCGGTACTACCAGTATCTAATCAACACTTACCAATACCAGTATCGGTACTACCAGTAATTGGTGTCTATCATACATCTGCCAAGTTACTTATTTGAATATCATACACTTTGCGGTAAAAGCCAGCTTGGTTTAATAAGGCGTTATGTGTGCCATGTTGCACTACTTTGCCCTTATCAAGCACCAATATTTGGTCGCAATCCATTACAGATACAATGCGGTTGGCAACAATAATGCTTGTTTTATTGTTTAGGTAGTTTTTTAGTTCGCGTTGTATGGCATATTCGGTTTCGGTGTCAACGGCAGAGGTGGTATCGTCCAAAATTAGCAAATCGGGTTGCTCTAATAGGGTGCGGGCTAAGGCTACCCTTTGTTTTTGTCCGCCCGAAAGGGTTACGCCTTTTTCGCCTACCATTGTGTTGTAGCCTTCCGGAAAAATGTCCATTATTTCGTGGATACTTGCGGCTTTGGCAACGGTTACAATTTCGTGGTGGTCTATGTTAGGGCGAGTGTAGGCAATATTTTGGGCAATAGTGGTAGAAAACAAGAAAGGTTTTTGCAACACAACCCCAATGCGTTGTCGCAGATAGGTTTTGTGGTAGGTGTTAAGCGGCTTTTCGTCTAAGTAAATTTCGCCTTCGGTGGGTTCGTAGAAGCGCAACAGTAGGCTAATAATGGTTGATTTACCTGCACCCGTAGGACCCAGAAACGCAACTTTGTCGCCAGCATTTATCTTAAAAGATACGTTGTCGAGTACCCAATCGGCATCATCTGCCCTATACTTAAACGAAACGTTTCTAAATTCTATCGAGCCGTTAATGTGTTTAGTGGGTGTTTTGCCGCTGTAATCTTCTTCTGGTACATCTAAAATGCTGGCTATGCGCTCCATAGCAACAATTGCCATACCCATTTCGGACACGATACGCCCTAATCGCTGCATCGGGAACGAAACGGCGGCGGCATAGCTATAAAAAGCGGCTAATTCGCCAATGGTAATTTTGCCTAATAAAGTAAAATATCCACCCACAAATACGGCGATGGTCATTTGCAGATGCACTAACCAATCCGAGAAGGGCCAGAAATTGGCATGTAGCATAATGTGTCGGAAACCGATGGCACGTTTTGCGGTATTTTGTTGGTCAAACTTAGCTATTTCAAAGTCTTCTTTGGCAAAGGCTTTCACTACCCTAACGCCCGATAGGTTTTCTTCGACAATAGAGGTCAATTTGTCTTGTTCGGCTTCGTGTTCTTCCCAGATAGCTCCTTCGCGTTTGCCAAATTTATAAGAGGTGTAGATTATGACAGGTGTGAGCAAAACGGCAACAAAAGCCAAAGGTGGATAAACGATATAAATCATGCCAAACGAAAACAGCAACAACGAGCCGAGCATTAAACAGTCGATGAGTTGTTTAGCGATAAACTTTTTTACGGTTTCGATGTCGCCCGTACATCTTTGAATAATTTCGCCGGTTGATAGCGTGCCAAAGAAACTAAGTGGCAATCGTTGGAGGTGTAAAAACAGTCGGTCGCGCAGGCTTTTACTGGCGTGTTCGGTGCAGTGTGCCGATATGATGCTCGATGCGAACATACTTAAGCCCCTTAGCAGGGCTATTGTCATAAACATTGTCACCAACAAAAACAATAGTTGTTGTACGTTTTGCATAGTAGCTGTGGGCAGCAAGCTATACAAGGTTTTAGATACAAAATCGGTTGGCACAAAAGTTGTTTTCCCTGCCGAGTTGTGCCAATTAATTACTCCATCTATAGCTAATTGCAATATTTTGGGTTCTATGCTTCGTACAAACACCGACACCATCAACAGCAGGGCTGCTAATAGGTAATGGTATCGCCATTTATCGAGCAAGATAAAGATTTGTTTTAGGTGTTTCATTCAATTATTGTTTATTGGTTGTTGATAATTGGTTGTAAATGCGGTTGTTAGTGTTGTTATTTTGCTGTGCATTGCAACAATATAGACAAAAGTTGGTTTTAGTTGGTTATACTCCTCAAACGGTAGGCAATTAGTTGGCAGGTTTGGGCTGTTCCGCTTAACGCGGTAAATGTCTTTTTTGGGGGTGATGCTTGGCACTCCCTAATTTGATAAGTTGGTGGCACCCCCAGTGCACTGTAGGCGCAGTAGTAGCCTTGTTTTGTTGTTTAGCCTTGTTTTCGGTTTATTGTTTTGGGTGGTGGCTTGTGTGTTGTGTGTATGCTATTGGCTTAGTTTTGTGTTATTTGTTAGTAGTTAAAGCGGCGTTGGCACATAAAAAAGCCGCAAACATGGTGGTATGTTTGCGGTTTTGCGTATAGTTAATCGGCAATGCAGTAGAGCATTATCCGTTACTATTGCCTATATACCACAAACTAATGCTGCCAACATACGTGGCAACAACACCACAAGATACTTGGGTGCGTGTATAAACCATGGTGTTGAAAAGATTAGTTAGTGACATGTTATTAATTATTTTGGGAAGATGAAAGTAAATAAATAAAGCAGAGAGATTGGGAAATTGATAAGCAAGCAATACTTTATTGTTTGGGTTTTATGCTTGTGGGTAATCGTAGTTAAACATCCAGCAGGTGCCAAATTTGTCGGTAAGCATACCAAATCGGGAGCCCCAGAAGGTATCTTCTAGTGGCATAGTTATTTGTCCGCCATCGGATAGGCTGTTAAATAGGTGGTTAATTTCGTCTGTGCTTTGGCAGTTGATAGATAAGCTAACCGAGTTGCCGTTGGTAACGGGCTGGTTGGGCATTGTATCCGATGCCATTAAGGTTACGCCATTGCTAGTTAAAATGGCGTGCATAATGTAGTTTTTTGCTTCGTCGGGTACGTCCATTGGCGAGCTAGCAAAGTCCATTAATTCTAAATCACCGCCTAAAATGTCTTTGTAAAAGGTCATTGCTTGTCGGCAAGTACCGTTAAAGGTAAGGTATGGGGTAATATCTTTCATGGGGTGTTTTTTTGTGCTACATTGGGATTGTTTTTAACAAATGATAGGCTTTGTATGTCTACTATTTCGTATCTCGTCTATAATTTCTTCTGCTGATTTTGTTGACTCAAAAGCGCCAAAAGCTTTTTTGAATGAGGTTTTTCTATTCGTCAAATCAATTTTAATCGAAGCAGTTAGTTTAGCGATAAGATCAAGTTTGTTACTTGGGCTTAGATTCTCTAAAAGCTGAACATAACCGTCAATAATTGTTGTATTAGCTGTCGTTGTTTTCATGGGTTGATTGTATAAAAGACGTGTAAAGACTATTTATCTAGTTCCAAATCATTTTGTTTGTGGCGCCATTAAAAAAAATAACCCCCTGTTTTATTTTGCCCGCAAAGGTACAATATTTTTGTGAAATTGCCAAATTTTTTAACATTTTTTAGCTTGAGCAAGGTTTTTAGGTGTTTTTGGGGTATCTTTGTAGGGCAATTTCACAACTTTCAATAAATTTTGAAAAAAGTTTTGGCTAAATCTTTTGTAAATCCAGATACAAGTCTTAACTTTGTAGTTTAATTTGGCAGTAGTAGTATTTTAAATACTAATTATCAAAATAGATTGTATCTCACAGGTAAATTCGATTAATCAATATGTAAATTTTATATTTTTTAAATCATCAATACTGTTTAATACAATAAACAAAACAATAAAAAGAAAATGTTTTTTTAGGCTGTATTCCGACCCGATTACTTTTTGTTTATCTAAGTAGCTTGGCTTAATCATCATCATACCATGAAAAATGCCAAATTTTGATACAACCACATCAAATTCAATATTTAGGAATTGGTTTTAGTCTACTTTTTAATAGACTAATCGCAGCATCTTTAGATAAATTTGTTTTCATGTGAGAATATAAATAATCGTATTTACCTAATAAACAAGCAATTCCTACACCCATAAACCCAATGCCTTCAAAAGTTAAAGTATTAGAATAATCGTTATTTTGAAAAAATACTGGCATTTCGCTCCAATGCATATAAGGATATTTATGATGAATTATATGATAACCATCATTATATGAATATTTGTTATTTAACGAATTGATGCAATTATACGTTAAATTTTCGTTTTTAGATGGGTCATCTGCGTTAATGAAAATATGTTGAGACCAGTTTCCTATCATCAACGCAAAAGAAGATACTATATATGGCATTACCAACGCCCATAAGCACCAAATAGGATTTAATTTCCACATCACCCCAATAACAACAAATGTAACGAACAGTTTCAACATCATCGTAATAAATCGCTTAGTCTTGATACCACCAAATTTATCGTATACATATTTTGGTAATTTAAATATCTCGAAAAACATGTGATTACCAATATAGTGTAATAAATGCCATATATTATCACGCTGATAAGGCATTGTAGATGAATGATCTAACCAACCATTGTTTTCGTTGTGGTGCATGATAACATGATGAGTGTGGTAAAATCCACTAAAAATACCATAGAATGGTGATACTAAGTCAGGCAGTAAACCGTTAATAAACTTATTTTTGAATAATTGCCGGTGTGACGAATAATGTAGCGTCAATATATATCTTTGAAAGAATACAACAACATTGAAAATCAATAGCAAAAACCCTAGCAAGTGAGACGGGTATATATACAATAAACACAATGATGTAGTTAGGTATCCAATTACACAGATGTATAATTCAACCATAATGACATCCCGAGGGTCTCTTATTATACTAATGATATATTTTCTTAAGAAACCAAATTTTATTGGGGTTTCTCGACGATCAGAATTCAAATCCATATACATATTATTTTTTTAGCTTACTGTGATTAATAAAAGGCAAAATACAAGGTAATATCTTTTATGTGGTGCCTTTTTGTACTATGGTTAGTTGGCTTATTTGCTCGCAAAGGTACATTTTTTTTGTAAAATTGCCAAATTCTTTGACCTTTTTTAGTTAAAAATGCATAATTTACAAATACTTTTTCTCTAACTTTCAATAAATTTTGAAAAAAGTTTTGGCTAAATCTTTTGTAAATCCAGATACAAGCCTTAACTTTGTAGTTTAATTTGGCAGTGGTAGTATTAACTACCTTAATTTTGTTGGCAATTACTTTTATTTTCACCGCACATTTATCAATAATGGCTATTATACAACAACTAATTTTTTTATTTGCACTAAGTGCAGCTGGATACATTTTTAGCAAAAAAGCTCGCGAAATTTACGCCAACATTATGCTTGGCAAACCCGAAAACCGCACCGACCAACCACAAAAACGGCTAAACAATATGTTGTTGTTGGCGTTTGGGCAAAAAAAGATGTTCCGTAACATGATACCCGCTGTTTTACACTTTTTTGTGTATATTGGGTTCTTGCTCATCAACATCGAGGTGTTAGAGATTGTTTTAGATGGCATTTTTGGCACACATCGTTTGTTTGCTCCTTATTTAGGCGGTATATTCGGTGGCTATTAACTTTTTCGAGTTTTTGGCGGTGGCAGTATTGTTGTCGTGTGTTATATTTTTGGTGCGTCGTAACATACTTAAAGTACCACGTTTGGCACATGCCGATTTGCACGGTTTTCCGGCACGCGATGCCAACCGCATTTTATGGATAGAAATTACACTAATGGCTGCGGTGTTAATAATGAACGCCACCGACCAACTATTACAAGGCTCAAGCGAACATTATCATCAAACAGGGCATTTCTTTTTTTCGGGTTTATTGATGCCCTTGTTTAGCGGCTTTTCGGTAACAAGCCTCGAAATTATAGAGCGTTTGGCATGGTGGGCGCACATTTTGGGTATCTTTGCGTTTTTAAACTATCTGCCCTACTCCAAACACCTACATATTATACTGGCTTTCCCGAACAGCTATTTTGGCGATTTAAGTGGCACAAAAGGACAGATGAAAAACATGCCGCGTATCACCCAAGAAATTAAGCTGATGCTCGACCCCTCGTTGCCTATGCCCGAAACCGACCCTAATGCGCCCTTAGAGCATTTTGGAGCGAAAGATGTGGAAGATTTATCGTGGAAAAATTTGTTAGATGCCTATAGTTGTACCGAGTGTGGGCGTTGTACGGCTGCTTGTCCTGCCAACCAAACAGGTAAACTATTGTCGCCGCGCAAAATTATGATGGCAACCCGCGACCGAATGGAAGAAAAAGGCAACAACCGCAAACTACACGGCAATGACCACGACGATGGTAAATCGTTGCACGATTATATCAGCATCGAAGAGCTACGTGCCTGCACAACCTGCAATGCTTGTGTCGAGGAATGCCCCGTAAGCATCAACCCCTTAAGTATTATTATGGAGATGCGCCGCCATTTGATTTTAGATGAATCTAAATCGCCCGAAGAATGGAACCTGATGTTTGGCAATATAGAAACCAACGGAGCCGTTTGGAAAATGCCCGCCGAAAACAGGGCTAATTGGACAACCGAACTATAAGTTAACCGTAATCGTTTAAACGTTACCAGTATGATAACCCATCTGTCGCAACTTAACCCCAATGGCATTTACAGTTATGCCGATTACCTTAGCTGGAAATTCGACGAAATGGTCGAGCTAATTAAAGGTAAATTGATTTTGCGCATGTCGGCTCCTGCCGAAACGCATCAAGAGTGTTCTATGAATTTGTCTTACTTAATAAAAGGCTATTTGTGGAAAAAACCTTGCCGCGTTTACGCTGCCCCATTTGACGTGCGTTTGCCTAAAGCAAAAAACAACACCACCGACGAACAAGTTTACACCGTTGTACAACCCGACATTTGCGTAGTTTGCGACCTTAACAAGATAGACAAACGCGGTTGTTTGGGTTCGCCCGACTGGGTTATCGAAATTGTTTCGCCCGGCTCGGTTAAACACGATACTATCACCAAAAAACAACTGTACGAAAGTGTAGGTGTGCAAGAGTATTGGGTAGCAATGCCCGGTGAGCGGGCTATTTGGGTACACATTTTGCAAGATGATGGCACCTATAACACCAACATTTACGAGGATACCGGCTTGGTACCCGTTAGTATCTTCGAGGGTTTTAGCATTGATTTGGACGATGTATTTGGCAAGGATTAACCCCTACAATATGGGCAATTAGCCGCCAAGTCTATGCCCGCCCCGCTTGACGCGGAAAATTTATTGGTCTTTTTTGGGGGTGATGTTTAGCACTCCCTGACTCGAAAAGTTGGTGGCACCCCCAAAGCACGGTAAGCGCAGTATCAAGCAATTTTCTTTTTTAAACCTATATCTGGTGTTAAGCATTTATAATATAGGCTACTACAATCATAAAAAAAACAATTTTAGCATAAACACAATGAGCAACGAACATATAGAAGTGCCATTTATGGCAGACCTTGCCGCACAAGGCATACAGCCCGAGGTTTTGTTTTGGGTAGGCTGTGCAGGCAGTTTTGACCAACGCGCCCAAAAAGTGACCAAAGCTTTTGCCCGCATTTTGCACCATGTAGGCATTAAATTTGCTATTTTAGGACCCGAAGAAACTTGCACCGGCGACCCTGCCCGACGTGCTGGCAACGAGTTTTGTTTCAGATGCAAGCCTTAACCAATATTGCCACCTTGGACATGTATGGCATAAAAAAAATAGTAACTACTTGTCCGCATTGTTTCAATACCTTAAAAAACGAATACCCCGAGCTAGGCGGCAACTACGAAGTAATTCACCATACCACTCTTTTGCAGCAATTAATTAACGAAGGCAAAGTAAAAATGCAAGGCGGTGGTACGTTTAAAGGCAAGCGCATTAGCTACCACGACTCGTGTTATTTGGGGCGTGCCAACGACATTTACGAAGCACCCCGCCAAGTTTTAGAAACCCTAGATGCCGAATTGGTAGAGCTAAAACGCTGCCGCTCGAATGGGTTGTGCTGCGGTGCAGGTGGCGCACAAATGTTTAAAGAAGATGAAAAAGGCGATTTGCGCATCAACCAAGAGCGCACCAAAGATGTGGTAGAAAGTAAAGCCAATATTGTAGCCGTTGCATGCCCATTTTGCAGTACCATGCTTACCGATGGCGTAAAAGAAAAAGAATTGCAAGATAGCATACAGGTGTTAGATATTGCCGAGTTGGTGCAACAAAGTTTGGGCATTTAAGCCTTTATTTGTTGCATAATTTGCTCGTGAATGTGCATTACCTGCGGAATAAGCATTTGTTGTTCGTTGTTGTAAATTACAAAATCGGACAGGCGTATTTTTTCTTCGTCGGGCATTTGGGCGGCAATGCGTGCCTTAACTTGCTCAACGGTAGCATTGTCGCGTTTTGTTACCCTACTAATGCGCAACTCTAAAGGGGCAGTAACCGTTATTACCTTATCTAAATGTTTATACGAGCCGCTTTCAAAAATTAAAGCGGCTTCTTTTAATACATAAGGTGCATTTTTGTGCTGTTCTATCCATTGTTGGTTGTGTTGTTCAACAGCCGGATGCACAAAACCTTCGAGTAGCTTTCGGGCATTGGCATTACTAAAAACAATGCTGGCTAATTTGGTACGCTGCAATTGGTTTTGGTCGTTGTATACATCGCTACCAAAAGCATTTTTTATGGCAATTATCAAATCGGCATTATTGTTCATTAGCCATTTAGCTGCATCATCGGCATAATATACGGGTATGTGCAAAGTTTCGAACAAATGGCATACCGTTGTTTTTCCGCTGCCAATGCCTCCGGTTATTCCTATTTTAAGCATAAAACGAGTAGTTATTGAGAATGTTATTAACGTTTGTTTTGATTTACAGGCAAATTTAGTTAAAAAATTGTAAATCGGGTACAAATGTTCATCTTTGGTGCTAAAAAGCCGTACCTTTGCGTAGCTTTTAGAACAAAAAAGTCTATTTTACTCAAAATCCAGGAAAAAAATAGTTGCTTTTAAACTTCCCTACAAAGCTATAGTCCAATCACGGCTATAAATTTTCATTCTTTCAAAAAACTGTTTTTACAATGAAATTTTCAAATGTTCAGTATTTATTGCTTGTTTTAGTTATTGCTATTACAACAATGGCTCCGGTTAGCACTTTTGCACAAGGCAAAGCAAAAGGTGGCAACAAAGAAGTTAACGAAAAAAAACAAACAAAGTTGCAAGATTTGGGTATAACCCAAGACCAACAAGACAAAATCAAAAACATTAAGTTAGATTGCGAGAAAGCTATTCAGCCGTTTGCAACGAGTTAAAAGAGAAAATGCTAAGTTGCAAACTGCTCAAACTGCTGCCCGCCCCGACATAATAACTATCTACAAAATGATTGACGATATGGTAGCTATCAAAGCTAATATCGAAAGAAAAAGCTATGCACCAAGATGTGCAAATTATTAACCGACGACCAACGTGTTGCTTATGATACCACCGTATTTAAAGACGACAAGGGTAAAGGTGGTAACGCAGCAAAAGGCAAAAGCAAGGGTAAAGGTAAAAAATAACTTGTTTTAATCGTAAAAAAACTGTCCAATGGCAAATGCTGTTGGACAGTTTTTTTATGTAAACAAAGTATCGGAGGTTTATTTAGGTTGTTTGTGTAATAGCTTGTTGGATAAATTTTGGTATTGACATCAATAAGCGGTTGATGGAACAATGCGCTTACTATGCTATGGGGGTGCCCCCTACTAATCGGGTTAGGGCAAACTAATCATCACCCCCAAAAAAGACATTTTCCGCGTCAAGCGGGGCGGGTGCAAGCCTTTGGTTATAGTTCGAGAAAGACTAGGCTAAACTTTGATAACGACATTGAAAAGTAGTAAAAAGTTACGTACCATTTAGCCTACTTATAGGACGTGAGCTTGTAGAACTAAAAAATAAAAAACAACAAGAGACACAGAGAACACGGAGAAGAAGGAGTTTATGTTCTTCACTATCTTGGTTACAAACTAAAAAATAGCCAATAAAAAAGCGATACCATGAAGAAAAAAATCTCTGTGTTCTCTGTGTCTCCGTTGTAAACAAAAAAACTCCGTGGTAAATTAAAAAACAAGTAATAATATGGAGTAGTTTTAGCAACCATTTACCACTTTTCAATGTCTGCATTAAACTATGCATTAGGGCAATGTGGGTTATTTATCTAGCAGATAATCAATTTTTACGACCAACAAAGTGGTGTCGTCTTTGGTGGTGTTTTTGTGCGAGTATTGGCTGTAGTCGTCAAAAATAAAGGTTTTTATTTCTTGGGCGCTTAGGTGATAACAACTTTCGAGGCAATCTTTTAATCGTTCAAAGCCGTAGGGTTCATTATTGGTAGGGCTGTTGCCTTCTATCAGTCCGTCGGTATAAATTACAAATACATCGCCTATGGTTAGTTCTAAGGTTTTTGTTTCTATGTATTGGCTATACGATTGGTTGCGTATAATGCCTAAACCTAAGCCATTGCTTTGTAGGTAATGGGCTTTTTGTGCGTTTGCCGAGTAGTACAAAATGGGGCAATGCCCTGCTCGGCTATACGATAGGGTATTGTTGGCAAAGTTAAACAAGGTAAAGATAAGGTAAGAAAGCGGTTTTTTTTCGAAAACAATTGGACAGTGCTTGATTAGCCATTAGTAAAAGCTGTCGGCGGGTAGGTTTAGCTGCATTAATGCCTGAAACACGCCCTTTGTTTGTGCCATGTGAAAGGCGCCGATGTGCCTTTACCCGACACATCGCCGACGACCATAGCTAAGCGCGAGGGGTCTATTTGGCTATCGTCGTAGTAATCGCCGCCAACTTCGCGGGCAGGCTCGGCAATAGCCGATATTTGGCAGTAGGGGTTGGTCGGAAATTGTTTGGGTAGCAGGGCTTGTTGTACGTTTCGGGCAATGAGTAGTTCTTCGCGGTATCGGGTGCTTTGTTGCATCTCGGAAAAAGGCGGGCGTTTTCGAAAGCCAATTTGGTTTGCTCTAAGTATGCCCTACACAATCGGATACTGTTTTCGTCGTATCCATCGGCAAAGTTTTAACTAAACAAATTACGCCTTCTAATCTTCCTTCGGCTTTCTACGCACAACAATAACAGCGATTGGTATGGCTCGTCGATGTTATAAAACTCGGAGGTACAAGTCGGCTATATAATGATATGGGCGTTTTGCATAGTTTTTTATGATGTTGTCGAAATCAATTTGTTTGTTAATGGTTTCTACTTCGTGTTTTTCGATATTGAGGGTATGGCATAGTTCGTCGTTATTGTTTTTTAGTACAAACCAAGCGGCTGTGCTAAAGGTGTTGTTGTAAAAGATGCAGTAGTTGGTCAAAAATTTTTTTTTGTTCTACATGGTTTCGCACCAGCCTACCGATTGCGTGATAGTGTTGTATTTCGGTACGTTGCTCGTCGATTGCTGATGCTATGGGCATATTAAACACCAATGCCAACAACGACAACAAAGCATACAACAAACTAATGCCTATTATAAGCAGTAAAAATACATTTTGCGATAAGTAAAAAAGTTTAGTTTTATCAGTCAGTAAAAAATGAGGTAGGTTATCGGTTATTTTTATTAATTGTTGGATAATTGCCAACGATATAAGGTTGATGATAAATAGGTACAAAATGGCGTACCATTTTTCGCGTTGTTCTATAATGGCTATCCACCGAAACCTAAGAATAAGCGGAACGGCGGCTATCATGCCAGTTAACCACACTAATTGTGTTATCCAATCTATGCGGTTTAGGTGTTTTATTTGGCAAAAAGCGGCAATAATTAACAAGGTGGTTAAGGCACGCCATTGTTGTATAACGGCATTTGTTTTTCGTTCAAAGATAAGTTTGCGAAACATTGCCAAACACATCATAAAATAGACAAAAGCGGCGTAAAAAATAGCAAAGGGCAGTACGTTTATGGTCAACCAATTAGAGGTGTTGGGTACAATGATAGCCAACAAATTGGGCAACATGGCAACAATGGCAGCTATTACACCCACAATTACTACGTTGTTAAATAGCTCGTCGATGAGCAAAACTGCGAGCGGTATCTGCTGCTAAAAAATCGAGGTGGGCTAAAAGGTAAAGCACAAACAAATGCTAATAGATAACTCTTGGCTTATATAGGGCAATGAGGTAGCTGTCAGCGACATAAAACTGCCGTTGAGTAACTAATAATGCCTGTAAATAAACTTAATTGGTTAGCTGTTAGCTTCATGTTAGTATTTGTAGATAAAAACGGGCAAAGTTACGCTTTTTAACTGTAAAATTACTTTTGGCTAATGACTTTTGATTAACGGTTGAGCATTTTTAACTTTTGGTGGGTAATTATTAACCAATGTTTTGCCTATTTTTAGGATAAAAAACAAACTATTACAAACATAACTAACTGATTATCAGCACATTATGACAAAATAAGCATTTTAGGAGTTGCGATAAAAGGCATTTTTTCTTTTTTTTTAGCGCATTTAAAGGCTTTAACTTTGCTCTTGTATTTAGATACCTTACTATCATGCCCTGTTTTACACGCTATCCTTGTACCCTCTTTTTGTTCTTTACTCTTTATTTTTATCTTCTTTACGTATTATCAAAACTAAATTAGCGTTCTGTAGTTGTTTTTTACGTTTGTTTGTTGCATTGGCAGCCCATTAATGGGCTGCTGTGTAGCAAAAAACACCTATCTCCTACCCTTTTAACCTTATTTAACTATTACTAAGCAACCAAAGCTGGCTTTTTATCGTTTATACAAGCACAAAACTAAGTTAGTTTGCTTCTTTTTTTCTGTTTTTAGCCTAAACTTGCATTTTTGGCACACTTTTTTCATTAGTATACACAACACACAAAACATCCCCTAAGCCATGACTTATTACAGCACACTATCTAACCCCAACTCGCCATCTTCGTCGAGTATTTTTTCTGTTAAATTTTTATTACTTCTTGTTCTTAGTTCTTTATTGTTGCTTACCAACTTTTGGTTATTTAGCACCGCTAACCCAAACGTTAACCAACAAGATACTGTAGCAGTAGCAAAAGTAAATGAAATTTTGATACCCTAATTGTTCTATTTTTGTACCGTTTTGTAAAATTAAGAAAACAAAACCTCCTCTTGCCCATAATAGCAAGAGGAGGTTTTGTTTTTGGGAGATGCCAAAGGTTTAGCGAATGATGGTTAATTTATCAGCACCAAGCAGTTCGTTTTGTTCGTTTCTGATTTCGTAAACATACAAACCAGTAGGTAAATGTACTATTGACAAATTAGTATCACCTGTTTGCAAAGGTTGCTGCAATACGGTTCGTCCTGTTACATCGTGTAGCGTTAGGTAGTGTTTGCCTGTTGTTGGATGTCCGCTTGCAGTTAGTTGATTGGTGGCAGGGTTAGGGTATATTTGGATACCCATATTTGTTGCAGATGGTATAGTGTAATTATATTTTGCAGGCGAGCACCAGCCTGCACGACTCATATGAAGCGTATAATTACCCGGTGTTAGATGATAGATATTTAGGGTGTTGCCAATTTCTGGACCTACCCCCTCTTTGAACCAATGATAAAAGTACTCTACCCCAGCTACGCTTGGCGGTAGTGTTTGCTCAATAGCACCTGTGTTAGTGCCATTAAAAGCAGGATAAATAACAGGGTTTAGCGGGTTTGTTTGCGCCCACAAACCAAAGGCATTACCTAAAAGGCAAAGAAGTAAATAAACAAAGTTATTTTTCATGGTGTTGTTATTAAAATTTGAAAGATGATGGGTTGAGTTAATGGGGTGGTGATTACCTTGCCTATTATTTAACCCTTATTTAAGGGGCGTTGCGGGAATGTCGTTTTCTTGTTTGATGAACCTGCTAACCGAACCATCGGGGTTAAGTGTGGCTATAAAATAGAGCGGGGCGGCAATAGCGCTGTCTTCTGCTCCATCAACACCTTTTATAATCTTTGTTCGCTACTTTGAGCATAAACTGTATTCTCGTTTAAAAAACAACATTGAATCCGTGCCGAAACCTAAAGCCTTCTTCTATTTCGCCAGCTATTTTTACATTATGCTTAACCTGCCAAATGCCTTTTTCTTTTTGGCATTTTACAAAATTGTACCACATTATATCTGTAGGCTCAGAATAAGCTAAAACAAAAGAAAAGACAGTATCCGAATAGTAAAAATTTCTGCCATCAGGAATATTCTTATCTGAATTCAACCTTTTAACATTAATTCTCCTGTCGTGGATATATGACTGTGCCATAAATCCTTTTTTAATTACCGAAGAGTCTGTACCAATACTAACAAGTGTTTCTTTTGAACCATTAGCATGTTCAATAGAGACCTGTCTTATTTTTGAATTTTCCCACAATTTCTTAACAATCGCCCAATCCGATGTTTTCGCAATAGTATCAGTTAAGACACTACTTTGTGCATGTAAAATATTACCGAAGTAGCAGTAAAATAAGAAAATTAAAACGTTTTTCATGGCATTTGGGTTAATATTGTGAGGGGAATAATTGCAAATCAGCAGTTGTATCCGTATTATTTTTTTCTATCCAAAGTAGAAATGCAGATGGTGAACCATAGTTTATGAATGCTCCAAAAGATTGAATACTTGCTACTTCCCAATCAGCAAAAGTATTGAATGGTCCTGTGCCGTAAGAAGGGTCGTAGATTTTGTTGTTAATCCGTATCAAAGCATGATCACTAAACAATGAATATGGATCATTATTTCCTTGGGCTGCCAGACCAGGAGGCAATGCACCATTAACACCAATACCGTTATTAGTAGGAGATAGTAAGGATTGATAATTCTCGGGGTTTTCGCTTATGAGTTTGTAAAACTTATTAGCTTCTACTGTCCAATTTTTTACCATAAATTGAGCAACATTTTGTGGAACATAATCGGCAGGTATATTGATGATATTTACCGAAGCATTAAAATTTGCTACAGGAGCATCGGGTAAGGCATTAAAATTAGTTACTGCTGTTGTTATTAGAGCATCAGTACCTGATGGTAATACAGAGCCTGGAGTACGCCGAATACTCAGGTGTTCGATGGTATTTATGCCTTGTACCCAAAGCATGTCAGCAAAAAAACGAGACCATGCCCCACATCTACCGTCTCTTGTTGCCAATAGGGACATCACCGTATAAGGGTTTTCCTCTGTTAAATCAATATCCCCCCAATACTTTAGCGTAGTTGCAGGAGAAGTTTCTGGATATCTATGCATATTACGTGTGGCAAAGGCTGAGTAAATGGCATCGGGTACTAAAGCTGCATCTGCAATACCTTTTGCTTGGCGGCAGCTAATATCTAAGGTAGTACGAAATTGGTGCTGTTCGGTAAAAGGCATTGTTGAATTACCCAAAGTTACATAAACTTGGTGTTGGGTGGGGGTATTGGCAGTAGCGTTAGTCCAAACAACACCTGTATTGTCCCATATCTCCCAGTCTATTTTTAGTGGTTCTAATATGTCTATTTGGTTGGGCAGGGCAGCACTAGCGGCAATAGGTAACGAAAAACCATAACCATTTGTTGTGCCACTGCTCATTGGTATTAGGGGTGTTGCGGGTAAAGTGGCATTGTATGGGGTAGAGGGTGCCTCGGTGCTACATGTTGCTTTTACTAATAGGGTGCTCAATAGTTCGGGAGTTAGTCCATCTGCCGTTATCATTAGTTGTATCTGTGGTACGGTGTTACGGGTATAGCATACGGGTTTAGGCACAATAGAGCCTGTAGTTTTTATCCAATGTGCATTGGCAGGGAAAGCGCCCATTACATACGGGTCGGGAGGTGCGGTGGGGCTAGTTGGGTCTATGTAAATAGGGTGAGAGGCACTAAACCCTATTTTATAAACTTTTGCCACCACTACTGCTACTTCGTCTTCGCAAAACACACCTGCAGCATCTGTTACTGCTGCTTTAAAGTAGGTTGTTTCGGTAAGGGTTTGCGTAATGGTGTTTATTTCGGCACCTTCGGCAAAGGTTGTGGTGGGGTAATTAGCTTGGTCAAAGGTGCGTTTGTACCATTTTATTGGTATACCTCGTCGCGCAAGCCCGGTAGTTGAATAATGGCTGTTAGGGTAATACTTGCACCTTCGCCTATTACGCGGTCGGGTCCAATGTTAATACCTGTTGCCCATAGCTGTTGGCTGCACAATGCGCACAGTAGAAAGGCAAAAAATAGTTTTGTTGGTTTCATTGATTGTTGTTAATTTGTTAAAAAATACATGAGCATAAGGTTTACTTTATGGGTGGCATTAGTTTGTTTTTTTGCTCGAGATAATAGTAGTAAGGTTCTCGTTTTTTTTCGTGCAACAACTCCATTTCGGCTAAGTTGGGTATGCCTGGTAAGGGTATGCTTTTGTCGCGGAGGCGTATTTCGTTGAGTTCGTAAATCTCTAATTCGCCACATTCGTTCAGTCGATATATTTGGGGTAGGGTATCGCAAGGCGAGTAGTAAAATAGGGTATGAACGCCTATTAAATACGTTGTTGTTGGTTTACATGTTTCTTTGCTCATTTTATAGTTTTGATAGCCCAATAATAAATATTTATTGCCTTTTGTATTATAAACAGTCGATATTAGCTCGTCTTGGTCAGTACGAAAAGTAAATACAGTACCTCTTATGCCATTTTCGCCGAAGGTATCTTTGTCTAATACAAAATCAGTTTTGTCAATGCTTCCTACAATTTTTACCATTGATGTATCCCACAATATAGTTACTTTATCGGGCTGTATTAGTTCTATGTAAGTGTCCACTGGTTTAGTTTGGCGTTTTCGACCATTGGTTTGGTAATTACCATAAAACCTAATGATGCCTTGTGGTAATTCTTTTTCGAACAATATGGTGTCTTTAGTTATCCAATTGTTAGTTTTTTTTTTACTAAACAATTCTTTGGACAATTGTAGTGCAAACATTGTATCGGTTATTTCTTGAAAATATTGTGTATGACATCGATTTATTTTTTTTCGCAATTCATCATCGTCTATTAAAAAAGAGAGACCTAATAAAGGCACATTTTTGTTTCGCGAACGATATTTTGTTAATTTGTAGATTTCTAGTTCGCCATAATTGTTAATGCGGCATATTTGCGAACCATTGTAATTATTTCGATAAAGATTGATACCTACTAATTGAGCGTATTGCACAAAAGATGTAGTTGGAATATAGTGACAAGCTGCTAATTGCCATTTTTTTGTACTAGGGTTATATGCGGTTGATACCATTTGTATATCTATGTCGCCATTGCGTCCAGCAAAAGAAAATAAATGATCTTTTAGTTTGATATCAAACACATTGCGTATTTTAAATACAGATGTATCCCACAGTATTTCTGATTGTTCCCTCCTAATTAATTCAATAGAAACAACCATGGGCGGCATTATATCACCTTTTGTACTTGATAGTTTATATTTACCATGGTATTTAATAATCCCTTCTGGTATTTTTGTTTCGTACATAACAGTATCTTTTATTACCCATTGATAGATAGAATCTGTTTGCTTCTGTCGCTCTTTTTCCATAAACGATACCCTTCGTATGTTTTATTGCCTCCCGGAAATTGAGCCACCAAAGTGAGTGTGTTGCATAATAGCAACAATACATCGTTTTTTAATCATCTTGCAATTAGTTTAATCTACGGATTGTTTTTTCTTCTTTTTCGTACATGGTTTCATTTTCGTTTAATTTTTCAAACCAAAGGTATTTATCACTCGCATCTATACCGCATGATTCGCCAGGTGCATTAAGTATACAGACTGTAGCACCAAACCCTTCGATACTGGCAAGTTGCCAAGCTGCAAAAGAGTCAAAGGGTCCAGTACCATAAGACGGATCGTAGTATTTACCATTGTACCGAACTATAGAGTGATCGGAGAAATAAGAATATGGATTAGAAAAAACTTGAGATGGTAAGCCATCTGCCAAAATGCTATTATTTTCATCATTCCAAATATCGTCATTAAAACCGTTATTGTCGGTATTACCAATACCTGCTGCATCTGTCGAAAAATAAAATTTACCCACAGAAGTACTATTAACCTCCCATTCTTTGACATGAAAAAATGCTCTTACTTTATCAGGATTATTTGGAGCTTTAATTTTACCTATCAAGTAAGGAGGTATTCCTAGCCAGTTTTCACTAATATTAGTCAGTAAACCAGTAGTGCTAGTATTATCTAATCCCATATCTGCTGTTCTTTGTGCCGAGATATGTCTATAGCCTATTTCTGTACCATTTTGTTTGTTAATTCCTTGTACCCTTAGCATATCTATAAATAAGTTCATCCAACTACCACAACGCCCATCTTGCCATTTTAGTAAATTGTGTGTATTAGTTTCTATCACTTGTAAAGGCTGTCCAGGCTCTGGATATGGTGGAATATATAAAGCAGGATTCCCCCAATACTTCATAGCTACTGCTTCTGGTACATCTACTTTGCGCACATCTCTATCTTGAAATTCGGTGTAAATATGCGTTACAATATCTTCTGGGGTGCTATAAGTTGCGGCATTTTTACAGCTTAAATGTACTGTTGTCAAATACCGTTGTGTTGCGTCTAAAATAGGCAGTGTTGCGGTAACATATACTCGGTTTAAGGTGGTGCTTATTGGGTTTGTTTCCCGATGTACCTGCTGTATAAGATATTATCCAGGCAAAAGCCATAGGGTCGTAAAAACCTACTTGGGCAGCAAAGGCTGTGCTAGCCTCTACATCGGTAGCACTTTCTAAAATACTACCATTTTGTGTAACACTTGTTGAGGGGAATAAATAAATGGGAGATTGTCCTTCGATACCTGCATTGCATTTAATACGAATATTCTGCACAAAATCAGACATTAGCGTTGAAGGGGTTAGTGGTTGTTCGCTGCCATTAGCTATCAGGTTTAGTTTAAAACTAAGTTTTATTTTGTCGTTACCTTTGTACAATACTGGGTTTTTTAGTGTCGGATTATCGCTACTGTTCCAATGTGGGGCGGTAAAATAATCGGGTGCATTGTTGCTTGGGGTAGGGTCTTGACGTACATTGCCTTGTGTGTTTAAAAAAGACACTTCTGCCACAGTAACAGATGGCACTATTAGTACTAACACATCTTCACAAAAAACCTGTACCGCATCGGTTACTGTAGCTTTTACGTATGTAGTTTCGGTGGGGCTTAGGGTTACATCAGTCATACCTGTACCTTCGGCAAAAAGCGTGTAATTGGTTTCGTTGTAGGTGCGCTTATACCATTTTATCGGAAACTCTTCATCGCAAGCCATTTATGGTAATATTGGCATGTATACCAACAGTTGTACCTACAATTACAATACGGTCATTTCCAATATCAATACCTGTTGCCCATAACCGTAGGCTACATAATGTACACAGTAGAAAAGCAAAAAATAGTTTTGTTGGTTTCATTGGTTGTTGTTATTGTTAATTTGTTAAAAGATACTTTTGATGCAGCAAAGGTAGTGCTTGATGCTCAATTTGTATCTTGTTTAGGGTAATTAACAACAGATTTTTTTTTAATCAAGTATTTTAACTATGTAATAGTACTTAATTTAGTTGTTTTATGCTACTGAATGATAATTATGGTATGTTGTGATGTGGATATGTTGTGATGTGGAGATGTTGTGATGTGGATATGTTGTGATGTGGAGATGTGGAGATGTTGTGATGTGGCGATATTGTGATGTGGAGATGTTGTGATGTGGAGATGTTGTGATGTTGTGATGTGGAGATGTTGTGATGTGGAGATGGGTGGAGATGTTGTGATGTGGAGATGTTGTGAGGTGGAATGTTGTGATGTGATGTTGTGATGTGGAGATGTTGTGATGTGGAGATGTTGTGATGTGGAGATGTTGTGATGTGGAGATGTTGTGATGTGGAGATGTTGTGATGTGGAGATGTTGTGATGTGGAGATGTTGTGATGTGGAGATGTTGTGATGGAGATGTTGTGATGTGGAGATGTAGCAAGATGATAGTGTTATAGTCTACCAACCACTAATTAGCGGTCTTAGACCACTCCGTTGCGGTCTTGGAGACATGTGAACTAGTTCTGGACACATAATTATGGGTCTACCAACCACTAATTATGGGTTCGAGACCACTAAATAGGGGTTCGAGACCGCTAATTATGGGTCTACCAACCACTAATTAGCGGTCTTAGACTACTAATTATGGGTCTAAGACCGCTCGATAATAGTATGACAACTACTCCGTACTAGTTCAGAACCACTAATGACCATTTAAATACAAAAACTACCTTTTGTTTAATAATTTCGGGTATTTATGGTACGCAGGTTTTTCATGATTTGCCATGATTAGTCATGATTTTTAATCTGCATACTGTTTACGGGCACGCAGATTTTTCATGATTGGTCATGATTTTAATCTGCGCAAATCATGATTATCACGATCAATCTGCGTACTATTTTTTTATGGTACGCAGATTTTTTATGATTTTTAACCTGCGTAAATCATGATTATCATGATTAATCTGCGTACTATTTTTTTATGGTACGCAGATTTTTTATGATTTTTAACCTGCGTAAATCATGATTATCATGATTAATCTGCATTCTATTTTAAATAGTTTCGCGTTTTGGCTTCGCTCAACATTACTATCTTCACAATCGCTACACCTAAAGCAACAATCCCCGCCTCTTGGTCAGAGGCGGGGATGTTGTTTTATTATTCAGCGTTTAAGTACGTTGGGTGTCGGCAAGGACTACTGTTTGATAAATCGGGTAGTAGCGGTTGCGTTTTCGGTGCTAATAGTTACCATATACATACCAGCGGTGTAACCGTTAAGGTTGATATTAACTGTGTTGCTGCCTTGTTGAGCATCTACACGGTTAGTTGTCATTACGCGTCCGGTTAGGTCTGTTATGGTTAAGGTAGCTGTTGCGTTGCTTGGCGATACAAATGCTACATTTACAAAGTTGGTAGCAGGTACAGGATATACGTTGTTTAATGACAACTGGGTAGCAGTGGCATTTGTTAGGCGTACTTCTTTGTCTTGTGCTAATACTTCGGCAATGTGTTGAGCATTGTTTTCGTCTTGTACATAAATACGTCCAGATTCTTGGCAATCGTCGGTTACATCAATTACATAGTAAAGGGTATCACAAACGCCAAGCGGTGTGCAACCTACAATAGTAATGGTTTCTGAACCAACAAACAACGGTAAAGCGGTGTACTGTACGGTTGTGTTGTCAATAATTTGGATACTACAGTTAAAGGTAGTAGTAGCCGATGTGATTGTCCAAGGACCTGCACCACAGAATGATGGGGTGATTTGAACAGGTGTCATCGGTTGTGCGCATAATATAAAGGTGTCTTCGCAAGCATTGTTGATAACTGTAATGGTAACAGTTGCCATGTCGCAGTTGCCATCGTTGTCGCAAATTTGGTACATGAACGAGTCTGTACCGTTAAAGCCTGCATTAGGAGTGTAAGTAAATTGGCTACCATTAACAGTAATAGTACCGTTTGCAGGTTGCGTATAAGACGTTACACTAATTGCATCGCCATCAAGGTCGTAGTCGTTGCTTATTACGTTGATAGTAACAGGCAAGCCGCCGTCCGATGTACCACTATCATCTACTGCAACAGGTGGTGTTGAGTTACCGGTTACAGTAATAGTTACCGTAGCTTGGTCGCACAATGGTGGTGTTGCATCGTCGCAGATTTGGTAAGTGTAGGTATCAGTACCGTTAAAGCCTGGGTTAGGCGTGTAGGTAATGTTGCCACCATTTACAGTTAGTGTGCCATTTGCAGGTTGTTGTGTTACGGTAAGTGTCAATGGGTCGCCATCTGGGTCGTAGTCGTTGCCTAATACGTTAATGGTAACAGGGTTGCCATTGGTAGATGTGCCACTATCATCAACTGCTACGGGTGCTTGGTTAGGTGTGCCATTACAGTTATTGCTTACGGTGATGTAAGCATAAGCCGTATCGCATACGCCATTTGCACAACCAATAATGGTTAATACATCGTTAATATCAACGTTTGTTGGGAAACCTTGATATTGTACGCAACCATTGTTAATGGTAATATTACAGTCAATACCGTCTAGGTTTGTTACACTTGTGATGGTGTAATTACCGGCAGGACAGAATACTGGGCAGATGGTGTTTGTTACGTATGGAGCTGTACAGAAAGTAGTTGTCCATGTTTCGCAAGCAGGTGGCGGCGGTGTGCAGTTACCAATGTGTACATAGATGTATGCAGTGTCGCACATTGTTGGGTTAGCATCGCTACATGCAATTACGGTAATGGTATCGTTGCCAGTTTGTAGCGGTAGGGCTGTGTAAGTTACACAATCATCTACTACTTGTATTACGCATCCTGTAAAGTAGCCCGCTGTTGCACTAGTTATATGCCACGAGCCATCGATACAAAATTCGGGACATACTGTTTCTGGTTGCAATGGTTCTACACAAATGCTAGTTTCAAAAGTTTCACAATCTTCGGGTTGTGGATCTACATGGATGATAACGATTGTTTCATCGCACAAGTTACAAGTTGCATCGTTGTTACAAGTTTGGTAAGTAAGCGTATCAACACCACTAAAGCCTGGGTTAGGTACATAAACAATTTCGCCTGTTGCTGGATTTACGGTTGCTGTTCCGTGCATTGGTGGAATTACAATGGTTGGGTTGTTCAATACGTAGCAGCTATAGTCGTTGTCGAGTACATCAATATTAATACCTTGGTATCCGGTAGTAGTGTTGGTTGTTTGACCATTGATAACTACCGAGTTGGTGTGGATAAACGCCTCGTCTTGGTTAGCTTGTGGTGCTGTACAACCTACATGCACATAAAATACTTGCTCTAAGCAGTTGTTTGGATTGCCAATTTCGCAGAAAGTAATAGTAACAGTATCGGTACCTGTAAAGCCAGGGAATGGCGTATAAGTTACACAGCTTTGTGTTACGTTGCTAATGTTACAATCAAACACAGATTGGTAGTCGGTAATTTCGTATCCGTTAGGTAAATCAACACACAATTCGGTAGCTGTAAATATTGGCGTACAAACATCTTGTGGAATTTCTTGTGGTATGCCATTGTCAGTTAAACCAAAGTCGGCATTCAAGAATACTTCGCCTTGTAGTAAGGTATGGCTAACTGTTTGTGGAGTGGTATAACCCAATCCGTCGGGTATGTTAGACAAGCTTACGGTATAGTTACCTGGTGCTAAGTTCTCGAATAGGTAAGTGCCATTAGCGTTGGTGGTAGTAGTGGCAATTTGTGTACCATTTAGGTACAATATTACGGTAATACCTTCGATACCTGGTTCGCCTTGGTCTTGGTTGCCATCTTCATCTATATCTAACCAAACAAAATCGCCAATAACACCTGGTACTACATAAGGGAAGTCGAGGGTTAAGTCGGTTTCGCCCGAGCTTAGGTTGGTAGTAATGCTTATGCCGTTTTCGGCAACTAAACCATTTACTAATTGCGGTACAACTACGGTGTAGGTGCCGGGCAATAAGTTACTAAATCCGTAGATACCTTGTGCATCGGTGGTAGTTGTGCCTATTAGTTGTCCGTTACTATCAAACAATTGTACAGTTACGTTAGGAAGAACAGGTTCGCCTAAATCGTATTGATTATCGGCATCTAAATCTTGCCATACAAAATCGCCTAAGCTAGCAGGTAATACTAAACCAGCATCTACGGTTAGGTTATCTTCGCCTTGTGCAAGGGTAATAGTGCCTGTTTGTCCGTTGGTGTTTGCATCGCTGTCGGTAGCATCGTTACCTTGGTTATTGTAAGTAAATAAATAACCGTTAGGTGATGTAAATACTACATAATAGCTTCCGGCAGGTAAGTCGGTGAATAAATACGCACCGCTAGCATCTGTGGTAGTAGTACCAGTTAGTGTGTTGGTAACAGCGTTGTACAATTGTACAGTAACGCCCGATACGCCAGGTTCGTTGCCATCTTGTTGTCCGTCGCCGTCCATATCTAACCATACATAGTTGCCCAACGAGCCAAGTTCAACAGCAGGTGTTAAACCAAAGTTAGTATCTAAGTACTCTTCGCCAGGTTGTAAACTTACCGCTTCGCTAGTTGGAGTAGTAGGTGTCAGACCGTTGGGGTAAGAAATCAATACTACTGTATACTCGTCTGGTGGTAAGTTGTTGAACAAGTAGAAGCCAAAGTCGTTGGTAGTTATATAAATGGTGTCGCCTTGCGAGTTGATAAGTGCAATTACTGCACCTGGTACGCCTACTTCGCTTGGGTCTTGGATACCATCAGCATCTGCATCTAGCCATACAAAGTTACCAATCATACCTGGTTCGGGTACAAAGCCAAAGTCGGCTGTTAATACATCAGGTTGTGTTTCGGTTAGTGTTACGTTATATTGGTTAGGTGTAGTTAGGTTGTGGTCGGCAGGACCTTGACCTACTACAACGGTATAGTTACCTAATTGTAAGTCGTCGAACAAGTAAGCACCATTTGCATTGGTGGTAGTAGTGGCAATAGGTTGTCCGTTTTGGTATAAGGTAACGGTGATGCCTGGGATACCAGGTTCGTTAGCATCTTGGATGCCATCGCCATCGTTATCAAACCATACAAAGTCGCCGATAGAGCCTGTTGGTAGTGGTGTAAAGCCAAAGTCGGCATTTACATAATCTTCGCCTTCGCCCAATGTTACGTTTAAGCTTGTTGGGGTAGATGGCTCGGTACCATCAGGGCCACTGCCTACTGTTACGGTATAGTTGCCAGCAGGTAAGTTGTCAAATACATAGTTACCGTTTTGGTTGGTAGTTGTAGTGGCAATTACATCGCCGTTGCTATCGTATAAAGTAACAATGATACCTGGTATGCCTGTTTCGCCTGGGTCTTGTACGCCGTCGCCATCGGTGTCGTTCCATACAAAGTCACCAATTGAGCCTAACTCGGGTATTACAGGTGTAAAACCAAAATCAACGGTAGTGATGTCTTCGCCTGGTGCTAAGGTAACGCTTATGCTTGATGGAGTACTTGGTGTAGTTCCGTCAGGACCTTGACCTACGATTACGGTATATTCATCGGCAGGTAAGTTATCAAATACATAGTTACCGTTTTGGTCGGTGGTTGTAGTTGCTACTAAATTGCCTTGGCTGTCATACAAACTTAAAGTAACACCTGGTATGCCTGTTTCGCCTGGGTCTTGTACGCCGTCACCATCGGTGTCGTTCCATACAAAGTCGCCAATTGAACCTGTTGGTATTGGTGTAAAACCAAAGTCAACCGTAGTGATGTCTTGACCTGGTGCTAAGGTAACATCTACACTTGTAGGTGTGCTTGGGTTTGTTCCGTCAGGACCAGAGCCTACAATTACTGTATAGTCGCCAGGAAGTAAGTTGTCAAATACGTAGTTACCATTTTGGTCGGTAGTGGTAGTGCCAATTATATTGCCGTTATCATCGTACAAAGTAACAATGATACCTGGTATGCCTGTTTCGCCTGGGTCTTGTACGCCGTCACCATCGGTGTCGTTCCATACAAAGTCGCCAATTGAGCCAAGTGGTGCAAAACCAAAATCAACGGTGGTGATGTCTTGACCTGGTGTTAAGGTTACATCTACACTTGTAGGTGTGCTTGGGTTTGTTCCATCAGGACCCGAACCAACTACTACTGTATAGTCGCCAGCAGGTAAGCCTTCAAATACGTAGTTGCCATTGCTATCGGTGGTAGTAGTGGCAATTACATCGCCATTGCTATCGTACAAGGTAATGGTAACACCTGGAAGACCAGTTTCGCTTGGGTCTTGTACGCCGTCACCATCAAGGTCGTTCCATACAAAGTCGCCAATTGAGCCTGTTGGGATTGGTGTGAAGCCAAAATCAACGGTGGTGATGTCTTGACCTGGTGTTAAGGTTACATCTACACTTGTAGGTGTGCTTGGGTTTGTTCCGTCAGGACCCGAACCAACTACTACTGTATAGTCGCCAGCAGGTAAGTTATCAAATACGTAGTTGCCATTATCGTCGGTAGTAGTAGTGGCAATTACATCGCCATTGCTATCGTACAAAGTAACAGTGATACCTGGTATGCCTGTTTCGCCTGGGTCTTGTACGCCGTCACCATCGGTGTCGTTCCATACAAAGTCGCCAATTGAGCCTGTTGGGATTGGTGTAAAACCAAAGTCAGCATCCAAATAGTCTTCGTTTTCGCCCAATGTAACACTTACGCTAGTAGGTGTGCTTGGTGTTGTATCGTCAGGACCAGAGCCTACGATTACTGTATAATCGCCAGCAGGTAAATCGTTGAAAATATATCCGCCGTTTTGGTCGGTAGTGGTAGTAGCTAATACATCGCCATTGCTATCGTACAACGTAACAATAACACTTGGAATACCTGTTTCGCCTGGGTCTTGTACGCCGTCACCGTTGGTATCTAACCATACAAAGTCACCAATTGAACCTAACTCTGGTACTACAGGTGTAAAGCCAAAATCAACGGTAGTGATGTCTTCGCCTGGTGCTAAGGTAACAGTTATGCTTGATGGAGTACTTGGTGTAGTTCCGTCAGGACCTTGACCTACAATTACCGTATAATCGCCAGCAGGTAAGCCTTCAAATACGTAGTTGCCATTATCATCAGTAGTAGTGGTGGCAATTACATCGCCATTGCTATCGTACAAAGTAACAGTGATACCTGGTATGCCTGTTTCGCCTGGGTCTTGTACGCCGTCACCGTTGGTGTCGTTCCATACAAAGTCGCCAATTGAGCCTGTTGGGATTGGTGTGAAGCCAAAATCAACGGTGGTGATGTCTTGACCTGGTGTTAAGGTTACATCTACACTTGTAGGTGTGCTTGGGTTTGTTCCGTCAGGACCCGAACCAACTACTACTGTATAGTCGCCAGCAGGTAAGCCTTCAAATACGTAGTTGCCATTATCGTCGGTAGTAGTAGTGGCAATTACATCGCCATTGCTATCGTACAAAGTAACAGTGATACCTGGTATGCCTGTTTCGCCTGGGTCTTGTACGCCGTCACCGTTAGTGTCGTTCCATACAAAGTCGCCGATAGAGCCTGTTGGGATTGGTGTGAAGCCAAAGTCAGCATCCAAATAGTCTTCGTTTTCGCCCAATGTAACACTTACGCTAGTAGGTGTGCTTGGTGTTGTATCGTCAGGACCAGTAGCCGATTACGGTATAATCGCCAGCAGGTAAATCGTTGAAAATATATCCGCCGTTTTGGTCGGTAGTGGTAGTAGCTAATACATCGCCATTGCTATCGTACAACGTAACAATAACACTTGGAATACCTGTTTCGCTGGGTCTTGTACGCCGTCACCGTTGGTATCTAACCATACAAAGTCACCAATTGAACCTAACTCTGGTACCAAAGTGTAAAGCCAAAATCAACGGTAGTGATGTCTTCGCCTGGTGCTAAGGTAACAGTTATGCTTGATGGAGTACTTGGTGTAGTTCCGTCCAGGACCTTGACCTACAATTACCCGTATAGTCGCCAGCAGGTAAGCCTTCAAATACGTAGTTGCCATTATCGTCGGTAGTAGTGGTGGCAATTACATCGCCATTGCTATCGTACAAAGTAATAGTGACACCTGGTATGCCTGTTTCGCCTGGGTCTTGTACGCCGTCACCGTTGGTGTCGTTCCACAAAATCGCCAATTGAGCCTGTTGGGATTGGTGTGAAGCCAAAGTCAACGGTGGTGATGTCTTGACCTGGTGTTAAGGTTACATCTACACTTGTAGGTGTGCTTGGGTTTGTTCCGTCAGGACCCGAACCAACTACTACTGTATAGTCGCCAGCAGGTAAGTTATCAAATACGTAGTTACCGTTTTGGTCGGTAGTAGTAGTGGCAATTACATCGCCATTGCTATCGTACAAAGTAACAGTGATACCTGGTATGCCTGTTTCGCCTGGGTCTTGTACGCCGTCACCGTTAGTGTCGTTCCATACAAAGTCGCCAATTGAACCTGTTGGTTGTTCGCAAGTTGGGTCGGTAATAGTAACGCTGGTTGTTGTTGAGCAACCTTTGTTATCAGTAACAGTTACTGCATAAGTGCCACCTGTTAAACCTGTTAGGTCTTCGGTTGTTGCAGCGTTGCTCCATGCAAATGTGTATGGGGTAGTTCCGCCAGTTACGGTTAAAGCTACACTGCCATTTGCATTTAAGGTTGCTCCGGTACAAGTAGGTGCTGTACCTACTGCCGATGCCATCAATGCTGTTGGCGATGTTACGGTAAAGTTTTGAGTAACAATACAGTTACTATTATCAGTAACAGTAATGGTGTAGATACCTGCTGTTAATCCAGTCAAGTCTTCGGTAGTGCTACCGTTACTCCATTCAAATGTGTAAGGTGCATTTTCCGCAGTTATTGTCACGTCTAAATCTGATGTACCGCCTGCACAAGCAATGGTTGTTGGTGTGCCTGTGATAACAGGTGCTCCTGCTGGTGCTGCTACTGTACCGCTTACACTAGCCGAACAACCGTTGCCGTCGGTAATAGTTACGGTGTATGTGCCTGCTCCTACGTTGCTTAAATCTTCGGTTGTTGCACCGTTGCTCCAAACATAGCTAGTAGCGGTAGTTGTCAAATCTACCATACCATCGTTGCCTGCACAACTTGCTGGCATTGTTGAAACGCTTGCTGTTGGTAATGGATTAACTGTAACTTCAACTGTTGCTGTGGCAGTACATGTTCCGTCGGTAACAGTTACGGTATAAGTAGTTGCTACTGCTGGATTTACACTAGTGGTAGCTGTTGTGCCGCCATTGCTCCATGCGTAAGTAGCTGTAGCGCTTGCATTTGTAGCAATGTCAATTATTATAGATGTACCTACACAAGTTGATGCTGTGCCATTGGTGGCAGTAAGCGTACATGGTGCATAAATACCTGCATCTAAAGTTGGGTTATTTTCGCCAGCAGCAAGTATTACTACTGGAGTTAAACCTGTTATAGCATTTGCATCGCTGTCTAGTGCATCGTCACCGCCTTGGTCGGCTGTGGTAAATACATAAGTAGCGGGTAAATCGCTGAAACCTACTTGGGTAGTTACGCCTGAGTTAAACCTGTAAATTCGTAGGCACCCAGTAGCATCGGTAGTGGTAGTGGCTACTACCGCTCAGTTGCCATCGTATAGGGTTACCGTTACGCCATCAACGCCTTTCGGTCGCATCTTGGATACCGTCTTCATCTACATCGTACAAACACAGTTGCCTAAACTGGCTGGAATAGCTACAATATGCATCTGGTAGGGTTGTTTTCGCCAGGGCCAAGGTAACAACTTGTGTTAAACCTGTTACGGCATCAGCATCGCTGTCTTTCAGGGTGTCATCGCCACCAGCATTAGCCGATGTTAGCTCAGCCGCTTGGTAAGTTGCTGAAACCTACTTGGTAAGGTACGCCAGGTGTTAAACCTGTAAATTCGTAGGGCACCAGAGCATCGGTGGTGGTAGTGGCTACTACGTTACCATTGCCATCGTATAGGGTTACGGTTACACCATCAACGCCCGTTTCGGTCGCATCTTGGATGCCGTCGCCGTTGGTATCGTACCATACATAGTTGCCTAAGCTGGCTGGAATTGGTGTTAAACCGGCATCTAGGGTCGGGTTGTTTTCGCCAGCTACTAAGGTAACTTGTTGCGTTAAACCAGTGATAGGATCTGCATCGCTATCTAGGGTATCATCGCCGCCTAAGTTAGTACCGGTTCGTAACCCGCTGGTAAGGTAAAGCCTACTTGGTAGGTGTCGGGAGGTAAGTTTGTGAAACTGTATGCTCCGCTCGCATCCGTAGTTGTAGTGGCTAATACGTCACCATTGGCATCATATAAGGTTACCGTTACGCCCGATACGCCTGGCTCGCCTGCATCTTGGATGCCATCGCCATTGGTATCTATCCATACAAAATTACCTAAACAGCAGGTTGTACTGTTGGTGCATAAATACCTGCATCTAAAGTTGGGTTGTTTTCGCCAGCAGCAAGTATTACTACTGGAGTTAAACCAGTGATTGCATTTGCATCGCTGTCTAGTGCATCGTCACCGCCTTGGTCGGCTGTGGTAAATACATAAGTAGCGGGTAAATCGCTGAAACCTACTTGGTAGGGTACGCCTGGGGTTAAACCTGTAAATTCGTAGGCACCAGTAGCATCGGTAGTGGTAGTGGCTACTACGTTACCATTGCCATCGTATAGGGTTACCGTTACGCCATCAACGCCCGTTTCGGTCGCATCTTGGATACCGTCTTCATCTACATCGTACCATACATAGTTGCCTAAGCTGGCTGGAATAGCTACAATACCTGCATCTAGGGTAGGGTTGTTTTCGCCGGGGGCTAAGGTAACAACTTGTGTTAAACCTGTTACGGCATCAGCATCGCTATCTAGGGTATCATCGCCACCAGCATTAGCCGATGTTAATTCGTAGCCGCTTGGTAAGTTGCTGAAACCTACTTGGTAAGGTACGCCAGGGGTTAAACCAGTAAATTCGTAAGCACCAGTAGCATCGGTGGTGGTAGTGGCTACTACATCACCATTGCCATCGTATAGGGTTACTGTTACGCCATCAACACCTGTCTCGGTCGCATCTTGGATGCCATCGTTGTTGGTGTCGTACCATACATAGTTGCCTAAACTGGCTGGAATTGGTGTTAAACCAGCATCTAGGGTCGGGTTGTTCTCGCCAGCTACTAAGGTAACTTGTTGAGTTAAGCCTGTGATAGGATCTGCATCGCTATCTAAGGTATCATCGCCGCCTAAGTCAGTGCCGGTAAAGTCGTAGCCCGCTGGTAAGGTAAAGCCTACTTGGTAGGTGTCGGGAGGTAAGTTTGTGAAACTGTATGCTCCGCTCGCATCCGTAGTTGTAGTGGCTAATACGTCACCATTGGCATCGTATAAGGTTACTGTTACGCCCAATACGCCTGGCTCGCCTGCATCTTGGATGCCATCGCCATTGGTATCTATCCATACAAAATTACCTAAACTAGCAGGTTGTACTGTTGGTACATAAATACCCGCATCTAGTGTTGGGTTGTTTTCGCCAGGAGCTAAGGTAACAACTTGTGTTAAACCAGTGATTGCATTTGCATCGCTGTCTAGTGCATCGTCACCGCCTTGGTCGGCTGTGGTAAATACATACGTAGCGGGTAAGTTGCTGAAAACCTACTTGGTAAGGTACGCTGGGGTTAAACCTGTAAATTCGTAGGCACCAGTAGCATCGGTGGTGGTAGTGGCTACTACCGCTCCGTTGCCATCGTATAGGGTTACCGTTACGCCATCAACGCCCGTTTCGGTCGCATCTTGGATACCGTCTTCATCTACATCGTACCATACATAGTTGCCTAAACTAGCCGGAATGGCTACAATACCTGCATCTAGGGTAGGGTTGTTTTCGCCAGGGGCTAAGGTAACAACTTGGGTTAAGCCTGTTACGGCATCCGCATCGCTGTCTAGGGTGTCGTCGCCACCAGCATTAGCCGATGTTAGTTCGTAGCCGCTTGGTAAGTTGCTGAAACCTACTTGGTAAGGTACGCCAGGGGTTAAACCTGTAAATTCGTAGGCACCAGTAGCATCGGTGGTGGTAGTGGCTACTACATCACCATTGCCATCGTATAGGGTTACTGTTACGCCATCAACACCTGTCTCGGTCGCATCTTGGATGCCATCTTGATTTACATCGTACCATACATAGTTGCCTAAACTGGCTGGAATTGGTGTTAAACCAGCATCTAGGGTCGGGTTGTTCTCGCCAGCTACTAAGGTAACTTGTTGAGTTAAGCCTGTGATAGGATCTGCATCGCTATCTAAGGTATCATCGCCGCCTAAGTTAGTGCCGGTAAAGTCGTAACCCGCTGGTAAGGTAAAGCCTACTTGGTAGGTGTCGGGAGGTAAGTTTGTGAAACTGTATGCTCCGCTCGCATCCGTAGTTGTAGTGGCTAATACGTCACCATTGGCATCGTATAAGGTTACTGTTACGCCCGATACGCCTGGCTCGGTCGCATCTTGGATGCCATCGCCATTGGTATCTATCCATACAAAATTACCTAAACTAGCAGGTTGTACTGTTGGTACATAAATACCTGCATCTAGTGTTGGGTTGTTTTCGCCAGGAGCTAAGGTAACAACTTGTGTTAAACCAGTGATTGCATTTGCATCGCTGTCTAGTGCATCGTCACCGCCTTGGTCGGCTGTGGTAAATACATAAGTAGCGGGTAAATTGCTGAAACCTACTTGGTAAGGTACGCCTGGGGTTAAACCTGTAAATTCGTAGGCACCAGTAGCATCGGTAGTTGTAGTGGCTACTACGTTACCATTGCCATCGTATAAAGTTACGGTTACACCATCAACGCCCGTTTCGGTCGCATCTTGGATACCGTCTTCATCTACATCGTACCATACATAGTTGCCTAAACTAGCCGGAATGGCTACAATACCTGCATCTAGGGTAGGGTTGTTTTCGCCGGGGGCTAAGGTAACAACTTGGGTTAAGCCTGTTACGGCATCAGCATCGCTGTCTAGGGTGTCGTCGCCACCAGCATTAGCCGATGTTAGCTCGTAGCCGCTTGGTAAGTTGCTGAAACCTACTTGGTAAGGTACGCCAGGGGTTAAACCTGTAAATTCGTAAGCACCAGTAGCATCGGTGGTGGTAGTGGCTACTACATCACCATTGCCATCGTATAGGGTTACTGTTACGCCATCAACACCTGTTTCGGTCGCATCTTGGATGCCATCGTTGTTGGTGTCGTACCATACATAGTTGCCTAAACTGGCTGGAATTGGTGTTAAACCAGCATCTAGGGTCGGGTTGTTCTCGCCAGCTACTAAGGTAACTTGTTGAGTTAAGCCTGTGATAGGATCTGCATCGCTATCTAAGGTATCATCGCCGCCTAAGTTAGTGCCGGTAAAGTCGTAACCCGCTGGTAAGGTAAAGCCTACTTGGTAGGTGTCGGGAGGTAAGTTTGTGAAACTGTATGCTCCGCTCGCATCCGTAGTTGTAGTGGCTCATCCGTCACCATTGGCATCGTATAAGGTTACCGTTACGCCCGATACGCCTGGCTCGCCTGCATCTTGGATGCCATCGCCATTGGTATCTATCCATACAAAATTACCTAAACTAGCAGGTTGTACTGTTGGTACATAAATACCCGCATCTAGTGTTGGGTTGTTTTCGCCAGGAGCTAAGGTAACAACTTGTGTTAAACCAGTGATTGCATTTGCATCGCTGTCTAGTGCATCGTCACCGCCTTGGTCGGCTGTGGTAAATACATAAGTAGCGGGTAAGTTGCTGAAACCTACTTGGTAGGGTACGCCTGGGGTTAAACCTGTAAATTCGTAGGCACCAGTAGCATCGGTGGTGGTAGTGGCTACTACCGCTCCGTTGCCATCGTATAGGGTTACCGTTACGCCATCAACGCCCGTTTCGGTCGCATCTTGGATACCGTCTTCATCTACATCGTACCATACATAGTTGCCTAAACTAGCCGGAATGGCTACAATACCTGCATCTAGGGTAGGGTTGTTTTCGCCGGGGCTAAGGTAACAACTGGGTTAAGCCTGTTACGGCATCCGCATCGCTGTCCTAAGGTGTCGTCGCCACCAGCATTAGCCGATGTTAGCTCGTAGCCGCTTGGTAAGTTGCTGAAACCTACTTGGTAAGGTACGCCTGGGGTTAAACCTGTAAATTCGTAAGCACCAGTAGCATCGGTGGTGGTAGTGGCTACTACATCACCATTGCCATCGTATAGGGGTTACTGTTACGCCATCAACACCTGTTTCGGTCGCATCTTGGATGCCATCGTTGTTGGTGTCGTACCACACGTAGTTGCCTAAACTGGCTGGAATTGGTGTTAAACCAGCATCTAGGGTCGGGTTGTTCTCGCCAGCTACTAAGGTAACTTGTTGAGTTAAGCCTGTGATAGGATCTGCATCGCTATCTAAGGTATCATCGCCGCCTAAGTTAGTGCCGGTAAAGTCGTAACCCGCTGGTAAGGTAAAGCCTACTTGGTAGGTGTCGGGAGGTAAGTTTGTGAAACTGTATGCTCCGCTCGCATCCGTAGTTGTAGTGGCTAATACGTTACCATTGGCATCGTATAAGGTTACTGTTACGCCCGATACGCCTGGCTCGCCTGCATCTTGGATGCCATCACCATTGGTATCTATCCATACAAAATTACCTAAACTAGCAGGTTGTACTGTTGGTACATAAATACCCGCATCTAGTGTTGGGTTGTTTTCGCCAGGAGCTAAGGTAACAACTTGTGTTAAACCAGTGATTGCATTTGCATCGCTGTCTAGTGCATCGTCACCGCCTTGGTCGGCTGTGGTAAATACATAAGTAGCGGGTAAATCGCTGAAACCTACTTGGTAGGGTACGCCTGGGGTTAAACCTGTAAATTCGTAGGCACCAGTAGCATCGGTGGTGGTAGTGGCTACTACCGCTCCGTTGCCATCGTATAGGGTTACCGTTACGCCATCAACGCCCGTTTCGGTCGCATCTTGGATACCGTCTTCATCTACATCGTACCATACATAGTTGCCTAAACTAGCCGGAATGGCTACAATACCTGCATCTAGGGTAGGGTTGTTTTCGCCGGGGGCTAAGGTAACAACTTGTGTTAAACCTGTTACGGCATCAGCATCGCTGTCTAGGGTGTCATCGCCACCAGCATTAGCCGATGTTAATTCGTAGCCGCTTGGTAAGTTGCTGAAACCTACTTGGTAAGGTACGCCAGGGGTTAAACCTGTAAATTCGTAAGCACCAGTAGCATCGGTAGTTGTAGTGGCTACTACATCACCATTGCCATCGTATAGGGTTACTGTTACGCCATCAACACCTGTTTCGGTCGCATCTTGGATGCCATCGTTGTTGGTGTCGTACCATACATAGTTGCCTAAGCTGGCTGGAATTGGTGTTAAACCAGCATCTAGGGTCGGGTTGTTCTCGCCAGCTACTAAGGTAACTTGTTGAGTTAAGCCTGTGATAGGATCTGCATCGCTATCTAAGGTATCATCGCCGCCTAAGTTAGTGCCGGTAAAGTCGTAGCCCGCTGGTAAGGTAAAGCCTACTTGGTAGGTGTCGGGAGGTAAGTTTGTGAAACTGTATGCTCCGCTCGCATCCGTAGTTGTAGTGGCTAATACGTCACCATTGGCATCGTATAAGGTTACTGTTACGCCCGATACGCCTGGCTCGCCGCATCTTGGATGCCATCGCCATTGGTATCTATCCATACAAAATTACCTAAACTAGCAGGTTGTACTGTTGGTACATAAATACCTGCATCTGGTGTTGGGTTGTTTTCGCCAGGAGCTAAGGTAACAACTTGTGTTAAACCAGTGATTGCATTTGCATCGCTGTTCTAGTGCATCGTCACCGCCTTGGTCGGCTGTGGTAAATACATAAGTAGCGGGTAAATCGCTGAAACCTACTTGGTAAGGTACGCCTGGGGTTAAACCTGTAAATTCGTAGGCACCAGTAGCATCGGTAGTGGTAGTGGCTACTACCGCTCCATTGCCATCGTATAGGGTTACCGTTACGCCATCAACGCCTGTCTCGGTCGCATCTTGGATGCCATCTTGATTTACATCGTACCATACATAGTTGCCTAAGCTGGCTGGAATAGCTACAATACCTGCATCAGGTAGGGTTGTTTTCGGGGCTAAGGTAACAACTTGTTAAACCTGTTACGGCATCAGCATCGCTGTCTAGGGTGTCATCGCCACCAGCATTAGCCGATGTTAATTCGTAGCCGCTTGGTAAGTTGCTGAAACCTACTTGGTAAGGTACGCCAGGGGTTAAACCTGTAAATTCGTAAGCACCAGTAGCATCGGTGGTGGTAGTGGCTACTACATCACCATTGCCATCGTATAGGGTTACTGTTACGCCATCAACACCTGTCTCGGTCGCATCTTGGATGCCATCGTTGTTGGTGTCGTACCATACATAGTTGCCTAAACTGGCTGTTTGTGTTAAACCGGCATCCAGGGTCGGGTTGTTCTCGCCAGCTACTAAGGAACTTGTTGAGCTACTACTCGTACATCAATAGTGTGCGAGCCGTTTGTAACAGATGAGAAAGTATTAGCTATTTGGTAAGTTCCACCATCTATAGCGTATTCCAATGTACCACTAGTGACACTTGCTGATACGG
>JADKCK010000102.1 GCA_016718845.1 Sphingobacteriales bacterium
TTTGCGAGGCAAAGTGCGTTATGTACCTCGTGGCTTTGAGTTATTCCGCAACTATTTCCCAACCCTGTCGCAGTTGCAGCAACTCTGCAAGAACCATCTTGAAACAACTTTCGGTAAAACATTTTAGAAAAAATATTGCATGGTGTACTAAAGAAACCGATAATTACCAACAAAGGGGTAGCCCATAAATGTGACTTTGGCTGTATCGTTTTTAAGTGAACAAAGTACAGACAGCCTAAGTAAAGAAGAAGTTTAGCTTTGAATTATAATAAGTGTTAGGTTTGCATTTGGGCGTGATGATATATTTACATTAATTAAAAATGTAACTTAATAACTGACACAATTGTTAGTAACAATTGGGCAAAAATGAAGATATCTGAATGATTTAAAATTACAAAACGTAATTTTGTGCAAGCAATGAATTTTGAAAGAAACCTTTACTTTGCCTTCTTATTTTTGAACAAAACCAAAGTGCTGTTTCTATTACAGTATTTAGTTTTAAACAAAACCAAGAAGAATAAGACGATGATTCGTGTTGATTCGTTGACTAACACACGCAACCACTTTTCGATTTGCTTGATACGTATTAAGCAAATCTGACGAAATATTGATTTCTATGTTTCATCTTAGCACAATGAAAAACATTTTCTTTTTCGTTTGTCCTTTTTATCCGTAATACCTACTACGCAACCCAGCATGGCGTTTCAGATAGTAGTAGTAATAAAGACAAGAACAATCATTGGGTTAGTATACAAAGTAAAGGCTTTGGTAACCTGCGAAAACACTTCGCTCCGAACGCGAAGGTATATGGCCTGTACCCGGTTTGGCGAGGGACAGTAACCAGACAACCTAATAGTATAGTGAGCATACCTACTTGACCTAATGGGGTATTTTCAGACGTGCTAACTATTAAATGAAAAAATAGTTGAAAAAAATAAAATATGTAGAAGTACTAGACACGATTCACGAAACTACAGAGAACGTCTGCGGTTACTGCGATAACCAAACGTATGTAAGCTACTGTTTTGAAGCGTTATTATGGGCGTATATTGGAGTTACCTGGTCCTGCAGGAAATTATTTATACCCTAACCCCGATTTTACCTACGGCGCTACTCCATGCGGTTGAATACCTAAATACATCGGTGGGTACTACGACAACTATGTTGGAGCGCGCTTTGATGCTTAATACCGCAAACAACAGAAACCCCTGCACCACTACAAAGCGGCGGACGCCGTTTGCCTAACCGTAATTAGCCTTGTGAAGGCTCACCCTCGGAGCCAAATTCGCTCGACGTGAATTATGCGACACCTAGCACGGCTTCTGCCCCTTATTGATACCAGCAAAATGCGCCTCCCGACTCAGTTGTGATAGTTTGCTCAATAAACCACACAAAAACCACCTGAGCTAACCAGGATTGCTTGCTGAAAGCCTTTTAGGGTGCTGCTATTGCTATACAAACGGCAAGTGGTGTTGCATGTGTTTTTCAATTTATTAACTATCTCTTTTTCGTTGGTATCACTAGCTATGGTGATGCCTTTTTTGTCGTTATTATTTGATAAACAAAAACTAGAACTTACCAAACCTGTTTTTTCGTTATCGGCAACTTGGGCGATAGCCTTTTTTAACTATCAAGTTAGCCAAACTATTGTGCAACAAGGCAAAGTACAAGCATTGTTGTTGGTTTGTGTGGTGGTGTCGGTGGTGTTTTTTTTCAAAAACTTGTTTCTTTATGCCTCTAAATATGTTATGTCTAACATCCGAAACGGGGTGAGTGCGATTTACGCAACCAAACTTTCAAAATTACCCATTATCGCTCGCTTATTTCTCGAACGAAAAAGGCTACCTGATGACCCGTTTAACGGTTGATGTGCAAGAGGTAGAAACAGGCATTATTAGCGTACTCGAAACCACCATACGCGAGCCATTAACCATACTCACTTTTTTGGCAGCCATGTTTTTTATCAGCCCTTTGCTTACCTTGTTTGTGCTGTTTGTGCTGCCCATGAGCGGTTTTATTATTGGTAGAATTGGCAAAACCCTCAAAAAAAAATCGCACCTTGCCCAACAACAATTGGGCATTATATTGTCAATCATCGACGAAACACTATCGGGTTTGCGAATTGTAAAAGGCTTTAATGCCGAAAAAACGCAATCTGCCAAATTTAGCCAACAAAACCAAAACCACTACGACATACAAATGAGCATGATGCGCCGCCGCGAGCTATCATCGCCATTATCCGAGTTTTTGAGCATTGTGGTGGTGTGTATTGTGCTGTATATTGGCGGACGAATGGTGCTTTCGCAATCAACAACCTTAACCGCCGAAGCTTTTATTGGGTTTATGCTCATTTTTTCGCAAATACTAAATCCAGCAAAAGCCTTTACCGCAGCCTATTACAACATACAAAAAGGTTTGGCATCGGTTGAGCGCATAGAGCAAGTATTGAACGCCCCCGTTACCGTGCAGGAGTTGCCAAATGCCAAAGCAATTACTGGTTTTGAGCAAAATATTGAGTTTCGCGATGTTTCGTTTAGTTATGGTAACAAAATGGTGTTGCAAAATATAAACATAAATTTGCCTAAAGGTAAAATGTTAGCACTTGTTGGTCATTCGGGTGCGGGTAAATCTACCCTCGCCGACTTACTACCCCGCTTTTACGACCCTACCAACGGGCAAATTTTGATTGACCAAACCAACCTAACCCAATGCAAAATAACCGACCTTCCCTTATGGGTATTGTAACCCAAGAGCCCGTATTGTTTAACGATACCGTTTTTAACAACATTGCCTTTGGCACCACCGACAATATAAGCCCCGAACAAGTAGAACAAGCAGCCCGAGCCGCCAACGCCCACGATTTTATTGTGCAATTGCCACAAGGCTACCAAACCAATATTGGCGACCGAGGTACCAAACTAAGCGGCGGCGAGCGCCAACGTTTGACCATTGCAAGGGCAATACTCAAAAATCCGCCCATACTTATCCTCGACGAAGCCACTTCGTCGCTCGATACTCAATCCGAAAAATTAGTGCAAGATGCCTTAGCTAAACTAATGCAAAACCGCACCGCTATTGTTATTGCCCACCGCCTATCAACGGTGCAACACGCCGACGAAATTGTGGTACCGCAACAAGGCAAATTATAGAGCGAGGCAATCACCACAGCTTAATGCAGCAAGCAAACGGTGTTTATAAAAAATTGGTTAGCTTGCAATTTTGTAGAAGATTGATATTGCTTTAATTAAAGTAAAACGCATCTAAATAAACAAAAAGTTTTATTTAGATGCGTTTTGTTGTTTGTGGCTAAGACTTTTTACCTGATTTATTTGTAATATTCCATGCAAGTCCTATGGTCCGTCTGTTATTCTGTTAGTTTATTGGTTACAACATTACTGCCAATGGCTGTTATTAGTAGTTGTTTTTTTCAATATACGGTCATATCAAGTTCGTCAAAGTCACTAATTTCAGATAGTTTGATAAGTTTACTTACAGATAAATTTTTCCAAGTCTCTTTATATCTTTCTTTGCCGTCACTTGCTACTTTGAGGGCTTTTTTTATCAATTTCTTTTTGCTTAAAAAGTTAATACTTTCTTCATCAAAAGTAACACAATCAAAAACAAAATTGCTCCTATAACCTGCGTCATAACCAATTAATTCAAAATCTGAATTTTTAAACCTGAACGTATATGTCCAATATCCATATCTACCGTGTGTATAATGAGCATACAATTTCCCATTTTTAATTTCAACAGATAGTTCTGGTGCAAAATAAACGCCTCCGTCTTCGTTTTCAGAAGAAAAACAGTCATAATTTTTTATAGCCAATTCATAATAGTCATTTTTTTTGAACAAAACAATAATGCCTCTTCGATTTCGGTCTAACTGTCCACGATATTCGTCTGTAATGATTTTATTACGGTCTGTTCCTTTTATGATAAGAACACAATCTTCAACTCCATCTTTGTTCAAGTCACCATTTATTTTTTCAAAAACCACAAATCCTTCGGGTAAAAAATCAGTCGGATTTTGCTTTTGTTCAACTTGTCCAAAAACCATTGTCGTCAAAGTTGTTATTAAAAGGGTTAGTATTTTTTTCATTGTGTTTTTATATGTATTTTATTGCTATATTTTAAGACTTGGCGATGTGGCGATTTTCGCTACAAATATTGATGCCTAGAACCCATGTTTGATTAAGCACACCACGAAGTAGCACCGTAGGTAAATGTGTTTGCGGAGAACGAAATCGCAATTTTTGCCACCACAAAGTAGCAGTTAAGCTAAACCCCTGTTAGCGGTTCGGGCTTTTTTGTTACAGTTATTTCCATTTCTCAGTGTTACTAAATGTTTCTAAAGATAGTTTAGTTTCTATAAATTCTCCTTCTGTTTTCATTTTTTTGTTATATGCTTCATCTGCTAAATATAATAAGGCTTCAAAATCCATTTCTTTTGGCATATTTGTCGGATTTGTTAATACCTGATTGAAAAAATCTTTGCCATTAGCAACAACGCAACATCTTACATATAAAAAGTAGTCAGTTGAAAAGTCTTTGTTTTCTCCTTTGTACGAATCGGGTCCAATGTTTGAAGCATAAATTAAACCGTCAAGTTCATATAGTTTTGCTGATAAAATTTCGGCGAATTGTTTAATGTCGTCAATGGTCATAGAAATAAGTTTTTTGAGAGCTGGTCTCAAAACTGCATCATCGTTACCTGTTTTTTTCCAGTTAAAACTTGAAATGATTTCCCAGAACACTTCTTCGTCCATTGGTTTGTATTCTGAAATTTGTTTTACAGAAATATTTTTCAAGTCGTTAGTTTCTGAATATCCTTTGCTAATTTTCTCTTTAATAAGTTTCTCAACTTCCTTAAAGCATTCTTCTTTTGTTAAAAATTCCTTTTCATTACTTCGTCCGTCAGTTCCAAGTTTACCCCATTGAACAAAATATTTTTCGTCAAACTGTTCAATAATCCAAAATTTATTTGAGTCGTTTGCTTGGTTAATGAATATTCTTTTCATTTTTGGTTTTACAAATATTTTCTTTATCTATTTATTTGTTTGTTTTTTATTAAAGTCATAACAAATTTTAATTGAGAGTCTTTGCCTTTACTTATGTCTTTTTGTGTTGAGTTAACTTCGTAGTCAGGCTTAATTCCGACATCTTCTTTTTGGGCGTGATAAGCATAAATAAGTGGTAAATCAATTTCAAATTTAGAGTTAGGTAGCGTGAGAAAGAAAAATTCGCCACCATTAATACCTTGTTGTGAGCCTCCGGTTGTTTCGCCTACTATTTTGCCTAGTTGAGCAACTCTAAAATTTCTTGCCATTTCATAACCTGCTGAACTATTTTTTGCATTAGTTAAAAGATATACGTTTCCTATAAAACCATTTGCTTTTGGTTTGATATAATCACAAGGTTGCCCGTTGTTTTTTAATTCATACAAGCCAATTTCATTGAGTGTATATTTCGTTGGGTCTTTGGGTTTCTTAAACGAATTGTCCCAAGTGCTTAAATAGCTTAATAAACTGTCTGGAATTGTTAGATAACGATAACAAACCCTGTCTGGGTCGTCACAACCTATTTCTTTAGAGGTAATGTATGATAAAATATAGTCGCCAGTATTATCGCCACCCTCATTGTTACGAATATCAATGATTAGATTGTTAATTGCAGGTCGTTTTGCTAGGTCGTTGAAAACACTGTCAACAAAGTTTATTTCATTGAAGTTGCTATTCCAAAAAGCAAAAGTTCCAAATTTCATATAGGCAGTTTGTTCATTTATTAGTTTATATTCCCAGGTTTTTTCTGCAACAGGAATTTTACCAAACGATTTTTCATACGTTAAAATTCTTGCTTCAAATGATAATGATTTGATGATATTGCTGTTTGTAGCTTTGCTTGAAGGTTTTTTGGTTGTAAGTTTGAACGTTTCTTTGTTAAATGGAAAAAAGAGGGGGAAATAGATATCAAACAATGAGTAAGTGTTTGCCTCATCAGGGGTTTCGTTAATGTTGTTCAATTTTTTGCCTATTGAATTTCTACCATCACTTCTACTTACTGTAAGCAAGCTATCTATAATTGTTTTTGCACTAATGCCGTTAATAGCCAATATTTCATCTCCTCTTTTAATCGATTTATTGTCAGATAAATTATAGGTGATAATAAATTTACCACCAGAAACAACTTCAAAAAAGAATGGAATAGTTTTTTGGGGTAAAATTCGGCTTTGTGTTGTGGAGTCGATATTTAATGGGTTTAAGAAAGTATGCCCACATTTTATTTTTTGTGCTAATTGAGAAAGCGATAAATAAAAAATTCTTTCATCTAAGGGAATGCTACATTTTAATTTTAATGCGTCAAAGTATTCTTGTATCTGTTCAGACGTATTATAT
>JADKCK010000103.1 GCA_016718845.1 Sphingobacteriales bacterium
GTACTACGAAGCACTAGCACTTGACTTAAGCATGTTACCCGTCATTGAAACAAACACCTGTTACCAGTAGGTCTTCACTTAATTTAGGTGTAATTTCAAATTATTGATTGCTATTTGAATAAATTTTGGGTTGAAGTAAACAAAGTCTTCTTTCGGTCGCTCCAATTTTCCAACTCCTTCGTAATAGCTTCTTGTGTATTGGTATTTTTTCCGCAATAATGAAATCAATTGTAGAAAGCAGTTCCAAAACCAAAGGAAGAATAAAATCCAGTTAAGAAAAGCTTTGTTTTTTCACGGTATTTTTGTGGACCAGTATTTTCGGGTTTATCTAAAAATTAATTCACTTCAATTTCAGCATCTAAGATCGCGGCCCAATTCTTCAATAATGGTTTTTTTTTTGTCTTTTGAGCCGTACCCCATGACGTAGCTTCCATTAAGGTAATATAAAACATGTTTTACTTTGCCCGAATAAGGTCCAATAAAAATTAGGTTGAAAATCCTAGCTTAAAGAATTCTTTTGCTCCAAACGTTGCAGAAATAAGCAATTTTTTCTGATGGAAATTCTGAAACAAACTCACCGTTACGAACCAATTCATACAAAACAGAAATAACATTGCCCTTGCGGGAGTTAGTTTTACTCTTTCTTTTTCAATACTTCCTGAATTACTACACTTGGCTCGTAGATATGAATGTCACAATCTACATCTGCCAAATGTTTTTCTAAAAATCAGTTTCACTTTGTTCCAAACTCAAACCACCATTGCCTGACCCCAAAACCCGAATAGCAATAGACTTAATGTTTTTTCTTTAATTATTTTACTAACTCTGTTAATCCTGTTTCCAATGTATTGATATCTCGAAGGCAAATGCCAATTGGTTTTTTGTGGGGAAATTTAGCATAGTTTTTTTTGCCAACCAATAATGCTTTTCTTCTTCTTCGGTAACTAATAGTTGACTACTTTAGTTCCTTGTTTTTGCAAGCATTTGAATACAGCTTAGAAATTGTTGGGAAACATATTTTTTTAAACTGCAAAGCAATACCTTTGCCCATTACCCCATTGACCACGGTGTTCCCAAAGCTTCTGTTTCTGTCCAACAAGTTGCCTGCTTCGTAGTATAGCATATCTTAAAATAAATTCTGGTTTAATAAGAACATTGGTAGCACCTCACCAAAGGTGATTATCTTGTTTTTTGCATTTTCGTTGTTAGGTTATATAACCTAAAACAGCATGAAGTGAAATACCTAATACCCAAAACTCTGCTTCTTTTCTTCTTTTTTGTCCAAATCATTTTCGTCTTTCCAATACTTGGATTAATAGCATTTTTATCTAAGATAGTATCAATATTTATATCTGCAACCGTGTATTGAGAACTGGGAAACCGTTCACTGCGTGACCATCGGTAAATACAAAATCTAATTGAAAGTCGATAATTTTTTGAACGGAACTTACGCAATACACAATATTTTCGGCAGATGTGGGTTGCATACCAGATTAAATCCGTTTTGAACCATAAAGCGTTACAGGGTTCTTACTCCAAAGTAAAACGGGATGTATTCGCACAGCGTGTGCCATTATTTAATATAAATTTGTTTCGAGTAGTAATTAAGCTGCAAATGTCCCAATCGGTACAAAATCAGGATTTGCATATTCTGAAGTCGTATGCGTTATTCCATTCTGGAGAATATGTGGAATATTCTCAATATGGGTCATCTGAACAAATAGAGTTTATTCCAAATCAGCCATTATGCAAATGTAATCATTTTAAACGATACAATATATTATTTTCGTTACGATGAGTCTTTTTTGGGTTTACTGTCAACTCACTAATAAACGAAAGATTTGTTGTACTTTGTATTATTTTGCGAAAATTTTAGAACAATACAAAACTACTACAAGTTCCAATTATTCCAAATGGCGTTTTAGGCATCGCCAACGGTCAGCCACATTAATACCTGCCATAGTTTATCCTTGCAAAGGTAAACCAAAAAAAAATAGAAACAGAAAAATAATTCTCAAAAAAAGAAAAATAATTTCGGGGCTATTTCCCAAGCTTATAGTATTAGGGTAATACTAATGCATTTCGGGGGTGCAGCTATTTTTGTTATGGTGGATAAATAAAACACGAAGCAGATTATTGATATCATGATATCGTGATGTAAAGATTATTGATATCATGGCATCAATAATCTTGCGTTAGTGGTTGTATTTCGTACCTACAGAAAAACAAAACAGACTTGAGCATTTCAAGTCTGTTTTTGTGTGTTATTTGGTTTTATAAACCTCGATGATTTGTTGAACTTTTCGAGAGAAATGCCTAAAAAGAACTAATCTGTTGCGGCGAATTGCCCCGTATAAAAGCTGAAATAACCATTTCAGATTTAACTTTCTATACCTTGCTCAATACCTTGTTCAAACCTTCTTCTTTTGCGGTGGTCGTTACCTCTTTGAGTCCGATATAGCTTAGTCTGCTTTTTTCGTAATCTTCGCGTTGTTGTTTAGTAAAGTTAGCAACTTCTGCTACGCCAAAGGCTTGCTCAAAAAGAGGTTCGTTTAAGATTTGGGGTATAGAGTCAAATTTTTCCAAGTTTTTGAGGAAATACGCCCACTTATCAAAATGGGTAACAAGCTGATGCTCTTGTTTATCAAAGGCGGGCATTTGCAAGTAGGTAAGTTGTAGCTTGTCGTAAAAAGTGTTATTGTTTTGGTCTTTTAAGGTAATGTCTCGCCTAAACACAGCTGATGGCACTACTATCGTAATAAAAGTCTAATATGGCGATAAAGTAAATGGCACTTAGCTGAAAATTCCAATCGCCCCTTTGAGCCTGTTCTCTAATAGGGTAGGTTAAATAATAAAGCGACCTATCTTTAAAGAAAGCGACTTTTGCTTTTGCATTTCGACAATAAAACGTTCCCGTTTGTTGCGGTGCAATGGATGTCGAAAAAGGCTTTGCGTTCTTCGCTGCTATCAGGTAGAGCCTCCACGTTGAGAAAAGTGAGGTCTTTTATTTGGTGATGAGTTGGCAGCAGTTGGTTCAAAAAGTCGACTAATAGTGCTTTGTTACCTTCTTCGCCAAAGAGTTTTTTAAAGCCGAAATCGGTATAAGGATTAATGTATTTAGCCATTTTGATAGATTTTTTGCGGTACAAAGGTACAATATTTTTAGCAGATAAGCAATATGGAGTAGGGCATATCATAGATTATTGATATCATGATATCGTGATGTAAAGATTATTGATATCATGGCATCAATAATCTTGCGTTAGTGGTTGTATTTGCTTACCTATGGCAAAAACAAAACAGACTTGAGCATTTCAAGTCTGTTTTTTTGTGTTATTTGGTTTTATAAGCCTCGATGATTTGTTGAACTTTGGAAAGCTAATTTGCCTAAAAGAACTAATCTTGGTCAAATGAAACCCTTCTTTTTCCATTTCAATAACCATTTCAGATTTACCTTGCTCAATACCTTGCTCAACTTGCAAACCCTTCTTCTTTTGCGGTGGTCGTTACCTCTTTAAGTCCGATATAGCTTAGTCTGCTTTTTTCGTAATCTTCGCGTTGTTGTTTGGTAAAATTGGCAACTTCTGCTACGCCAAAGGCTTTGCGTTCTTCGCTGCTATCAGGTAGAGCCTCAACGTTGAGAAAAGTGAGGTCTTTTATTTGGTGATGAGTTGGCAGCAGTTGGTTCAAAAGTCGACTAACAGTGCTTTGTTACCTTCTTCGCCAAAGAGTTTTTTAAAGCCGAAATCGGTATAAGGATTAATGTATTTAGCCATTTTGATAGTTTTTTTGCGGTACAAAGGTACAATATTTTTAGCAGATAAGCAAATATGGAGTAGGGCATGTCCCAGATTATTGATATCATGATATCGTGATGTAAAGATTATTGATATCATGGCATCAATAATCTTCTTGCATTCCTATTGGCAACAAAAAATAAACAATTGGAAAAAATGTATTAAAACTGTTTTTACATACGTAGCACGTATGGTTTGCGTATGTATCACGTATGGTTTGCGTATGTATCACGTATGGTTTGCGTATGTATCACGTATGGTTTGCGTATGTATCACGTATGGTTTGCGTATGTATCACGTATGGTTTGCGTATGTATCACGTATGGTTTGCGTATGTATCACGTATGGTGCGTATGTATCACGTATGGTTTGCGTATATCACGTATGGTTTGCGTATGTATCACGTATGGTTTGCGTATGTATCACGTATGGTTTGCGTATGTATCACGTATGGTTTGCGTATGTATCACGTATGGTTTGCGTATGTATCACGTATGGTTTGCGTATGTATCACGTATGGTTTGCGTATGTATCACGTATGGTTTGCGTATGTATCACGTATGGTTTGCGTATGTATCACGTATGGTTTGCGTATGTATCACGTATGGTTTGCGTATGTATCACGTATGGTTTGCGTATGTATCACGTATGGTTTGCGTATGTATCACGTATGGTTTGCGTATGTATCACGTATGGTTTGCGTATGTACCTATGTAGTACCTATGTAGTACCTATGTAGCACCTATGTAGTACCTATGTAGCACCTATGTTTACCTATGTAGCACCTATGTAGTACCTATGTAGCACCTATGTTTACCTATGTAGTACCTATGTATCACCTATGTTTACCTATGTAGTACCTATGTTTACCTATGTAGTACCTATGTAGTACCTATGTAGTACCTATGTATCACCTATGTATCACCTATGTTTACCTATGTAGTACCTATGCAGTACCTATGCAGTACCTATGCAGTACCTATGCAGTACCTATGCAGTACCTATGCAGTACCTATGTATCACCTATGTTTACCTATGTAGTACCTATGTATCACCTATGTTTACCTATGCAGTACCTATGTTTATATATGTAGTAATTATTTTTACCTATGTAGTACCTATGTTTACCTATGTAGTACCTATGTAGTACCTATGCAGTACCTATGTTTATATATGTAGTAATTATTTTTATCTATGTAGTACCTATGTTTACCTATGTAGTACCTATGTAGTACCTATGCAGTACCTATGTAGTACCTATGCAGTACCTATGTTTATATATGTAGTAATTATTTTTACCTATGTAGTACCTATGTAGTACCTATGTGGTACCTATAATTACCTATAACTACCTATGTAGTGCCTATAATTACCTATGTAGTACTCAGAGGAGAAGAGATGATTATTTTGTACCATTAACTGAAACTCTCTCACTCAACAAAGAGCGTGACCAATTGAGTGAAAACTACACAAAGCTCCAATCTCAAACAAACCGCTGCACACAAAACTTCAACTTATTGAGCAAAAACAAGCTGCCTCACCATCGATGCAAGCAGCTGTTCAACAGGGTAATAGCTATGGTTTTGTTTGATTTGTAGTTGGGCTTGTTTTTGGATTGGTTGTTTTAGGAGTTATAGTTGCTGTATGGGCATACACAAAAAACGCACTATCCTAAAATAGGATAGTGCGTTTTTTCGTGTAGATAGGTAGCTACTGTAGCTACTCGCAATCCACAATAAAAATGGACAAAGGTGCACCGAGCTCGACCTAGCCATCAAAGCGCAGGATGAGGGTCGCAATCCACAATAAAAATGGACAAAGGTGCACAATTACTCAAACTGCCTTTTGTTTAGTAGTTTTATCTTGCTTTGTAAACAACCCCAAACCCATGACTGGTAGCTTTGCCTAATCCTATGCCGTTGGGTAGGTGTAGGGGTGCATCAAACACTACATCAAAAGCCATTAGTTTATTGTTGTGGTAATCAACGGTTTTGGGTGTAAATTGCTGTATGGTTACGGCAAAACGTTCTTCTATTTGCCAATCCATAGCTCGGGCAAAGGTAATAATTTGTGCCGCAAGTAAATTTTCGAGGCGTTCGGCGCGGTCTATTAACTCTTCTATTTGTTGGTATTCGCGGTAGTTTTGTTGGTTAAGGGCAATCCAGTTTTGTAGGGTGTAGCGTTTGGGCGTGTCGGTATAAGCAAGGGTATGTTCGCGCATTTGCAAATCGGCAATGCGCAGTGGGGTGGGTTTGCCATCAAGCATTATTTCCCATTGTCGGTTCGACAGTATGTTGCCCAGTGCATCGGCACCCTCGTTAAGTGCCACCAAAGCCGCTTTACCTTTGTGGGTGCGATACTGCACAAGGGGGTATCGGTATTTAAATCCGCCCCGTTCTATATTGGGGTTATACTCGGGGTTTAGGTGATTGTGCAGTAGGTCGTTTTCGCGTCCTGCCCATTCTATCATTGCGCTTCTAAAGGCGCGTATGCGGTAAGCGGGCAGCGGCAGGTCGAAGGTAAGAAGCAGATGGCGTATTTTCATGGTTGGGGAGCTATTGTGCATAGGTTAGTTGGGGGTAGTTTCTGAATTGGCAGAAATTAAACTGCAAGGTTTTACTGCCATCGGGGTTGTCAATGGTGTTGCGGTCGGTGGTAGAGGCTATGCAAACAATGCCGGCTGTTTGCAATAAGTGTACAAGGGCAAAGGTAAAGGTCATTTCGCCCATTACATGCACGGCAGTAGGGGCAAGTTCAAGTATTTGGTTGCAATAGTCTTGGGCTAATTGCTGCACCTGTTGCGTAGTGCTGTTGGGTTCAATTTGCGGAAAACTTAAGTCGGTTACACTACCATATAATTGGCAGGCAACCTCTGTTTGTTTATCTATCCATTTGTTAGACGGATGATTAGAAAGATTAAGCAGCATAAACGTGTTTAAATGGTGTAAATAATAAGGATACACAAAGCCATATTAAAGCATTGGGATAACTGGCAATTTGGGTATTAGCTCGGCAATTTGGGTTTGTATTTCTATAAGTTGTTGGTCGTTTGGGGGTGTTTGTTTGTTGGCGATAAGTTTGCCATACAAATTGGGGTTGTTGATAAGCGGTTTTAGGTGTATAAAAGGCAGATGCAGCAATGTTTGTATGTTGGTGGCATCGGGTGTTTGGGCAACCTGATGCAATAGTTTTACAAGGGTGTTTAGTTGTTTGATTACGCTTTCGGCTTCTTCGGTGCGTAGGCGGGCGTGTTTTCGTCCGTCGTTGCGGCGCAGCATGTCGTTAAACACACTTGGGCGCACCCCCTCTATGCCTTTGTGTTTAATAAAAGGCAGTTGTATCCATTGTTTTATGAGTTGGGTAGCCGTTTCGGGTGCGCGCTGTCGGGTAACATAGCCCTCGATGTAGCGGTCGGGTATGTGTTGGCGGTGTTTCCAGTTGCGTATGGTACTGGCGGCTAATAGGTAGCGTTCTTTTAGGTCGTCGGCGAGGTTTTGGTTGTAGTTGGGCATTTTAAAGTAAGTTTTATTAATTAAACAATGTGGTGGGGTTTGGGGGCAGTTTATTTATACTGATTGACAATGTATTGTAGTCGGGTGCTTGCCTTTGGCTGCGCTAAGGTCTTGGATAAGTTGGGTTATGTATTGTTGCATGAGAGATATAAGCTACGATTTATTCAATTCTATTTCGGCAACCATTAGCTACAGAAATTTGTCACTACAATAGCATTGTTCCAAAACTCGCACCAATGGTGCGAGTTTTGGAACAATGTGTTACTTCCTTTTAAGTGTCTATTCGAATTTTAATGCACGGGTTATTTCTTTATTGGTTTGAATATAAATGTTTTCTTTAGGAAGTCCGAAAAATTTGTACCATTCTTTGACTTCAGTATGAAAGTTATCAGATACTGCGTTTATTTCGGAACCTTTGACCCCAATACCATCATGTGCGATTCTGTTTCTAATAACACTAAAATTTGCCCTAATCCATTTTTGAAAATATGATAGGCATAGGGATAATTGTTCATTTGTGTTATCTATGTTTGATTGGACATAGTCTAGTTTTACTGGTAGAGTCAAATTACTAGGTCGGCCATTAAAAATAGTTACTAAATTATTTTGGCAAATGTATTGACACAGTTGTGTAGAGTTATCAAAGTAAGTTTCAGAGTCCATAAGATTATATTGAGGTATTTGTTTTGAGATAAGCGCATTGAGGCATTTTTCCATAAAAATGTGATAGTACAATACGGCATTATTGAGTTCTTTTAAGCCATAAAAAAAATCTGCAACTGATAAGGTTTCTGCTAGAATATTAAAATGCTCACTCTCAAAATAGCCTTCTTTCCCACTGTAATTCCCCAAACTTTTACTTTTTAAGGTCTTTAATGAAGAGAAAAGCTTGTCATCTCTTGTTCCATTAATGATATTTCTAGCATCTTGCAACAAAAGTTGCTTGCGCAAACTAGTTGCTCTTAATTGTTTAGCGATTACGTCATTGCTGTCATAAATAAATGTTGCTGCTTCGTAGTTACCATTATGAATTAGCAATGCTATTTGTTGAGCATCTATAATTTTACGATACTCATAATTACCTTGCTTTATAAACCCGCTTTGTCCTAAGATGATTTCTCCTTCGTCATTAACTTGTTCTATAATCTGATAATACTCTACTTGTTTTTCTGGAATTAGGTACTCGGCACTAATTTTTAGTGATGTTTTTTGCTGAGGCGTACCACCTGAGTCACAGATAATAAACGTTTGCTCTTTGTGTTTTGACAATAATTTACTTAACTCCTCACGATAGAACGGAATAAGTTTATCTGCATCAACCACACTATTTTGATAGGTAATTATTGCTACCTCAATATGTTTATAATGCTCGTTTTGTTCAATAAGCAGTTTTATTAATTTGCCTGCATGAAGTGTATCTTGTTTAATGTGTTGTGCATTTTCCTCTACTTGGTCAGAAACTATTAAATAGAGATGAGATGTTTCTTGGCATTTTTTATTAAGAAGTGCATCTAAAATGTTTATGCGCAGTTCTGATAAAATTTGCGAGTCCATTTGTGCAAGTTTTAACAGTTCATCTGTATCATTGCGATAGCCTGTTTTAGGCAACGTTTTTCCTTTAATTGTAGCGGCGGCTTCAATAGATTTTAGAGGACCACCTTCCCCTGAGTAAATGAGGCTTCGGTTGCCAATATTTGAAACAATTACTTTATTTGGAGTTGTCATTATTTTATTTTGAGGTGAATTTAGAAATTAAAGACTAAGTTTTACAAAACCCATGCAACTCTCGTAAGCAATGCGGCGAGATTTGTATTTTTTTTTGCCATTCTTATGAAAGCCCGTATCAGTATGGTCTTTATATTGCCAATCGCCACTAATGGCATGAAAACCACTGCCCCACGACATACGCATAATACACGAATTATCACCAAAATTACTACATTGTTTTAGCAAATTGTGCAATTCTTCCAAAATAATATCGCTATCCTCAGCTTGGTTGTAGGTTTCAAAAACTCGATTTCTCGCTCAAGGTGTTGTATGGTGTATTGGTTAATAATCCTAAACAAATGCGTTAAAGGTTCTTGTTTCGGTATTACCTTGTCTATATAGGTAGGCAATGTAGCTCTAAATTTTGTTTTCAGTATTTCGATAAATGGTTGTGCAATGCTCAAGCGAAAATTAGTGTTTTCTTTCGCTTTTAGGGTTTCTGCGGTAACACAGATATCATCTCTCCAATAGCTTTCCTCTTCCAGAGAAAGATCAAATAAATTTACAAATAGCAACTGTAACTGATTATCTTCACAAGCAGCATCGCCTACCTTAATATGCCGCATTATGCTATTGTCAAAACTACCGATTAAATGTTGCTCTGCTTTATCAGCAAAAATTGTTTGTTGTTCATCTCGTTTAGTAATTATTAAATTTCCTCTATAGTCTTTTTCATGTATTTCATACAAATGATGAAACACAGCAGTTCTGATAGCTCCTTTTAAAGAACTACCGGGTATATAAGGTTGATTTAATCCTGAACGAATAAAGGTGTTAATTTCGTTTTCGGGCGTGTTATTAATGGGATATGCCTTGCTTGATATGCTTGCAATAGGGATTTTGAGCCTGTCAAAAAGATAATTTCGTAGATTTTCTGTTTGCTTTTGGGCTATCATTTGGCTATAAATGCTTAAATCAGCCCCCTTTTGACGCAAGGCTGCAAAAAGTTTATTGGTATCTATTATGTAAACCTTTTTTTCATCAGGCATGTAAAAGTAATCTATCCCTACCGCCATGCGCTTTTCCGTTCCTGCACCAATGTGTAGGGGTGTAAGTACCGTAAGTTTGATAGTTTGATTTAAATTAAGTTGCTCAGTCATATTACTAAACGGTTTGAATGGGTACGGTTTGAATGGGTACGGTTTGAATGGGTACGAATAAACTTTTGCCAACGCGCCAAATTGGATGTTCGTTGGGTGATATAATGCTAGGCTTTACGTTTTGGCTTGCTCCGTGCGTTACAATTGGCGTATCGGATTTAAAAATGCTACCTTCGCTAAACATGTAAATTGCTTTTTTCCGCAGATTAAGATAAGGGGATGTTGTTATCCACCCACCTCGTTTTGTCCATTCAAAACCAATAGTTTGGTCGTTAGTAGGTAGCATTTGTTGTAAACTTTCGTAGTTTTCGGGATTGTAAAGCGACAGATTGGTGTAATAAGCGGCAGGTGTAGTTGATTTGAATAGCTGATTAAAGTTTTCTGTTTCGATGTCGTTGGCTAAAGCGAACTCAAAACGCCCATACCCCATACTTTTATCTGTCCCGATTCCTTCGTCTTGCAATAAATACATGGCAGTTGCAAATTGAGTAAAAGCCTCATCAGTGCCATGAAATAGTCCATACATACCGCTTCCTTCTGTAAAACGCAATTGTTCTACATAAAAAGGGTTGGCATCACCTCCTTCGCGTGGTATAGTAACATGTGGATTAACCTGACTGTCCAGAAAATTGATGTCAATTTTGTGTTTTGATAAATAAACTTCCTGCACCTCATTAAAGTTAGGGGCATATCCTCTTGGTTGTTGTATTTGCATTTTATAGCACTCCAAGTCAAGCCACTCAATTTCTTTGAGTAGCTTCATCTTGCCTTTAAATTCGCGTTCTACATCTGCTAAGTGAAAACTTTTAAGCGGACGCGGCAAAAAATAAACAGTTTGCTGATTACTTGTAGTGTAAGGAAACAAGGAAGATAATGCAAAATTGGGTTCTCCGTTTTGTTGTTCTAATGCTGCTAACCAAGTGTTTTTTCCGAGCAAAGCCCACGTTTGTATAATAGCTGAGTAAAGTGTATCGGAATGAATACGGCGGTTGGTTTGGGCGTAGTCTTCTCGCACATTACTAATATGCAAAGGGGTAGTAAAATTTAAACGAAATAGCTTAAGCATTGGCATAGTCTTTTATTGAGGGTTTATCAAAGTTTAAATTAATACAAACTTGACCATAGCCTCTTGAACCACTACCACCCAAATAGTCTTGATTTAGCAAATCAACCCCTTGCTTCAATTTGTCAATAAATTTAGTTGCTTCTAGTAGTGCCTTATCCTTTGTATCTGCAAAAACATTGATAACAAACTCCACGTTAAAGATGGCACCCGCTGGAACTCTTTCAAATTGGCGTGGGCTATCCGCTGTCCCTTTGATACGGTTAATACTATTTTCAAACTTGATTTCAGTGAACTGTAATTCTGTGTCTAGTTTTGAGAATAATTTAACAGTTTCAGGAGTCATGTAAGCATCACGAACAATAAGCCGCGATTGGCAACTTTCATATTTTTGAGGCTTATTTTCAGAAGCTCCAAAAAGTTGACAAATAACTGAACCATTATTTTGCGATTTACTATTAGCATTTTCGCCAGCAACCTGTTCAAGTAAACACCTGATTTTACCTTTCAAAGAACTACCAGGTATGTAAGGTTGTCTGTTATCCTTGCGACGAATTACAGGAGCATCAACTCCGCCAATTTCTGCATTTTCTTTGCTATCGCCTATGTGTAAACCTGTTACACATTCAAGAGTGCCATTTAGAATTATTTTTTGATATAGTTTCATTGTTTGAAGTTGTTTTACAAGGTTATTTGCCATTATTGGCTTTGTGATAAGCTACGATAGCTTCGTAAATTTTGACAAAATTACCAAAATCTTTCTCGCATTGTGCCTTATCTTCAATACGAATAGCATCTATAGCAATAGATACTTGCTCATAGAAGTCTTTTATTTTATCGTCACGATTTTTGGCACGACCAACAGCATATGCCAATTGGGGTTTTAGCATAAGAATTGCGTCTTTTTGCAGAGAAATATCCTCTGAATTAGAAATTCGTTTGACTTCTCCAAAAAAACGGCGTATCTGAGAGGTAGTTAAAGGCTCAACAGTAACATTATACTCTTTACCATGAGCATTTTTTTGAGTGATAATTTTACCATCGGCATTTTTGCGCTCTTTGGATACTAGGTATTTTGCAAAACCCTCTGCCCATGTAACAGTATAGCTCAATACCAACAGTTACCCATTCGGGGGATAACTTTTGTTTAGGATATGCGTCCATGCGTTTTATTTTTTTTAGAACGTGAATAATAATCAGCCAGTTTAGCACTTAAGCAAATGAGGTCTAACATTCGTTCTTGTGCTTTATTGCCTTTAATTTCGTGAGCTAGTTTTTGGGTATTAAAAGTAAAGTCAAAATTGGAAGTCATTAGACTTTCTTTCAAGCTCTTTAAAAGAGCAGACTGTCTCGGGTTTTTAGTGTTTTGTAGTTTAGCAAAAGTATAAGCCGATTGCCAACACCAATCTAACAAGCCATCGTTTTTGAGTTGCTGAAAAACAAACAACTTATACACTAAACCCTTACTAATGCTACCTTCTTGTAGCATTTCGTAAAACAGTTCTTTTAGTTGCCATACAAATGCAAACTCTTCCCAATTTACGGTAAGGTCTAAGAGGTGTATTGCATTTTTATCCGCATCTTTTTTTACATTGTCGCGTTTTTCCAAACTTTGTGTTAATAAACTGCGGTAGTCTTTAGCTTTATCTAAGGCTTTTTTAGCCATGTCAATAGCCTTGCTGATAGGAAATTTTGGGTTGACGATACTAATACCTGCTGAGATGGTAATTTCTTTGTTTTGCACATACACTGCAAAATCGCTTTGTATTTGTTTGGCAAACTCAATAATTTTGTCCCATCTACCTACAGCACAAACATCATCGCCACCTGCATACAATATATTGACATAATTGGCAAAATTTGGATTATTGCGCAAAGTATTTAAATAGCCGCTAAAAAACCAGTCGAATTGAGCAGAGAGGTAAGAATAAGTAGCAAATGTTTGGTATTCATTCCCACTTAATCGTTCCCCTGTGAAGATAGTATTTAGATTATCTACGTCCATACGCAAAATACCGAGTTTATTAAAACTTTTGCCTTCGTCGGGTTCTGCCAATTCTTCAAAGGTTTTCCACTCTTTTGTTTTTGGGTTTATAGCTTGCTTGTTTCCGCCATAAAAGGTAAAACCTACACTTCGGCGGTTATTATTAGTTAGTTGAGCTATGTCCATGTCATTAGTAGGATTTATTACTTCTACAGCTGTGCTGTGTTGTAATTCTGTGCTACTTAACAAACGATGATGTATGCCTAATTGCAAAGGTTCTATGGCGCCATTAAACGAACGACTACTACTCACATAATAATCTGCATCTTTTAATGCTTCGCCTATTTCTACTTGTTGGTTTACTTCGGGGCGTACAAAAACATTGTTTTCGTCATTTGGATTAAAAGTTTTACTTCGGTCAATTAGATTGCTGTATTCTTTGGCAACAGGTAAGCCTGTTACAGCACAAACTGCCGTATTTTCGCCGTCATAATCCTCATTTAAATGACCTTTAAAAAAACGCTCAAAGTTACTTTGGTCTTTTAGAAACAAAGTCCTAAATTTATCTCGTTTTTTTAGCGATGTTTTTTCGGAAATAAGTCGCCATAAATCCCCCAAACCATTAGGAGTATCTCCATTCAGTAGTCTTTCATCTGTTCTAATTTGGTAGCTATCTGTTTGGTTTATAGGAACATTAAATTTAACAAAATCCATACAGACATACAAACTACCCTGATGTTGATTGTAAATTTCTGTAGTGATTTCTAATTCTAAATTCCTTAGTTGTTGTTGTACTTCGTTTGTATTAGGCAATAACATAAAGAACTTTCCACCGCTCGAATAAATGATGTTGGCAATAGTTGTTTGCGTTTCATTAATAATGCGTTTGGTGATAGTATCTACTAGTAATTGCAGATAAAAAGAACGACCTTTTATACTTTTAGCGGCTTTGCGCGAATAAATGTTGTAGATAAACTCTTGTATACCTGAAACATCACCACAAAAAATAAGGAATGGGGAATTGGTGTCAATATTGGGTGTTTGCAAACATTGTGCAAAAGCAGCCCTTGATTTTAAAAATTCAAAGCGACTTAAACTTCCTGTTCCTTTTGATCCATGTAAATAATTTGACAAATGCTGTTTTTGCAAGGCAAAAATAGTGTTTGCTAATGCTAATTTATTTTCCCAGTTATTGTTTAATAATTTACCTAATTCCGTTTCATATTCTTCGTACAAGTCGGTTGTATAGTTATTTTCTTCAGAAACTGGAAATCCGTTTTCTTGTTCAATACTCCATTTTTTTTGTGGAGCATAATATCTGCTATTAGGATTACCTATAATGGACAATAAAGAAACTAAACCATTTTCATTATTCGTTCCTATGTATACATATCGTTCTGCATCTGATAGTGCTGTATCAAATGTAGAACATTCAATTTCTGTAAAGAGATTTTCTGGAATACTGTCGCTTTCTTTTAGTAAGCTGTATAATAATAATGTGTCCTTCATGGGGTATTAATATGTGCGTTCGTAAACCTACAATAACAGGTTGTTTTATTTTAGTGGCAAAGGTACATTAATTGTCTCAATCCCTCAAAGAATTACTAGAAAATAGTTGAAAACTTTTCAGTTTTCTGAAACGCATCAAGTTTTCCAAAAATTTCCAGTTTTTACCGAGGGTGTTTTGCTAAATGAGCAAACATGCTTACTACATAAGTGCAGCTCCTTGCTGTTTATTGGTACGGGGCGACTTAACCTAGAAACAGTTAATACAACAACAGGGCAAAACTACACAATAACACTAGCAATACCCAAAAGCCCAGTACATTGTCGGAGCGATGGGGAACGTCCGCAGGTGCTTAACCTTTGGGTTAAGAGCTTCACCTGTTCGTTTTGTTGGGCGTGTAATTGGTTGGTTTGGGGTTGCAAAAGCGAATGCCTGGTACTTAGTTCGCTCGTTGTTGAGCATATTTTGCAGTCCTGTTATATCCTGCTGTTGGCTGCTAATGTGGTGCAGCAGTTCCATGTGAGCTCGCTTAATTGGGTGAGCTTGCTGGCTTCTGCTAAGTTTAGGTAGTTTTTCATTCAATGGCTATTGTGTCAATTTCTTTCATTAGCCTATCGGTTTCTGTAAGGGCTACGATGATTTTTTGGTAGTGCAGAATGTCGTCAAATTCGAGGGTGCGCCCTTTGCGGTCTTTGAGCCATTTTTGAGCTGGTTGATAACCGCCAATGTAAAACTCCCAAGCTATTTGCGGTACGTTGGCAAAATACTGTGTATCGTTGATGTACACTTTTCCAAGAACCACCCCGTCCTGCGGACACCCCTCCAAAGGAGGGGAATTTTCGTAACGTGGTTTTACAACTACATTGTTACCGTCAATTGGATATTGCGTTATGTATTGCTCAACGATTGGGCTTTCTAACAAATGTATTTGCCTGATTTGCCCACCAAGTTTTACCAATTGCCCAAAGGTGTCTTTGTCTTTGGGATATGGCACTCTGGGAAATCAATTTTCAAAAACTCTTTGTATTTCTCTCGGTAAATAGGAGAGTGCAAAACCGCATAGATGTAATCTAAAATGTCAATGGGTGCAAAGGTGTTTTCGGTTGTTTCTTTTTCGTTGGTAAAAGTTAAACCTAATTTCTCTGCTATTTGCTTTACAATTGTAGCGTTTAGGTTTGGTGTTCTTTCTGCTGTTTGCCCGATGGTTTGTTGTCCGTTGGTTTCGGGGTAGAGATAAAGGGGGAAAAATGTTTGAATTATCAGCTAAAAATTCTTGTCATTATATTTTAGTTTATGCAATCAAAAAAATTTATCATTATTCCTCTTAAACCCTTTTGCAATGATTGCAATATAAATCATTTATTAATTAATTTGTTTTTACATTTAAAGAGCTCTTCGTAAAACTTTACTATTGTAATACAATATTTTGTTATCAAATGGCTGATAAAAATTATTTTAAAAAATCCCTTTAGATAAATCTTTCTTGAATTTTAATTAATTCAAATCTTTGTCTTTAAATTTTATCTTAATCATATCATTATCTAAAAATTAATATAATCTAACACTTTTTTCAATTTTGTTTTTATTGAAACAAGACTAATTCATCTCTTTTTGTTTCAACCCCAACATTTTTTTTAAAAATATTTATCAAACTTAAAACCTTTTTATAACTTTTTTTTTAATCAAAATTTTTAGGAAAAAAAGATAATTTGGTAATTCAGGTTTTAAATTGCCAAATTAAATTTTAATTAAATTTTCATTTAAAAATCGTATTTTAATTCCCTTTTACCAAATAAATCATAATGAAAAACTTGCCCCAAATCTTTTTCTTTTTTCTTTCCTGTTTTCACAAATAAGTTTATAGAAACTCCTTGCATAATATCAAATACATTTTGGTCACACCCATCAGGGCAGTTTCTTTTTTTTCGTTGCTATGTGTAAATCTAAAATGTAAATTTTATCAAAACTTTCTAGTAAAGTTCTTCGCATTTGACTATAAGTAATACCATCAAAAAAACTATTGTTTGATATATATGCTAAAATACCACTTCCATTTTTATCAATAAAATGCTGACCATAACGAATGAACTTTATATAATCATCATCAAGATTTATTTTTCTTTCGTTTAAATCCTTTTTATAATTGTAATCTTCAATTAGGTTTTGTAATCCATTCGCTTTTATTTAGTGCACTTACTGCATAAGGCGGATTTCCGATAACACACATTATAGGTGTGTCGCGCTTAATTATATCGGCTTGTGCAGCTTCGTCTGTAAGCCATTGGCTCATAAATAAATTTGGTTTTTCACTACTAGCTTCTTCAAGGCTATTGGTCAAATAAACCCTTAATCGTTGGTTCTTCTCGACTCCGCTCGAAGTGACAGTTGGTTTGTAGCCTGTTTCAGTCAGTAATAAATCTAGTTGTAGATGAGCCATAGCATAACTTGCCATCAACAGTTCAAAACCATTGAGGCGCGGCAACAAATGTTTTTCTACATAGTTACTCCAAATACCTTGTTGTCCTTGAAATTTTTTGTGAATGTGCTTTATGGTTTCGGCAAGAAAAGTACCTGTTCCTGTTGCAGGGTCAAGTATTTGTACGCGGTGTACTTCTTGCTCTACCTTTTTGCCTTGTACATCAACTTTTATTTTTGTTTTGCTATTGTCAGCAAGTCCTTGTGGTAAGTCAAATTCTGTTTTTAAAATATCATCAACGGCACGCACAATAAAGTTTACAACAGGTGCAGGCGTATACCAAACACCGCGAGCTTTGCGCAATGCAGGGTCGTATTCGCTCAAAAAGGTTTCGTAAAAATGGATGATTGGGTCAGCCCCCTCCCTGCCTCCCCCAGAAGTGGAGGAGAATTGTTTGCCGTAACTTTTCAAAATCTCTTCCACGTTACAAGCCAAAAATATATCTACCAAACTATCCACTATCCATTTTATGCGGTCGTCTAAATCGGGTCCAGCGATGTAGCCAAACAATTTTCGTAAAAATGGGTTTGATTTGGGGATAAGTTCGGCTGCCTCTTGGCGGCTAAAGGTTTCTAATGTTGGGTCGTGCAAACGAGCTGCAAACATGCCATAAGCAATAGTTTGGGCATACACATCGGCAAATCCTTTTGGTGTAATGTCGTGAATAAGAATTTGCTTAAAGGCGGTCATTTGGTCTTTCAGGGTGCTGTTTTCGTAGTTTACTTCATCGCTTATTAGTGCCTTTTCAATAATTTCTGCGAGCATCCGGGCTTTGTTTGCCATCATCTCTGCCAGTTGCTTGCTACTTTTTATTGTTTGCCCAATATGGGTGCAAAAGTCCTTTATAAAACGCTCGAAACTTGAGTAATTTTCGGGCAATGGTTTTATGCCATTGTCGGTAAGTTCGGCAATAGCTATTTTCATTACAAACTGCCCATCGCGGTACAGGTGAAAGTTGAGGTAATCTGTAAAAATAAGGTTGTTTAAAGATGCTTTGTAGCGGTCAAATTGTTCTTTGTTGCCTGTTTTTTTAGCACCATCAAGGTCTTTATCGCCAATATCTTTAGCCTCGATAAAGCCAATGGGTATTTCTTTTTGTGTTAAGATATAGTCAGGCGCCCCACACGATTGTCTTTTGGGTTCGTTGGTTGCGCTAATGTTGGGCATCAAACTTTCGATAAGTTGTTGTAAATCGCCTCTAAAGGTATGCTCGGTGGCGTTACCAAGCTTATATCGGTTGGTAATGTTGGTGATGTATTGTTGTGTGGTCATTTTTGAAATTTCAGATTACAAATGAAGATGCAAAGGTAATTTTTTTTGTTTGAAAATACCTAAAAAAAAACGCACTATCCTATTTAAAGGATAGTGCGTTTTTTTGTGTATTTACTGTATATACACTAATAAAAATGGACAAGGG
>JADKCK010000104.1 GCA_016718845.1 Sphingobacteriales bacterium
ATTGACACGTTTCGTAAAAAACTAATTAGCCTTGATGCCTATAAACTTAACGGTTCGGAACGACTTTGGCAAACGAGACGATCTTCCGAACTAATGGATTTTGAAAGCATTGTTGTTATGAAAAAGCATTTAGCATCAATCCAAACGACACCGATATATTATATAACTAGCTGACTAGTTTTTGATAACGGAGAACAATATGCTTAAAGCATTAGAAATATATGAAAAATGCATTTTAAAACACCTTCACGACCACGGTAGTTTTGGAATAGTTATGTTAAATAATTTCACCAGTAATAATACCGTATTAAAAATTGAGTGTTGGTAAGCTACTGAACTAAATCCAAGTGATTTATATACTTGTTGTTTTTATGGCATGTTTAGCGAAAATTTAGGCGACCACCAAAAACTGCTTTAACTGCCTACAAAGAAGAACACCATCTAAATATTAACCCCAAATGTTTGAGGCATGGAACAATCCGGTGGACTTATTTTTAGAAGATTTAGAAAATATGAAGAAGCTTTGAATTTATTATAAAAAGTTTGAATCTAAACCCCAAAGACAAGACATAATTTGTACAATTTAGCCAATGTATCACTGACCTACTAGACCAAAACACTGAGGCAATAACTGTTATACCACTGCTATAAACATAAACCCGAACGAAGTAGATGTGATGACCTCGTTATCGAGTGTTTTTGAAAATAGGTGACTACCAAAATGTTATAGATTGGTGCAATAAAGTTACCGCATAGTATTCCGATTATGCAGGCTCGCATTATAACAGTTTTCGTTTTTATAGCTTATTGGAGCAAAAAGATTTGGCCTTGGCAGTTCACAAAGCCGCGCAACTTGAACCCGAGTGTAAAATCCGCACAAGGCGACGATGACCTTGACGCTCTGCTTAACGATGCCGATTTAAAGCACTTATTATTGATAACAAATAACATGCATTCAATAAATATTTAAACGCAAAGTAAACTACTTTTTTACAAAAAACCAATTTGATACCAATATGGATAACATATCAAATAGGCTTCAAGAGTTAGATAAAAGCTACAGTGATGGCAGCTTAATGGTGTAGGAAGAGTTTCCATTTTACAATGGCAGATAAGAGAAGCATAATTTGGGTTTAAATTAGGAACAACTGGGGTAGATTTATTTTTTATTATTAGCGGGTTCGTTATATTTATGAGCTTATCAAAAGTAAAAAACAGCAAAGATTTTATCATAAATAGAATTAGTAGATTATACCCTACCTATTACATGTAGGTTTTACCTCTCTTTATTAACCATTGCTGTATTTCTTATAAAAAGCAGACATTACTTTTAAATAATACTTATTCAATACATTGGCAATATGACAATGTTTCAATATTACCTTAACATACCAAATATTGATGATACCTATTGGACAATGATAGTTGAAATGAATTTTTACATCCTCGTTTTATTTGTATTTCATTTCAATTTAACTAAATATATCAAAGCACCACTGTTATTATTCACTCATAAATTATAATACTAACTTCTTTTAGTCAACCCGTTATCCATAAATTCATCGGGATAGTACCTTTTCTTCCATTTATGCCATTGTTTTCTCTCTTGGTATAATATCTACAAAGATACACTGGAAAAAGTGCTTTTGAAAATTACATTATCCTGCAATATGTTTGACTTGCCAAATATTACTATTCTGTTAAATTGTATGCAAATCAAAAGCATTTATAAGCCAAGTTGAATATGCTGTAATGGTGAGCTTGTTTTTTTTATTATTTACACTTTTTGTAAATGGAAAATTAAAATTTATTATTTGCAAAATTTCTCTTTTTTTGGGTAAAATATCATTCGCCCTATATTTAACCCACTTAATGGTATCTTGTGGTTTTATTATTCCATTACTAACAAGCCGTTTTTATATCAACTTTTGGGTATCATCGCTTTTTGTTTCCTTACCAATAATAATTGGCATAGCAACAATAATAATCCCATTATATAGAAATACTCATTAAACAAAAAATGAGGGAAATCTACGCAATAAACCTGGGTTTTGCGTTAGGCAAATTAAAGTGCAAACTTAAACGCTGTTTTGCTCAACAAACAGTAGGCATAAACAAAAACCTTGAGTTATACCCGATAGCCATTGTCAACCCTATCTTGCAACAATCAGTAATCGGTTTTGGTTGATAGATTTACCACTTATTTTTAGTATATACGTACCTTTAGGCAAATTTAAGTACCGCAAATCAATAGTTACTTTTTGTTGCCCTGCATCTTGCAAACTTTTATCTAATATTTTACCTATATATTGTCCTGTTATTGCATGTATGTCCACACTTATTTCGTCGGGTTGAGCAAGGTTAAGGTTTAAAATAAATTGATTGTTAGTTGGATTTGGATACACCGAAACGGTACTTAATACGGGTGTAAGGATACTGGCTACCTCGTTGTGCGTTTTAACAACATAAATCTCGTCGATAATGTTTGCAGGCACGCTATTATCTATAAATTTGCGCGTAGCGTATCGCCATAAACATCTAATACCATCGAGCCCAAAACCGTATGTGGAGAGAGGTCATATGGCGTTGTGCGGCCAGCCATTTGCGGTTGTGCTGCTTATCTTACCCGAACAACCAACAACGGGCATAGACTACCCCGTCAAAATGGTTAGCCGTGTCTTTGTGTATGGCGTTGCTGCCTCGCCACTGCCTGCATCTACTTGGTATTGGGCATCAAAAGTACACTCATCGCCATAATGCCCTTTTAGCAAAACGAGCGCTTCGTAGGTGTGGGGTATGTCCGCAAAGTACTAAATCTACTTTATATTGGTCAAAAATAGGAGTGTAATTTGCATCTCTATCAATTCCACTTCTGTATCCGAGTTGTGGCTGCTCTTTTGTGTAGGGCGGATGATGAAAATACACCACCGTCCAATGTTGTTTATTAAGTTAAATCGGCTTGGTAGCCAATTATACATTGCCGAATCAAGTGTCCTAAACGATGCTGGTTAGACTCTAAGCACACAAAATGTATGTTGGCATAGTTAAACGAGTAATAAGCTTCGCACTGGATGGCAGCCCACCCGTTTTCGGCATGAGTATAAAGCGAAAAAATATGTCGTAGTAGGGTCCTGTTGGGTAGCGGCATTGGCACCGTATAAACCGTGGTTCCCTGCAGCGGGTGTTACCGGTGTTTGCTTAAACAGTTTGTCGTAATGATTAGTAAATCTGGGTCTGATACCCGAAATCTAATCCACTTTTGATAAGCATTATCGCCCAAAAACAACCAGGCATTGGTAAGTAGTATCGGTAAATGGTAACGCATCGCGAACTTGGTTTTGTTCTGCGTAGTTAGTTCCGGTATCGCCTATTACCCACACACGTACAGGTTGCACCTGTTTGGGGCATAGGTTGGGTATAAAAAGTTATCGTCATTGCCCTCTAATATTTCGGTGTCTGATTGTATGGCATAATAATAGCGCGTAAAAGGCAGTAAATCATCTATTTTTATTCCTTGTTCGGTTATAAGCGTGGCATCTTTTGCCCATGCCGTTAGTGTTTTGGGCGATGAACCATAATATACCATAAGTGTTAGTTTTTTGGTTGGTTCGCCACCCAAAAGTGAGGCTATTGGGTGTGCCTTTTGCAAATATACCACACGGGGTAAGGCTTGCGGTATCGTTGGTAGAGTTGTTTGGGCTAATAAAGGTGTTCGATTGGCTAAAAACACTGGCATTGTTATCGGTACAAGCACTTTGCACCTGCCACTGTAGTTGGTAGCGTCGCGTAGGTTGTTTAGATTTACTACATTGTTGTTCGTCCAAATACCGTTCCACTTCGGCATCACCTACCGCCCTATATCGCACATTATAATAGGTTACATTACTCACTGAATCCTACAAAGTTGCTCGGCATTAGCATCTATACTTATTGCATTTAAATTAACAGGTGTATTGCAAAGTAATTGTTGTTTATGGGCAGATGGGTTAGCCAATAAAATAAAAAAAGGGAAAAAATACATCAATGAAAAACAAAAAATAAATCTCATGGTTATATATTGTAGGTTTGACTAAAAAACAAAAACACAAGCAAAGTTATAAGTTATTGCTTTAAAAACAGAATTTTAAAAATTTTATTATTAATAATACGTTATCTTCATAAAAACAATAATTTACAATGAATAATTATTTTACGAGTGATATTTCGCATCAAAATTTTCCACTAAACGAAAAATACAGGCTTGGTCTATTCAAAAAAACTATTTACTATTATCCAAAAAGATTACCCTGATTTTACTGAAGATAGTGCTTTATCTATCAGCGAATTAAATAAATATAGGCATCAATACATAGAACAGTTTTGATAGATGAAGCAGGTATCCTGTCCGATTTAGAAAAGCAGGTAATAACCCGCCTGCAAAAACAACGAAACGGTTAGTTGACAAATTGTCGGAAGAAGAAGAGGAACAAGTTTGAAAGTAACACATTTGGGCAACGAATAGCCGATAAAGGAGCCACTTTTGGCGGAAGTTGACGTTTATTATGTCTTTTTGTGTTTTTATGTTTGTATGGATAATTTTCAATGTATTTGGACTTAGACAAAGGATTTGACCCTTATCCGTTTATTTTATTAAATCTTTATTATCCTGTATACGTCTTTACAAGCACCTATTATCATGATGAGCCAAACCGGCAAGAAGAAAAAGACCGAACAAGAGCAAAAATGATTATATAGTTAACTTAAAATCGGAGTTAGAAATACAAATGCTACACGAAAAATAGACCACTTAATAATGCATCAACAACAAGAGTTATTAGAAATACAACAAGTGCAAAATAGATATGATGAACGAGATAACGAAAGTAATTAAAAATTAATTTATTATTACTAACCAAATGAACACTTTATATTATTATATTTATAGATTAGGTATAGAGCTATATTATTATACCGCCTTAATTGCGGCAATGTTTTAAACCCAAAGCCAAATTATGGCTTGCAGGACAGCGGTAAACATGGCTGCAATTGTACAAAGCGCCCGTTAATCGGCCGCCCCTACCCTATGGGTGCATTGTGCATCATTGGGCGAGTTTGAGCAAGGCAGGTCGCTTATCGAAGACCTAAAACAATATCCCGAGTTATATGTTGTGCTTACTTTTTTCACCTTCGGGCTACGAAATACGCAAAAATTATGCCCATGCCAACGAAGTACATTATTTACTACACGACACCAAGCAACGTAAAACCTTGGTTAGATAAAATACAACCCACCTTAGCTATTTTGTAAAATACGAATATTGGTATCATTATATCACCGAACTGCACCGCCGCCGCATTCCGTTGTTTTTTGTATCGGCAATTTTTCGCCCCAATCAAGTATTTTTTCAACCTTATGGGGCTTTGTTTCGCCAATTATTGAGCAAATTAACACCATTTTTGTACAAACCAAGCATCTGTCAATTTGTTGCAAAACATTGGCATCACCAACGTCGAAATAGCCCCCGATACTCGTTTTGATACCGTTGCCAACAACGCACAACAACCTAAACAATTGCCCATCATTGCCCATTTTAAAGCGCATAACACCCTTTTTGTAGCCGGCAGCACCTGGCAACCCGACGAACAACTACTTGCCGAACTCATCAACAATACCCAACTTACTCACCTCATCGGCTTTAAATGGGTGCTTGTACCTCACGAAGTGGGCGAAAATCACCTACTAAATATTGAGCAAATGCTAAAGTAAAACACCTGCGCTTACCTCAAAAGCCCAAACAATGGGTGGCAAAATTAGCAGCGATGTAAAAGTTTTATTGATAGATAATGTTGGTATATTAGCCAATATCTACGCCTATCACAATATGCCTATATTGGTGGCGGATTTAGTAAAGGTATCCACAACATTTTAGAAGCAGCCGTGTTTGGTATACCTACTTTTTTTGGCGAAAACTACCAAAAATTTCAGGAAGCCACCGATTTGATTGCCCTAAAAGCCGCCTTTGTAACACCAAGTGCCTATGAACTAAGCAGCCAACTTGCACAAATAGAAGATGACAGCCAACAATACAAAAAAATAGCCCTAGCAGCCCGCAACTATGTGCAACAAAACAAAGGCGGGTCAGCCAAAATTGGAGACAAATTAGCCGAAATTTTAGAAAAATAAACGATTTTGGGCAAATAAAACACCCTTTTCTTAAAAATCAAAAAAAATAACTTCATTTCAACATTTTTCGTACAAAAGCGTTATAATTTACGAAGAAAAATTTTACCTTTGCACCCAAAATTCCTTCATTATAATATGGCTAAAAGAAAAACACTACCTCGGATAGCAATATCACCTTAGACAATATCGCCAAAAGCAGCTTCAAACCACTTTTAGTAAAGAAACTTACCTTAATTGGTACGAGCAAATGTTGCTCATGCGCCGCTTCGAAGAAAAAAGCAGGGCAACTATACGGACAGCAAAAAAGGGGTTTGCCACCTTTATATAGGGCAAGAAGTCGTAGCCATGGCATCGTATCGGCAACCCGCAAACAAGACCACTTATAACCGCTTATCACGACCACGCTATTGCCATAGCCAAAGGTATGACCGCCAACGAATGTATGGCAGAACTATACGGCAAAGCAACAGGTTGCTCAAAAGGTAAAGGTGGCTCTATGCACTTCTTCTCCAAAGAACACTACTTTTTGGCGGATATGGCATTGTTGGCGGTCAAATTCCGTTAGGGGCAGGCATTGCCTTGCCGAACAATACTTAGGCACCGACAACGTTTGCGTATGTTTATTTGGCGACGGAGCTCCTGACAAGGCCTTACACGAAACCTTTTAACATGGCTGTGACCTGAAACGGCCCGTCATATTTATCTGCGAAAACAACTACTACGCCATGGGAACATCTGTAGAACGCACCTCGAACGTTAGCGACATCTACAAATTAGGCTTAGGCTACGAAATGCCCTGCCAACCCGTTGATGGTATGTACTGCGAAACCGTACACGAAGCCATGACCGAAGCCGTTGAACGAGCCCGACGTGGCGATGGGCCTACTTTCCTAGAAATACGCACCTACCGATACAAAGGTCACTCTGTCGGACCGCCAAATACCGAACCAAAGAAGAAGTAGAAGAATACAAAAATTAGACCCCATAGAAACCACCGCTAAAAAATACTCGACAACGGATATGCTACCCAAGCCGATTTAGACGCAATTGCCCAAAAGTAAAAACTACCATACAAGAATGTAGAGTTGCCGAGAAATCGCCATTAGCGCCGATAGCGAAGTTTACACCGATGTCTATACACAAACAGATTATCCATTTTGATGGAGTAATTTTCGTTCGTAATTAATCTGCCTAAAACCAAATACTGGTAAAATTACTATAAAACAAAAATATCAAACAAAAAAATAATTCACGCAATATTAATATGGCAAAGAACAAATCAACTGCTGTTGAAGAAACAACACTTGAACTAGACCGTGACCTTCGCACAGGTTTTGAGAAGGTAGAACATTTTGTAGAAGATAACTATAAACCTATCTTATCGGTGGTAGGTGTTATTACGCTAATACTATTAGCCTATTTGGCACCACAACTGGTGGTTGCCTAGTTAAAAAGAAGCCGAATTTCCAATCGCAATTGTTTGTAGCACAACAATATTTTAACAAAGGCGACTACGACAAAGTCTTGAACGGCGACGCTACCTACCCAGGTGCGTTAAAATGATTAACCAATATAGCGGCTCAACAAAGCCGTTAACTTGGCTTACTACTAGCAGGTATCGCTTACCTAAACAAAGGAGAATTTCAAAAGCTATTGATAACCTATCTGATTTTTCATCGGACGATGTAGTAGTAAACGCAATGGCATTAGGTGCATGGGCGATGCTTACAGCGAATTGGGTAAAATGAGCGACGCTGTAAATTATTACAACAAAGCCGCCGCAAGTAGTCCAAACGAGTTTAGTGCCCCTATGTTTTTGATGAAAGCAGGTATGGCTGCCGAAGTAAACAAAGACTTTAAATCAGCCAAAAATGCCTACGAGCAACTTAAACAAAAATACCCTAACAGCCAACAAGGTCGCGATGCCGAAAAATACCTAACTCGCGCCGAAATGCAAATTAAATAAATCCTAAAATTAATTGTAAAAAAACACCCTCGTAAATTACGAGGGTGTTTTTTTATGCTCTAAATCCCAAATAGCTCTTTCAATTTAGAGGTCGGTACAATGATACTATTTAACGAAAAATTTAATCGCTAAATAGTCATTCAAGTTAATACTGTGATTATAGTTCTTGGCAAGCTTGCCATTATCGGTAAATTTGGGTAAATGGTCGTGTTTTTTCATGGATAAATAACCATATCACACCGGGGGCATGTCAAAAAGTTAAGGAAAGGCTAAAAAGCTCGTTAGAGCGTAATATGGGTAACTTTGGGCGTAAGATGACAGCATTCTTCGCTCCGTAGAGCCTTTTTTAACACAAAAAAATAAAGACATCTAACAAAAGTTGTAAATTTGCGGTTGATATCCCAATTCCGAAACTCGATTACACTATGGCATTTTAAAATCCTCGTAGGAGCCTGAGTAGGGCATTGCACGGAAATAAGTTTGGTGAGATACCTAATAAGTATTATCCCGTATGAAAGACTGTCATTTTTATTTACGTTATGCCTGTTTTGGGATATTTTGATTAAGTTAAAACAAAAAAGATGGCAAAGACAAAGAAAGGAGTAGATTTTGAAGTTGTCAATCCGCATTGTGCAGGCATTGATGTTGGCGGCAAGTTTCATGTAGTAGCTATTGGGCAGAGCGAAGAAGAAACCGTTCAGTTCGATTGTTTTACAGAAGATTTACATAGTATGTGCCAGTATTTAGTAAAACATGGCATCAAATCGGCAGCGATGGAGTCGACAGGTATCTATTGGAAGCCACTATACTTAATGTTGCTTTCGTATGACATAGAAGTATTGGTGTGCAATCCGGGATACCTAAAAAGTTTCGGAAAAAAGACAGACCGTATAGACAGTCGCTGGATACAAAAACTACACGCTGTGGGCTTATTGAAGGGTAGCTTTCATCCTGACAATTTCACAGACGAACTTCGGGAATTGGTACGCCACCGCCAGATACTTATAGCCAGCAACGTAAGCCATGTACAACGGATGCAAAAACAATTGGTGCTGATGAACATTCGGCTGCCCGAAGTTATCAACGATTTGATGGGTAAGTCGGGTCAATCAATTATCAATGCGATACTATCAGGCGAGCGCGATGCCCTAAAATTGGCTTCCTTAGCCGATAGACGTTGCAAAGCAAATCTCGAAACATTAGCCAAAGCCCTTACTGGCACATGGAGTGACCAACATTTGTTTTTGCTATCGGAGCATTACCAATTTTATCAATTTACTTGCCAAAAGCTACGAGTATGCGATCAACACATCGAAAAGCTATTAGCCCAAGAAGTGAAAAAAAAAAGCACAACCCAAACCTTAGCTAACTACGAACCTAAGCATGACAAGCAATCGGCGAAAAACAACCCCACATTTGCTATTGATAAATACGCCTACCAATTACTTGAAGGGGTAGATTTGATGCAAATACCTGGTATCAGTTACAACATACTGTTACCGTTTTTAGCCGAAATGGGTGCTTGCATTGTTCGGTTTCCGACCGCAAAACATTGGACTTCTTGGCTTGCCTTAGCCCCCAACAATAAAGTATCGGGCGGAAAGGTTATTAGCCGAAAAACCAGAAGTAAAAAGTTAAGGCTCAAAAACACTTTTCTGAATGCAGCGTCGGGTTTGCACAATGCAAATTGTCCGTTGGGCGATGATTTTCGAAGATTGAGGGCTCGTAAAGGGCATTCAAAAGCCCTCACAGCGATAGCTCGAAAATTAGCTGTTATTGTTTATAACTTAGTCACCAAGAAAGAAGCGTACGATCCATCACTAAACGAGCAAAAAGAAGCACAACAAAAACAACATTCTATCAAGCGAATACGCCTACAAATGGCTAAACACGAAATTACAGTTGATGATTTAGTACTTAAAAAAGCAAACTAAGTTGCAATTCAAATGTGTTTTTATTCTTCCTAATCTCGAAAAAGATTGGGACTGCTTTTTATTGCCTTTAATCAATGGCTTTCCCGTTTTTGTTAGATGAAAAAGTATAAAAAGCTATCATTTGTCAGTTTCACAATAAAAGCTAAAGATCTTAAAACCATCTTTTGTTGCACGTATGGCAGCAAAAGATGCTTTTTTATTACAATTTATGTTATCTATCTAATAACAGTAACTTTGTTAGCTTGGTTCATAGGTGGGCGTTCAAGCACCAAAGTACCTGCCAGTAAATCGTGGAGAGCTGTTTTGTTGGTATAGCGGCAATCACAAACCTACCATAGCAGTAGCCCATTAACATACCACAAAAATACCTTGCCGGATGCCCGCAAAAGCTAATGCCATTGCCATTTAGGTCGGTAACTTTCAAGCCAACCGCCAATTTGCTCAACGTACCCTGAAACTTAGAGCTTTTCCATTCCGCAAAATACAACCAAATAACGGCAATTGTGAGGGGCTATCTTCGCCAAAAAGCAGCGTATTTTCGCTTAATATGCTAATTACAAAAAATATAAAAGTATAATCTAAAACATAAGCCCCTATACGTTTGCCAAAATTGCCATACTGCATTAGTCGGTAGCTGGGCGCACTTTCCCCGGGTCCGTAATAACCACTTTGCGCAGGTGCAGGGCGGTTAAGGGGCGTTTTAGGTCTGTTGTCGAGCGGAATTTTAAGCGCACCGGTTTGTAACTCCAATAAAACGTATTGATGTTTCTGTTCAGATAGTCGCCAATGGTGTCGGTGCTTTGCACGGGTTTGCTTTCTTTGGTTTCGGTATCAAAATAGCTCAAGTCCCAGTCGCCAGCAAACAAATTAGTGTTGATACCGCGCGGTGTCGAGCATATCGTCAAAAGTTTGGTGTATTAACAATAATGTTGCTCTTGATTGTGCGGTTTATCAACCAACACAATTGGCTCCATAGTGGTAAATCGAACATGTAATTAAGTGTAATTTGTTTTAGTGATTATTGGTGTGAGTTTTTGTTGCTATGCAATGTATATATTACTTTTGCGTAATTGATAGCGTAGGCAATAAAAAACCATAATTACTTGGCTCAAATACATAGTGTATTTGTAGCCAAGTAATTTTTAAAGTACAAATTTAAGGTTAGCTAGTAGATACAAAATTGCAGGTGAAAAAGCCAGCAAAATGCTAATAATCACCAAATCAATCATATTAGCCACAATACGTTTTGCTCATGCTGCCATACTCAAGGGTTTGCGGCACAAAGCTTTGTTGGCTAACTTTGGCAGCAGCCGAAAAGGCTCGGCTTTGATAGATTTTAATACGCCCTCAATTTTTGCCACCCCACCCGGTACATTACTGTTTTGGCATTGCCAGTAAAAGTATTTATATCTTGGTTCAGATACTCGCCCAACATTACACCACAGCTTCTACGGCTTGTGGTTTTTGGGTGCTAGGGTCAATACGACAAGTCCCAGTTGCCCTCGAACATACCTACATTGATGGGCGTGCCGAGCAACACATCGTCAAAGGTGTAGTGCGATGCCACAATAACATGAGCCTCTTGATTGTGTTGTTTGTCCACCAACACAATAGGCTCCATAAACTGTCTCGATTGTTGTTTTGTGTTTGAGTGTCCATTTTTTGTTGAAGATTGTTTTGTTGTTAATTTATCTGACAATGCCTTTGTTTGTATTGCCCATGTACACTAAAGCGTAAAAGGGGGTAAAAGTTTCCTATCCAAATAATTTTTTTTTAAAAGAATATAAAACTATCAAACAAAGGCTTATTATTGCGTTTAATGTGCTATATAGTAGCCTAAAAGCAACAGCAATATGGATGAGGCAGTGTTTTTTATGTTCCAGCTACTACAATAGCCTGCGTGGACCGCGTAACTGCTGTGCTAAGGGTAAAAATGCAAACAAACTTGCCTGGGAGTACTTCTTACAGTAGATTTGAGTATTGTGTTTTTTGAGGCCTAGTTGAGTGGGTGGTTTCTTAGACCGGTGGATTATAGAACGACAGAATAGGGGGCATAAGAAGACCTTTGGCCCCCGCAAGCAGAAGTAGACGTCGCAATCATACCATCTTGACTTTTGCTGTACTATTTCGCTGTCAAGAAAAAGGATAGCTAAACAGCAAAAATACAGACAGATGCTAGGGCTGTACCAAATAGTTATTTTCTCAAAGACCCCCTAACTTTGTTAATTAAATTGGTAAAAATGCAAAAGTAAAAAACTTTTACACATCATCTCCCATTCATCATTTTCATGTTTCAAGACACCTACCTAACCATTACCCAAGCCCTTAGCTGCGAATTTAAGACCAGGTAGCAAATTTATTGCCTTTGCATCGCCCGTGCACACAAAACGACACAAACAATATCTAACCAAATAAAGAATTACAAGCTCACCCATTTTATGCCAAAGTTGAACGGCCGTTGTGGTTCGAACAAAACCAACCAACTACCGAGCCAACGACGACGGCGAACCATCGGTACGGCAGGCAAACCCATTTTGGAAGCAGATAGACTCTAAACAACTAACTAACCTTATTGTAATTGTGGTGCTTATTATGGGGCACCACTAAATTGGGCGTACCAGGTTTAATCCAAGCCTACAAATCGTCCAACAAAAAATGGTTTTTTAGAGCAAGCCGATATCGTAGAACATGTTATTTGATTATTATCAATTACAACTCGATTATTTGCCAACCAACGATGTAATGCGAATATTAAAACGCGAACAATAACCATTGTGGCACAACACTTACGAAGAAACAAAATTGGTGATAGACATTGTTTCCCGTCTAAAAACACGGCTTTACCCGATGCCTATCCGAACTACAGGGCGTAGCAGTTTATGGACAAACAATTTAGTCAAAAAATCCACCAAATAATTACTTAATTGTTTTAAATTTATTTTTTCAAACGGGTGATGTGTGTTTGAAGGCAACACCCATTATTGGGCGTTTGGTAGGCAACGGTGGCTTGCACGGCTTCGGCTATGGTAAAAGGGTATTACCGCGGTCGCCAATGCCAATGCAGGTTTTGTTGGGTAATGCCCAATGCTGTTGTGGTTAATAAACTGGTTAGTGCCTAACTAGCCTAAGATTGGCGGTCTGTTTGCATCTCTGCCAATCAGTGTTTGGTGGCGGAAATTTCACACTTGGACGTAAAGCAGGTACTTTTTCCGGCAATTTAGTGGGGTTTAACAATTTACTTTGGCTTCGGCGGCGGATTCGGTGTCCAAAATATTTGGCACCTGCGTAAACACCGATTGATGTAAGGTGTAGTTGAGCTTAATCGCGGGGATACGTGTCCGCCCATGTTGTAATAAAATATCATTTGCTATCTATGCCTTGTAAATCGAGTGTTTTAGTAATTGGTCGGCAAACAAATCTATCGAAAAATTGCCTTGAGGCGGTGATTGTCCATGTCCTGCAAACTCAAAATAGTGGGTTGCAGGGTATTGGGCAACAATTGGGCAAGTAGGCATTAATTGTTGGCTGCCCTAAGGCTCCGTGCAATAACAACATGGTATATTAGTTGTAAATTATAAATTGTAAGTTGTGCATAAATTCCCCTCCTTGGAGGGGCAGGGGTGGGCTTAGTAGTCTATCCATTTAATACTGTCGGATAAAGTCGGCACTTTTAGCCCCGTTAGGGGTGTGATATGGGTAGCAAAGAGGTAGATAAACGTATTTTCAGCCCCGTTAGGGGTGTGATATGGGTAGCAAAGAGGTAGATAAACGTATTTTCAGCCCCGTTAGGGAGTGTGATATGGGTAGCAAGAGGTAGATAAACGTATTTTCAGCCCCGTTAGGGGTGTGATATGGGTAGCAAAGAGGTAGATAAACGTATTTTCAGCCCCGTTAGGGTGTGATATAGGTAGCAAAGAGGTAGATAAACGTATTTTCAGCCCCGTTAGGTGTGATATGGTAGCAAAGAGGTAGATAAACGTATTTTCAGCCCCGTTGAGGTGATATGGGTACAAAGAGGTAGATAAACGTATTTTCACCCCGTTAGGGGTTAGTGTGATATGGGTAGCAAAGAGGTAGATAAACGTATTTTCAGCCCCGTTAGGGTGTGATATGGGTAGCAAAGAGGTAGATAAACGTATTTTCAGCCCCGTTAGGGTGATATGGGTAGCAAAGAGGTAGATAAACGTATTTTCAGCCCCGTTAGGTGTGATAGGGTAGCAAAGAGGTAGTGGTGTGATATGGGTAAAAAGAGGTAGATAAACGTATTTTCAGCCCCGTTAGGGGTGTGATATGGGTAAAGAGGTAGATAAACGTATTTTCAGCCCCGTTAAGGGTGATATGGGTAGCAAAGAGGTAGATAAACGTATTTTCAGCCCCGTTAGGGGTGTGGTAGTTATTTATCCATAAAAAAACAGACAAACAGATGTTGCTAATTTACCGATTATAATGGGTTTGCCCGAACCATAATATCCGACAGTATTAACTTGAAACACTACTTAGGTAAGTTGTAAATTATTAGACAGGGTTATAAATAATTTTTACCGCATAGCTTGATATTTTAGTTAATTAGTTTTTCATATATTATATATATTTATTTCTATCCTATCTATTGATAAATGCTTGTTTGGGTAGGTAAATCCTAAATTTTTGACTGTGTGCATTGGTGCGCAAATATACAGCAATTTCGGGTAATATACCGTATTTTTACGACATATTACCCGAAATTTAGTAAAAAGGTTTTTTAATAACCCTAGTAAGTTCAATTAGCTTGCAGCCGACAGCCTATTAAGCTATCGTTACATCGTTACACAAATAAACATCTTGTATAGATTGTAGCAGTTGTATACCCTCGGCTTGTGGGCGTTGGAATGCCTTGCGACCCGATATTAAGCCCATACCACACCTGGCGTTTGTTGATAACGGCAGTAGTAACCGCTTCGGCAAGGTCTGACGCACCCGACGAAGCACCGCCCGAGTTAATCAAGCCCATACGACCCATATAACAATTAGCTACCTGATAGCGGCATAAATCAATGGGGTGGTCGGTGCTTAGTTGGGAGATCTTTGGGGTGTGTTTTACCGAATTGGCGATGGCGTTGTAGCCGCCATTGTTGGTAGCTTGTTTTTGTTTGATGATGTCGGCATGAATAGTAACGCCTAGGTGGTTTGCTTGTCCTGTCAAATCTGCCGATTCGTGGTAATCAATGCCATTTACTTTAAAGGCGTTGTTGCGGGTATAGCACCATAAAATGGTAGCCATGCCCAATTCGTGTGCCAATTCAAAGGCTTCGGCAACCTCTTGTAGTTGGCGGGTTGAGTTGTCGGAGCCAAAATAGATGGTTGCACCTACGGCAACAGCGCCCATATCCCAGGCTTTGCGCACCGAGCCAAACATTACTTGGTCAAATTTGTTGGGATAAGTGAGCAGCTCGTTGTGGTTTATTTTGGCAACAAAGGGTATTTTGTGTGCATATTTGCGTGCCACGGCGCCCAATACACCAAAGGTAGAGGCTACGGCATTGCAACCACCTTCGATGGCGGGTTTACGATATTCTCGGGGTCGAAGTAAATGGGGTTAGGTGCAAACGATGCCCCTGCACTGTGTTCGATGCCTTGGTCGATGGGCAAAATGGATACATAGCCACTACCTGCCAAACGCCCCGAGTTGAACAGCGTGTTTAGGCTGCGCAGTGTTGGCACATTGCGGTCTGTTGCGGCGAAAATGCGGTCAACAAAATCGTTGCCCGGTAGGTGTAGGTCGTTTTTCGAGATAGTTTTTGACTCGTGTGTCAAAAGCGTTTCGGCGCTGTTGCCCAACAAACGCTCGATGTCGGTGATGTTTAGTGACATAAAATTATAACTATTTTTGGTTGTGTTTTTATTGTTCACAAGCGATGATTATTTGTTTTGTTACTTTTTCAAAATCTTTGTAAACTTGTTGTACTGCTTGATAATGCGACCCGATGGCTCCATCGGCAGGCTTAAAGTAAAAAATAGGTTTTCGAGCTTCCATTGCCAAAGGCATTAGGCTGTAGTAATGCCTCAAGATACCTAAACAGTTGTTATCGTCAATTATTTCCGGTATTTTCTTTTGTTGTATCTTCTTGTAGTATGTACTTTTGATAAGTCGCTGGAATTTTGTTTGTCCAACGTAAATAAGCCTTTACTGGTTTACTTTCGCGGGCAGTATGTTGCATATATATATCCTAATGCTTTCATTTGACCATTAGGCAATCGAATATTACTAGGTTTAAAGTTCCTATTTGTTCTATCTTTCCACTGCTCTTTCCAACTTTTCAGTGTTTGCCCTAAGTTTTTTATACCTTGCAAAGAGAATAAATCTGACGCTACTGGTAAAATAACATAATCGCAAGCAATAAGCACCGATCGATTAATAGCCCCCTAGATTAGGTCCTATATCGATTAATACATAATCGGATTGGGTTTTGTTAGCAGCATCGGTTAATAGGGTATCAAATACAGAAGTAACTTTAAAAGAGAGTACATCGCCATCTAAACAAGATAACCATGTGTTACTTAATTTATCTTCATAAGTTGAAAGTGATAGATTTCCTATTAGCAAAGAAATACTGCCTAAAATGTCATTTGATATGTGTTCTATATGTACAGGTCTGTAAGCATCGCCGTCTATTACTGAAGAAATGCTATCAATAATAGTTGATTTGTTTTCTTCTATTAAAAAAACTTCTTCGAGGCGGGCTTGTGGCAAAATATGGCTGTTAAATTGGTTTGTGGGTCAAAGTCTGCCACAAGTACTTTATAACCTAATTCGGCAAGCATCCATGCTGTATGATAAACCAAAGTTGTTTTGCCTACACCCCCTTTATTGTTAAAGTAAACTATTCGTTTAGCCATTCTGGGTTAATTTTAAGAGTAACTAAAAATCTGGTGATAAGTGACAAGTCAAATTCGGCAGGAGGGTTATTGTTTTCAGCTAATTTCCGTTGAGCATCTTGAATGCCAAAATTAAATCTGTTTACATATCCTTTATTTTTCATAATTTCGGCAATTACTGGGTTACGATAATCACTTGCATTAGGAAAATTTTCGGGTCTTACATCGCCATATAACCCTCCCGAATTGCTTATTTCTATTCTATCTATGTATTCATAAATATAAATAGGCGCATTTGATTCGTAGTCGCGGTGCATAATGGCATTCATAATAAATTCGCGCAGAGCATTGTATGGATAGTTCGATACGTTTCTATCTTGAAATGTATTTTCGACTCTAACGGGTCTTGATTTTACAATATTATGCCTTACATAACTTTCTATTTCATTTAATTCGTCAAGCAACGAACCTCTAAATGTTTGTTCTGTAACAACTTTGTCAAGATTTCTTTCTAAGCTATCTATTTTTATGTATTGTATATACGAGCCAGAAAAGAAATATTGTGTATTTAAAGCAAAAAATAGAATAGCTGCATTGCTTGGTTTATCATTCTGTAAATCGTAAAGTCGTAAAGAAGCTAATTGTTGTTTTAAATCCCGATGATTTGCTTCTAATGTTTCTCTATCTATTGTTAATGGAAAATAAGATAGTTGAATAAGAGATGTATTTAAATCGTTTAGTGCTGCTTCCAAACAAGGCAAAGCATCAAAAGTTCGGGCATTTGAGGTGCGTTTTGCTACCAAAATTCGTTCTTCTGCCTCGTTAGCAACCGATTTTCTTGGACCTATTCTAACGTGTACCTTACTTTTATATCTTACTGGAGGCTGGGCAGCAGGAAGTACTTCAACAATGGCTAATGCACTGCCATTTAATTCGTAACGGCTTACAGAGATAACAGGTATGGGCAAAATACGTCCATTTGTAAAATCGCTTAGTGTTTGTAAAAATTGATCGGTGATATTTAGATTAGCCAGTGAACCATCATCATTTGCCCCAATTATTAGGTATCCTGGCTGCCTATGGTTAGGCAAATCGTTGGCAAAAGCGCAAATTGCCTCGCCAAATTTATCCATGTTAGTCATCGAAATGGTTCGCTCAACATTATCATCCTCAATATTGTTGAGCAATGTTCTAAGTTGATTGTTGGAAAGCATTTTTATTTAATTGTAGTATTATTTATTTGTTATCTTGCTCCACAACATAAATATCTTCGCTTGAGCGTTTCATGAGGTAGGTTTCGCGGGCAAATTTTTCGATGGTGGCTTTATTGTTCAATTCTTTTAATGACTGATTAACAGTTTTTATTTCTTTTTCATAGTATATTTTCTTTTCTTTCATTTCTTCAATTTGGTTTTTTATCCTAAATTGCGAAAAAATATTGTTTCCATCAATCAATAACATCCACACAAAAAACACCAAAGCCGTAAAAACATAACGGTTGGTTAGTATTTTAACAATATTGGGGTTTTGGGGTGTCCCAGATGCCATGCTTTAAGTAAAGTAATTGGTAAATAAGTGGTATAGTGGTGCAAAGGTACGTTTTTTTTGTGGTTTGATGAGGGTTATTTTCTCAATTTTGCGAGCTATTTTGTACCTTTGCAGAAAATTTAACTAAATTGCAAAATATTTCTATTCTTGCCATCGAATCTTCGTGCGATGATACCTCGGCGGCTGTTGTTGTTAACGGCAAAGTGTTGAGCAATGTTACTGCCTCACAGCAGGTTCACGAGGCTTTTGGCGGTGTTGTTCCCGAGCTGGCATCAAGGGCACATCAGCAAAACATAGTGCCTGTGGTGGATAAAGCCCTAAAAGATGCAGGTATCAACAAACAGCAACTAAATGCCATTGCTTTTACGCGCGGACCTGGTTTAATTGGCTCGTTGTTGGTAGGTACTTCGTTTGCAAAAGGTTTTGCCTTAGCTTTGGGCTTGCCAATTATTACGGTTAACCACATGCAAGCACACGTATTGGCACATTTTATCGATGAGCCTGTGCCTAACTTCCCGTTTTTATGCCTTACCGTTTCGGGCGGGCACACGCAAATTGTGTTGGTAAAAGATTATTTAAACATGGAACTTGTTGGCGAAAGCATTGACGATGCCGCCGGCGAAGCATTCGACAAAACGGCTAAAATGTTGGGATTGCCTTATCCCGGCGGTCCGCTTTTAGACAAATACGCACAAACGGGCAATCCGTTGGCGTTTAAATTTGCACAACCCAAAGCTCATCGCCCTTTCGATTTTAGTTTTAGTGGATTAAAAACATCGGTATTGTATTTTTTGCAAAAACAAACTGCCGAAAACCCCGATTTTGTTCAGCAAAATTTAGCCGATATTTGTGCTTCGGTACAGTATACTATAGTAAAAATACTGCTCGACAAATTACAAAAGGCTGCCAAACATTTTCAAATCAAGCAAATTGCTATTGCGGGTGGCGTTTCTGCCAACTCGGGTTTGCGCACTGCCCTTACCGAGTTAGGTAAAAAACACGCTTGGTCGGTTTTTATCCCGCAGTTTCAGTATTGCACCGACAATGCAGGTATGATAGCCATTACTGCACATTATTTATATTTGCAAGGGCAGTTTGCCTCGCAAGATGTTACTCCTTGGCACGTTTTGCCATTTAGTTATATGATACACATATAATTTACAATTAATAATCAATAATTTAAAAGTAGTGTTTAATTTTTTCAAAAGCCTCTGGATTATCCTCTCGTTGCGTTGCCCAAACTGTGGGAAGGCTAAATTGTTTAGCAACCCCAGCTTGTTTAATTTAAAAGACATTGACAAAATGCCACCAACTTGCCCACATTGCAAACAAGATTTTGTGATAGAACCCGAGTTTTATTATGGCGGGATGTTTATCAGCTATATTTTGGTAGCGTTTATTATGTTTTTTATTATGGGTTTGGACATTATACTGTCTGGATATTTATACATACAAGAGTTGTTTGTATACATTGGCATTGTTGCTTTAGGTTGGACGTATTGGTTTAGGTTGGCTCGGTCGCTCTGGTTGGCAATTTATGTTTGGTGGATACAGCCACACAAAGATAAATATTGATGTTTATTGATACCACTCTTGCACTACTTTTTCAAAAGGTTTGTTTTCGAGTTTGGCGGTTATCCAGGCGCTAAAATCAAAGTAGCGCAGTAGGTTGCCTTCGGATTTAAGTTCGTCTAAGGCAATATCTAACTCCTCAAAAAGTTGTTTTTGTTCGCGTTTATTGGGGGCAAACACTATTTTGCGCAGATAATTGATAACCGTTTTTTCAAATTTATGCAGCTTTTTGCGGTACTGAAAATAGCGCTGTGTCGAGTCGATGAGGTCGTCTAAGCGTTTAAAATGTTGCATTTCGTAGGCAATAATAATGTTTAACAAATGTGCTTCGGCGGCAACATCTTCTACTACTTTGCGCTCTTCTTCGTAAATAATGCGGTTAGTCCATTCGCTGGCTTTTTTGTAGTTAGCGGCTCCAAAATAAATGTAGGCTACTAAATAGTACAAATTAACCAAATTATGTGTTGCCAATATATTTTCGTAAAGCTCTAAACCTGCAATAACATCGGGCAGTAGGGCGGTTGCTTGGGTAAAATTGCCCAAACGTCGGTGCATATTTAGCTCTAAGGTGTAGGTAATTCTAAAAATATCGGCATTTACGTTGGGTATTTCTGCAAATTCGGGTTTGTCTATCCATTGTCGCATGGTGCTAATACCTGCCAACATTTCGGGGTATTGTTTAAGCATAGAGCAATCGAACAAATAATTGCTAAATGCCACTTTGTAGCGCGACGGATGCAGTGCCACTTGTGCAGGATTTTGCTCAAATAGCTTAATAAAAGCCCTGTTTTGCTCTAAGGCATCTTGGTATTTGTTTAGCAAAAAGTAGCAAACCGATTTAATTTGGTAAAAATCCATTTGGGCTTTAAACGAATTTGCCTTTTCGAAGTCAACAAGTAGCTCATCTTGCAGGGTGTCTTCTAAAAACTGCAAATCAGCAGGCTGTAAAACTTTGCCTTTTTGGTATTGCAGGGCATATACCTTGCGGCGCAAACACCAATATTGGGCAGCGGTCAGCGATTTTTGGTAGTAGTGTTTTTCTTCCTCCAAAATGTCATCTAAGCGTTCAAAGCTAATTTTGCGGATAAATTCTTTGCCTAAAATGTGTTTTTCTAGGGCTATTGCGCTCAATACCAACTCAAACCACTCGTGTTCATCGGCGGTTTTTTTTACCTTTTCTATCATTTTCAAGGCATCGTCCACAAAATCTTTTTTATACAACAAGTTAGCCAAAAATAATTGTTTTTGTTCAGATTCTTGCTTGTTATTAGGGGCATATTGGTTGTATAGACTATCTAACACTAAATTTTGCAAGTTATTTTTTGCCTTTGCAAAATAACCTACAATGGGCTGATTTTTGAGCTTGGCTTTTATTTTTTCCTCATCGTATTCATCTTGCTTTTCTATAATATCAAACAGTTGCACAAATACATTTATTTGCTTGTCTTCGGTATCTTTTAAAGCATTTACTTTAAAATACCTTTTTTCGCTTTTGCTCAATGCTTTTATTAAGCGATGCAATTTGTCCGAAGCTGTTTTCATTTTTGGATAAGATTAGATGAATGCATGAAAATTTAGGCAAAAATAATCATTTTTTGGCATCTTTTTATAAAACAACCAAGCTATTTGCGCAACAATGGGTGTATTTCCCATTTTTTAGCTACCAATCACACCACAAAATACATTCACTCAAATTACACCACTCATGAAAAATTTACTTTTATTGCTTATCTGCCTTGTTCAGTTGTTAAATGTATCGGCGCAAGTAGGCGTTAGCAAACGTGTTACAGCAACAAAAAAACCAACTTCGCTAATTACCAAGGCAAGCAACCCAACGGTTATCAACGATTTATTAGTTGACGAAAATAAAATAATTTGGCTAAGTACCACCAATGGTTTGGTGCGATACGATATTGCCCAAAAAACATCGAAGGTGTTGAATGCCGCTAACTCGGGTATTGGAGCAACCCAATTGCACTCGATGGCAAAACGCGGAAAACCCGATAACACCCTTGATATTGGCACCTACGACGATGGCTTGGTGATACTTAACCCCACAACAAACACTTTTGCACGTTTTAATAGCAGCAACTCGGTATTGCCCAACGAGGTGCGAGCGGTGCAAGTAGATGCTCAAAACCAATTGTGGATTGGCACGGGCGTGGGCTTGTTTAAACAAACAACAAGTACCGCCGCCTTTGAACCTATTGCCTTGCCCGCAGATTTGGTGACTGCCCAAAAAAACAAAGTTTGGACGTTGCTTGCCGAACAAAATGTGGTTTGGGTAAGTGCCTCGAATGTGGATAAAGAAGGTGTGCTGTTGCGTTACGACAAAGCTGCTAATACCTTTACCAACTTGGGCAGCCCTTTTACCGACGGTGGCGGCATAGCCTCTGTTTTTAGGGATAGCCAAAAACGCCTTTGGGTAACAAACCGCAAGGGTACGGGCGTGGCTTATTTAGATGCCAACAACCGCTGGCAAAACTTTGCCGATGCCATTAAAACACAACGCGTGTGCCAAGATAATAGCGGAAAAATTTGGACAGCATCGGCAGAGGGTGATGTGCGTTTTTTAGAAAACAACACCTGGACAACGCCTTCGTCATCGCTTGCTCAACCTAGCGGTGTGGCACTTAGAAACAGCTCAATAAATGGCGTGTGCCCATTCTTGTATATATCAAACACTTTGCCTAAGTAAGTTTATTTCTACACAACAAACCCGCCAAACTAACAGCTTGGCGGGTTTATTTTTTTACAAAAAAAAAAAAAGTAGGTAACATATTTGGGGCAGTAGGTAATGTAGTTAATGTAAGACAAATACATTTTGAGTAGTACTCAAAAAGTTTTTTCTAAACAAACAATTTTTCACACACTCAAACATCACCTAACATGACAACTTCACCTATCACTCGTAATTTGGCAATTATGGTTGCCGTATTTTTTACCATTGTAAGTACTACTCATTTACAGGCACAATCTAAAGGTAGTACTGGTAATACTGTTAATAATGCTACAAATACTACTACAGTAGCAAAAATAAAAAAAGACGACATTGAAGGTTCATTTAAAGATTGTGGCTTAGTTGTTGCGGGTTTTACTTATTGTAAGGTTTGCGACGACAAAGAAATGACCAAAAATTGCAAAAAATATTATTGCGATGGCGATGATAATTGCGAAGAGGTGCCATTTAAAAAAAATCAAAATTTGTATGTAGTACCAGCAGTAACTCCGGTTAAAAAATTATAGTAAACCTTGATTTTTATTTGCTAACAAACCCGCCAAACTAAAAATTTGGCGGGTTTGTTGTGCATGGTGGTTACTTCAAAAAAAGTACAGTTTAAAGTTTTCTTTCTTCTGTTCTTTTCTAAAAAATACCAATCCTAGTTTAAACAAATCTATGGTAACGCTTACTTGTGGGTGTGCTTTTATTTGTGTCCAGGCTTGTTTCATCTCGTCCGACCAATAAATATCATCAAAAATAAATAGGGTGTTGTTGTTTATATAGGGCAAACATTGCTCGAAATAAGCCATTGTGGGTTCAAATTGATGGTTGCCGTCAAACAGTACCATATCAAGGCTGTTTAATTGTGGCAGTAGTTTGGGCAAAACATTTTCGAATAAGCCAGTGTGTAGCTGCACTTTTTTTAGCTCAAACGAGTTAAACAACTCTTGGGCAATACGGGCTACAGTTTCGTTGCCCTCTATGGTATGCAGGGTGGTTTGGCGGTTGGCATTAGCCAAATAAAGGGTGCTGATGCCAATGTTGGTGCCTAATTCTACGATGTTTTTAGGCTGAAAATAATTGACTAACCTAAACAACAACCTGCCTTCGTTTGGTGGTACGGCTACGCTTTGAGCCAATTGGCTTACAAAACGACTTTTGCTGCCTATTTGCGATTTAGCTCCAAAGTTGGTAATGGCTACTTGGGTGTTGTTTTGTAACAGTTTGCTGCGCACATGCTCAATATCATCAAAATAATAATAGTGGCGGCGGTCGTAGATAACTGCCTCGCAAAGCTCGTATACAAATGGCGAGTGTATGTAGTATTTTGTTTTGGCTTGTGTCAGGTATTTTAAATAATCAATTATTTGATTGATTTTTTGCATAAAAACTAGTAATGATTGATAATTTATAGGTATTGCGATGTGTTTGTTGCTGCGCTAATAGTGTTCTGGGGGTGCCCGCAACTGCGAAAAGTATGGAAAGCTAAACATCACCCCCAAAAAAGACCTTTACCGCGTCAAGCGGGGCGGGTGCAAACTTTGGGGCAAGGGTGGTTTAACCGAATGAAAATGCCAGATAGGTTGCTTGCTTAATGTTGGGGTAGGTGATAAAAAGGATGCGCGGCTAAATTTATAAAAATTTAGCCGCGCATCGCTACAAACGCTTAATTAGTCGCGCCCACGAAGTTTTGCTAATAGTTTTAATATTTCGAGGTACAACCATACCAATGTTACCATAAGGGCAAAGGCTCCGTACCATTCCATGTATTTGGGTGCGCCCGATTCGGCTCCTTTTTCAATGAAATCGAAATCGAGGAGTAAATTGGCGGCGGCAATACCTACTACAAACAAACTAAACAAAATGCCTATAACGCCACCTTGATGTATGTAAGGAATAGTTGTGCCAAAGAAAGACAATACCATAGAAATAAGGTATACCGCAAAAATAGCCATTGTTGCGGTTGTGATAGCAGTACGGAATTGTTGGTCGACGACAACCATGCCCGTTTTGTACAAAAACAGCAAACTACCTGCCACCGAAATGGTAATACCAACGGCTTGAAGTACAATGCCGTTGTACATGCCGGCAAAAAACAACGAAATACCGCCCAAAAACAAACCTTCTAAGATAGCATAAGTGGGGGCTAGATAGCCTACCCATTTGGGTTTGAAGGCAATAACTATGGCGCTAATTAAGCCGCCAAACAAGCCCACCATCATAAAAGGCATGGCTAAGGCTAGGTTTATGCTACCTAAATACCAAGTTACGCTTGCCGATGCCACCAATAAAACCAACAACAAGGCTGTTTTATTAACGGTTCCGTCAATGGTCATTCGTTCTGCTGGATTTTGGATAGCTCGACTGTCGAACTGATCGAAAGTTTTGTCGGATAAAGTAGGATTGCTTGATTTAAAAAAATCGTTTGCCATAATGGTTATTTTTTTGGAGTTAAATGATGCTGCAAAGATGCGATTTTATTTTGGATAAATGGGTGTTTCGATGAAATTTATCCGTTACATTCTAATGCCGACCTTGAAAAATAGTAAATAGCTGCTCAATTTACACCAGCTTGTTTTTTAAATTTACAACGGAGACACGGAGAACACAGAGTTTTTTTTGGGGATATGCTATGGCTTTTATTACTTTTTAGTTTGCAACTAACATAAACTCGTTCTTCTCTGTGTTCTCTGTGTCTCTTGTTGTTTTTTATTTTTTAGTTCACAAGCACTTATAGCCAACTTGCCATAGTTCGACAAGCTCACTATGACCATGTCCTTTCAATAAGCTGACTACTTTTCAAGGTCGTCATCAAACGGTTAACGCTTTATGTTGGTAAAAAGTTCCGTTTAGAAAAATAAAGCTGCAATAGGGTGAATTTTATGAGGTGGCATAAAAAAAATCCTGTACTACCGCAGTTGTACAGGATATAATGCCTACTTGGTAATTAAGCAGGTTGTTCGGTTGTTTTTTTAGCAACAAAAGCAATGGTTTGTTTTTTCTTAGGGCGTACTTTGCCAAAAGAGCCACTGAATATTTTGCCGCGTTTAGTTCTTCTATCGCCTCGTCCCATGATGTTATGGTTGATTTATGTGAATAATTTTTTGTTTATGTATGCCTATGTAGTTTCGCGGCGCAAAGATACACAATAAAACCGATTTGCGCATCATAAAATGGGGTAATTATTTTTTGAGGGTGATAAAAGAGGGGGTATAGTGTTTGTTTTTGTGTTGATGATTAGCGATGATTTATTGACTTTATCTGATTGTGCAATGTTTTGTTTTTTGCATTGCTTATAATCCGCTCAAAACAAAATCATTTAAAACATAAACAAACCCACCCTTGTTACCTAAACAGCAACAAAAGTGGGTTTATTATTTTGCTTAACAACCTAACAGCAACAAAAATGGAGGGCTAAATCCAGCGTACTAAGCCTGCGTCTTCTTTGTAGGGTAGGGCGGTATTTTGTGGATAAATGCGGAAGCCATAATCGTATACGCCCGACTCGGTGGCTTGTACCTGGCATTGATAGGTAGCAATGCTGCCTTTTTGCGATACAGCTTTTAGGGGCGTATGGCGCACAATCCGGAAATTGTGTTCGTCTTTACGCACAATAAACAATACCTCAATACCAATATCTTCTACGTTTAGTTCGGCTATATTTAGCTGTATGGTGGCACTAAACTCATCGCCCAAATTAAGTGCATGGTTGCTGGTATCGGGTAGTTGAGTATCTACCACCACTATTTGCTCCCAGTTGCGGCGCACTTTTCGTTTCCAAGCTGCTAGGGTGCGGGCTTGTTCGTAGTGATTTTCGTTTAGCCATTGGGTGCGGGTATACAGTTTGTTGTAAAACTTTTGGCGATAATCGTCAATCATTCGTTTGGTGGTAAACTGTGGGGCTATTTCGGCAATGGCTTGTTTTATAAACTGCACCCAGCCTGTGGGCAAGCCATTGGCATTGCGTTGGTAAAACAACGGAACCATTTCGTTTTCCAGAATGCCGTAGATAGTTTCGCTGTCTAATTGGTTTTGGTGTTCTTGATATTGGTAGGTGCGTTCTTCTTTTAATGCCCAACCTGCGTCGGGGCGGTAGCCTTCTGCCCACCAACCATCAAGCACCGAAAAGTTAAGCACGCCATTTAAGGTGGCTTTCATGCCCGATGTACCCGATGCTTCGAGGGGGCGCGTTGGGGTGTTTAGCCACACATCAACGCCTTGCACCAATAGGCGAGCTAATTGCATGTCGTAGTTTTCGAGGAAGATAACTTTGCCCAAAAACTCGGGTTTTTCGCTCATCTCCACTACTTTTTGTATCAACTCTTGCCCTGCTTTGTCGGCGGGGTGTGCTTTGCCTGCAAACACAAACACAATGGGTTGTTGGGCGTTGTTTACAATTTTGGCTAATCGGTCGGGGTTATAAAACAGCAGTTGGGCGCGTTTGTAGGTAGCAAATCGGCGAGCAAAGCCAATTACAAGGGCGTTGTCGGTGATGGCTTGTGTGCGGGCAACAATTTCGCGGGGGTTGCGTTGGCGTTTAGTTAGTTCTTTTGCCAATTGTTGGCGTACATAATCCATTAAAATGTGTTTGCGGTGGGTGCGTATTTGCCACAATACGTCATCGTCTACATCGTGTATTTTGCGCCAATGTTGCTTGTTCGATTGGTCGTTCAAAAAATCATCGCCAAAGGTTTGGGTAAATAGGTTGTGCCATTCGCTGGCAATCCAGGTGGGGTAATGCACGCCGTTTGTTACATAATCAATATGTAGCTCTTCGGCGTTGTAGCCTTGCCATAGCTCGTTAAACATTTGCCGCGACACTCTGCCGTGTATTTCTGATACCCCATTTATCTCTTGGCAGGTACGAGCAGCAAGGTGACTCATCGAAAATTTTTCGTTTGTGTCCCATTCGTTCAATCTGCCTAAACCCATAAACTGCTGCCACGATATGTTTAGGTCGTTGTCGTAGTTTGATAGGTAGGCTCGCAGCAAATCTTCGCTAAAGGCATCGTGACCCGCAGGTACGGGCGTGTGTGTAGTAAACAACGACGAGCCACGCACTACTTCTAAAGCCTCGTCGAACACAATGTTGTGTGTTACTATGCTGCGATGTAGCCGCTCGAGGGTTGAAAATGCCGCATGACCCTCGTTTAGGTGATACAAATTGGGGTGTATGTTTAGTGCATCTAACATACGTACACCACCAATACCCAACAACATTTCTTGTTTTAGGCGCATCTCCCAGTCGCCGCCATATAGTTGGGCGGTAACTTTTCGGTCTTCTTCGTTATTTTCGGTAATGTCGGTATCTAGCAAATACAATTTTATGCGCCCTACGCTCATGCACCAAACTTTGGCATACAGTAGGCGTCCGGGTAGGGGTATGTTAATGTGTATCCAATTACCTGCTTCGTCTTTAACGGGTTGTGCAGGTAGGTACGAAAAACGTTGGGCTTCGTATTGGGCAATTTGCTCGCCGTTGTACGACAGTTGTTGGGTAAAATAACCATATCTGTACAACAATCCTACGCCTATTAAATCGGTGTTGGTGTCCGATGCTTCTTTTAGATAATCGCCTGCCAATATACCCAAGCCACCCGAGTATAACTTAACCGACGAGTGCAAGCCATACTCCATACAAAAATAGGCTATCTGGGGGCTGTTTTGAGGGAGCGGTGTTTGCATATATGCCTCAAAACGGGCATAAATGCGGTGTAGGCGCTCCATAAACTCGGGGTTGTTTGCTAGTAGGCTGTACTCGTTAAACGACAATTGGTCGAGTAGGGCAATGGGATTAAAACCTACCTGTTGCCAAAGTTTGGGGTTGATGTTGGCAAACAAGTCAATGGCATCTTTTTGCCAACACCACCATAGGTTTAAACTTAGTTGTTTAAGGGGCAATAAGGCTTCGGGCAGATACGATTGAACCAAGATGCGTTTCCATTTGGGTTTATTGGTTAGCGGCTCGCCAATAATAGCGCTTAGGTGGCGCAGTGGTGGCATCGAGAAGCTATCTTTGCGGTGCTGCACCTTATCAAGGGCAATGTGGTAGGCATCGAAATAGTTGCTCACTAAGTTTTTCCAGAGGGCAATGCGCGATATATTGCGGGCGGTTTCGCGGGCTAAGTATAGTTCTTGCTCGGTTTTTTGGCTAAACTCGGTTATGTGTTGCACCATCTCTGCCACTACTTGCGCGTCGTTGGTGTCGGTGCGGTGTATTACTTTAATGCCTGCTATCTCGCCGGCTAATTTGGCTTGCACCCATTTGCCAAAACCTGCCAAAGACGTAGTGATAGTAGGTACGGCAAAGGCAAGGCTTTCGAGGGGGGTATAGCCCCACGGCTCGTAGTACGACGGAAAAACACTTAGGTCGCAGCCAATCAACAAATCGTAGTAAGGGCAGTTAAATAAACCATCGGCGCCATTTAGGTAGGTAGGCACAAACACAATTTTAACCTTATTGTCGGGCATATTGTGGAAATTGGCAGCCGAAAGTGTACGCAAAACGGGGTCGTGGTCGGGGTCGTATAGGTTGTGTGTTAAAACGGTTGAGTTGCCATCGGATTGATGATTGATGTTTTGCAAACGCTCTAATACCTCGTGCCGAACGCCCGAGTTGCCTGCTGGCACCATCACAAAAGCCACTATTGGGCGAGATAAGGCGTTGGCTTGCTTGTTTAGTTCTAGTAGGCTTTGCAAAAACAAATCAATACCTTTGTTTCTAAACTCGTATCTGCCGCTAGTAACCACTATTAAGCTATCTTTGGGTAGGCTTGGCTCGTTGCAAACGGCTGCTGCCACTGCCAATAGTTGTTTGCGGGCTGTTTGACGGCATTGTGCAAATACGTCGTTGTTGGGTACAAAGGCATCGTCAAAGCCATTGGGGGTTACTATGTCTACGCTTTTTTCTAAAAATTGGGCGCATTCAACGGCGGTAATATCGCTTACTGTAGTAAAGGCGTCGGCTGTTTGTGCCGATAATTTCTCTAACGATTGTTTGGCAATTACGTTAAACTCGCGGGCTTTTTGGTCGCCGTTGTAGGTAGCAATAGGCTCGTAAAGGGGTAGCCCATTGCCTGCAATGCAACGCCCAATAACGGTGGCATGTGTTGTAAATAGCGTGCCTACTTCGGGCAGATGTTGGTGCAGATATAGTACGCCTGTACCTGTCATCCACTCATGAAACTGTGCTACGGTATGCTCGCCAGCGGCAATATAAAAGTGGTGATAACTTTCGATAACCAAACCCGCAGCATAACCAAACAAGGCAGGTTCTATGTAATCCCATTGCCCCGTAAGCGAGTCTAATTTGTAATTAAGCCAAAGTTTGGTAAAAATGTCGTTTTTTTGCGAAAAATAGGGCGTAAAATCAACCAAAATAGCCATTGGGTTGCCGGGTATGTTCCAGCGTCCTACCCTAATTTTTAATCCATCGGCAAGGGCTTGTTCGCGCCAAGCACGTAGTAGGTTGCGGTCTTCGGTAAAATCGGGGTGTTCGGTGCTGCCTTTCCATACATCGGGTCCAATAAACAGCAGGCGGTCGTGATAATCGGGTTGTAAAACGGGCGCTTTTGAGGTAATAACCGTATAAATACCGCCTACCTTATTGCATACTTCCCAGCTAACTTCAAAAATGAATTGAGGTGTCATTTTGATTATTGATTATTGATTATTGATTATAGAAACGGGAAGATGAGATTTAGTATTCACCACATCTTAACATCACTACATCAGAATATTGACCGCAAAGGTACTACTTTTTGGGGTAGTATAATAATTTGTCGATATTTCTGGTAAAAGGACAATTTACGGACTATTTGTAAATAGGGTAATTATCTGGCATTTATACCAATAGTGCAAACGCCCAACACCTAAAAAGTGCTGGGCGTTTGTTTGGGCTTTAGCTATATGTGGGTTATTTGGTAACTACTATTTTTTGCAGATAGCTAGCGTGTTTGTTGCTAATTTGCAGCATATAGATACCTGCGGCAATATCATCGAGGGGCAAGGTTTGGGTGTATTGACCTGCATTTTTGTATTCGTTGTTGACTAGGGTCGCTACTGTTTTGCCGCTTAGGTCGGTAAGTATAAGGGTTGTTTGGTCGGCTTTTTGTAGACTGTAGCTAATATTTAGCATTTCGGTGGCGGGGTTGGGGTAGGCATTAAGCAAGCTGCTACCTGCTGCTACTTGGGTTACGTTGGTGTTAAAGCTAATTTCGCGGGTGGTGGTATACACTAAATCGCCGCTAGCATTATTGTTGTTGTTGGCTGCATTGCCAATGGCATAAAACGTAATGTCGCCTTGGTTGGTGGCGGGCGCTGTCCATTGAAAGCTAAATAAGTGGGTGTTGTTACCTGTTGGTGCATTTTTGTGGTAGATGTATTGCCGGTTGTTGGCACTGCCAGTGGCGGTATTTTGGGCATCGTTGCCAATAAAGGTGCCCACACTTGCATTGCTACTGTTTAGTGCAACTACCTCAAACCCCCATCTTGATGCACCTGCGCTAGTAATGCCTAATGCAATGTTGTAGGTTTGTCCGGGGTTGTAGGTATTAGCCCCAGAGTTAAAATCCATTACCATTGTACCCGTCCCCGAGTTGATAGTGCCCACATGGCAACCACTAATGGCACAACTGCTTTCGCCGGGGGCATTGGTGCGCCCTTTGGGTGGTTGACTGGCATTAGAGTGCACATTTGGCACATCGTAAATATTGAGGGCTGCAAAGGTGACAGCCAATAAAAGAAGCATTTTTTTGAACATGACATTTTATTTTTAGGTGTGAAGGTTGGTTTTTGGCTTTTAGCTACTGGCTTTTAGCTTTTGGCTTTGGGCTACTGGAGCGTAAGCCTAAGCGGACAGCGGACAGCGGGCAGCGGACAGCCAGCAGCAGGCAGCCCAAAGGCTATCTAATAAAATCGGCTTCGTAGGTGCGTATGTTATTGGCTTGGTCGGATACTTCGAGGCGTAGGTGGTGTTTGCCTGCTGGCACATGTTCGTCGAAAAGGTATTCGAGTTTACCGCTTTTTTCTTCGTAGCTAAATAGCACCCATTGGTCGTCGATGTAGCCTTTGTACGATTTTATACCCGATAGGTCGTCGGAGGTGTTTAGCCACAAACTTTTGCTATTTTGCATATTGCGCCCAGGCGTAATGTTAATGGGTGTAATTTTAGGGGCTATAATATCGGTGGTTATGTAGTAGTTGCCAAACTCTCGAGTGCGGGCTTTTAGGTAATCGCCGTCCCAGGTGCCAACCAACGATTTTTGTTTGGTGCCCCATATATAGGCTACAACGGCTTTGTTGCGCAGCGAGTCGGGAAGGTTATTGGGTTGTAGGGCTATGTTAAAATAGGTGTTGGCAGGGGTATAACGGTCGTGTACCTTAAACACATTAGAGTATATTTTGTTCGATTGGGGTGGGTTAACGGCAAATTTAAAGTACAAATTGTTGTACAAAACGCCAGTGGGCATGTCTATTTTAAATTTATCGGCGGTATATATGTTAGGTGTGTTGTACTGAAAATAAGCGGCGTAAGGCTCGGAGGCAGGTAATGTATAGGTATTTTCGGGCTTGTATTGTAGCATAAAATTTAGGGTAGATAGGTTGCCAACGGCATCGCGCACTTCAAGGGTAATTTTGTGCATTTGTCCATCTGCCAAATCAACAATGCCTTGGTTGTTTAGTTGTTGATAAATTTGTAGATGATTACCCGGGTCGACAAAGCATTTTTCGGCAAAGCCATTGCCGTCGCGTTGTTCTTTGTAGTCGGTGTGCGAGTTAATACATCGGGTTTCGTCGAAGCCCACTTTTTCCATGGTGTGGCTATAAAAAATAGTGCCATTGTTGTAGGCGGTAATGCTGTATACGCCGTTTTTGTTGTAGGCATCGCTGGTTTGGTCGTAGCATTTTATGCCAATACCCATTTGTGTTGTGCCAACGCTTAGTAGGTTTATGCTGCCTTTACCATCGCCAATAACATAGTTGCCTATGCCGTTGTTTTTTAGGTTGTATTTGCGTTGCAAAAAATAGCGGTCGGGGTCGGTCATATTATATAGGTATACGCTTTGCAAGATGGGGCGTATTTTGTCGTTTACCTTAAAGCCAAAAAGTAGGGGGTTAATCGTTACTTCGGTTTGCGAGTCGCGTATTTCAAAGTGTAAATGTGGCGACTCGGACGAGCCTGTGTTGCCCGACCGGGCTATTTGTTGGCGCTTTTTTACGGGCAACAAACCTTCGGGCAGGTATTCGTCTATTGCCCATGTTTGTTTTTCGTACTGTTTGTTTTTTATCCAACGGGCTATGTCGGTGCTAAACGCATCGAGGTGGGCATATACCGATGTGTAGCCGTTTGGGTGGGCTATATAAAGTGCGTTTCCGTAACCGGTTGATGATATGTTGATGCGCGAAACATAGCCGTCGGCTACGGCATAAACGGGTATGTTTTTTACTTCGTCGGTTTTTATGTCAATGCCACCATGAAAATGGTTGGGGCGCAACTCGGCAAAAGTACCCGATAATACCAACGGAATATCGAGGGGCGAAGAGAAATAATCGGTAGGATAGTTGGGACCTACTTTTATTTCGGTGGTTGCCGATGGTGGAAACAACGAGCCTGCTACTGTAGCAGCACCTGCTAATAGCAATCTCAAATTAAATTTCATGGCTAATAATAGTGCGGGAAAAGGGGACACGGAAATAAATTGATAATGGATAATGAAAAACGATGGACTTGCAATGATTGATTACTTTAATGCCGACATTGAAAAGTAGTAAATGGTTACTCAAATTACACCAGCTTGTTTTTAAATGTACAACGGAGACACGGAGAACACAGAGGCTTTTTCTGCATGAGCTATGCTTTTGTTAAACTCGTTCTTCTCTGTGTTCTCTGTGTCTCTTGTTGTTTTTTATTTTTTTAGCTCACAACAAATAAGGCACTCATAGCCAGCTTGCCATAGTTCGACAAGCTCACTATGACCACGCCTTATAAATAAAGCGGACTACTTTTCAATGTCCTTATCAAACTTGGGACTTGGCGGCGCTAAGATACGGCTTTTGTGGGTATTTTTTGACAAAAACTTGACAGTTTTGAAACAGAAGTTTTGGGGGGAGTGACAATTTTGATGCCGATGTTAGAAAGTGGTGTTGGATTATGTGCTTACCTTGCTATGGGGGTGCCACCTACTTGGCAAATTAGGGAGTGCTAAACATCACCCCCAAAAAAGACATATTCCGCGTTAAGCGGGGCGGGTGGCTTTGATTATGGGTTACTAACCTGATTACGCAGAGGCAACCCAAACGAGTTGGCTATTAAGCGGCATGGAGCTTTGTTAGTAGTTTGTTGTTTTTTGTTGCTGCTTACCACCCATTAAAAGTTTGTTACTTTTTTTCTTGACAAAAAAAGTAACCAAAAAAGTCAAGGCTGGTATAGTAATTGGCTAAAATAGGCAACATTACGCTGAAAAAAATAAACTCGACACGCCAAACGCTTTGCTTGTCAGTTTTATTTCAAAGTTTGGTGTGGCGTGTCTCAAACAGTATTTTTTTTTAACCGCTTCATTTATGCCTATTTCTTAACGCCAATTCCTATAATGCCGGTCTCTCCCTCCAAATAATGCAAAGCGTAGCTAAAAATACCAAATGGCTAATTATAAAAATGGGCTGCGTAACATCAGGTACTAATTATTGATTATGGGATAGGCGTTAGTGGGTATAAAAATGCAAAACACCTAATTAGGAGAACGGGCTGCGTAACAGAAGTAATTAACAATTACTCTTTTCTGTCGGGCAGATAGGTGTATGCTACAAGGCACAATAAGGCAAGGGCAAGTGGTAGTTGAAAATAGTTGTTATAGTCGCTAAATGAGCGGGCAGCAAACTCGCGTTTTTCTATTTGGTTTAATCGGTTGCTTACTTCGTTTAGTTCGTTGCGGTTGCCTTGTATGTGTACATACTCGCCGTTTGTTTGGTTGGCAATGGCTTTTAGGCTAGTTTCTACCAATTGAGTGGTTACTATTTGTCCGTTTTCGTCGCGTTTTTCGTCAACTTTTTGTCCGTTGGCGTATATGGGTATGGTGCCACCTTGTTGCGTGCCAATGCCCAACGACAGTATCACTATGCCTGCATCGTTGGCTTGTTGGGCAGCGGTTTTGGTTTCCGATTCGTGGTCTTCGCCGTCGGACAGTACAATAAGGGCGCGATGCCCGGTGTTTTGGTCGCTGCTTTTTTCGTTCGAGGCAAAAGCCCGCACTGCCAAATCTACTGCCTCGGCAATGGCGGTGCCTTGTGTGGGTACAAGTTCGGGGTTTAGGGTTTGCAAAAACAGCTTAACCGCCGAGTGGTCGGTGGTAAGGGGCATTTGTAGGTAGGCGTGTCCGGCAAATACAATAATACCTATGCGGTCGTTTGGGCGCGTTTCTACAATGCGTTGCAGTATTTGCTTGGCTCTGTCCAAACGGCTGGGTTGCACATCTTGGGCAAGCATACTGTTCGACACATCAAGGGCTATCATAATGTCGATGCCGCTTTGTTTTACGGTTGATAACTGCGTACCCATTTGCGGATTGGCAAGTGCCAACACCACCAAAGCAAGGGCTGCCTGCATCAAGCCAAATTTTTGCCATTGTAGCTTGGTGCTGTAGCCCGTTAATAGTTGTGGTAAGGTGCTGTTGTTGCCAAATGCCGCCAGCGTTTTGTTGCGCCACTGCCAATAGCGCACATACAGCCAATACGACAAGGGCAGCAGTATTAATAGGTACAGATAATGGGGGTTCTCGAAACGAAACACTATTTAAATGGTAAAGGGTAAATTATAAATTGTGAAATGTTGGCTTTTATTGCTGCCTAACAAACCGCAAAAGTAATACAATTAAAGCATAAAACAGCCAAACAAAGCAAAGTGTTTTGTACAAAAGGCAATTTAAAACTAAAGGCTTGTGCAATAATGTGGCGTAGATGTTGTATCTTTGCCAGCCAATTAAACACTAAATACTAAACCATGAAAAAATATTTGGTTACACTCACTAAATCGAATAGGTATCATCAACCATAAAACAGCATTAAAAATAACCTACTAAAATGGCTTACGAAAATATTAGAGAAGAAGAACTAAAAAACAAAATAGCACAAGATTATTTTGGCATGTTTGATTGCACCAAAATTATAGGTAATGTTGATTTTTGTGTAACTTTATCAACCGAAACAAAAACAAACACAACTTTTAGAAACCGAATCGCTGCTTTGGGCAGAAGCTAAAAAGGGTAAATCGGACATATTTAAATCGATAGTACAACTTATACTTACTATTGGCAAAGCTCGCACTTTCGACAAAAACATGCCCCCCGCTTATTTGGGCGCTTTTGATGCCGAAAAAATGGCTTTTATCCCGTATAACGATATCCACGACATTTTTTATCAAAACGATTTTAACTGGAATGTTACTCCCTCGAACTACGAAACCAAAGAGTTTAAACAGGTTTACGAAAAAGTAAAAACCACCATCGAAAACAAATCGCTGCTTTTTTATTTTGATAAAGACCATAAAGAACTGCACGAGTTTGTTAAAATCAATTTTATTTTGGGTAAATCAAGTACCTCAAAAATACAAATTGATAAAAGCAATTTTATGGTAATTTACAGTAAATGGTTATTGGCAGTTAAACCAACCGTAGCCGTAAATTGGGACATTGCCCAAAAAAATGGCATTATCGACGGCGATTTTTACCTTGCCGATTTACTGTCGGAAGAAAACGAAACCCTAAAAGAAAAACTATACGTACTGCTAAAAAAAGACCACTACCAACTTGACCGAAAAATGGACGAGGCGGGTATGTTTAGCTCAAAAACTACCTCTTTTACCGACAACCAAAAGGCACACCAGCAATTTTGGAACAAATACGAGCGCCCACCCAAAGAAGATTATTGGGATTATATTGTAGAACGCCGCGACCTATTAGTGCCGCAAGATGTGCGCGAACGAAAAGGCAGCTTTTTTACCCCACAAATTTGGGTAGAGCTATCGCAAAAATACCTTACCGACGTGCTTGGCAAAGATTGGCAAGACGAGTACTATATATGGGACTGTGCCTGCGGTACAGGCAACCTATTGGCAGGGCTTACCAACAAATACAACATTTGGGCATCGACACTCGACACCCAAGATGTAGATGTGATACGCGACCGCATTAAAAACGGAGCAAACCTATTGGAAAGCCACGTTTTTCAGTTCGATTTTTTGAACGACGACTTTACCAAACTGCCACAACCTTTACAAGACATTATCAACAATCCCGAAAAACGCAAAAAATTGGTAATGTATATTAACCCACCTTATGCCGAGGCAACAACTGCTAAAACAGTAACGGGCACGGGCGAAAATAAAGCTGGAGTTGTGAAAGGAACTAAAATTAGGGAACAATACCAAAGTAGACTCAACGGGGCAGCTAACGAAATTTTTGCTTTATTTATGGCACGGATTTACGATAAAATACCTACTGCTAAATTGGCACAGTTTTCAAAATTAAAATTTGTTCAAGGAACTAATTTTGCAAAATTTCGTGATTTTTTCAGGGCTAAATTTTTGAAAGGTTTTATTGTCCGAGCAAATACTTTTGACAATGTGGTAGGTGAGTTTCCTATTGGCTTTACTATTTGGGATTTGAACAGTAAGCAAAAAATAGACCATATAGTTTGCGATGTTATAGCTAATGACGGTACACAAGAGGGCAATAAAATTTTTTACGGCGAACTACCGCAAAGTATCAATAAATGGATAAAAATTTATGATAACGGGAGTAGCGAACATATAGCCTATATGGGCAATCCTGCTCCTGATTTTCAACATAACAGTCAAATGTATTTGTCTTTACAAAAAGGAATAGAACACTTTAATTTTTGGGCTTTCACCAAAAATAATCTTTTTTTCGGCTGTGTTTATTTTACTGTTCGACAAGTTTTTGAACACACTTGGCTCAACGACCGCGACCAATTTTTATACCCAAATGATAGCTGGAAAACAGACAAAGAATTTCAAAACGACTGTTTGGCATTTACTTTATTTCATAGTCAAAACAGAATAACAAGCAAAGAAGGCATCAACCATTGGATACCATTTACCGAACAAGAAGTAGATGCCCAAGAGAAGATGGAGAGCAATTTTATGACGCAATTTATTAAAGGAAAAATAAAACCAAGCGAAGATGCTAACATATTTACGGTGGTAGAAGAACCCAAAACACCCTACGAAACGCCGCTAAAATTCTCGCCCGAGGCAAAAGTGGTTTTTGATGCAGGCAGAGAGCTTTGGAGATATTACCACGCCCAAAAATTCCTCTCCATTGGAGGGGTGTCCGAAGGACGGGGTGGTTATAATGTAAATGCAAGTTTGTACGACATACGCGAGTTTTTTCAGGGCAGAAACGAAGCGGGCAAGATGAACAACAAAAGCACCGACGAAACTTACAGTAAATTAATAGCCAATTTGCGAGCTAGTTTAAAAACACTAGCCAACAAAATAGCCCCAAAGGTGTATGAGTATGGTTTTTTAAAGGCGTAAGCAATGGATAAATTAAAACTGCAAAAAGAGGTGATATTGGCAGTTTGGCAACAGCAATGTTGAGCTATACCGGGTTGATACCATAAGAAAACGAAGAACAACACCCATTAAACACATATAAGCTCATCTCCAAAAGCAAAAAATCGAGACACTTTTTTAGTGCCTCGATTTTTTGCTTAATTATTGCTCCAAATCCAGCAATAGTTTTCGCAGTTCGTTGAGTGCCATATTTGCAGCTAGTTCAATGTTCACATCGCGGTGAGGTCTGCCATAATTAAAAAGTTTGGAGCGTGTTTTGTTTTTACTAGCCACTGCCACCCAAATAGTACCAACGGGTTTGTCGGGTGTGCCGCCGCCGGGTCCGGCAATACCCGATACGGCAATGCTGTAATCAACCCCTAAACGCTCGATAGTGCCTTGTGCCATTTCGGTTACGGTTTGTTCGCTAACGGCTCCGTATTGGTCTAAGGTGGTGGGTTTTACGCCCAAAAGTTGGGTTTTTAGTTGGTTCGAGTAGGTGACAACGCCTCCCATAAAGTAGCTTGATGCCCCTGCAATAGCCGTAATTTTGTGGGCAATTAAACCGCCTGTGCAACTTTCGGCGGTGGCAAGGGTGGCGTTTTTTGCCAATAGTAGTTTGGCAATGGTTTGGGGTAGGGTTTCATCGCCCTCGGCAAATAGGTATTTGGTTGTTAAGGCGTTTTTTATTTGCTCAACAATAGGTAACACATCGGCTTTTAGGGCATTGTAGTTGTCTCCGCTTGCCGACAGGCGCAAACGCACAACCCCCAAACTAGGCAGATACGCCAATTTGATGTGTGGCGGAAGGGCATCTTCGATAGCCTCAATTTTTTGGGCAATAACCGACTCGCCCAAACCTGCACACTGCAAAGTGTGGTGATAAATGGCAGGTAACTTAAACCTATCGGCAAGCATTGGCAACACCGATTGCTCCATAAAATGTATCATCTCGTAAGGCACGCCCGGCATTGATACCACCACTTTACCTGCCTGCTCAAACCACATAGCCGCCGCCATACCTTTTTGATTTTGTATTACTTGGCATTTGGTGGGCAACATAGCCATTTGGTGTATGGCATCAACAACGGCAATGCCACGGCGCTTGAGGTACTCCTCGAGTTGGGCATAAATATGCGGGTAAAATGTTAAATCGGATTGAAAATAATCTGCCAAAACATTTTTGGTAATATCGTCTTTGGTGGGACCTAAACCGCCTGTAATTAACACAATATCCGACTGGGCTAAGGCACGGTCAAGCCCCTCAACGATGTGTTGTTGGCTGTCGGACAGCGATATAATTTCGGCAACACGTATGCCAATGGCGTTTAATTGTTTAGCCATCCAAGCCGAGTTTGTATCAACAATTTGCCCAATAAGTATCTCGTCGCCTATGGTTAGCAGGGTGCAATTCATTGTAAAGTAATTTTAATGTGTAAATATTTTGGAAAATTTGGTAAAAGTGTCTACATTTGCAGCCTAATTGTGTCCTACACATAAAAAACATGTTGTAGGTGTTTGGTTTCCGCCATCAAATGCCTTATTTTATAGACCTTGCTGTTGCAAACAACAGTATGGGTATTCAACAAAACAAAAGGCTTTTTGTTTTTATTTTTTTGTTATCGGTGCATAAACAAGGCAATAATTGCCCACATAAACGCTAACAATCATCAGTCCAAAAGCCTATTTCTTTCCGAAAAGTGTCCGCCCCATTCCATATCTTTTTCTAAACACCTAAACGGTACACTGCTTATGAGTTCCAGAAATTTTCGATTTTATGTACTGCTTTTACTTGTTGTTTCCGCCACAATAGGTTTTAGTAGTGCATCGTCTTTTGCTTTTCCTGCCTACAAATACTTTTTGCATCGCACGGCACCCAGCCTATATTGGCATTTGCCCAACATACTTGGCGATAAGACAAAGAGTAAAAAAGATACGGTAGATAACCGCATCGCTGTTATTTACAACATAGCCAATGCCACCATTGCCGCTAAAAACAATGCCCCCCACAAAGAACATGCAGATAGAGGGCAGATAGAGAGCTACCTTAAAAACCTAAGTAAACGCCTTATTAAGGTAGCAGTAACACAACCTACCGAAGCCGACCTTGCCCTAACACAAACATTGGTTGATGTAGCCGATAAAAACTACAAAACCGTTGATAAGGTATTGTATGTAGATAACCACATTGCAAGCCGTTACGAAGCAGAACAATATTTGAGCCAAAACCCTGCCGTAGACCTAGACTTGGATAAACACCCCAATGTTGCTTTTGAAGAGGTAGTAGAGCAAATTTTGTACATAAACGGCGAAATTGCCAACCGCCAACAAGCCCAAACTTATTTGGCTAAACATACCAACACCGTTTTAGACATCAACTTACACCCACAACCCACTTTTGCAAGTGGCACAATGGCATCGGTGGGCAGCCTAAAAATTGTAGATGACATGCTGTATGTCGATGGGCGCTTATCGAACCTTACCGAAGCAAAAGCCTATATCGCCGCTAACCCATCTGCCCGAATAAATCTGCAAAAATACTTATCTGATAGCGAAAAAAGCATTAGCTTTGATGCCGTAACACGCAACGCCGACGAAATAAAAGTGGTAGATAGGGTATTGTATATTAACAACGACCTTGCCACCCGACAAGAAGCCGAAGATTATGTTGCCCAAAACCCAACACTAAAAGGTAAAATTGACCTGAAATTACAACCCGACTGGGGACAAGAAGACACCGAAACAACAACCAATAACCCACCCAACGCATCTGCCCAAACAAAAAATACCCTACAAGGTAAAGGTTACAAAGTGATAGAAGGTTTGTTGTATATAGATGGCGAAATTGCCAGCCGACAACAAGCCAAAGATTACCTAAAAGCCAATAGCAATTACAAAGGTAAAATTAACCTTAACTACCAACCCGAAGATGCCACCGATGCCCAACAAGCATCAGCCGCCATTACCGATATGCCAACACCTAGCTTGCTTGCCAACAACGAAGTGGTAAAAACAAAAGCTATAAAAGGCAACGGTTTTGAAATTTTTGACAGATTGTTGTACATAAATGGCGAAATTGCTACTCAACAACAAGCCAAAGACTATATTGCCAAAAACCCAAAACTAAAAGGCAAACTTAACCTGCAAATGCAACCCAACTGGGACGCAGCCGAACCTACACTCGCCAACAACACAAATAATAGCCAACAAATACTTGCCGATAACATACCCGCAACCACATCAAATAATATAAAAGGCGTAGGTTACGAAGTATTTGAGAAACTATTGTATATAGATGGCGAAATTGCTACCCAACAGCAAGCCAAAGACTATATCGCCAAAAACCCAAAACTAAAAAGCAAAATAGACTTGCAAATGCAACCCAACTGGGACGCAGCAACACCCCAACTTGCCAACTTAACCGATACGCAAGATAATGCCGACATAGAAAATGCTGCCTACGAAATTGTAGATAACGTACTGTATATAGATGGCGACATTGCTACCCGAGCCGAAGCAAATAGCTACATCAAAAAAAATCCGAAAGACCGCGGCAAAGTTAAAATATTGCTACAACCCGAGTTTATAGACGACTACGACCCAACCCAAATGATTGCCCAAATGCCTAAACCCGATTTGGTACTAAGCAATCCCGAAATAATTGACGGCAAACTGTTTATTAACGGCAAACCCGCATCAACCAAAGAAAAAAACGCTTTTGAGGCAAGTACCGGTATTATGATTAGGTACGATAAGATGATTGGAGATTACGAAAAAACGCTTATCACCAAAAACCCCAATGCCTTTGATGCTACCTTTGACCGCGACAGAACCATTGCCCCCATAAACCCGGGCGAAAAAATACTACTTAGCAAAAACTACGACGAAGCCGTGCCTTGTTATGCACACTACGACGGTATCTGGAACAACGACAACATTTTTCCGTATCACTACGACCTAACAAAAATGCCACAACAGGTAGAGTTTTTACTTACACATGGCGTAGATGCCGATTTTTCGATACCCTCGCCCGGCGACATCACCTCGGGCTTTGGCAGACGCTGGGGCAGACACCACAACGGCATAGATATTGACCTAGAAACAGGCGACCAAGTACGTGCCGCCTTTGAAGGTAAAGTGCGTTGCGCACTCTATTCGCCCTCGTTTGGTTATTTGGTGGTTATTAGACACTACAACGGGCTCGAAACTTTTTATGCCCACCTATCAAGCTTACTTGTACGAGCCAACGATGTGGTAAATGCAGGTACCGTAATTGGTTTAGGTGGCACCACCGGACACTCGACAGGCTCGCACTTGCACTTTGAGGTGCGCTACAAAGGACACCCCTTTAACCCCGCATTGCTTATCAACTTCGACAGCAAAAGGCTGCGCACTAACAGCTTTACTGTCGACCGCCACTTCTTCTCGTCGGACAACCCTTATGTTATAGACGAAGGCGGCGGCAACAGCCATGTAAGCAGCCGAAGTACAGCAGCTAAAAAAGCTAAAAAAACAAGTGCCAAATACCACAGCGTGCGTAAAGGCGATACCCTCGACGAAATTGCCGACCGAAACGGCACTAGCGTGCGTAAATTGTGCGCTTTAAATCGCATATCATCGCGTACAACATTGGCAATAGGACGCAAACTGCGCGTAAAGTAAAACCATAAACCGACTATCAAAAAGGTTATCAACCATCAAAAAAAGGGCAAGCACGTATAGTGCTTGCCCTTTTGGGGTTTTGTAGATGATAATTGCCATAAATTTGCTTTTATAGCATTAAAAAACAGCAATGGGTATTTGGTATAAACAAGTAACAAAAATGTAGGTTGAATATACAAATGGTAAATTTTTTTTTAGATTATGTAGACAGCATAAAAAAAACATCGGGAAGTTAGTTTTAAGTAGCTTCCCGATGTTTTGCTTTTGACGGTAAATTGGCTTTGAGGCAAGCTAATTAAAAAACAATCCCTTTCTTTGTGCTTATGGGCAAAGAAAGGGATTGCTTTTTGGGGTAGGGTAGGGGATTAATTCTCTATTTGTTGAATTGTTTTCCAGAATTGTCGTATCTCTATTAATTGTGGATCGTTGAGATTTATTATACCTTTAGATGACTCGAGTTTATTGATTACGGTCTGTAATTTAAATTCACTGCGAGGCGTACCAAGAAATGATTTAATTAGCTTATAATCTTTGTTTTGCACGTTTAAGCAAATTGGTAATTTTACCTGCGATGCAAAATCAAAATCTTTGGTTTTATAATCTTCTCACACCTTGAGATAACATAATAACGATAACTCCTTTTGATCTCATGACTCTGAGCAAGTCTTCCAATGCTTTTCTCGCATTTTTGTTTTTAAGGTAAACATGAGCTTCGTCTATTACGATTATATACCGTAATGGTATAATATTTTCAGAAGGTTCGGCATCATTAGTACTACTAAAATAAAAATTAAAATAGCGTAATAAAAGAAATACACAAAGTTGACGTAATGTATCGGATAATGCTGGCAGCAAATTCAAGTAAATGTTTTTATCAAGAATTCCGCTATTTTTTCAGATATAAATAAACCACTAGCCAAATCTTTTATGATAGCAGTCAAACTATCGGATTTTGCTTGGTTTCTTTATAATATGTTTCTAAGCTATCTGAAATGTCTGTAAAATTTGGATATGTATTTTTTTTTTTTTTTCAAATAATTCAGTTATAACAGTTTGCAACGAGTTTTTTTGCTTAACTCCGATGGAAGGTACAAACATAGCCACTGTATCGACAAAAGCTTTTATGCTAAATACCCTTTGACGTTCCTCAAGATTTATAGCAGTAAGTGGATTGAAATCAAAGCCAGCATTTACTATGTCTATAAATTGTGTGTTTGTGGCATTTAAAAAAGGTTTTAATTGTTCTGTATTTCCTTCGCCTTTATAGTCAAAAAATATAAATTTTAATTTATTGCCACTATTTTGACTAATTTGCAATAAAATATCTTTTATTAATTGTGTTTTACCTGAACCTGCCATTCCTGCAATTGCTATATTCCGACTATCGTACTCCCGTAGGTCGTTAATGCAAATCTCCACACTTTCCTTGTTTTCATTGATTCCAAGTATAAATTTAAGAGGCTCTTTGTATTCTTCTATGTTAAAATTAGTGCTAGCATGAGGGCTAATGAATACTGGATTGTTTTGCAAATCTAAACCATTTTTGACAAGTTTCATTAAATAATTCACATGATAGCCATGTGTAATATTTTTGTCTTGTAAATCAGTATTCATTTTTTCAAGTCCATGGCTTAAATGCAATCGAAATAGTTTGGAAAATTCCTCTTCGACTAGGTTTTTATTGTAGTGTTGATCTAATATGGCTTTGTAGATAGGATAATTTGATCTAGCGTCAATAATTGTTCCAAATAAACCTTTATCGTCTCGAAAATCGCGTCCGTCACTAGCTGGAAGTACGCTATTTTCTAAATCAAAAGTTTTATTTAATTGTATGCTGTATGCAAAAGCTATACGAGGGAGAGTTCCTTCGTATTCAAATTTATACAAATTTTTTAGCTTTTGTATAATGTCATCGTTTTGTTTGCTTAGTTTAATTCTCATAATTTTGAAAGTAACCTTTTTTGAACGTTGTTTTTTTAGTGTCTAAGTTTAATGTATATGATTTGGCTATATTGTCTTTTAAGTCTTGATAACGCTTAGGTGTTATTTCGTTATTTGTTGCTAAAATGATAACTTGCTCTGCTAAATCAGGGTAATAGTACAAAAGTATGTTTCTTATGTGATTGTCGTCTAAACGTCCAAGTGGAGTGTCTATAAATATGGGCATGTCTTGTATGGCTTCTAAAAGGAGTGATTTTATTAAACTAGATATATAAAGTTGTTTTTCTCCTTGTGAAAGACTTTCTTTCGGATAAATTTTGCCTTCTTTATCGTATAGGGTTACTTTCAATCCGCTATCATCTGGCAAAATATCTACATTGACTTTTGTGATAAATGAATCGTTTCCTTCTTGTAATTTGTGCATTAATTTTTGCATTTCAGCATAAATATTATTGCTCAAACTATCTTTTTTCCGTTTTTTTTGTGAAACGATAAATTCTTGAAGTGTGGCAATATATAAATTTGCTTTTTCAAGCTTTTTTCTTCTTTTTTCTGTTATGTGTATTTTTTGAAGTAGAACTTGATAACGCTGATTTTCTTTGTGATTTTGTTTGATTAATTCCTCTTTTTGATTAGCCAAAACTCCATTTTCAGCAATTAGCTTTTCAACTTTTCTTTCCTCTTCTTCTTTTTCTATAATATAACTAGACGTTATTTCATCTTCTAAATTGGCGTCGACTTTACGTAAAAGTTGGGTAATTTCGTACAGGTCATTTTGAGTGTTATTGTAAGTTTCAATGGTTTGCTCAATATGTGCTTTAGATTGCTGTTTTATTGAATTTATTGCATTAAAAACCAGTTCTTTGTCAGAATTGCTTAAATCGTGTTCGAAATCAATTTCTGTAATGGTTTCTTTATTTGAAAAAACGGCATTAAATGCTTCTTGGAATTTTTGGGAATAAAATATTTTGTGCTTAATTGACATTTGTGTATTTTCTGGATATGGCGGTTGGTTGAAAATCTGCTCAACAAGCAAATCTATTTTTTCTGTCATTTCATTAGTGTTATCTCGGGTAAATCGATTTTGTTCTTCTAAGTATAAATTTTCAGCAACTTCATCTAACTTACCTGCTAACATTGCAAGCGGTATAATTTCGCTCAATTCATTGAAGCGATTAGCCAATTCGGACGCTTTTTGCTCTAATTGTTTTTGAGTTTCTAATAGTTTTTCTCTGTTGTAAGAAAGTTCATTTTTTTGAGCATTTGAATTTAAAAAATCATTATACTCCCTAATCTTCTCCTTTTTCTTTACTATTGTATTTTCATTTTGTGCGATTTTTTCATCTATTGAATTTATTTTTAAAGAATTCAAATCAACTGTTTTTTCTGAATTGGTAAGTTGTTCTCGAATATTAATATTCGCCTCTTCTTTTTTTAAAGTATCTGTATATATTTTTAAATCATCTTCTAGGTTTTTGTATATGTCCAGACCTAGTAATTTCCCTAAAGCATCATTAAAGATACTTGCTTCTTCTTTAGTAGATAATTCGGCAAGAGATGCAATTTTTTCAGCATCAAAAAAGACAAATTTTGCTATTTCAATAGGTATTAAATAGTTATTTATAAAATTCGCTTTCTCTTCTTCTGAATCGAAAATTTCTTTTAAACTATCAGCACTTACAATACTCAAAGTTTCGTTCATAGACTGAACGTCGTATTCACGCTTGATGATACATTTTTGATTTTCACCGAAAGGAATGAGTGAATTTTCTGGCATTTCAATATCACTTATGGCTAATTGAATAGAAAACTTATTAGTTCCTTCACTCTGGGCATCCCAGTTCAAACATTGTTTTATAAATTTAGAATAATTGATGTCTTTTTGAATTTCTTTTTTAAAAGTTTCGTCAACTTGTGAAATTTTTTCTCCATAAAAACACCAAACCAGAGCTATAAGAAAATTAGTTTTTCCATAGCCATTTTTTCCACCAATTAATATAATGTTTTTGCTTCCATTGGTTTGTAAATCGATAGAAACATTGCCATAATATTGGCGAAAGTTAATGAGTGATATGTTGTCTATTTTCATTGTTTTATTTGTTTTTCTATTTCGTCGGCAATAATTTGCTGTAAATAATTGTTACGTTTGGTTATTTTTTTTACTCGTTCTGCATCAAGTAATTTTTCCATTGATCTAAAGTCAATGTTATTTTTTATGCATTTTTCTTGCATCTCAATAGATTGTTGCTGTTTTGTTTTATTGATATTTTTCATTATTCTAAAGAATTACGCCAACTTCTTTAAGTAAAGAAATTTGTTTTGTTGATAATAAATTATTTTTGAATGCTGTAATTTGTTTGTAATACCAATTGTAATAAGTTGTTTCGTTTTTCATACTTCGAATAGGGCTGCGTTTGTTTTTTTTAAAAAATAATTTGTATTTTTCAAAACCTTCCAGCCATTCAGTAGAAGGATATTCTTCGGTTTCTATATGTTTTTTTAATTCAATAAATTCAATTGTTTGCTTTGAATTTAATTCATTTAATCGTGTAGCTTTTTCTTGATTTTTAAAGAAGCGGTATAGCCGCATTTCTTCTTCTGAACCATTACTAATAGGCATTCGGTTATTATTTTTTAAAAATTGCCAAAATAGATCCATGCTTTCTCTCCAACTTCTTCTGGATGATCTGCTATCAGTTGCTAACAATGCTAAATTGCAACCTTCGTAGTTTTTCGTAGTAAGTCCAATAAAACCACTTTCAAAAAAAAAAACAAAACGGTTGTATTGGTCGGATTTTAAATTATGTATAACACTCCTCATATTTGTTGTATGACGAAATTTAATAATATATATAAAAATATCATCTATATTGATAGGTTGGTCGTGTTTTAGCAGATATTCTTCAGCTATACTTCTAATAGTTCCCCCTTTTATGCCATTGTCGCCATCCTCCCATTTTCGTAAGCCGTAAGTGCTGGATCTTCCAAAATATATTAAATCACTATTTGTCATCTTTAGGCAGGTGCTTCTTAATGTATCTGGGGTTTTGAATATGTTTTTATCTTCAGTGTTAAGCAAATCAAACATTTCGTAAACACTCAAAGGTCTTCCTTCTTGCTCTAGTAAATCTATTATATATTCTGAAGGAGCTTTTGTTGTATTCCTTTCAAATATAATAGAGTTGTTAGTATCAAGTATCAATGAAAACTCCTCAAAGAGCATTTTTTCACAAATTGAAGATATTGATTCCATTTGTGAAAAGTCTTCTGAACTGTAGAAATTTAATAAGTATGGCTGGAAATTAAGGTAATAGGTTTCTTCTATTTTTGTATCTAATTTTTGGGCGATATCTTCGATAAATGCCGTAAAATCAAAGATGCTTATTTTATTTTTTTTTATCACATATGTAGATTTCCAATTATGTGTACTATCAGGCTGGTAGTTAAATACTAAATTTTTTTCAGGTCCAATCAGAAAATATCTTCCTTTACTTAAGAAGGAAATTATTTTATTAATAAATAGTTTGTTAAAATTTATTTTTTCTTTATCATTGATAATTTCTACCAACGAGTCTGATACAAATATAAGGTCTAAATGAAAGTCAATTTCATATAAACAGAATGAGTTTAAATCTAACTCATGTAAAAAAGAAAAATATGATAAAAATTTAAAGTATAAATCTTTCCTTAATTGTCTAATCCTCTCTTGTGACAATCCTATTTGATGAGATATTGTTTTTAAATTAATTATTTTAGATGGCAAAAAATAATCAAAATAGTTTATGAAAATTTCCCTTTGTTTCTCATTAAGTAAATTACTGTCTTTTATTAGAGTATCAATTACCTTAAAGATAGGAATTTGCCCTAAGCTAATCAAAATAGGGAGATATGTTTTTATAGCTACTGATTGATATGTCTATATGCTTTTTTAGAAAATAATATAGATAATCATCTATAGTAAGTTCTTCTAGTTTGCATAAATTTTCAATGCTTAGTATTTTTGAAAATTCTGACCTTACAGTACTTAATTCAATTTTTGCTTTCGCTCCGATGTTAAGTAACTTGTCAAATTCAAATAATGAATTTGTTATTAGTTTGTTGTATATATTTACTGCATTCGTATCTCCGTTTAGGTATAGTAATAAAGCATTATGAGATCTTTTTGAAAGTTTAGACAATTCTGATTCTATCAATATGTTTAAAATTGATTTTTTATAAACTGTTAAATTATGAATTTTCAACAGAATTTCTTCATTGTTGTTTAACTCATTAAAATACTTATCAGTCTTAAATATATTTATTATTTTTTTTGTACTTAATTTATGTAAATCTATTGCCGTGTTTTCTCAAATATTTTGTATAGACGTAAATCTGAAGTTTTTTACAGAAAAAATATTGTTGTAAAATTACCAATACTGAAGTCGTTATTTAGGTATTTGCTTAATGCATTGTATGCTTTTGAGGTAATTCTGCAATCATTTTTTCTACATCAGCATTTAAAACTAATTGTTGGTACGTAGTTAAATTTTGAATTTTTTTCCCATAATTCATCATTTTCTTTCTCAGGTATTACTTCAATTACAGAATTAAATAAGTGAATTAAATCTCTCTTGAACGCTTCTAGCTCTACTATAAGATTTAGTACCAATATTACGCATTTTGTGAAACTCAAAATCTTCCGATAAAAATATTTTTGAGTAAATATTTTTAATCGAAAAGTCATTATTTAAAAATATAGATATTGCTGTGTATGATCGAGTAGAAAGATTTAATATTTTGTCTTTTATATTGTATTCAATTATTGTTTCTTGATTTTTGTTTAGGTTTTTAAGTATATTTTCTAATGATCCGAGTTTATAGAATGTTTCATTTGTTTCCTGTTGCGAAGTAGATGCTTGAAAAAAGGAATTGTCTTTTTGATACCTTTCACAGAGAATTGTAAGTTCTTTATCAGTTTGTTTTCCGCAATTTCGCACCTTTAAAAAAGTGCCATTTTTTTCAAAAATAACACTATATCTTCAATACTATTAAGTTTTGCCGACAGACAAACATTGTAAGTCCGAATATTTATATCATTGTTCTCTTTTAATTCTTCTAAAGTCATATATATTTTTTTATTTAAAAAAACTTGGCATTTACCCATTGCTTAATTCAACATGCAAATATCAACCAAAATTTTGAAACTACCAAACTTTTTTCACTTTTTTGCAAAAAAATCTCCTTGTACCGCTATTTGGGTACAAGGAGATTTTGCCCCTTATTTTGTTTGGGCATAAATTTGCAGTTTATCGTCGTCGAGCATGTACAGTCGTCCTTTTTCTATGCGTACATCGCGGGGTTTCATGCCTTCGGGTAGCAGCACCGATTCGGGTTCTTGGGTATTTAGGTCGTATACATATAGGTAGTGGTCGGCGAAGTACACTATTTTTTGCTGTACTACCTGAAACGAGTTTAGGTCGTCTTTGTTTAAATCGGTGTTAGACACCGATGTATAAAAGGTGCCAAATATATCAAACATAATTACGCCCATGCCCGGTATGTTTAGGTAAATTAAACCATCGCGTTCAATCATATAATTTGGTGTAATGGCTTCGCCCAAAATATTGCGCAAATCAAGACTTTGTTGAACTACTTGGTAGTTGTTATCAATTTTTTTGAGTTGTGCGGCGTCCATATCATACACCCAAATGTAATTGTCGTGCGACATACAAGCTACTGCCACATTGTTTATGCCAATGCTTGGCAGTTTAAACAAGCGGCGTGTGTTTAGTTTCATGTCGGTGGTTACAAGGGTGGCGTAATCTTTGTAAAACAGCAATACATTAAACGGGCTTGTGGCATCAATAGCCGTTAGTTTGCCATATTTAGATTCGGTATAAGTGCCAATTTTAGTGCCAATTGAGTCGTATTTGGTTAATACGTTTTTGTTGTCTATTACGTAGGCATTTTTCAAAAAATCGGTGGTTAGGTAAGTGGCTTTTACCTCTATGGTGCTAATGAGGTTAAAGTTACCTTTGGGTGGTGTAGTGGCATAGCTGCTTAAGGTGGCAACTAACAACAAAATAACACAACTAAGTTGTTTCGAAATGGCAAAGCCGTAATTGTTGGTTTTCATAAATTGCGTAGGTATTGTATTTTATCCAGTCGCCTGTATTTACATAACGACTTTGGTTGATGGTAATGTCTAAAGGTAGGTGTCTGTGTCCGAAGATAAAAAAATCTATATTTTCGGTTTTTAGGCGGCGTTGTGCATATTGTATGAGCCATTCGCGGTCGTTGCCCAAAAAATGTTCGTCGGAGGTGCCGTTGGCTAATCGGCTGCGGCGCGAAAAAAAGTTGGCAATGCCTAAGCCAATATCGGGGTGCAGCCATCGGAGCAAAAATTGGCAAATGGGGTTGGTAAATAAGTATTTTTTCACCAATTTGTATTTCAAATCGCCAGGTCCTAAACCGTCGCCGTGACCAATTAAAAAAGTTTTGCCGTCTATTTGGGTTAATAGGGGTTTGTGGTGCACGGGTATGCCTAGTTCTTGCTCAAAATAGCCAAACATCCAAAGGTCGTGGTTGCCCGTAAAAAAGTATATAGGTATGCCTTTGTCGCGTAGTTCGGCTAGTTTACCTAGTACGCGCACATAGCCTTTGGGTACAACGGTGTGGTACTCAAACCAAAATCGAACAAATCGCCTAGTATATAAATGGCAGTGGCATCGGTTTTTATGGCATCTAACCATTGCACAAAACGCCGCTCGCGTGTTTGGCTACTGGCTAAATTAGGTACGCCTAAATGCAAGTCGGAGGCAAAATAAACCTTCAAATTTAATTGTAAGTTATAAATTATGAATTATAAATATTGGTAAAATAAATTTTATACTTTGATACAGACATGGAAAAGTGCTGATTGGGTGGCTGCGCTTAATTGCTTTGGGGGTGCCAAAGGCTGCGCAGGCAGGGTAAGCCAATAATCACCCCCAAAAAAGACCGATTCCGCGTCAAGCGGGGCAAGTATAGCTTATTTAAATAACTAATATGGAATAGATGATTACTATTTACTTAAGTCGGTATCATAATTAATAATCAATAATTAATAACTTATCAAGGTACTGGGTCGTATCCGCCTTTGCTCCATGGGTGGCACGACAGTATGCGGCGTGTGGCTAAGTATCCGCCTTTTATGGCTCCGTGTTTGCGTATTGCATCTACGGCATAGTGCGAGCAGGTAGGGGTGTAGCGGCAAACGGGTGGCATATAGGGCGATATGACAAGTTGATAAAACCGAATGGGCAATATTAACAACTGTTGTGCAATAAGCGAGGTGTAATAAAGGGTGCGTTCAACGATTTTCATAGTATTGGCGTAGGTAGGTTAGTAGTTCGACTAATTTTCGGTTCAATAGTTTATAGGGCAGGTGTTTTTTGCCCACAAAAATAAACATGATGGCTAATTGTGGGTGTTGTGGCGGTAAAAAATCAATTAACAACTGTTTGTTTAGCCTATAACATTCGCGCATTTGCCGTTTAATTCGGTTTCTATCAACGGCGTGTTTAAAATTTCGGGTCGATACGCTTACACTTACTTGCACCTGCGCGGGGCTTTGCGGATTGGTGTTTTCTGTCCATACCATTCTAAACGGAAAGGCTAATTGCGATTTCCCGCTGCTAAACAACTGCTGAATAATGATTTGGCTTTTTAGTTTTTCGGGGCGGCTAAAGGTAAATGGGTGTGCGGGCATTACAATAAATGAGCGGTGAAAGACGAAGGGTGTTTGCTTGCGATGCTTATTTTAAGCTACAAAGATAGCGCGTTTTTTTTGTTTATTGGCGCACAAAAACTACAAAGGCTACAAAAGTCGCTGATGACCTTTGTAGCCTGTTGTAAAAAATAGGGGTGTATAGAAATATCTTTAATACCCGATGTTTATTTTACGTGTTTGTCGTCCGAAACCGTTAAACGTTTTCTGCCTTTAGCACGACGACGTGCAATTACGGCGCGACCGCCTTTTGTAGCCATTCTTTCACGGAAACCGTGCTTGTTTTTTCTTTTGCGAACCGATGGTTGAAATGTTCTTTTCATAAAAAAAGCTTATATTTAATTGTACGACAATAGCAGGCGGTGGGTGCTGTGCGTACAAGGTAAACGATTGTTACGCCCGCCTATTTTTCGGAGTGCAAAGGTACTGCTTTTATTCAGAAAAGTGATAGTTTACACCAAATAATTTTTCAAAATTTTAAGTAAAATGCAAATTTATACCTTTTTAACCCTATAACCGCCTTTTTTTAGCCTAAATACTTTATTTTGTTAGCCAATTTTTGATTAGTTAGTGTTTATTTTGTAGCTTTGCCATGTATTTTGATAGCCGATAGCTTGAGGTGATAGCTTGTTAGCTAAAAGCCAAAATTTATCAACCACCTTAAACTTACAAATTATGGATACCCCTAATTCTTTTCTGTTTTTATGTTTGGGCAATATCTGCCGCAGCCCAATGGCACATTATTTAGCACAAGATATGTTGGGCGATGATGTATTTTGCGACAGTGCAGGTTTGTATGGCGAAACAGGTAGCCCCGCCACCGCCGATGCCCGAAAAGCAATGCGTTTGGAGTTTGGTATTGATATGTCGAAGCATATTGCCAAACATTTAAATAAAATCAATTTAAATGAGTTCGATGCAATTATTTGCCTCGACGAAGAAGTGTATAAGCATTTGGTAAATAAAGTACCTGCCCAAAAGCTACTTAATTGGCACGTAGAAGACCCCTATTATTACGATTATAACGTTTATGTGCAGTGCTCCTACGAAATACGCAACAAGCTTTTAACACTTAAACCCAACAAATAGTCACTTTATGCCGCAAATCAACCTCAAAAACAACTAAATTTTGCCTTTATCATCTTTACAAAAAAGACATTTAGCAAAAGTTTAATCAGCTATCGCCAAAAACAAAAAAAAAATTGTTAATTTGGTAACGCTACAACAAACACAAGCATTTATGAACAGCAAACACACACTCAACAGCAACGAACAAGAAAAAAATACTCGGATTATAGACGGCTTTAAAAATAATAACACCCGCATTATAGGCGAATGTTATGCCGAAATGTACCCACTTATTGTAAGGTATATTACCAATAACTCGGGCGATGAAACAACCGCCAAAGAAATTATTTGGGAATGTTTCGAGGTGTTTTTTAAAAATTGTACCAAACCCGATTTTGTGCTAAATGCCAAATTTTCGAGCTATATACATAGTATTGCCAATAATATTTGGTTAAAACGATTGCGCGATAATAAAAAATATACCTATACCGACATAACGATAACCGAAAGTAGCCGCCACGATTTTGACGACGATACCGACAATCCTTACGCATCGGATATAGATGATTACACCGACCAAATAACCGAAACCATCTACGAAAACGACCTTAGCCATGTAATTAGGCAACTACTGCTTGAACTAACCGAAGAGTGTAAAACTATTTTTAGGCTAAAACACGAAGAAGAGCAATCGCACGAAGAAATTGCTAGTTTATTGCAAATTAGCATAGATATGTCTAAATCGCGCTTATACCGATGCAGCATAAAAATGGCACAAGCAATAAAAAACAGCCCATATTATCGCGAATTAATAGACGGTTTTCCGTTTTTAACTAACTACACCAACAAAAAACGCAAATCATGATAACTCAACAAGATTTTGAACAGATACAAGATGCCATTGCTGGTAAATTATCTGCCGACGAACAACAAGCCTACAACAAACGGCTAAGTACCGACAGCAACTTTGCCGAAGATGCTTTTTTACAAGATAAGCTAAAAAATATATTATCGGACAAACCTTTCGATGAGTTTCGTGGAACGCTTATGCGCATCGAAACCGAATACCACTACCTTGGCTTGTGGAGAACGACCGAAACCAGCGAAACTTTTTCAATCGAAGATATTTTGGCAATGTTTGAGCCCGTAGCCCATTACGAACAAGCCCTAAGCCACGCCGACCTGCGGGCAGCAGGTACCGCCTTGCTACAACCCCAAAACGGTAGTAATTTTTTACCCAACGATACCCTTACCTTTGCGTGGGCTGCTGCCCTAACCGAACCGCTTGTGTTAAGTATCGAAAATAACCAAGAAGATGTGGTACTGCAAGATACCATTGAAACAGGTACCGTATCGCACAATATTACTTTACCAAACCTACCCGCCGGACGCTACTATTTTAAACTTACTGGCAACAATAGCGGTATGTATATAGGTATGTTTTTTGTGAACAAAAACCTATTAGACGAACTATAAAATAACGCTTATTACCCACATTTTGATAACGACTTTGAAAATAATCAACGCTTTTTTCCCTACCGACCCCCCCCCGGTTGAAAAAAAAAAAAAAAAAAAAAAAAACACAAAGAACATGGAGGAGGTTGCTTCTATGCTCTTTGTGTCTCCGTTATAAAATAAAAAACAATAAGATAGTTGTTATCTTAAAACCCCTATAACTACTTGGCAAACGGTTTAAATTGCGCAAATGTATTTTTTTTGTAAATGATTTACATATTAAAAAACAACAACACTTAGGTAGCAAATTGAGCATAACCTTGCAGACAGACTGTAGCCAAACACTTTTAAATTTTTATTGATGATTAAGCACATTGCCAACATATTTCAACGCTCGATAGAAACAAAACAAGCCATTTTGCTCGATACTGCCTTATTAAACAATATTGAGCAGGTTGCTTTAGCTATGATAAAGGCTTTTAGAACCGATGCCAAAGTTTGGTTGTGTGGCAACGGAGGTAGTGCCGCCGATGCACAACACATAGCCGCCGAGTTGTCGGGTAGGTTTTACCTAAACCGACAGGGTTTGTTTGCCGAGGCTTTGGGGGTTAATTTTTCGTACCTAACGGCTGTTGCCAACGACTTTGGCTACGACCACGTTTTTGAGCGTATGATACAAACTGTTGGCAAACCAAACGATGTGTTGATTGCCTTGTCAACGTCGGGCAATTCGCCAAACATACTGCTTGCCGTTGATGAAGCACAAAAAAACGGTTTAATCGTAGTGGGCATGACAGGCAAAACAGGGGGTAAAATGGCTGATAAGTGCCATTATTTACTTAATGTGCCAGCTACCGACACACCTCGTATACAAGAAGCTCATATTACCATAGGGCATATTTTATGCGAATTGGTAGAGCAGGAAATTTTTGGCTAATTATATTTTATGTTCATCTACCCAAAAACTAGGGCTCAACACTTAGGCTAACTGTTCCGGCACTAGTATTGTTCCATTGTACGGTAATGGTGTTGCTACCTTGCCCTGCGGTGATGTTTCCGTTGGTAACTGCCCAAGTGTAGGTAGCACCCGATACGGCAGCGGTGCTGTAGGTTTGGGTTAGATTATCGCTACAAATATTGTTATTACCCATTATAATGGGCGTTGTGGCTTGTACTTCATCGGCTCCAACATCGGTTAGGTTGTTGTAGGTGCGTGTTTGGTTGTCCATGTCCAGCTCGGTAGCTGCGGCAATTAGGTTAGGGTCGCCGGCATTAATGCAGGGCGAGTTGCACAACAAATGCAAGTCGGGCGATTGTGGCGTGGTGTTGGTTAGCAAAGGATTAACAAACACCGAATGGGCATCTTTACCCGTTTGGGTTTGATAGTTAGCAAAGCCACCAATCCAGTCGTCGTCCCAACCCCAACCAACATTACTGCTACCAAGTGTGCTGTAGTACACATTATAATCGAGGGTTAATCCAATAGAGTTAAAGGCTTTGTATCCCAAAGTGCCTTGGTTGGTAGCTACTATTAGGTTGTTGCGCAACGAGCAGTTTTCGGTGTAGGTAATGGCTAATTCGCCTGTTGAGGAGTTCGTTGTGTCGTTTAAAAAGCAGGTATTGTTATAAAATTGCGAGTTGATAACTTTGCCTGTTGAGGGATAATCGTATCCGCCAAAATCGACACAGGCAGTGCCATTGCGGTAAATTAGGTTGTTGCGGGCAATAATGTTCGATGAGGTTTTGCCTTGGTTTTCGCAACCTATAGAAATGCCATATTGCCCATGCGAAATATCGTTGTTTTCAATCACTATATCGCGTGCTCCGTCGGTGTAAATGCCCGCGGCTTCGGCATAAGGCGAGCTGCATCGCCAAACCCTATTGTATCGCACTACGCCATTGCGGGCTTGGTCGAGCGAGGGTGTGGGGCAAGTACCTTCGTGTCCAATTACATCAATGCCAATGTTGGTTAGGTCGTGTACCAAATTATTGGTAATCTCAAAACCATCTACATTGCCATTTACTGCCAAACCTTCGCTGTATCCGGTACGGCTGTTAAACACTTCGTTTCCGTCTATAATTAAGTTGGTAATTGGCGTGTTGCTGGTGCCATACACAATTAGCGGTTGCGAGTTGGTGCTGGCTGTTGCGGTAGCATTTGGGTTTGATGAAAAATGGATGTTAGAGATGTAGTTATTGCGTAACTCGATGTGGTGCGATGTACCATCTACCAAAATACCTTGGCTATCGTTGCCTATGCAGTTGGTAAAATGTAGCCCTACAATGCGCAAATAGCTTTTGTTGCGGATTTTTAGCAAAATGGTTCCGCTTACCCCAGTGCCATCAATGGTTACAACATCGGTGCCAAAATGGGTAAAGGTGATGTAGTTACCAGATGTACCATTTATACCCATTACTATCTTTTCGTTATAAGTACCTGCTTTTATATAAACGGTGCTTCCTGCAGTTGCCGAGTTAGCTGCCTTCTGAATGGTTCGCCAAGCGGTGGCTTCGGTGGTGCCGTTGTTGGTATCGTTACCTGTAGTAGATACGTAGTAAGTTTGTGCTAAAACCGAGTAAGTAGAACAATAAAATGCAAAAAAAGTGACGAAGTAGAAAATCTGTTTCATAAAAGCGTATTTTACCCACAAAATTAGGCTATTTATGGCATTTAACAAAATAAAGAAACCCAAAAGATGCACCGATTAACTAAAATGGCTTATATTTGCACCTCAAAACAACATCAAACTTAAACAAAAACAATTTTATGTCCGAAATTTTAATAGATAACGATATAAGTATCGAAACAATACAAGACGGATTTCGCAAACAGTTTCCGTTCTTAAAATTAATTTTTTACAAAACAGCACACGAAACGGCTGCTGGCTCGCAACCTAAAGACGAAATTGATAGTACCTTAACTATTGGTGAAGTGCGCAGTAAAGATAGCGAAGGACACATTAGCATTAACGGGCATAAAAAAGTGAGTACACTGGAAACCGAATTTCGCGAACATTACGGTTTGAATGTGCAAGTTTTCAGAAAGTCGCGCAAAATTTGGCTACAAACTACCGCTACCGACAGTTGGACACTAACCGAGCAAAATGAGCGAGGTAAAGAGGCTTCTATTGATTAAAAATAGCAACAAAAACGGCAAAGACCGGGCACTCCGAAGATTTTTTTACAACTCTTCGAAACCGTACAAGAGCAAAGCACAATATATTGGGCAAAATAAAATAGAAATGCGTATATCTACTTTTGTACCGGATAATTAACCCGAACAAATTATTTCTTGCAAATAAAAAAAACAGCCTATCCGTAATTGAATAGGCTGTTTTTTTTGTGTGTTTTACTTTGGGCTATTAAAAATACTTAAAAAACCATATAAAAAGAGGCTATCTCGTAATTTCGAGACAGCCTCTTTTTTAGCGTATGAATCTCGGAACTTCGCCAGTTAGTAAAATTTGTTCTTTTACGGATAACAAACTTGCCCGTGGTTTAACGCCTTGTTGTTCGGCGGCGGTAATTTCGCGCACAATAACATCGCCCTCGCCAGTAGCCAACAAATTTGACACCAATATGTATAATATAACTTCTGGGCTGTGTTTGTGGTATTTTTTAGTTGCCGTTACTATTTCCTCTACATCTTCGAGGGCTTTATAATGCAATATAATAAAATCGGCAAGTGTGTTTTGAATCGAAGTATAGTCATATTCTCTGGGTGGATACATGTTTTTTCTTTCTTTCGGCTTAAGGGCATTATAGGCTGACAATTTTGTTTGGTAATCGGTTTCGTATTTTTCCCAAATAGCAATTGTTTTTTCGATACCCATTTCCAAGTAACCATATTGTTTAAAAAATGCAATGGTGGTAGAAGATGTGTCCCACAGGTTCCAGGAGATACTAATGGCATTGTTTACAAATTCGTCGGGTGTTTGATACGAATGAGTGATGTGCAGTATGTTTTCTAAAAAAACTTCTGCTTCTATACCTATCGAATTAAAAGGCTCGGTGGTATTAAATATCACTCCACTTTGAGCTTTGCACATTAATACAAATAATTTTTGTAGTAACTCGCCGTATAATTTAATATCATCGGGATTTTGTTTAATAGCTATTAGCAAATCTCGGTGCCATGCCCTTACTTTAAAACGCCATTTGGGGCGCTCTTGTTTGCTTACTATTTTGTTAGGAAATTGATAATACTGTTCTTCGGCATTGGATATAAAGGTTTCTATTTCTTCAACATTAATCACTACGTCTTTGTCGGCAATGCGTTTCGAGGTGGGTACCGTTTTGTACTGATTTATGTCGTTGATAAGTGCATCTAAGTTGCGTTCTTCGCGCATAGCTTTGGGTATGGCTTTGTACAATTCGGTTACTAAAGTAGCCAAATCTTCTTTGGTATAGTCTTTTATTTTTATGCGTAATTCGGGTATTTTCATAAGCAAATATTAGTTGTTGTTGTTGTGTTGTGTATAAGTTTTGAGTGCGATAAGTAAGTTTTCTAAGCCCTTTACTGCTTTTATATCTGCTTGCAATTCCATATCACCATAGTACCAATCATCTGGCAACTCTTGCCAAGGGTACAACTCTTGCTGCATAACAAGGGTTTTATGGTCAATGTCGGTAATTTTTACAAATATACTAAAATAGTTTCTGTCTTTTGTTGGTTTTTGTTCCCACCAATAGCTTATCTCAAACGGAGAAAAATAACAATTGGTTTGTTGCTTGCTTTGGTGTTCTATACACCATCTGCCATTATCGTACTGCATTAGGTTTATGCGATAGGTATTTTTTTCGTGTTGGATAATACCCATGCAAATTAATATAGTAATAAATACTACAAAAGGACTTGTGTAGTACGCCCAACTAATATATAAATTAAAAATGTAATTTAGATACAATACTGTCATAAAATACAGCAGTACGAGACCTATTATAAATACATGATAGCCAATTAATGGTGAATAAGTGGTATCGAATATTAATTTTTTAGGCATGTTGGTGTCAAAGTCGGGCATAGTTTTTTATTAAAAAAATTAACCTTTTACGCCTTATAATGCACAGGTTTAGGTGTTTCAAAGGCTTCGTTTGGCAGATAAACGGGGTGATGCACACCGCCGCCCCGTGGGTCGTTAAAGGTAGTTGGGATATCGTTCGCCAAGGTGCGCTCTTTCCAGCTAAGTACTTCGGTGGCATCGTCGCGGCGTTCCATGGTTATGCACTCCTCAACGGGGCAAACCAACGAACACAAATTACAACCCACACAGTTTTCTTCTTTAATATAAGGTACTCTGTCGCCGTTGTGCAAAACGCCTATGGCTTGGTGCGCGCCGTCTTCGCAGGCGGTATAACACAGTTGGCAGCCAATACATTTGTCTTTGTTGATACTGGCAACTACTTTATATTTTAGGTTTAAATCTTCCCAATGTAGTACATTTGGTAGGGCTTTACCTTTAAAATCGTTGATGGTTTCGAAGCCTTTTTCGTCCATATATTGCGATAAACCTGCTACCATTTCGCGGATAATGCCAAAACCGTAGTGCATTACTGCTGTACAAACTTGCACATTGCCTGCGCCTAACAAAATAAACTCAACGGCATCGCGCCAGTTTTCGATGCCACCAATACCCGACAAAGGCAAGTTGACATTTGGATGCTGGGCGCAATTTTTGAGCATATTCATGGCAATTGGTTTTACGGCGGGTCCGCAATAGCCGCCGTTGGTGCTTTTTCCGTCAACGATTGGGTAAGCAACAAAATTATCAATATCAACACCTACAATGCTTTGAATGGTGTTGATTAAAGATATGGCATCGGCTCCACCTTCGCGGGCGGCTATAGCAGGGCGGGTAATGTCGGATATATTAGGTGTAAGTTTTACAATAACGGGTACTTTTGCTACCTCTTTTACCCACTCTACAATGGTTTTTAGCACCCTAGGCTCTTGCCCTACTGCCGACCCCATGCCGCGCTCGCACATGCCATGTGGGCAGCCAAAGTTTAGTTCTATGCCATCGGCTCCGGCATTTTCAACATCGCGCACAATTTGGTGCCATTCTTCGCGGGTTTCTACCATCAACGAGGCAATAATGGCATGGTCCGGAAAACGTTTTTTTACTTCTTCTATCTCGCGCAGGTTATCGGCAAGTGGTCGGTCGGTGATTAGTTCTATGTTATTTAAGCCAATAAGTCGGTTATTTCTATAATTAACACCTCCGTAGCGGCTCGATACATTAACAACTGGTACGCCCATTGTTTTCCAAACGGCGCCACCCCAACCTGTATCAAAGGCTTTCATTACTTGATAGCCGCTGTTTGTTGGCGGTGCCGATGCCAACCAAAATGGATTGGGCGATTTGATACCCGCAAAATTGGTGAATAAATTTGCCATATTATGTTTATAAGTGATTAATGTTTAGTGGATGAAATTAGAAATTGTTGTGTAGTTGCACAAAATTTGATATAAACGTTGAATAATGGTAATAAGCAGCCGTTTCGATTAGGCTCAACTATCGCAATTTGGCAAGTGCTCAACGACCTGATTGTGTTGTTGATAAATTACAATTTACAATTTATAAATTACAATTTACAATAGCATTTGCTGCTTTTCGTCCTTCGGCAACGGCGTTTACTACCTCTTTACCACCATTTACGGCATCGCCAGCGGCAAAATAACGCGGGTTAGTAGTTTGGTAGGTATTAGGGTTAATAACGATGCGTTTTTTAGAATCTAGTTCAAGTCCGTCTATCATCTGCAAAAACTGCACTCTTTTACTTTGCCCAGTTGCTTTAATTACCCAATTGCAAGGCACCACAAATTCGCTATTTTCGATGGTTTTTAGTTGCCCATTTTGCGTGGTAGTTTGCACAAATTTTACGCCTATTGCGCAGCCATTTTCGCCCACAATTTCGATAGGTTGTGCATTAAACAAGCCTTTTACACCTGCGGTTTTGGCTAATTCGTACTCAAAATCGTAGGCACCCATAGCTTCTTTTTCGCGGCGATATGCCAAGATAACGTTTTCGGAGCCCATGCGTGCACACTCCGAGGCGGCATCCATGGCTGTGTTTCCGCCACCTAACACCACTACATTTTGGGGTACTTGTACTTGGTGGTGTTCCATTCTTAGTTGTTCGATAAACTCAACGGCTCCAAAGCAGTTGTCTAAATCTTCGCCCAATATGCCTATTTGGGAGGTTTCGCCCAAGCCGATGCCCAAAAATATGCTATCAAATTGTTGCTCTAGGTTTTGCAAATCTTGTTTGGTGGCGATAGGGTGATTGTACAAAATGGTAAATCCGAACTGATTTTGGAGGTATGCCATTTCTTCTAAAACCTCTTGGTTGGTAATTTTGTAGGGTGCAACGCCATAAACGGTTAGCCCCGACGGTTGTGCTTTTGCCTCGTAGATAGTTACGTCAAAGCCATTCATGCGTAGCTCGCAGGCGCACGAAATACCCGCAGGCCCTGCTCCAATAATGGCTACTTTTTTGCCGTTATTGGGTTTTAAACCAAACATTTTTTTGTTGCTGTTGATGGCTTTTTGGGTGGCAAAGCTTTGCAATCTGCCAATTTCGATGGGTTTTACATTTTGGTGATTGTATACACAGGCTCCTTCGCAGAGTACCTCGGTGGGGCAAACTTTGCCGCAAGCATGACCAAAATGGTTGGATTGATAAATGGTTTGGGCTGCCCCAAGTGGGTTATTGCCATTTATTTGGCGGATAAATAAGGGTATGTCAATTTCGGTGGGGCAGGCTTTTATGCAGGGGGCATCGTAACAAAACAAACAACGCGAACTTTCGTAATATGCCTCGGTTGCGTTCATAAGGGGTTTTATAGAGGCAAAATTTTGTTCAAAATCTTGTTCTGATGCAGGGTGTTTGTATTCTGGCATTAAGTTATGTTATTTTATTTTTGTTTTAAAAGTGTATAAAAATTACTACAAAGTGGGTTCTTGTATATTTGTGTAAAATTATTCTGCAAAAATAGCTTGTAGTGCGATGCTAAAGTTGGGTATTGTTGCTGCGTGTAAGGTATCGGTTATGGTTAATTGTTTTTGGCGATGAAGTTCGTTATCTACCAAAAGATACTGTATTAAAGTTTGTTGTTCTATGTTTATTATCCAATATTCTTTTACGCCGCTTGTTTCGTAGATGTATTTTTTATAGCTCATTTCTTTGGCATCGTTAGCAGGCGATAATATTTCGACGACTAAATCGGGGGCTCCTTCTATTATTTTGTTGATAATAGACAATCTGTTTTGCTGTACAAATAGTATATCGGGCTGAAAAACATTATTTTCGTTAAATTTGGTATCCATTGGGGCAGTTACTACTTTGCCTAACTTGTGTTGCAACACATGTAGGGTAAGGTAGGTGCTTAGTAAATTTTGGGTTTCTTGATGTTTGAATATTGGAGAGGGCATGTATACGATTTTTCCGTTTTGTAATTCATAATTAGCACTATCGGCTGGGGTTAGGCGCAGATAGTCGTTATAGGTAAGTAATTTGGGTTGTGGAAATTTTTTGATTCGTTTTTGGGGCGATGCAGTTGGCGTAATTGTATTCATAGTAAATAATTTGAAATTGAAAAATATTAGGTAACGAAACGTTCCCTTTTTTGGGGGAACGTTTCGTTTGTTGTTTATTAGAGTGCGGTTAAATCGCCATACGATTCGGGGCGACGGTCGCGGAAAAACTGCCATGTTGAGCGCACTTCGTCTATCATATCTAGGTCAAAATCGGCAATAAGTAGTTCGTCGTCGTATTCTGATGCTTGTGCGATTATCTGTCCGCGTGGGTCAACAAAGTAAGATGTTCCGTAGAAGCGTCCTAAATCCCAGGGTTTTTCTTCGCCTACGCGGTTTATACAGCCCATAAAATAGCCATTTGCGGCGGCATGTGCGGGTTGCTCTAATTTCCAGAGGTACTGCGACAAGCCTGCTACGGTAGCCGAGGGGTTGTATACAATTTCGGCGCCGTTTATACCTAGGGCGCGTGCGCCTTCGGGGAAGTGGCGGTCGTAGCATATATATACGCCAATTTTTGCGTATTTGGTTTGAAAAACGGGGTAGCCCAAATTGCCGGGTTTGAAAAAGAATTTTTCCCAGAAACCTGTTGTTTGTGGTATGTGGTTTTTGCGATATTTGCCTAGATAAGTGCCATCGGCATCAATTACGGCGGCTGTGTTGTACAAATAGCCTGCTTGTTCGCGCTCGTAGATGGGTACAATAATAACCATTTGGTATTTTCGGGCAATTTCTTGCATTAGTTCTACGGTGGGACCGGGTACGCTTTCGGCAGAGGCATACCATTTTTTGTCTTGTCCGGGGCAAAAGTAAGGGGTGTTGAATATTTCTTGCAAGCAAAGAATCTGAACGCCTTTGCGCCCGGCTTCTTCTATATAAGGCAAGTGTTTGTCGAGCATTGCTTGCATTATTTCTTGGATAGTTCCTTCGCCTTCGGTTTTGGGTAGGCTCATTTGTATTAAGCCCGATTTGATGATACGTGACATTTAGTTAATTATTGATTATTAATTATTGATTGTTTGAGTTTAAGTAAAGTGTGTTATGTTTGTTGGTTTGGGTGCTATATTTGAGATTTTGGTGTGTTTTGTGTGGGGCTAACAGTGCTGTGGGGGTGCCATAGGCTGTACAACTTTGGGTAAACCTATCATCACCCCCAAAAAAGACATATTCCGCGTCAAGCGGGGCGTTTTGAGGTTGTTTAAGGGTTTGCTTAAAGGGTAGATGGAAGTAGGTTGGCACCATTAAGCGATTTGTTTGCGGTGCAATACCATGGGGTATACTACAAAATAGGTGATAATAAATAGGGCGGATATGATGATGATGCTTGCTTTGCTTACAATGTCCATTTCGGTGTGTCGGGTTAAGTAGCTTTCTAAAAAGCCAGCGGTAATAAAAATGGGTACTAAGCCAATGGCAATTTTAAGCCCTTTGCGGGCGCCCATCAAAAACGAGTCGGAGCGTGAATAAGTGCCCGGAAACAGAATGCTGTTGCCCATTACCAAACCTGCGCAGCCAGCTATAACAATTGCCGAAATTTCGAGGGTTCCGTGTATCCAGATGGTTAAAAAGGAGGTTAAGAACAAGCCACGTTCGTAAAAAAAATATTGGAATGCGCCCAGCATTACGCCATTAGAAAATAGCAGATAAACGGTGCCTATGGACAGAAACACGCCGCTAACAAAAGCAAAAAACGATACGCGAATGTTGTTGAAGGTAATGGCTAAAAACATAGCTTCGGCGTTGGGGTCTTTGTATACGCCCATTGGGTCGCCTCGTTCTATGTTTTCGGTGGTCATGTTTATGTAGTTGTCGCCTAGTATAAGGTTCGGAAATGTAGGGTCGTAGCTCGATGAAAGCACGCCCAATGATACCGAAATAAGGGTAATAAGCAACGAATATAGCAACTGTTTGCGACATTGGTACATAATTTCGGGTAGTTCGTAAGCCCAAAATTGCCAAAATCGGTTGGTTTCTTCGCGTTTATTTTTGTAGATAGCCCTATGTACATTAGCCGTTAAGCCGTTTAAGTAAGTGGTTATTCGGCTTTTAGGATAAAATGTTTTGGCATACGATAGGTCGTCGGTTAGTTGTATAAACAGGTCGGCTTTTTCGTCGGGGGTAGTTTTGTGTCGGTTGTTACCTTGCATTAAGCCTTCGAAATGTTTCCAACGGTCGGCGTTTTGTTTAATAAAAGCGGGTTCGCGCATGTTTTGTGGTTTTAAAAGTCTAAGTTAGGTTCTTCGCCATTTAGTATTCGTCCTTCGAGAATCATTTTTTTGTTCATTTCCGAAATATCAAATCCATGTTTGTCTTTTTTATAGTCTGCGGGTAATACCAACAAACCCATTTCGAGTTTAAACAAATATTCTTCGTAAGCAGCTTCTAACATATTGGCTACGGCATGTCGTCGGTGTGTTTCGGCGGCTTCTACAATAAGGTCTCGCCAATTGCCTTGTTTGGTGATAACATAGTTGGGGGCGGTGTTAGACAGATAGCTACAGGCTTGTTCAAATTCGTGATCATCTAATAGGTCAATCTCTTCGTCCATTGCTTTAGCTGCTTCGAGTACTTCGGGGTCTTCGAACATTGCCATAAATTTATAGACATTTTGCCCTTCGCCTAAGTATAATGCCGGACGAGGGTCGTTGGGTTTTACTATAGGTGGATTCTTTTTTTGTTCTTCTTCGTGTTCTTTTTGTGCTTTTTCTCGGGCTAAATCTATATAGAAATCTTCTTTTTTGCCCCTGATATCGGGCAGCATTAGTAGCTGTGTGGCTTTATGGAAATCGTAAAATTCGTACCAAGATGGGACACTTTCTATGTCAAAAAAGAAGAATTGTTTGCTGTCTTCATTGTCATCATTGGTGCTATCAAAAGCGTTTTTTATGCCGTCATAATCTTGCCAGCCATAGTAATAATCAGTTTCTTCATATTCATCAGATAGCATGTATTTTTTGTACAATGCTACATCATCAGCTGTAATTGGGTCAATAAAGGGACAGCACATAGGGTAATCTTCCCATATTTTAAAATCTTCACTAATTTGTATTTGATCTATTTTTATTTGTTCGGCTCTCCAAAGACACTGTTTGTCAAATATTTTTTTCTGATTTATTTCGGATAAGCACTCGTATGCTTCCTGTATGTGTTGTATGTGATTTTCTTCTTTTTGTTTTAGATACATTGAACCATACTTTTTGCAAAGCAGGCGTTTGTTCGCATACCATTCGATAAACGATTTGCGATTAAAATCGGAGTATTGATTAAAAAATGGGAGGTACTTGGGGTTGTTAGTTAGATCATCTATTACGCTTTGTTTAAACATATCATCATCTAACTCTGTTTTAATTTGCTCGATGGCTCGTGATGATAAGCCGTCGAGCGAGATATTACTTTTTTTTTCTGGTTCCTCGTTTGGAGAAAGATGGGGGTTTTCCATATTTTTTGGGTATTAATGTTAGCTAATTTGTAATTTTAATGCAAAAGTAGCATTATTGTGTGTTTGTAGCACAAAATTAGCTTTTTTTTTTGAAAAAATTGCGTTTATTTTTACATAACCCAGCTTAACAAAGGGGCTAATGTGCGCATAAATAGGTTTGTTATTTTTCCTTTAGGTAGGCATTGGGCATTGTCCTCAAAATATTGGTTAGATAAATTGATGGTGTTTGGTTGTATATATTTGGCAGATAATAAATTTAGGTTCATTATGTGCAGATTTTGGGCAGCAATAGTGGTATCTTTTACCCACAAACAAACCTCGGTATTATTTTTCTCGGACAGGGCATGTATGTTATAGCTGCCAATTAACACGGTTAAAGTATCTACAACAAAAGCCTTGGTGTGTAAGCGTTTGTTGCCCTCGTACTCCCATATTTGTATGCCCATTTTTAGGTAATGGGGTCTTGCTCGCCTATAAACGGCTTGCATTATTAGTACATCGTTGGTGCACTCGGAGTTGGTTAATAGCCTAATTTTTACCCCCCTTTGGGTAGCTCGTTTAAATGCCCTATCCCAGCGTGGTGTTGCATGAAAATAGGGATTTTCGATGTCAATGGTGTGTTTTGCCGAGTCTATCAGGGCTATTAATTGGCGTGTTCCACGTCGGTCTTTTTTGTCAGAGATTTCAACTTTTCCGTCTTTTTTTCGCAGAAAATTATCGTAGGTGGCATGTACTTCGGTTGTTGCGGGTGCGTTTGCCCAATCGGTGGTTGAGTTTTGTGTTAGGTTGGTTCTTTTTTGTAGCGATACCCAAGCATCATCTATCTGTTTTTGCCAATAAGCATTGTTTCTGTCGTTTGGATATTTACGCACTTTTATGCTTGTTAATCGCTTATTGTTCCACATGGCATAAAAATGTTTGCGAACATCGGCGGCTACTTTTTTGTTGTTGGTATACACCTCGCGGTCTAAGAAATTGCCTATGGGGTCTAACTCAAAATACTCTTCGGTTAGGTTTCTGCCGCCCACAATCATGTGTTCTATATCGGCTATCAATACTTTGCCGTGCATCCTGTCCATAAAAGTATGTATCTCAAACAAACGAGCTCTATTAAAAATACGCACTTCTACGCCTTTTTCTGCCAAAAAAAAGAGTAACGACGGCGGCAATTCGTTGCCAAACGAATCTAAAATTACCCTAACTTTTACCCCTCGGGCGGCAGTTTCTATCAATAACTTTAACATGCCTAATCCAATATCGTCTTTTTTTATAATGTAGGTAGATATTAGCAATTCGGTTGTAGCTCGTTCTGTCATATCTATACGGCATTGCAGGGCATCTTTTTCGAGGTCTAATATCCTAAATACGTCGGCTTTGGTATAGTGTGTGTGAAGGGTTAAAATAAAAATCAAAAAAAAGTCAAAAATCTTCATTTGGTCTAATTGATGTGGTAAAAGGTACTATTATTTTCTAATAAAATAAGTGTATATTTGTCTGATAATATACTGGAATTTATTCTATATGATACAGAAATTTTAAGTGTGAGGGAATAAGTATTTTCTAATGCTCAATTTTTTATGTATAAAAAAATATTAATATGAAAAAAATAAGCGTTTTACTTTTCTGTTTTTGCTTACTTAGTTTGGTAGCACAAGCACAACATCGCAAAGTTTTGCCTCCAAGCCAATTGGCTCAAAAAAATGCGGCTAAAAAATCGGGTATACAACACGGCACTTTTAAGGGTATTATTAACATAAAACCTAATTTACCCGATTGGCATGTTAAACTTACATCGCACAGTATTAGCCACACCGAAGACAACGAACCTCAAACCGAAGCATGGCAAAAACGACAGTTACAGAAAGAGGGGCGTAAATATACGCAACTTTTGGCAAAACAAAAAATACCACAGCCCTTTTTGCCTGCCAATAAGCAAGAATCTGCCCAAGAATCGAACAATTTGTACTTGGGCGCATCGTTCGAGGGCAATATTACCACCAATTGGTATCCGCCCGACAACCATTTGGCTATCTCTAATGGTGGTATTATTGTAAGTGTTATCAACTCGCAGTTGTCGTATTTTAACAGCAACGGTACTTTGTTGAGCGAAACAACCTTTGCCAATTTATTTTCCGATTTTGACCTATCAAACGACCTATTTGACCCCCGCGTATTGTACGACGAAGTTGCCGACCGTTTTATTATGCTTATCCTCAACGACCGTACACCTGCCAATTCCAAAATTTTGTTGTGTTTTTCTATCACCAACAACCCAAGCAATGGCTGGTATTTGTACGAGCTAAGTGGCAATCCGCTCAACAACAATTCGTGGTTCGATTATCCCTCTGTCGGTTTATCGCAAAACGAGCTATATATTTCGGGCAATGCCTTTGCCAGTGGTTTCGACCAAGCCCTTATCTATCAAATTAAAAAAGCTGATGGCTATACAGGCACCGCCTTGTCGTATCAATATTGGTACGATTTGGCAGGAAACCCCTTTACCCTTGCTCCGCTATCGTGGGGGCAAGCGGGCAGCTATGGTCCGGGCGCTTATTTTATTGCCACACAAAGCGCCAACGAAGGCTCGTCGGTAAAATTTTACGACCTAACCGACGACCTCGACAACAACCCCGATTTTGTGTACTACAACATCGCCACCGATTATTTTGAACGTGGCTCAAACGCCTATCAGCCGGGTAGCAGTAACAAAATGCGCACCAATGGCTCGGTGGTGCGCAGCGCTTTTTATTTAGATGGGGTGGTGCATTATGCTTTTGCTATGGACAGACAATCGGGCAGCCCCGATGCAGCAGGCTGGAACGGCATTGCCTATAACCGCCTTGATGTGGCAACAGCCAGTAATACCCGCTATGTACTTTGGGATAACGATATTGACCTTGCTTATCCGGGTATTGCATCGAGTGGTGCAACCGAAACCGACCAAGCAATAAGCATGGTGTACTTGGCAAGTAGCAACACCCTATACCCCGAAATGCGCGTTGTTAATATAGACAACAACCTTAACCCAACATCACCAATATTGGTAAAAGCGGGAGTAAATACCGTTACGGTTGGCTGCGATGGTGGCTCGTGTAGATGGGGCGACTATACGGGCGCACAACGCCAATACAATACAGCAAGTGTGTGGATATTGGGGCAGGCACCCAAAAACAACGGCAATTGGCGCAACTGGATTGCCCAAGTTACCCCCGAAGCCGTTGGCATAAACCCCACCATACCCACCACAAACACCCTAACAGCCTACCCAAACCCCGTTGTAGATTTGCTAAACATAGATTTTGACCAAACCGAAGCCGCCTATACCCAAATTTATTTGTACGATATGTGTGGCAAAGCCGTTAAATTGTTGTACGCCGCTCATCTGCCCAAAGGCAAACAAACCTTATCGTTTAACAAACAAGCATTGCCCACAGGCATGTATCTGCTAAACATAATGCAAAACGGACAAACAAATTATAGAGCCAAAGTGGTGGTTTTTTAATATTGTACGATGCAGCTAAATACCTAAATTTAACAAAAAGGCAAATAAAAGCTAATTGCCTGAACATTGACCTAAAATTAGTGTTAAACTTTCAATAAATTTTGAAAGTTCGTAAAAACATAGTACCTTTGTGGTAACTAAAAGTGCTTACCAAACTAAGTAGTCTACCTTAAGATGGTCCAAAAAAGATAGCCCATAACCAAGTTCAAAATTTATATCCGACAGTATTATGTTGAATGACTACTAAGCACCATTGCTACAATCTTTCAGCCAAACACAAAATAAACTTAAAAAATATGACAACTGCTGCCAATATCAACGCCTTATTAAATAACCCAAACCTAAGTGCCGATTTGCGCCAAATTGCCGAAAAGGTGCTAAACAACCAACGCATCACCTTCGATGAGGGCGTTTTGTTGTACCAAAAAGCCGAACTTAGCTTTTTAGGCATGTTAGCCAATTATGTTCGCGAACAAAAACATGGCGATAATACCTATTTTAACCGCAATTTTCATATCGAGCCAACCAATTTGTGCGTTTATTCGTGTAAATTTTGCTCGTACTCGCGCCTTATAAAACAAAAAGACGAAGGCTGGGTACTAACCGAAGATGATATGATGAACATTGTGCGCAGCTACGACCACAAACCCGTTACCGAAGTGCATATTGTTGGCGGCGTTATTCCGCAAATGAATGTGCCGTTTTTTGTAAGTTTAATCAAAAAAATAAAAGCACATCGCCCCAACCTACACGTAAAAGCTTTTACACCTGTTGAGTACCACTATATGTTTAAGCGCGAAAAATTAACCTACGAGCAAGGCTTACAAGCACTTAAAGACGCAGGTTTGGATTCGATACCGGGTGGTGGCGCCGAGATTTTTCACCCAAGCGTACGCGAGGTAATTTGTGCCGATAAATGCACCGGCGACGAATGGTTGGCTATCCACGAAACAGCACACAAATTAGGCATACCCTCAAACGCCACTATGTTGTACGGACACATAGAACAATACTGGCACCGTATAGACCACATGGAACGCCTGCGACAGTTGCAAGACCGCACAGGTGGTTTTAACTGTTTTATACCCCTAAAATTTAGGCACGAAAACAACGAAATGAGCCACCTACCCGAGTCTACCGTTGTAGAGGATTTGCGTAACTATGCCGTAGCCCGCATCTACCTCGATAATTTTGCCAATATAAAAGCCTACTGGCCCATGATTGGACGCACAACAGCACAGCTATCGTTGGCTTTTGGCGTAAATGATGTTGATGGAACAATTGACGACACCACCAAAATTTACTCGATGGCTGGCTCCGAAGAGCAACACCCCAGCTTATCTACCCAACAATTGGTCGAGTTGATAAAAGCCGTTGGGCGTTGTCCCATTGAGCGCGATAGTGTTTACAACCATTTACAAGATTATACCCATGTGGCGTTTAAAAAAGACGAATTTATAGAACTGCCTGTTATTGCTAATTAGCTGTCTGCTATAGGGGTTACATTGCTTGTTAGATGCAGCATTTGGTGTTTTGTACAGCAAGTAATTAAAAAATAAAAAAGTCGTTCCTTTTTCTGATTAGAAGAAGGAACGACTTTTTTTGACTAAGGATTATGAACTTTTAGCGGATAGATAGCCAACAGCCTAAAAAAACTACTGTTGCCCTGCCGAGTTATCTACGTATTCATCGCGCAAATCAACGGGTTTATCTTTTGCTTTAAGCATACGGATATTGAGTGTTTCGACGATGATAGAGAAGAAAATAGAGAAGTAGATGTATCCTTTGGGTACGTGTTGATGAAAACCTTCGGCAACCAACATAAAACCGATGAGCAACAAAAAGCTAAGTCCCAACATTTTTACGGTGGGGTGTTTTTGTATAAAGTTGCTTAGGGGGTTAACAAAAGCTATCATTACTGCCATGGAGATAACAACGGCAATAATCATGATAGGCACGCTTTTTACCAAACCTACGGCAGTTAAAATAGAGTCGATGGAGAAGATAAGGTTGAGCGCCGTAATTTGGACAATAACGGCATTAAAGGCAGATTTGCCTTTTTGGGTACTCATGTCTTCTTCGTGTCCTTCTAGTTTTGGTGAATTTCGGAGGTGGCTTTATATAGCAAAAAGATACCTCCTATAACTAATATAATATCGTTCCAACTTAAACCATCGCCGGGGTGCAACTGCATTAGGCTGTGTATAGGCTCGGGGATAAAAATTACGGGCTCTTCTAGGCTAATTAACCAGCCAATACCAAACAACAAGGCAATGCGTAGCCCCATGGCAACAATAAGCCCTATTTGTTGGGCTTTTTTTTGCTGTTCTTTGGGCAAGCGCGACGATACGATAGATACAAACACTAGGTTATCTATCCCCAACACTACTTCCATGATAGTAAGGGTAAGTAAACTAATGAGTGCTTCGGGAGAAAATAAAGCTTCCATTATTTCTGCGTTTCTGTGTGTTTTAGGAGCTGCAAAGATAGGTATTTTTAGGGAGTTTTGCTATTTATTGCCGATTATTAATGCAACATTAGGTAAAATGTGGGATTAACAGCAGGTTTGGTGCTGCGCTTACCGTGCTTTGGGGGTGCCACCTACTTATCGAGTCAGGGAGTGCTAATTATCACCCCCAAAAAAGACATTTACCGCGTCAAGCGGGGCAGGCGCAAACCTTTGCTTGTTGAGCAACCTAAAATTAGCCTGCAAAAATTATATTGCCAAGCAAATTAAAGGTTATTTTACCACCACTAATTTTGTGCGTAGTTGTGTAGCACCGTTATCGAGCATTAGCATATAATAGCCGTTGCTTAGTTGGGTAATATCTACTTGCAATTGGTTAAAGCCTTGGTTTGCCAATACGGGTATGTTTAGCACCTGTTTGCCGCTTAGGTCGTAGATGTGTAGTTGGGTGTTTAGGTCGGTGGTGGCGCCAAAACTAACGTTTAGGTGATTTTGAGCCGGATTGGGCAACACAAACATATCGTTCAACGAAACATCGAGGGCGGCTGTTTGGGTGTTGTTGGTGGGGTCGGTGGTTTGGGGTGTTTGCATGGCACAAGCGCTAGTAAAACTTACCGCCGAGCTATAAGCACTTACACCACTGCCACACACCGATTGTACTTTCCACTCGTAGTTTTTGCAAGGCTGTAGCACGGCACCTAGTTGTTTGTAGTTGGTGTTGCTGGTTAGGTTGGTCCAGGTGGCAGTGCCAACTTTGCGTCCTTGTATGTTGTAGCTGTTGGCTCCGCTGGCGGTGTTCCAGTTAAAACGGGCGCTGGTGGTGGTAATGTTGGTGGTGGTTAAATTGGTGGGTGTGGGGCAATTGGCACTAACGGGCGACACGCAGCCCAAGGAGTTAAGGATAGATGCCCGAGCGCCGCCACCGCTAAACAAGGCACGCATACGGTTTTTTTGTCCTACCGAAAACATTTTGCGGCATATATCATAGGTATAATCCATGTGGTTCATAAACATATCGCCGTTGGGTCCGTTAGAGCAACTTGTGTGCGGGAAATTGGGGCAAGCCGTATTGTTTGTTTGTTGGGTAGGGGTGTCGCTAACTAGGTCGTTACCGCAGTTAGTATCTGCCCAAAGATGCAATAGGTTAAGCCAATGGCCTACCTCATGAACGGTGGTGCGTCCTTGGTTATAAGGGTAAGGTACATTGGTTGTACCAAACACACTATAATCAATTACAACGGCATCGGTGGCGGCGGGTCCGCCGGGCAGTTGTGCATAGCCACCTAAACCAGCAGGGCTAAGGTCGCAGATATAAATGTTTAGGTATTTGCTGCGGTCCCAAATATCTTTACCCCCTTGCGAGCTATAAGTAATGCCACCACTAACACCAAACGATGTTTGGCTGGTTGCTGTGCGGGTAATGCCGGTGGTAATGTTGTTGCTGGGGTCGCGTTGAGCCAAGCAAAATTCAATTTCTGTATCGGCGGCAAGTGGCGAAAATGCCGACGGAATAGTGCTTGCATCGGTGTTTAGTTTGCGAAAATCGCGGTTTAGGGCTGTTAATTGCGATTGAATTTGCGCATCGCTGATGTTTTCGGCAGTGGTATTGTACACCACATGAAACACCACCGGAATGGTATACACCACCCTTTCGGTTTGTGGCTGATGTGCCAAGCTGTTTATGTACTGCTCGGTGTGTTGCTCAATAGCCTCTATGTTGCGTGCTACATCGGGGTATTGCTGCATAATTTGGTGCATGTGTTGGCTGCTGCCGCACTCGATGCCTGCCTCTTGTGCAAAAAGGGTAGTGGCACAAAAAAACGAAATAACGGAAAGAATAAACTTGGTGTTCATGAAAGCGTGATTTTTGATATGTTTTTATTGATTGATGAATATTAAGCAATTAAAGACAATTGTAGGGCATAATTGTTTACACAAAACCAACAATTTGGGCTAACATACAATTAGCGGTGCAAAGAAACTACTTTTTATAAAGATTACCAAATTTTTTGTGGGCATTTAAAATTAATTGGGCTTAACTTTATTTTTAGGTAGATAATGCGTTACTATAAAAGACAATGTTTGATAAACCTAAACAAAGTAGTAAAAACGAAATGGTCATATTAAAGCCATAATTTGGGGTGGTGTTTTCTTTTTTTTAAAACTTACACAACAAAATACCAATTAAATCGTTTAGTGCCATTAAGTAGCCAAAAAAATATTGCACAAAAATAACCTAAAAAGTTAGTTTTTGTTACTTATTAGTCGTTACTTTGCACCCCTCTTTTATCCATTTTTAAAACCAAAATTTTTTTAGTAAATTACGTACCTTTTAACACATTTTTTATGAAGCAATTAGCACTTTCTACCCTGTTACTTCTTTCTTTTCTTCCATCGTTTGCTCAGCGCAATTGTGCATCTATGGACGTACTTGAACACGAGTTGGCAACCGACCCCGGTATGGCAGCCCGTATGGAGGAAATCGAAAACCATACGCAGCGTTTTGTCCAATCGGGTAGCACTAACGAGCGTGTAGTTATTACCATACCTGTAGTATTCCACATCATCCACAATGGCGATGCTGTAGGTAGTAGCGAGAACCTTTCGACTACCTACATCAATGCTCAATTAGACCAATTGAACAAAGATTTTCGCAAACAAAACGCCGATGTATCCTCAGTGCCATCTGCCTTTGCAGGTTTAGCTGCCGATTCCGAAATACAGTTTTGTTTAGCACAACGCACTCCGGCAGGTGCTGCTACCACAGGCATTAACCGCTACAACTACAACACCGCATCGCCTTCTACATCGTATATAGATGGCACCATTAAACCAGCTACTATCTGGGACAGAACAAAATACCTAAACATTTGGACGGCTAACCTTGGCGGTGGCTTGTTGGGTTATGCTACTTTTCCGGGCGGCACATCTACCAAAGACGGAGTTGTAGTATTGGCAAGTTCGGTAGGTTCGGTGGCTACACCTAATCCCTCGGGCGGATCTTTTGGCAAAGGACGCACCGCCACCCACGAGGTTGGTCACTGGTTAAACCTTCGCCACATTTGGGGCGACAGCAATTGCGGCAACGACCAAGTAAGCGATACCCCTACACAGCAAACCTCTAATGGTGGGTGCCCTAATTTTCCAAAGGTAACCTGCTCTAATGGTCCCAGCGGCGATATGTTTATGAACTACATGGATTATGTTAACGATGCTTGTATGGTGATGTTTAGTACAGGACAAAAAAACCGCATGAAAGCCTTGTTTGCTACAGGTGGCTCGCGTGTTAGTTTAGTTACCTCTAACGGTTGCACCCCTCCGGGCGGTACAGGTACTTGCGGCACACCAAGCGGGTTAGGCTCAAGCAGCATTACCTCATCAAGTGCTACTGTATCGTGGGCTGCTGCTAGCGGAGCTACTAGCTACAATGTACAATACAAAACATCGGCGGCTACTTCTTGGACAACACTTAGTACTGCCTCTACCTCGTTAAATTTAACAGGCTTGTCGGCATCTACCACTTACAACTGGCAAGTAGCCACGGTTTGCTCGGGCACATCAAGTGCTTATGTGGCAGGTAGTAACTTTACCACTTTGGCAAGCGGCGGCGGTAGCACTTGTACTGCCTTTGAACCAAACGAAACCGGACAAACAGCGGCAATACTGCCACTTAATACTACCTCAACCGCTTTTATTTGTACTAGTACCGACATAGATTGGTACCGATTTACCACCACCAGCACAGCCACCAAGGTACGCGTGCAGATGACCAGCGTGCCTGCCGACTACGACATGAAACTCTATAACTCAAGTAGCACTTTGTTAGGTACATCAGAAAACAGCAACACCAACGATGAACAATTAATTGTAAACGCCACAAGCACCAACACCTACTACCTAAGAGTATACGGTTATGGCGGTGTATTCAGCAGCACCGATAGCTATTTGTTAAACGTAGCCACATCGGCAAGCAATTTTAGAACCACTGGCTTAGAAAACGCCCAAAACGAAATTTCGGAAATTAGCTTGTTCCCTAACCCAAGTAACGACAAAGTAAACATCAGCTTTATATCAACTGCCGAAAACAACCTAACTATTACGGTATTTGACGTAAGCGGTCGCCAAATTATAAGCCAACAAGCAACAGCCACCGAAGGACAAAACAACCTTGGCTTAGATGTTAGCCAACTACAAACAGGTTTTTACTTTGTGCAAGTTGATAATGGCTCGATGCGCCAACAAAACCGTTTAGTTATTGCTCGATAATTAGCAATAAATGAACTTGTGTTGTTTAATAAACAACCTAAACCCCAAAACGCACTATTTGCAATAGCAGATAGTGCGTTTTTTTAATACTAAAACGAAACAGTAAATAGCTGGTGTAAAAATATTGTTCGCTCCCGAAACATTACACACCTTTATTACGTAATACCATACAGTAGCATTAAAAAGAAAAATGTCAGGCTTTTGTAAAAAAATAAAATTACACACAAAAAAACTGCTTCTAACGGATTGTGTGGTTTTAAATTTAGCCGTTTTTTCTTGAAATAATGGGCTTGCCAACAGTTTGTATGAATTTTAAAAGGTGATGTAGGTATTTAAATCTTGCCAATCCTGCAATCCTGTTGACTAAATTTTTGTTTTTGTGTAAAGTCTAAATTTGCGTTTAACTTCTACCGAACGCCCAAAATTGATAAGCAATCCGATATCTATTTGTGTAGCGTTGAGGTAGTTTACCAATTGTGTTTCGTGTATCGGATGTAAGATATCTATTGCTTTTAGTTCAAGAATAATCGTGTTGCATGTGTTTTTGACAGGATTACAAGATTAACAAGATTTGATTTTTATTCTTTCTGCTTTTAATGGATTGTGTGGTTTGAGTTTCAAAGTTTATTTTCGGGTTGAAATGCAGCTAAATGAAGCAATTTTATCAAATAAATACTCAAAACTTGAACTATCTTTGCTAAAAAAAACGAAAATTAAGTTATTTGCCCCAAATACAGGTACTTTGAGTTGCAAACCACACAATCCGTTAGAAACAGCAAAAAACAATTACTTTGAAACTAAATAACGTCTAAATAGCGTAAAAGCTAGAAGATGAGGCTATTTATGGACACAAAAATACACAGTAAAGTCATTTTTTTTCAAAATGGGTAACTTTATTGCCAATTTGCACAATAAATAATCAAACTTGATGTTTAAAAACAACTAACAAAATTTAGCCAAAATCTTGCATAATTTAGGGGCTAAAAATATTGCACAAAAATGACAAAAAAAATTAGGTTTTGCAAAAATATAGTCGTTACTTTGCTGCTCAATTCAATTGATTTGTGCATCATCCCAAATTTTTACACTATCTATCACCTAACTAACGATTCACAATCATTTAAAAAAAAATTTCATTTTATGAAGCAATTAGCTCTTTCTACCCTGTTTCTTCTCTCTTGTCTTCCTTCTTTTGCGCAACGCTCTTGCGGTGCCATGGACAACCTACAACACCAATTAGCAACCGACCCGGGTATGGCTACCCGCATGGAAGCTATTGAAAACCAAACCCAGCATTTTATCCAATCGGGTGGCAATCACGAGCGTGTAGTTATTACCATTCCCGTAGTATTTCACATCATCCACAACGGAGATGCACTAGGTAGTGGCGAGAATATCTCTGATACCTACGTTATGGCTCAATTAGACCAATTAAACAAAGACTACCGCAAACTAAACTCAGACGCATCGTTGATACCTGCAGCCTTTTTAGGCGTAGCCGCCGATGCCGAAATTCAGTTTTGTTTGGCACAACGCACGCCAGCAGGTGCAGCCACAACGGGTATTAACCGTTTAAACATGGGTTCGGCATCGTGGGCACAAACACAAATCGAGTCTACCTTAAAACCACAAACCATTTGGGACCGCAACAAATACCTTAACGTTTGGAGCGTTGTGTTTGGCGGTAGCAGTGCAGGTTTATTGGGTTACGCACAGTTTCCGGGTGGTGCAGCTAATACCGATGGTGTAATTTGTTTGTACAGCTCGTTTGGCTCAACAAGCACCCCTAACCCTGGCGGTGGCGCGTATGGCAAAGGTCGCACACTTACACACGAAGTTGGTCACTGGTTAAATTTACGCCACATTTGGGGCGATGCTAACTGTGGTAACGACCAAGTAAGCGATACTCCTACACAACAAACTTCTAACTACGGCTGCCCAACTTATCCAAAAGTAACTTGCTCTAACGGACCCAACGGTGACATGTTTATGAACTACATGGACTATACCGACGATGCTTGTATGTATATGTTTTCAACGGGTCAAAAAACACGTATGCAGGCTTTGTTTGCATCGGGTGGCTCGCGTGTAAGTTTGGCTACCTCTGATGGTTGTACTGCACCAAGCGGTGGCGGTGGTACTTGCGGCTCGCCAAGTGCTTTGGCTTCAAGCAGCGTTACAGCATCGGGTGCTACGGTATCTTGGGCTGCTGCTAGCGGCGCCGTAAGCTATAGCGTACAATACAAAACATCGGCAGCTACCTCTTGGACAACCCTTAGCACTACCTCTACATCGTTGAGCTTAACGGGCTTATCGGCTTCTACTACCTACAACTGGCAAGTATCGGCTGTTTGCTCAAGCACATCAAGCGCTTATGTAGCAGGTGCTAACTTTACCACATCGGCAAGCGGTGGTGGTGGTACTTGTACCGATACCTACGAATCGAATAACAGCAAAAACACTGCTAAAACAATGGCTGTTAATACCAACCTTACTGCTCTAATTAGCTCTTCGACCGATAAAGATTGGTACAAATTTACTACAACATCGGCAGCTACCCGAGTGAAAATTAACCTAACCAACTTGCCTGCCGATTACGATGTTAAATTGTACAAAAGCAATTCACAGGTGGGTATTTCGCAAAATGATGCTACGGCAGACGAGCAAATCATCTACAACTCTACTTCTACAGGTACTTATTATGTGTATGTGTATGGCTATGGTGGTGCTAACAGCACGTCTTGCTATACTTTCCGTGCATCAACATCAAATACCAACTTTGCTAAAGACATGGGCTTAGAAACAGTAGGAAACGAAATTTCGGAAATTAGCTTGTTCCCTAACCCAAGCAACGACAAAGTAAATGTTAATTTTGTTTCAACCGCCGAAAACAACGTAACTATCCGTATTTTTGATATTACTGGTCGTCAGGTAGCACAACAAACACACAGCGCCACCGAAGGCATCAACAACCTTGGCGTAGATGTTAGCAACTTGCAAACTGGCTACTACTTAGTACAGGTTGATAATGGCTCGATGCGCCAACAAAACCGTTTGGTAATTGCTCGATAGGCTTTACTGTAATGGTTTTTAACCAACAAAAACACGCCATCTGTTATGCAGGTGGCGTGTTTTTTGGTTTTTAACAAAAAAAATACTACCTTTGCCGTGCCAATTTTAACGTAATACTACCGCTTATTTAATCTACATAACCTAAAACCTAACAAAATATGGCGAAGTTTAAAGATTGGACACAAACAAAACTCAAAGAAACCTTTGGTTTGGTGAACAAAAATGGTGAATGCGATGAACTAAAAGAATGGATGAGAGCAGGCAATGATACCAACTTATTGATTAACGACCGCGAACAAACCGAACTAGAACGGATACGCAAACGCCTAAGCATAAACGCCGATATTTGGAACGAAGAAGAATTGAAGATGTATTTTATTTCGTTTTTGTTAGATATAGTATCGTTTGAAAGCGAAAAATACAAACTTTTTTTTGAACGAAAATTATCGGCTACCCTAAACGGCATTAAATTAAGTGGCGATGTTGATGCCATGATAGCAGGCGGTAATTTTGACGACCCACGAGTGCCCTATTTTTGTTTGCACGAGTATAAGCAAGAAAAAGGCAAACGCGAAGCCGACCCTAGAGGGCAGTTATTGTCCGAAATGTTGGCAGCCCAAACGCTTAATCAAGATAAAACCATACCCATTTATGGCTCGTATATGCTGGGTAGGCTTTGGTTTTTTGGTACTTTGATTAACTACGATTTTTGCTTTTCGGGTGGTTTTGTTGCCGATGGTGACGATATTTACCGAATTTTTCGTATTTTACGCCAATTAAAATGCTATATTGATGCTAGAGTAGCTTAAACCCAAAAAAATAAGCACCAACTAACCAAATTTGGTAGTTGGTGCTTATTGCATTAGCGAAAAATTATTTGTATTGGGTACTAAAGTGCTATTGATGGCTGCCTGCCCTTGCTTTGCTTTGGGGGTGCCACTCACTTGGCAAATTAGGGAGTGCTAATCATCACCCCCATAAAAAGACCGATTCCGCGTCAAGCGGGGCTGTACGTGCTGTTGGTGTGTATGCTTACTCTTTTTTTATGCTGATGGAAAATCAACATCATTTTTTTTCTGCAAAAAAACCTCTGCCAACATACAGCGTGCGCTGCCGCCGCCATACTTTTCGATGGTGTAAAGTGGGGTATGTAAAATATGCTCGTTGTATTGATGTAAAATGACCAATTGATGTTGATGCAGCGACAGGTATGCCTGTTCGGACATGACAAGTACCAGCTCGCCCGATTGATTTTGTACTTGCAAAACGTTAGCTGCAAAATTACTCATTTGATCTTGGGTAATGTCAATAATTTCGTGTTCGGTTTCGGTTAATAGCTGCAACAATTGTTGTTTTTGGGTCTCGTTAGATATGGCTTCGAGGCACACTACGGCAAAACCTTCGCCGATGGATAATACCACATTGGTATGATAAACAGCTTCGCCGCTGGCATCGTGGGCATCAAACAAAAACGGATGATAGCCCATTGTTTTGCTCCATTGCATGAGGGCTGCCTCGTTGGTGCGTGGCGACCGACAGGCATAAACAATGCCATTTATTCTATCTAACACCATGCTGCCTGTACCTTCTAAATATTGCTCGGCAGCCTCAAAATGTTCGTGTAGGGGTATTATTTCGGCTACTTCAAACTGGGTTTCGAGGTGTTCTAAAATATCCATGCGCCGCTCTGAGCGCCTATTTTGGGCAAGCATGGGGTAGGTAATAATCTGTCCGTTGGTGTGGGTAGTAAACCAATTGTTTGGAAAAACAGCATCGGGTGTGTTGGGTAAATCGTCAAAAACAACTACTTCGGTACCTATATTGCGCAATTTTTTAACAAAATGATTAAACTCATGCACCACCATTTGCACAACCTGCTGATTGGGCGCACTAGCTTCGACAGACTGAAACAAGTTGGTTGCAGCCGTTTGTTCGTTCCGGTCAAAATGAAGCGGACGAACCATGAGTAAAACAGGGGTGGATTGATTCTCGGGCAAGTGCAGAAAAATATAGAGGTGAAAAGGTATGAAAAAGGTGGATTTGAACTTTTAGACACTAAACGGGGTGCAAAGGTACATTTTTTTGCTCATTGTTGAATAATTTTACCCAAAATTTGAATAAAAATACCGTCCTTTGCAGGTGATTTAGCCTAATGTGGTAGTTTGACACACATTTGTATTGTAAGTTACCACTATATTTTATCGTTAATATTATAAGTTATAAATAACAATGAGTTTAGCACAATTAGCTGCCTTTGCCAATAGATTGCAAAAAATGTACAAGCACAACCATAAATGGGCACGCCGACAAAATATTAGCTGTTTTAGGGTATATGATTGTGATATTCCGCAGTTTCCGTTTTCGGTTGATGTGTACGAAGATTGTGTATATGTTGCCGAATACAAAACGTCGTACCCGATGACGGATAGCGACCACCGCGAATGGTTGCGGCAGTGCATTTTAATTGTTAGCGAAATTTTAGAGGTGCCCAAAGAACGGGTTTTTCTGAAAAAACGACAACAACAAAAAGGAGCCGAGCAATACACCAAAACCAGCAACCGAGCCGTAAAATGGATGGCACGCGAAGGTGGTTTGCGCTTTGTTGTTAACCTGTCGGATTACCTTGACACAGGCTTGTTTTTAGACCACCGACAAACCCGCCAAATGGTGAAAGACGAAGCCGCCGACAAACGAGTGCTTAACTTATTTGCCTATACAGGCGCTTTTACGGTGTATGCAGCGGCTGGCGGGGCTAAAAGCACCACCACCATAGATTTGTCGAAAACCTACATAGAATGGGCAAAGGACAACATGAACCTAAACGGTTTTACCACCGACAACCACCAGTTTTTACAAACCGATGTGTTGCAATATTTGGCTAAACCACCCGCAGGGGTAATGTTCGATTTGGTGATACTTGACCCGCCTACCTTCTCGAACAGCAAACGCATGTTTGAGGTGTTAGATGTGCAACGCGACCACGTTATGTTGCTTAACCAAGCATTGGCAATTACGGCACGCGGCGGGGTGGTGTATTTTTCGACCAACTACAGGCGCTTTAAAATGCAAACCGACGACCTACACGCATCTGTTATCAAAGACATAACTGCCCAAACTATTCCGCCCGATTTTAGAGACAAACGCATACACCAATGTTTTAGATTGGTGAAGTAAACTTATCTTGCCCATAAAAAAAGCACACAACGCTTATAGTGTTGTGTGCTTTTTTATTGCAAATAGGTATCTTTTATTTATTGTATTTTGTTTAACAGGTTTAACATTTGTTGTTCAACGATTTATAATGACGATTTTTTTTGATTTTTTAAAAATACAAAATCCTCGCTTTGCTTTTGTGTCAAGGCGAGGATTTTGTGATAAATAGTTGTTTTTGATTGATAGTTATTTTACCCCAATCTATCTTTATAGCTTTCGTAGCCAAACTTACGGATAAGTTCAAATTTATTGTTGGTGTGCCAAATGCCAATAGATGGCAAGCCAACGCCATTAAAAGTAGTGGTTTTAACCATAGTATAATGTATCATATCGTCGAACACCACTTTGTCGCCAATTTTTAGGGGTTCGTCAAACGAGTAATCGCCCATAAAATCGCCTGCCAAACAAGTCATGCCACCCATTCGGTAGGTAGGTTTGCCTTGTTGTGCATCGGTAGCGCCCAATATGCGTGGTTTATAGGGCATTTCGAGGCAGTCGGGCATGTGTGCTGCAAACGATACGTCTAAAATAGGCACTTGTATACCTTGACTATCTACTATGTCTAACACCTCGGATACCAAATAACCCGTTTGCCAAGCTATAGCCGAGCCGGGTTCGAGGGTAATATCTAGATTGTAGGTTTTACTGATACGTTTTAATAAGCCAATTAAGTGTTGTGTATCGTAGCCTTTTCGGGTAATAAGGTGTCCGCCGCCCATATTTAGCCATTTGGCTTGATGCAACAGGCTACCAAAATGTTTTTCGATTGCTTGAAGGGTGCGCTCGAGGGTGTGGCTGTCGTTTTCGCAAAGGGTATGAAAGTGCAAACCTTCGATGCCTTCGGGTAGCGTATCGCCCAATTGATTACGGGTAATACCCAAGCGCGAGCCAGCAATGCAGGGGTTATACATATCCGTTTCTATTTCGGAGTATTGCGGGTTGATGCGCAAGCCACACGAGATAGGGCGATTGTGTGCCTGGATTTGTGGTTTAAATTGTTGCCATTGAGCTAACGAGTTAAAGGTAATGTGGCTGCTGTATTGCATTAACTCGTCGAACTCGGTAGGGCGATAGGCAGGGGCATAGGTGTGTGCTAGGTCGTGCATTTCTTCGTGAATTAATCGGGCTTCGTGCAGCGAGCTAGCTGTTGCACCGCTTAAATATTGGCGCACCAAGCCAAAAACCGGATACATAGAAAAACCTTTTAGGGCTAATATAATTTTACAGCCTGCTTGTTCTTGCACCGATTGTAGCAACTGTAGGTTTTGCAACAACAAACGCTCTTCGAGTACAAAGCAAGGCGAAGGGATTTTACTAAAATCGACAGACATAGATTTTTAAATTATAAATTATTAATTGTAAATTATAAATGTTTTTTGTGAAATACTTTGGGCTTTAAATTAGATTTTTGTAATTGCAAATTTTTGAATAAAATGCAATAGTTGCTTTTATTTTTAAAATTAATTTATGTGTAATTAAGGTATAATGAATTAGCTAAAAAATCAAAATTGATGATAACAGTTTACGCATGAACCTGTCTAATAATTTATAATCGATAATTAATAATTAATCAATGCATATTTTTTTAAGTGCTGTAAAGTTACCATTAAACACATTAAAATCCACATCTCCACAAATGCCATTTACTTGTCCTTGGTCGTGGTGTTGCCAAAATAGCCAATCTTCGTTGTTGGGCATGGCAATATCGTCTTCGTAATAGTGGGCAATCCAGAGTGGATATTTTTTAAAATTTGGTTTAATATATTTCTTATAAAAACGCATATTAGTATAGATAATAGGTTTGGTATTAGTTTCTTTTTCAACTGCATCAAGCCACACTTTTAATGCTTCGGTCAATTCGTCGACGGTTACTCCGTTTACGGTTTCTATGTCTAGCACGGGTGGTAAATCGCCGCTTTGCAAATCGGCTGTTCTCAAAAAGTTTTTAGCTTGCAAGGCGGCATCTTGCTTGGTATCAAAGTAGTGATAAGCCCCGCGCAGTAGTCCGTATCGTTTTGCGTTTGCCCAGTTTTCGTCAAAATCGCTATCGGTTCGGTTGTGTCCCATGGTTGCTCTAATAAAAACAAACCGAATTTGATTGCCTTTTACGTTCATCTTTTTTACTTCGTTCCAATAAATATGGTCTTGATATTGCGATACATCAATGCCATGTACGGTATAGGTACTAGGTAATATAACGCCAAAGTTAGTGTATCGCGGGATGGTTTTGCAATTTTGGGTTCGGCGGGTAAGTTGGTGTAGATATATACTAAACTCCTCGCCATATTGGGTTGTATAGAACAAGCCTAATAGGGTAATGAAAATAAGCAAAAAAACTAAAAGGCGATACCGAGGGTGCATTGATAAGAATGATTGTTGGGTATTAACTGCTTGTATGCTAATTGTGTGCTTGTTGCTGCAAAAGTAAGCCTATTTTAGCTAATAGACTCGTATTTTTGCACTAAAATAAGAAAAAAAGGAAAGAAAGGAAAAAAGCAGTATCGTTGCAACCGAAAAGTGAGCGATATACTAACGTAACAAGTGTGGAAATACTAGGTAGAATATGAAAAATGCCTCCGTTTTGTTTTCATTTTTTAGAGCCAGAATAGTACCTCATGTTATGCACTTGCGCTGTTTTAGTTTTATTTAGGACACCGATTTTACGGATTAGACACAGATAAGATGGTTTTTTATTTAGTGATATAGTCAGATTTTGATACAGACATTGAAAAGTGCTGATTGGGCGGTTGCGCTTGCTTTGCTTTGGGGGTGCCATAGACTGTGCAAGTAGGGACAAGCATCACCCCAAAAGATTCGCGTCAGGGCAAGTGTATTATTTTTAAATAATAGATATGAAGTAGGCGACTACTACTTACTTAAGTCGGCATCAAATTATTGCTCAATAAATGAATAAACACCATTCTTTATTTTTGTTTTTTTAAATATATTTATGGATGTGTGTAGTATCAGGCAGATTAGCAACTGCTATGGTTAATAACGACTCTATTCTATTTTTCGTACACAATTTTACCCTACTGTTTAAACTTTGCGGTTGCTTATGTGTCAAACAAGCAACATGGCAGTTAAGTGGGCTGCAAAATAGTAAAACTTCAAAACTCCATCAAAATATGAAATTTGCATCTGTGTTGCTCGTTGCTTTTATTGGTTGCATAGGGTTTTTACCCAACAACATCCAGGCTCAATCCGACCCCGAAGCTAAGAAAATATTAGACAAGGTAAGCCAAAAATACAAATCGTTAGCATCGGTAGAGGGCGATTTTGTGCTAACCATTACAGGCGATAAAACCACCGATACCCAAAACGGAAAAGTGTACATAAAAGGTGATAAATACAAATTTACTGCCCAAGAGTTAGAACGAATATCGGATGGTAAAACCGTTTGGACACACCTAAAACCACAAAAAGAAGTGCAGGTAAATGCGGTTGATAAAAACGAAATATCGCCCAACCAACTATTTACCCTTTACACCAAAGGCTATACTTACAGCCTAAACACCGAGGTAAAACGCACCGCCAACCAAATGGTTGTTGACCTTAGTCCTACCGATAAAAAAAGTAACTATTTTAAAGTTAGGCTATTTATTGACAAAACAACCAATATGATTGCCAAAGCTACTTTGTTCGAAAAATCGGGGATGAGATACACCTACGAACTAAAAAATATAAAAACTAATACCCTAAAAAATAACAACTTATTTGCTTTTAATGCAGCTAAGTATCCGGGTGTAGAGGTTATTGATTTAAGATAAAATGTTTTATTGTTGATAGTTGTTTTATTTGTTGTGCGTAAGCCCAGCCAGTTTATGGTTGGGCTTTTTTGTTTTAAAGATAATGTCAAAATCGGCTACAAACCATGGGTCTGTAGCCGATTTTTTTTGACACATAGGTGCATAGATTGACATAGATAGACCTACACTAAGCTATTTTTTTTGACACATAGGTGCATAGATTGGCGCCTCCTATTTTTGACCAGGGATTTGGCATAGATACACTAAGCTATTTTTTTGACACATAGGTGCATAGATTGGCATAGATCAGACCTACACTAAGCTATTTTTTGACACATAGGGGGTGACCTACACTAAGCTATTTTTTTTGACACATAGGTGCATAGATTGGCATAGATACATAGACCTACACTAAGCTATTTTTTTTGACACATAGGTGCATAGATTGGCATAGATACATAGACCTACACTAAGCTATTTTTTTTGACACATAGGTGCATAGATTGGCATAGATAGACCTACACTAAGCTATTTTTTATTTTTTTTGACACATAGGTGCATAGATTGGCATAGATACATAGACCTACACTAAGCTATTTTTTTTTGACACATAGGTGCATAGATACATAGAGAGATGCGTTTATGACCTACATCAAAAAATATTTGGTGTTGTTCAACTCCATGTATTCTATTTGGTGTTGCTCGTTTAGGTAGAGTTTCATGGGCTGCTTAGTATCTGCTAATTTTACCTGCAAAACATTTTTCACTTTGGGGTCTTTGCCTTGATATTTAGTTTGTTTGCTGCGTTTTACGTTATAGGTTTTGCTACCGCGCAACGAGCTAACACTTACTTTGCCCTCGTTAAATTTAAAGCCAAACTTATCGTTCATCGAAATACTTTCCATAACGGCTTGTTCGGTATTACTTAAATATTTGGCGGGCATAATATTTTTGCCCATCAAATCGTTAAAAACGCTTACTTTGTTGGCTGTTTTGGCAGTAAAATAATTGCGTTCTTTTTGCAGTTGCGATTGCGTTTTTTCGGGCAAGGTAAAGCTTAACTCGCCCGATTTGCGCGAGTAAAAGTAAATGCCTGCTACATATTTGTCGCGGTCGAGCAACAGTTTTAACTCCGATAATTCGTAGCCGCGATTGTCTGCCAATTTAAAATCGTAGCCTGTGCGCGATTTACTTTTAGCCACAATGGTATAAGTGCCAATGCCTTCGATGCCTTCTATTTTTACGGTGTTGGTGGTAAAATGAATTTTTACATCGCCTGCTTCCACTTCGGTGTGGTTTCCGTAACCGGCGGCATACTCTTGTGGCACAAATGTTTGACCTATCACTTGTTCAACTTTTTCAAAACGTTTTTCTCGCTGATAGGTATAATCGTTCCAACCTGCTGCCATGGCATTGGTTAAAAACGTAGCTGCCAAGAAAAACGCGACAATAAATCGTTTCATGTCTTTTCGTTTTTTAGTTATTTTGTATTACATCAGAATGTTCTGTGCCATTCTATAATACAAAACCGTGCCAAAAAACTAAAAAATAGGCAAATTATTTGTTTTTAACGACATTTTAATGACAATAAAAGCTAAAAATGGTGAAATACAGCAATAATTAGCTGCTAATTTTGATACAGACATGGAAAAGTTTTGATTGGGTGATTGCGCTTGCTTTGCTTTGGGGGTGCCATAGACTGTGCGAACAGGGTAAACCAAGCATCACCCCCAAAAAAGACATTTACCGCGTAAAGCGGGGCAGGCGCATGCTGTTGTGCTGTTGGCTGCCTTATTATTGTTGCTTTGTTAGGTAGGGTATGCGAAAATGGTTTATAGGTTGTTAAACAGCATTAATTCCTCGTTATCATCGGGTAGGGTAATGTTGTGGGAAAAACGCAGCCCAATTTTTTCTAATAGTTTAATAGATTTTTTGTTTTCGGATAAAGTGATGGCGCAAATATGGGGCAATTGTAGGTTGTTGTAGGCAAACAAGATGCTTGCATTTGCGGCTTCGTAGGCATAGCCTTGGTTTGTAAAAGCGGGCAAAAAGGCAAAGCCAATATCGGGATTTTGTAAGCCATTACGTTTAATAATGCCGCACATGCCAATGGGTGTTTGGTCGGTTTTTAGCTCTACCAACCAAAAACCAAAGCCATTTTGGGTGTAACTTTTTATCAAGCCATTTAAATAAAATTGGGCTTGCTGGGTGGTTGATATGTGCCTATTGCCAATATAAGCTAACCAATCTGGGCTATTGAGTAACTCAATAATAAATTGGGTATCGGTAAGTTTAAATTGCCGTAGGTGTAGGCGGTTGGTGGTTATAATAATGGACATGTGTCGAGGGTTTTATTTTTTATGTTTCATCATTTCGTGGGCAATATTGAGCGATTGTGTGTCGCCTTTTTGTTGCAGTTGGGCAATAATATGGGCATGGTTAAGCTCGTCGCGGTTTTGCGAAAGTTTGTAGGCGGCTTCTATGTGGTCAATTTCTATCTCGAAACCAACAATGCCGCGCAGTTCTTTGTTTAAAAATTTGGGCGACATGGTATCTACCGAAACGGGATGTTCGGAGGCTGCTTCGTATTTATCAACCAATTTTTTTAGTGTTTGGAGCAGGTACTCGCCTTCGATAATTTTTATGGTTCCGTAGATATGAACGGCAATATAGTTCCAAGTTGGTACGTTTTCGTGGTTGTACCACGACGAGGAGATGTAGCTATGTGCGCCAAAAAATAGCTAATACTTGGGTGTTGTGGGCAAAATTTTTCCATTGCGGGTTGCCTTTTGATATATGTCCGTGTAATACATCTTTGCCTGCTTGGTTTTTGTCTAGCATTAATGGTATGTGTGTTGCCCACAGTTTGGTGTCGGTTTGGCTAACCAAAATGCCAAAGCTATTGGCAGCAATAAAATGGCGTATTTCGTTGGTGTTTTCGTTTTTGTAAAAATTGGGGATGTACATGAGCGGAGTTTGTGGTGGTTATAGCTGATTAGGAAAGCTAGATAGGGTAGGGGAGGGGTGGCGTAAATTTAGATTATCAACCAAATTTTAGGCAAAAAGATAATACCTGCCACTACTACTGCCCCAATTGCCAGCACCAAAACGGCTCCGGCGGCGGCATCTTTGGTGCGCTCGGCTAATGGGTGATAATTGGGCGATACTAAATCGGTGAGGTGTTCTATGGCGGTGTTTATGATTTCGGCAGCCCAAACAGCGGCAATAGTTAGCACCAAAATGCACCATTCGAGCGCCGACACGCCCAAGTACCAAGCCAACAATACCACCAAACAACTAGCAAAAGCATGAAACTGCAAGTGTGCTTGTGTGGCTAAGCTGCGATAAATGCCCCTAAAAGCATAGCCAAAACTACGAAACTGTTTTTTTATACTGTTCATGGTGATACTGTTTTTGGGTAAAAATATATTGCTTAACCCAAACCTATTGCTGTAAAAAAAACATTTATTGTTTTATATTCAATAATTTTTTTAAAGATACCAAATATTTGGCATAACCTTCTTTGCCTTTTGCCGTAATTTTGTACGATGTATTTGGGCGCTTGCCTACAAACTGTTTGTGGATTTCGATAAACTTTTTGCGCTCCAACGACGACATGTGGCTAGCAAGGTTGCCATCGGTGACACCCAATTTGCTTTTTAGCTCGTTAAAATCAACCCATTGCTCGGGCAATAAAATAGCCATAATACCAATCCTAACGCGGCTATCAAAAGCCTTGTCCATTTGTCTGATAATGTCTTTAATTTCTTCCATAAAATAAAATTTAGTATTTAGTGTAAAAAAGTAGACCGCAAAGATACACAAAACACTTTGTAAGCTAAAGCTATAAGGCTTTTTTTTTCAAAATATGACATTACTAAGCCAATAAAACACGTTCAAAGGGGTGTGTTATTGGGGTTTGTGCAAAAACAATTTTGTTTTTGTGTATTATTTACTATTTTTTGAAAAAACTACTTGCCCAAAAGGTGCATTATTACACAATTTTGCTTTACCTTTGTGCTTCACAAAACACCCTTTTTTTATGAATCCAACATATACGGCATTAGACTTTTTGCCTATCTTAATGCAATTTGGTGTAGCTGCCGCTTTTGTAGCTTTTACACTTGCCATGATGGCTATTTTAGGACCCAAACGAGCTGGCTCGGTCAAAGATTTGAGCTTTGAGTGTGGTATCGAATCAGAAGGAAACGCCCGCGTACCATACTCTATTAAATATTTTTTGGTAGCCATATTGTTCGTCTTGTTCGATGTAGAGGTTATTTTTCTCTATCCTTGGGCAGTTAACTTTAAATCGTTAGGCTTGACAGGCTTAATAGAAATGACCATTTTTGTTTCTTTCTTTTTGTTTGGCTTTTTTTATATTGTTAAACGTGGCGCTTTAGATTGGGAATAGGTTTGACAAACTAACCATCAAGGCTGTGTTCTTAAATCATAAAGCATTCATAATGTTATCATCATCAATCCAAAGTATTCTCATTATTTTGTTGTTTGCTTTTTGCAACAATTGCCAATCGCAAACACTTGATAATGATTACGTAGCAATTGTATCGGCTGATAAAATGAATGTGTTTTATATTGGTTTAGATAATCCAATTACGGCAGGTATTACAGGCATACCCGCCAGCCAAATAACGGCAAACATTGTTGGTTGCGATGCAACTATAACACCCACAGAACCTGGGAAATATGTAGTGCGTGCAAAATCGCCAGGCAAAGCAACCATGACTTTATCGGGGAAAAACACAGAGGGCAAACTTATTACGCAAACACGCGAGTTTAGGGTGAAATATATACCCGACCCAACAACTATTGGTGGTAAAAATGGAGGAAAAATTAGTGCTGGTGAATGGAAGCTAACTAACCAGGTGCAAATGGTAAATATCTCTGATGGTGGATGGCAATGCACATGTATTAAGTTTTAAAATAATGCTTACTCAACAATCGGACACAATTCGTGCATCAACAAAGGTGGTAGATTCGAAGGATACTGCTCTGAATTGCAACAACGAGCAAAAACAGGTAGCACCTATTACCTTACTAATATAAAAGTTATGAGTTTTGATGACCGTGTTTTGGACTTAGAAAATTTATTTTTTGAAATTAAATAATAATCTTATGCCTTTATTAATCCAAAATATCGTCATTGTCATACTATTTATTTTTTATAACAATTGCCAATCGCAAACACTTGATAATGATTATGTAGCAATTGTGGCGGCTGATAAAATGAATGTGTTTTATATTGGTTTAGACAATCCAATTACGGCAGGTATTACAGGCATACCCGCCAGCCAAATAACGGCAAACATTGTTGGCTGCGATGCAACTATAACACCCGCAGAACCTGGGAAATATGTAGTGCGTGCAAAATCGGCGGGCAAAGTAACCATGACTTTATCGGGGAAAAATAAAGATGGTAAAATTATTACGCAAACACGCGATTTTAGGGTGCAATACATACCCGACCCAATGGTTTCAGTTTGTTGCGAAAATCTTTTGGGCTCATCGGCATGGCATACTAAACGTGGTTTAATAGCCGAATTAATAGATTTTGACTTCAAAGCCGATTTTAAAGTATTAAGTTTTAATATGAAACTTATCCAAAATGACGATATATTAACTTGTACAAACAAAGGTGCTGTATTCGAGGGTTTTTGCTACGAATTGCAACAACGAGCAAGGTTAAATAGTGTATATATTATTGATAATATTATAGCAATAGGTCCCGATGAACGTTTGCGAAATTTGGGAGAGGTATCTTTTAAAATTAGGTAAATAAAAATAAATTACTCATTTAATCTTGTAGCTATGCTCCGTACCACACTCCTCACTGCTGTTGTTGTTTGCATTATCACATCGTGCAATAACACAAATAAAAACAACAATACAGCCACCAACACATCAGCCCAAACAACTACCGAACTTGTTTTTGAGCAAAAAACAATTACCCGCCAAGAGGGTAGATGCACCGGCGATGCAGCTTGTGTTAAAACAAATATAGTTTACCCACAAGCAACAGGTAATAACGAAGCAGCAAAAAATATAAACACCCTTATCGAAAAAACAGTTGCCTCGTTTTTAACCGTAGGCGAAACAAGCCCCACCAACATACAAACTGGCTTAGACGAGTTTTTTAAATCGTATAACGAGTTTGCAAAAGAAACGCCCGAAACACTATTTTGGAGCCTAACAGCCGACGGCAAGGTAATTGCACAAACACCACAAAACGTAACAGTACAAATATACGGCTATAGCTTTACAGGCGGGGCGCACCCAATTAGCATGTTATCGTACCTAAACTTTGACGCAAAAACAGGCAACCAACTTAAACTTACCGATTTTGTAGCCGATACCACCACATTAAAACAATTGGCAGAAAAAAAATTCCGCGAACAAAACCAACTTGCCCCCAACGCCTCGCTCGAAGAAGCAGGTTTTATGTTCCCCGACAATAAATTTATCCTGCCCGCAAATATAGCTTTAGCAAAAGATAGCTTGCTACTCTACTACAACCCCTACGAAATAGCCTCGTATGCACAAGGACCAACCAAAATGGCAATAGCCTACACCGAATTAGGCAATGTTATAAAAAAATGATATTTTTGACTATCCTATAATCAATAATCAATAATCAATAATCAATTGTGTAGCCCCGCTTGACGCGGTAAAGGTCTTTTTTGGGGGTGATGCTTAGCACTCCCTAACTCGATTAGTAGGTGGCACCCCCGTAATTACGGTAAAGCCACCACAAAAACCCACACCAATAACAAGAAAATTACCACAAAATAACACACACTTAAACTATAAGGTACTTTAAATTGTTAAACAAAAGCTCCATTGAGCCTTATTCGCAGTTATTGCAAATAATTAATAATTTATAACTAATAATCAAAAAAAATGGCAACTCCCAATATTGTAGCACCTCCCGATGGTATCATTGGCGAAGGGTATCAGCTAACAACCCTCGACAAAGTAGTAGGTTTGGCACGTAAAAATTCTATCTGGCCCCTACCATTTGCCACCTCGTGCTGCGGCATCGAGTTTATGGCAACTATGGCATCGCACTACGACATTTCGCGGTTTGGTGCCGAACGCCCAAGTTTCTCGCCTCGTCAAGCCGATTTATTGATGGTAATGGGCACCATTGCCAAAAAAATGGCACCAGTTTTGAAACAAGTATACACCCAAATGGCAGAACCACGTTGGGTTATTGCCGTTGGTGCTTGTGCATCAAGCGGTGGCATTTTCGATACCTACTCGGTTTTGCAAGGTATCGACAAAGTAATACCCGTTGACGTATATGTGCCCGGCTGCCCACCACGCCCCGAAGCTATACTCGATGGTTTCTTAAAAATTCAGGAATTAGTAGCCAACGAAAGCTTGCGCCGTCGCAATAGTCCCGAGTATCAGGCATTGTTAGATTCTTATGGGATAAAATAAACCAGTAAAAACAAACAAGGCAACAAGTATTAGTACTGGTACCTTATTAGTTGCTCAACTTAATACTGTCGGATATAAATAAAAATGATAGCTCTCCCCCTGTGGGGGGAGTTGGAGAGGGGCTAACACACCAAACACGGACAATGTTGGTAGTTTGATGTTGACATTAAAGTAATATAGCTGCTCAATTTACCCGACAATATTAGATTCAATAGCTACTTATATTGGCATGTTTCAAAAATACATTAAAAAAAAGCTAAAAATATAACCATAAATGCTCACCAATCAATCTGTAGCCGAGCGCCTACAAGCCAAATTCGGAAGTGCTATTGTTAGTACCGACGAACAATTTGGAATGCTGTCCCTTACGGTTCAGCGCGAAACCATATATGCCATCATGCAATTTTTGCGCGATGATGCCGACTTGCAATTTAACTTCATGACCGACCTTTGCGGTATTCATTATCCCGACAACCCCAAAGCCACCGAGTTAGGCGTTATTTATCACCTACATAGCTGGTCGCACAATTTCCGTATTCGTTTGCGCACCTTTTTTCCGCGCACCGATGTGCGTGTACCATCAATGGTGCCACTATACGCCACCGCCAACTGGATGGAACGCGAAACCTACGACTTTTTTGGCGTTAACTTTGTTGGACATCCCGATTTGCGCCGCATACTTAACGTAGACGAAATGGACTTTTTCCCGCTTCGTAAAGAGTACCCACTCGAAGAACAAACCCGAACCGACAAAGACGACGCTAAGTTTGGGCGCGAAGGCAATTATGTAGTAAAAGTGTAAAATCTAAATTATGGGATATAGCAAATTCAAAAAAATGTCTAAGGTTTTAAATATGTTTGGACTTAAAAGCGAAACGGCAAATTTGTTTGAAAATATCCATATTGATAACATTCAACCTAGTTTGTGGCTGTCAGAATCTTTAGATATTGCATATTTAACGCCTCCTACTAACGAAAAATCGAAATCAGAACGCTTGGTGTCGCCCATACTGTTAGAGGTTTATAAAAAATACATGCAAAGTATTTCTTTTTTTTCGGGCGAAGTTATTAATATTGATGCACAAAAAAATTTAGCTGGCGAATGCGATTTCGTATTTGCCTTGCACCGCCCAACGATGGTACTCGAAAGCCCTATTATTAGCATTGCCGAAGCCAAAGACGAAGATATGGAATGGGGTTTAGCTCAGTGTGCCGCACAACTGTACGGAGCCCATTTGTTTAACTTACAAAATAAAAAAGAATTACCCATTTTGTATGGCTGTGCAACAACAGGCGTTGATTGGCATTTCTTGAAATTTGAAGACAATACTTTTTTTATAGATAGAAAACCAATGACCCACCTACCACAAATATTAGGTACATGGCACTGGATTTTACAATGGTATGTAGGTAACCCACAACTCAAAACTAATTAAAAACAAATAACATAATATATGCCACGTATATTCACCGATAAAGACCCACAACAGCAATATACAACCCTTAACTTGGGTCCAACGCACCCTGCTACACATGGTGTGTTTCAAAATATATTAAAAATGGATGGCGAGCGCATCATATCGGGCGAGCCAACCATTGGCTACATACACCGCGCCTTCGAAAAATTGGCAGAACATCGCCCATATTACCAAATAACTCCCATCACCGACCGCCTCAACTATTGCTCATCGCCGATTAACAACATGGGGTGGCACATGACCGCCGAAAAACTGTTGGGTATAGAAGTACCTAAACGGGCACAATATCTGCGCGTTATTATCATGGAGTTATCGCGCATCGCCGACCACCTTATTTGTAACTCTATTTTGGGCGTAGATACAGGTGCATTAACAGGCTTTTTGTATTGCTTTGAAGAACGCGAAAAAATTTACGAAATATTTGAAGAAATTTGCGGCTCGCGCCTAACCACCAATATTGGTCGTATTGGCGGCATGGAGCGCGATTTTACCCCAACAGCTTGGGCAAAATTGGATAAATTTTTGAAAGAATTTCCAGCGGTATTGAAAGAATTTAACAAAATGTTTAATCGTAACCGTATATTTATGGACAGAACCATAGATGTTGGTGCTTGTACGCCCGAGTTTGCGATACAATACGGTTTTACGGGTCCTTGTTTGCGTGCCGCAGGTGTTGATTACGATGTGCGTGTAACTTGCCCATATTCATCTTACGAAGAATTTGAATTTGATATTCCGATAGGCACCAACGGCGACACCTACGACCGCTTTATGGTGCGCGACGAGGAGATGTGGCAAAGCATACGCATTATTGAGCAAGCTATAGCCAAAATAAAAGCCATACCCGATACCACCTACCATGCCAATGTGCCTTGGGTGTACTTGCCACCCAAAGAAGAAGTTTATCATAACATGGAGGCACTTATCTATCACTTTAAAATTGTGATGGGCGAGTTAGAAGTACCCGCCGGCGAGGTGTATCACTCGGTAGAGGGTGGCAATGGCGAGGTTGGTTTTTATTTGGTATCCGATGGCGGACGCACGCCTTTCCGTTTGCATTTCCGTCGCCCCTCGTTTATCAATTACCAAGCATTCCCCGAAATGATAAAAGGACAATATCTGTCAGATGCTATTGTAACGATGAGTAGCATGAATGTTATTGCGGGTGAGTTAGATGCGTAAAGCTAATTAATTGTTAATATATAGCTAATGCTCCTTAGAAACACAATATTGGCGAGGTGTTGCTAAGCAGTTTGTTCTAAATAATGCCATTAAATGCGCAAACAGTTTGTTTTTGTGGGCAGACAAAAGGTGCAAGCAGCACCGAATATGGAACTGCGCGAAGCAACTATATTTTAGTGAACTAATTTCTTTAAAAAGTCTCTTTTTGCTAATCATCATTCATAATCAATAATTCATAATCATAAAAATGCCACAATTTTCCACACAAACCCTCGACAAGGTACAAGAAATTATTGGTCGCTACCCCGAAGGGCGACACAAATCGGCATTGTTGCCCATTTTACACTATGCCCAACGCGAGTTAGGCAGCGGCTGGCTATCGCCCGAAATTATGGATTATGTAGCCTCGTTACTCAATATAAAACCTATTGAAGTATACGAAGTTGCTACATTTTATAGTATGTACAACTTAAAACCCGTTGGCAGATACGTGCTTGAAGTGTGCCGCACAGGTCCGTGTTGTTTGGTTGGTGCCGAAAAAATACAAGAACACATCGAAAATACTTTAGGTATAAAAGAAGGCGAAACTACCCCCGACGGCATGTTTACACTAAAAACAATGGAGTGTTTGGGCGGTTGTGGATATGGGCCATTGTTGCAAATCTTAGAGCAGTTTCACGAAAACCTAACCCCCGAAAAAGTAGATGCCCTAATTGCCGATTGCCGCCAAAAAGCTGCCTCGATGAATTAAATTTGACACAATTGTTGGTATTTTAAGCCCACAAAACACAAACTATGAATCCCAAAGCCAAACTTTTACTTATTGTAGCAGCTATATTAGCCATTGCTTACTTGTTTTATTGTGGTTTGTTTTATGCCGAAACCGCCTACGACAAATGGAAACAACCTTGGGCTTATGGCGATGAGGCAGAAAAGCTTTTGGTAGGTAAATGGATGGGCAACTACACCGACCCCGACCGCAAAACACATACCCTACAAATCGAAATTTTTGCACCACAAACCGCCGAAGAACGCTGGAAAGAAGTAACCAATCGCCACAGAGGACGCTCGTACAAAAATCCCAATGCTTTTGACGGCATTGGCTACATCATTACGCAACAAAAAGCCGACACCATGAAATTGGTGAGCGGACACATGGATAAAGCCGAACCGACTACCAATATAGGTTTTGATATTGCCCCAATAATTGACGATAATTACCCAGTAGGTTTTCAGTTGGCTTTTGTAAAAGGCAATTGGACAGGCGAAAAACTTGACCTGAAAGGCGAGTTTGTGTACCATACCCCCTCGGGTAGTGGCTATTCGGATAGTGCCGACCCACGTTTTGATTATGTTGCATCGTTTGTTATGGAACGAATGAAATAATAGATAAATGCTAAGTATTTTTGGCTATAAAAATAGTGTAAATGTAATACAAGGCATCTATAAAAAGATGTTTTTTAACTGTACGCATCATGAATCTACAAACAAGCTTTATCGAAGAAGGCTTAAAAATGCCTAATGTATATTTGGTAATGCAACAAATACATGCACAACTCCAAAAAGAACAACAACAACGCCAATATTTTTACGATATTATTGACGAAAATAAAAAAATGGAGTTTATAAATGGCGAAATAATTTTTCATTCGCCTGTTAAAAAGCGCCATAATTTAGCTACTAATTTATTAAATTTGGTTTTAAGCGTGTATGTCAATATAAAAAATGCGGGCTTTGTTGGTATCGAAAAAATACTAATTTCGCTTACCCGCAACGATTACGAACCCGATTTGGTGTATTTTGACCGTACCAAAGACCTTGATTTACACCCCGACCAAATGCGTTTTCCTGCTCCAAATTTTGTAGCCGAAGTGCTGAGTAAATCGACAGAAGTAGTTGATAGAACCGTAAAAATGCAAGATTATGCCGCACATGGCATATCGGAATATTGGATTATAGACCCCGAAAAAGAAACTGTAGAGCAATATATATTAAACACCAACACACAAACCTACGAATTACAACTTAAAGCCACCGAAGGACATATCCATAGCACCGCCATCGAAGGTTTTGTGATACCTATAAAAGCCATTTTTGATAAACAAGTAAACTTGGATACCATCAACGAAATAATTAAAAAAAACAAGGAAAATAAAATTTAATTCGATAAAAATATGGAAACAACATTTAGATTGCGAGCAGATGAATTAGATAATAATTTCATTTCAGCTATACAACAATTGTTTAAACAAAAAACAATTGAAATAAATATACATGATGTGTCAAGTTTTGGACTCAACGAACCAGAAACACCTGCTCAATACCTGCAACGATTGCAAAAAGCAATCGAAAATGTATCGAATGGGAAATTGGTATCTATGAGTACCCCTGAATTTGAAGAATTAACTAATAAACTTAATGTACAGATTAATCGATATTACCTACCAGAACCGAGCTTTAAATATCATAGGTTGGAGCTGAGAAAATAGAATTTACAAAAACGAAAACGATCATAGTTGCAAAGGTCATTACGATAATGATTAGTTAATATTAATTTATATAAAAAAATCTATAAATAAAAAACCACTCATACATAATATGCCTCCAAAAATATTTCTTGAACACATACACAAAGCCGACCTTACGCAAATAGACAACTATATGCGCTTTGGCGGCTACGAATCGGTACCCAAAGCCCTAAAAACTATGTCGCCCGATGGGGTAATGGACGAAGTAAAAAAATCGGGCTTACGTGGGCGCGGTGGTGCAGGCTTCCCAACGGGTTTAAAATGGTCGTTTCTTGACCGCCGCTCGAACAAACCCCGATACCTTGTTTGCAACGCCGACGAAAGCGAACCCGGCACCTTTAAAGACCGGTATTTGATGGAGTATAACCCACATATATTGATAGAAGGCTTAATTGTGTCGAGCTATGCACTAGGCGCAAATACTACCTATATTTATATACGTGGTGAATATTGGTATTTGATAGATATATTAGAACGAGCTATTGCCCAAGCCAAAGCCAAAGGTTTTTTGGGTAAAAATATTTTGGGCAGCGATTTTTCGTTAGAAATTTACGTACACCCAGGTGCAGGCGCATACATTTGTGGCGAAGAAACAGCCCTGCTCGAATCGCTCGAAGGCAAACGCGGCAATCCGCGCATCAAACCGCCATTTCCGGCAGTTGTAGGTTTGTATGGCTCGCCAACGGTAGTAAACAACGTAGAAACATTGGCTGCTGCTGCTTGGATTGTGCAAAATGGCGGCGAAGAATACGCCAAAATTGGCATCGGCAAAAGTACAGGCACTAAACTTATCTCGGCTTGTGGCAATTTGCGCAAACCGGGCGTATACGAAATAGATTTAGGCGTTTCGGTCGAGGAGTTTTTGTACTCCGACGAATATTGTGGCGGTATTGCCAATGGCAAAAAACTAAAAGCCTGCGTACCCGGTGGCTCGTCGGTGCCTATTTTGCCAGCGCATCTAATTACCAAAACCGCTAAAGGCGAAGATAGATTGATGACCTACGAATCGCTTGCGGATGGCGGCTTTGCAACAGGCTCGATGTTGGGGTCGGGTGGTTTTATCGCATTTGACGAAGACCAGTGCATTGTGCGAAACACTTGGAACTTTACCCGTTTCTATCACCACGAATCGTGCGGGCAATGTAGCCCCTGCCGCGAAGGAACCGGCTGGATGGAAAAAGTGCTACACAGTATAGAATATGGACATGGACACGAATCGGATATTGATTTACTTTGGGACGTGCAACGCAAAATAGAGGGCAACACCATTTGCCCACTTGGCGATGCCGCCGCCTGGCCCGTAGCTGCTGCCATACGCCATTTCCGACACGAGTTTGAATGGCACATACGCAACCCCCGCGAAGCTACACAGCCCGGAGCCGTATATAGAGGCAGCGAGTTGGTATTGGCGTAAATGTTAAAAAAAACAAAAAAACACCCAAGTAACGATTAATGCTTCAGTTTTTGAGCAATAATCGTTACTTTTGATGTTCAAAAAACGATATTCTTTTACAATGGCAAAAAAAACACACATACACCACTTAAATTTTGAGAAATGTACTGAGCAATTTATGCAAGATACCTTTGGATTGACTTACAAAAAACAGTTAAACTCGCTCAAAAAATGGATAACCATTGACGATGTTATACTACACAAAACCGAGCAAGAACAATTAGATGAACTGCGCTTTTTTGCCGAAGAACGAATAAATGCTTGGAATGAAGGAACTTTGTTAGTCAAACTAATATCCCCAATCATAAATTTATCAAAATTAGATAGTAGTAAATTTGCTACCTTTGCCGAAGTTCCGTTGAAAACTGAATTTCAAACGATTACAAACGAACAGGTTGAACTAGGCGGCATTGTGGATATGGTGTATGCAACGGGTGTATCGGAAAGTAAAGCACCTTATTTTTGTATGCACGAATATAAACGCGAAAAAGGTAATAAAGCCGACCCCCGAGGGCAGCTACTTGCCGAAATGCTTACCGCCCAACAGCTAAACCCTTATACCGATGTTATGTATGGTTTGTATGTAAATGGGCGAAACTGGTTTTTTGCTGCATTAGAAAAAAATAGAAATTATGCCTTTAGTATGGCATACGACTCAATAAATACCGACATCTACGATATTGTAAAAATATTGCGAAAACTACGTATCTATGTCGAAGAGAAAATTTCGACTCTACCTCCAAACCCTAAATTTATTTTGTAATATGTATATCCGTGTTTTATTTTTTGTGCTAGCCACCTTATTTTCAACTCAATTGATGGCACAAAAAACAATGCCCAACGAGTATACTTTTTGGGATATAAAAGGCGACTCGATAAAGCTAACCGATATCAAATATAAACACACCCTTACTTTAGTACTCTACGACCCAGGCTGCGACCATTGTTGGCACCAAGCAAAAGATATTGCAGATAACCTAAAAAAATTCAAAAAAACAAAGTTTGTTTGGATTTCTATCAATACCCCAAAAGCTATTGCCGAGTTTAAAGATAAATATTTTCCGGGTAAGATGAGCCAAAATATGGTTTTTTTGCACGACCCTAAAATGGCTATCTTCAAAAAATTCGACGATTTTACCGAAACCCCCAACTTGCTCATCTACGACAAGGACAAAAAACTGATAGTGGCATTGCCAAAATCGCCACCCGAAAAAATTTATCCCTATTGCCACAAACGCCATTAAACCTTTGGTGTGTTTTTTGCTCTAACCACTTATTCACAAACAAATTTACAAAATTAGCTCCTTTACGCATGAAAAATATCCTTTCATTTGCCCTAATTGTGCTGTCTATCTTAATTGGCACTTATGCTAATGCCCAAACAGCTAAAAAAATACCCAGTTTTCAATTCGAAAACCTACAGGGTAAAATCGTAAAATCAACCGATATTGTATACGATAAGTACTTAACCATTGTTTATTTCGACCCCGACTGCGAACATTGCGTTGCTACTACCGAAGATATTGTGAAAAATATCAGCAAATTTAAAAACACTAAAATGGTTTGGATTTCGTTTGGCGATAAAACACAAATGGCTGATTTTCAGAAAAAATACTTTGCAGGCAACAAAAATGTAACGTTTTTGCACGACAAAAACATGAAAATATTTGATGCCTTCCCCGATGCCGTAGATACCCCAACTTTCTATATCTACAACAAAAGCAAAACCCAAATTGCCCGATTAGAAAAACCCAAAGCACAAGATATTTATAAAAACTATAAATAATGCTGCTAAAAATGCCTCTCAAAATCATTTTTTGAGAGGCATTTTTTTTTGTGGGCTGTTTTGCGTACCTTTGCGCAATAAATTTTCAGACGTATTTTTTTACACCAACAATTGGCAATCTTAAAATGAAATTAGCTAATAATACAAACAACAAAAAAAACATAGCTACTCTCTTGATTATAATCGAGGTGTTGCTTATCGCCTCACCTAGCCAAATGTTGGGAACATTCCTGTCTCCATTAGTATTATTATTATTAGGTATAACTAGTGGCATAATCATTATTAGTTTGTCCAGGTCATCTTTCACCGAAACAACAACAATACCTAAAAAAGAAGAAAAATACCTTCAAATATTACTTTATATAATAGGTTGTGTCTTTTTGTTTTTTACAATCAAAGGTGTGATTGATAAATTTCCAATAGACGTAAAATACTCCGACATAATACCGCAAGTCAACAAAATGCTTACCCGTTTTTTAGCTGCCGAAATGCCCTATCAACCAATAACAGATTGGGGCTGGGAGATGTTCCCGACCTATATGCCTTTGCAATGGATGCCTTTTGCTATCCCTCAACTACTTCATTTCGATTACCGATATTTTGCTTTTTTTGTTTGGGTTGCCACGGGTATTATGTTAGTATCATCGCCTTTTTTTAACCAAAATAGCCGATTTTACAGATTAACCTTTATTTTATTGTCTGTTATATATGTATACAAACAATCTCTGATATTTAATTGTACCTACGAGATAATGATGGCAGCATACTACATGCTATTGCTTTATTCGTTTAGAAGTAAATCAGATGTAATAAAAGGTTTAGCTCTTTCGCTTTGTCTTTTATCAAGATATAGTGTTTTGTTATTTGTACCGCTCTATTTTTTGTTTTTGTTTCTCAACAACGGCGCTAAAAAAACTATCAATACAGGCTTAGTTATTATACTTATGTTTTTAGTTTTTTATATACTTCCATTTATGACCCAAGACCCTATGATTTTTATTAAATCATATAGTTATCATTCTATGGCAGCATTGGGCGAATGGCAACACTTTGAAGGCGGCGCGCTACCCGTTCATCTCGAAAGTAAACTTGGAGTAGCATGTTATTTCTACAAATTTTATCCCGGACAATTAATTGATAAACTAAAAGCCCTACAGCATGTGCATCTATTTTTATGTATATTGTCTGTTACTTTGTGTGGAATTTACTATTATTTAAACAACAAGTTGGATAAAATAAAAACACCTACTTTATTTTTAATTGGAGCTTTTAATATTTACATAACAATATTTTATTGTTTTATTCAAATACCTTATCAATATTTATTTATCGTACCCGCTTTTATTTCTATCACAACCTTATTGTATTTAGGCAATTTGAATGCCGAAAAACCAAACTCACCAATCGATACTAACAAAATTTAACGTTATAACAATCGTTCTAATTATCTTGCTGACAATTTATCATCATTTCTTATCTCTCTAATGGCACAACAATACGACGTAGTAATTATAGGCGCTGGCATAGCTGGTTTATGCGCCGCCCTTCAACTGCAAAACGAAGGGCTAAATGTAAAAATTTATGATGCTGCCGATGCCGCAGGCGGACGCGTGCGCACCGATAAACAAGATGGCTTTTTGCTCGACCGAGGTTTTCAGGTGTTATTAACTGCCTACCCCGAAGCTACCCGCCTGCTCGATTTTGACCAATTAGGGCTAAAACACTTTGCTCCCGGCACCATGATTTACTACCACGATAAATTTCATCGCCTAATAGACCCCTTCCGCAACCCAATGGGCGTGTTTAGCACCCTGCTCAACCCCATCGCAAATTGGGCTGATAGAATTAAAATTGTAGCCCTACGCAACCGCCACAAACGCCTGTCAATACCCCAACTATTCGAACAACCCGAACAATCGTCGCTTAACTTTTTGCACGAATGGCAGTTTTCGGACACTATGATTGAGGCTTTTTTCAAACCCTTTTTAGGCGGTATTTTCTTAGATACCGAGCTGCAAACATCAAGCCGTATGCTCGAGTTTGTACTAAAAATGTTTTCCGAAGGATACGCTGCCCTACCCGCCGAGGGCATACAGGCAATCCCTCGTCAAATCGAAGCTCAATTACTAAAAGATACCATACAGCTAAATACCCGTGTCACTAAGGTCGAAAAAAACAAAATAACCCTCGAAAATGGCGAAAAAATAAACGCTCGCGCCATACTTATTGCCACCGATGCACCCCAAGCTCAACAGCTATTAGGCAACACAGCTACCATAAATACCCAAGCAAACAGCGTGCGCTGTATTTATTTTGCTGCCGATAAACCACCCTTAGCAGCACCTATTTTGTTGCTAAATGGTAGCGGCAAAGGCTTAATCAACAATGTAGCAATACCAAGTTTAGTTAATCCACAATATGCGCCCGCAGGTAGGCACCTTATCTCGGTAAGTGTTATTCAACCAACCAACCACCTAACCGACGAACAATTGTTTATACAAGTACGCAGCGAACTACGACACTGGTTTAAAAAAGAAGTGCGATATTGGGAGTATCTTAAAACCTATACCATACCGTATGCCCTGCCCCAAAGCCCCAATTTACAGCCACTTCACAAAGACAACATCCGCCCCATACAACCCGGTATCTATGTTTGTGGCGACCACAACAATACCCCATCGCTAAACGGAGCCATGGAGTCGGCAAGGCTAACCGCCGACACCATCTCGTGGGACTTGGCACTTAACAAAAACTAATAATTGTAATAAAGCAATCATCTCGGCACTACAACGCCAAATATTTGTCTGTATACACCTTAATACAACGGCTTGGGCTTGCCCCGCTTGACGCGGAATATGTCTTTTTTGGGGGTGATGATTGGCACTCCCTGATTCGACTAGTTGGGGGCACCCCCAGAACAAAGTTTGATAAGGACTTGAAAAGTAGTCGGCTTTATTCATAAGGTGTGGTCATAGTGAGCTTTGTCGAACTAAAAAAAATAAAAAACAACAAGAGACACAGAGAACACAGAGAAGAAGGAGTTTATGTTCTTCGGTGTTTCTAGTACAAACTAAAAAATAGCCAATAAAAAAGCATAGCTCATGCACAAAAAATCTCCGTGTTCTCCGTGTCTCCGTTGTAAATTTAAAAAAACAAGCTGGTGTAAATTGAGCAGCTATTTACTACTTTTCCATGTCGGCATCAAAGTTAGCCCAATGCACCGCCTCTTTTTTTAGCTTGTCGTCCAAAACCTAAAAATATGAATCGCAAAACTTTTGCTAAACTATTGTTAAGCTCGCCCATCTTATTATCAACCATGACACTAAAAGAACTAAACTACCTTACACAAAGTTTTGCCTCAACACCACAAATGCCACTGCTTTTTGTGGGGCATGGCAACCCCATGAACGCCATTAGCAATAACCAATATGCCCAAGAATGGCAAAAAATAGGTCAAAACCTACCTACACCTTCTGCTATTTTATGTGTATCGGCACACTGGGAAACCAACGGCACTTTTGTTACTGCTATGCAAATGCCTCAAACTATCCACGACTTTGGCGGCTTCCCGCAGGCACTTTTTGATGTGCAATACCCTGCACAAGGCAGCCCAGCATTAGCCACCCAAATAAGCCAATTAGTTACCACCACCAATGTACAACCCAACTACGATTGGGGCTTGGATCATGGCTGCTGGAGCGTACTTAAACACATCTACCCCAAAAACAACATACCCGTTTTGCAACTAAGCCTAAACTATAACCAACCTTTATCGTGGCACTACAGTTTGGCAAAAGAATTGCATACCCTACGACAAAAAGGCGTGTTAATAATAGGTAGTGGCAACATTGTGCATAATTTAGGCATCATTAATTGGCAAACCAACCAAGCCTACGACTGGGCAATAGAAGCTAACAACAAAATAAAAACATTAATTGCCAACGATGCTCATCAGCAATTGATTGATTATACCCAATTAGGCTCGGCAGTAAAGTTAGCTATCCCAACCACCGAACATTACTTGCCATTGTTGTACATACTTGGGCTAAAACAAAAAAACGAAAACATCAGCTTTTTTAACGATACCATTGACCTTGGCTCCATAGCCATGACCTCGTTGCAAATTGGCTAAGGGTACTTTGCTCAGATACTATTCGCAAATAGCTACTTTTGCCTCGAAGTAACTCGATAATGGGGGTGCCACCAACTAGTCAACTTAGGGTAAGCCAAGCATCACCCCCAAAAAAGACATTTTCCGCGTCAAGCGGGGCAAGCACAACACCAGCAACTATATGGCAAAAATGGCAAAGGCTTGTAAAAAAGGTATTTTAGTGCAGATGTGGTTCGTATCAATTTTAGCCAATTCATAATCAATAATTAATAATTAATAATTCCCAACCCCCATCATGCATCAAACTTTATTTTTGTTGTTGGCTATCGTTTTGTTGTCGTGTCATAAACCGGTTGTTTTGCAAACCGAAACGCAAATTGGCGCACAACCTACTCGCACAACAAGCAATAATACACCTATACAAACAGGTGCCGAGCAAATCGAGCAGTACTTGCCTTTATTAAAAGGCAAAAAAGTAGCTTTGGTGGTCAATCAAACATCGGTGGTAGGCAAGCAACATTTGGTAGATACTTTGTTGGCATTGGATATTAATATTACCAAAGTATTTGCCCCCGAACATGGTTTTAGAGGATTGGCTGCCGCTGGCGAAAAAATTGCCAACACCACCGACGAACAAACAGGTTTACCCATTTTGTCGCTGTATGGCAAAACCAAAAAACCCACTGCCGATATGCTTGCCAACGTTGATGTAGTGGTGTTTGATATTCAGGATGTAGGAGCACGTTTTTATACCTATATATCAACCATGCAATACGTAATGGAAGCTTGTGCCGAAAACAACAAAGCCGTTGTTGTCCTCGACCGCCCAAACCCCAACGGACACTATGTAGACGGACCTGTTTTAGAACCATTGTATAAGTCGTTTGTTGGATTGAGCAAAATACCCGTTGTGCATGGCTTAACCGTTGCCGAACTTGCCCAAATGATAAACGGCGAAAAATGGATTGGCACCCGAGCCTGCAATTTAAGCGTTGTGCCTTGCAAAAACTACACACACAAAACCGTTTATGAGCCAACTATAAAACCCTCGCCCAATTTACCCAATGCCCGAGCCATTTATTTGTATCCGTCGCTATGCTTTTTCGAGGGAACAGTGGTGTCGGTAGGGCGTGGCACCGACTTGCAGTTTCAGGTAATTGGCGCACCCAAATACCCTACCACTTTGCCCTATAGCTTTAACCCAACACCACACGAGGGCGCACCATTGCCCCCCTACAACGGCGAAACCTGCTACGGGTATAACCTTAGCAACATTAACCCCGCCGAACAACGCAACCGCAACACCCTAGATTTACAATGGTTGATACGAATGTATAACGAATATCCCGACAAAAAAGGCTTTTTCTCAAATGCTGCTTTTTTCGATAAACTGGCAGGCAATGGCAAACTACGCGAACAAATTATAGCAGGCAAAACCGAAGACGAAATACGACAATCGTGGCAAGAGGATTTGACAACCTATAAAACGCTACGTAAAAACTACCTTTTGTACCCCGATTTTGAATAAACTACCGATATTGTATAGCTTAAGTTATTTGCTGATGTTATGCACACTAGGACACAGATTTTACGGATTTTAAAAAAATAATTATCCATGTGTTGATTTAAAAATCCAAATTTAGACAAAAAGTTTAACATAATGCCTGTGTAAGCTAATAAGTAGCTGATGATAAATAAACACGGTTCAATTTATACCCAGTTGTGTAATTTGTTTCTTTGGTACCGGCATTATAGGAATTGGCGTTAAGAAATAGGCATAAATGGAGCGGTTAAAAAAAAATACTGTTTGAGACACGCCACACCAAACTTTGAAATAAAACTGACAAGCAAAATGTTTGGCGTGTCGAGTTTATTTTTTTCAGCGTAATGTTGCCTATTTTAGCCAATTACTATACTAGCCTTGACTTTTTTGGTTACTTTTTTTGTCAAGAAAAAAAGTAACAAACTTTTAATAAGCCCAATGTAGTAGCAAAAAAAACACAAATTATCTTCAAAGTCCCATGCGTAATATCGCCACAAACATACCCTCGATTTTTATAAAATCTCGCAGTTTTAGCTGCGTTTATTTATACTGACCTACTTACTACCCAAAGGGCTATATTTTTGCTCAAAAATAGCTACTCAAAATATAGTCTTTCAACAAAAATATGCCTAGTTCCAAAACTTACCGTATCTTTGTACCCGAATTTAGTGTTTCATATTGTCCAAAATTGGGAGTAGGATAATCCTATTCCCAATTTTTTAACGTAAATTACTTACTATTTATTTACCATGAAATATAGCATTGCCATACATGGCGGAGCCGGTACTATATCGCGCCGCCGTTTTACCCCCGACAAACAAATTGCTTATTACCAAGTACTTGCCCAAGCCATAAAAACAGCCGAAAATTTGCTTGCTAACGGAGGCACTGCCTTAGCTGCTGTTGAAGCTGCTGTAATAATTTTAGAAGATTGCCCATTGTTTAATGCGGGCAAAGGAGCCGTTTTTACCAACGAAGGCAAACACGAAATGGATGCTTCTATCATGACTGGTCACGACCTACAAGCCGGAGCCATTGCCTTTGTGCATGGTGTGCGAAACCCCATTAGATTGGCTCGCGCCGTAATGGAACAATCGGAACATGTGTTTTTGTGCGGAACAGGTGCCGAACAATTTGCCCGAAAAGTTGGCTTGCCTTTTGAACCCGAAAGCTATTTTTTTACGCAAGATAGATATACGCAACTGTTAAAAGCCCAAAAAGAAGATACCATACAACTTGATCACAGCGAAAACGACTCCCCAAAAAACGACCCCCTTGACAAAAAACATGGAACCGTTGGAGCCGTAGCCTTAGATAGCTATGGCAATGTAGCCGCAGCTACCTCGACAGGTGGTTTAACTAACAAAAAATTTGGACGTATTGGCGATAGCTCTATTATTGGAGCAGGTACTTATGCCAACAACCTAAGTTGTGCCGTATCGTGTACGGGCTATGGCGAGTTTTACATACGCGGTGTTGTTGCCTACGATGTGTCGTGTTTGATGGAGTACAAAGGTTTAAGTTTAGACGATGCCTGCCAAGTTGTTATCAACGATAAACAAGTAAAAATGGGCAGCGATGGCGGATTAATTGCCGTTGATGCACAAGGTAATGTGTGCCTTTCGTATAACTCAGAGGGCATGTACCGAGCCTATAAACGCCACAACAGCCCCTTATTTGTAGCCGTTTTCGACGAAGAACTGCGCATTGATTGATATAAGTAACCCAAACTTTCGACCCGGTCTTATCTTTATTGCATTAAACTTAACCAAATCTAACTTTAAAGATAAAGCATTTTTCAAAATACACCAAAACCCCCGCTGTTTGCTAACAAACAGCGGGGGTTTTTAGGTGGAATAAAAATAAAGCCTTATGGCAGAGGCTCTATGACACTGTTTTGTATTGTTTGCATTTGGTGTCGCAGTTGTACCACATCGCCCAAAACAATAATAGCTGGCGATGCCATTTGTTGGTCGGTGGCAAGTTGTACAATATTGCTAACGGTGCCAACAACTATTTTTTCGGTGGGTAATGTGCCGTTTTGGATAATGGCAACGGGTAGCGTTTCTTTGCCCATTTGTGCAAATACTTGACAGATGGCAGCCAATTTGTTCATGCCCATTAGCACAATAATAGTAGCGTTTGATTGGGCAGCCAAGTGCAAATCGGAGCTAAAATTACCCTCGGCGGTTGTGCCTGTTAGCACCCAAAAACTGGTGCTGTATTGTCTATCGGTTAGGGGTATGCCTTGTAGGGCAGGTACTGCCAACGCACTCGATATGCCGGGTATCAACTCAACGGCAATACCATGTTGTAAAGCGGCATCAATTTCTTCGGTGGCACGCCCAAATACAAAGGGGTCGCCCCCTTTTAGGCGCACAACTATGGGGTATTGTTGTGCATACTCGACAATAAGTTGGTTGATAGATAATTGCGGTACCGATGGTTTTCCACCTCGTTTGCCTACATATACTTTTATGGTGTTTGCGGGGCAATCAACTAATAAGGTTTCATCAACCAGGGCATCGTACAATACCACATCGGCACGTTGTAAAATACGCCAGCCGCGTAGACTTATCAGGTCGGGGCTGCCCGGACCCGCGCCTACCATGTATAGTTTTCCGAGCATAATTACACAATATTTTTGCGCAGCACAAAATCACCAAAATGTTCGTTTGGTGTGCGCTCGGTAGCATATTGTTTAAATAGCTGGTTTAGTTCTGTCAAAATGTCGGTTTCAGAAAGGGTTTCGCGGTATAGCTTGTTTAGCCTTGAGCCATCGAAGGCGGCTCCCAAATACAAATTGTAGTTGCCCGGCGACCTGCCAACTAAACCAATTTCTGCCAGATAAGGTCGGGCACAGCCATTGGCACAGCCTGTCATCCGAATGGTTATTGGCTGATTGTTGAGCTGATATTGAGCCATTAGTTGGTCTATTTTATCAATCAACGAGGGCAGGTATCGCTCGGCTTCGGCATTGGCTAAGGCACATAAGTTAAGGGCTACGCACGCCATCGAGTGCAGCCGCAAGGGGCTTTTTGATAGCTGTTGTAAGATACCATATTGCGTAAGTAGCTCCTCGATAGGGGCTTTATCTTGCGGGCTAATGTTGCCTAGTATTAGGTTTTGGTTGCCTGTTAGCCTAAAATCGCAGCAGTTAAGTGCTGCAATTTGGTCGAAGGCAGTTTTTAAGGCGTAGTTTTCGGTGTTTTTTATCCGTCCGCCTTCGATAAATAGGGTAACAAACCAGTTGCCGTTTGTGCCTTGATACCAGCCATAGCGGTCGTCGTTGCTATTAAAAACAAAGGATTTGGCATCTGCTATTGTCCAACCTAAGCGGGTGTTTAGTTCGGTTTTAAACCAATCTAAGCCTAACCTATCAATGGTGTATTTTAGGCGCGAGTGTTTGCGGCTTTCGCGGTTGCCATAGTCGCGTTGTATGGTAACAATTTGTTCGCAAACGGCTATAATTTGCTCTTTGGGCACATAGCCAATCACCGAAGCCACGCGCGGATAAGTGGTATCGTCGCCCAATGTTCGCCCCATACCGCCACCAATGGCTACATTAAAGCCTGCCAATGTGTCGTCTGGATTAGCAATAGCTATTAGCCCAATGTCGTTGGCAAAAATGTCGGTATCGTTGTCGGGGGGTATGGCAATGGCAATTTTAAATTTGCGGGGTAGATACGTTTTGCCGTAGATAGGCTCTATGGTTTCGGTTTCGGTGGTTTTGTTGATGTGTTCGCCGTCGAGCCAAATTTCGTAGTAGGCGGTGGTATGTGGTGTAAGGTGGGCGCTAATTTGGCGGGCAATTTCTTGCGACTCGTGGTGTATTGCCGATGCAAAAGGGTGTGGAGTACACATTACATTGCGGTTTACATCGCCGCAGGCAGCCAAGGTATCTAAACCCGATTGATAGATGCCTTGCATAACGGTTTGCAGGTTGCGTTTTAGTACGCAATGTAGCTCAAAGGCTTGTCGGGTGGTTAGTTTTAGGGTATCGCTGCCCCAATCGGCGGCTAATTTCGACATTGATAGCCATTGTTGGGCGGTAGCAATGCCACCCGGCACGCGCACACGTAGCATAAACGAGTATAATGGCTCTAGCTTTTGGTGTTTGCGCTCGGCATCTAACTCGCGGTCGGTTTGTTGATACGAACCATGAAATTTAATCAGGTGTGTATCTTGGGCATAAATAGCGCCCGTAATTTCGTTTTTTAGGCTTTCGGCTAATGTACCTTTTAGGTAATTGCTTTTTTCTTTGATGATTTCAACTTCGGATAGTTGAGGCGGTTTTGTGTCCATGTGGAGATATTGCGATGTGGGGAAAGAGTGATGTGGTGATATTGCGATGTGGGGAAAGAGTGATGTGGTGATGTTTCGATGTGGTGATATTGCGATGTGGGGAAAGAGTGATGTGGCGATGTTTCGATGTGGGGATGTGGTGAAAGAGTGAAGTGGCGAAGTGGTGAAGTGGCGATGGTAGAGACGTAGCAGGGCTACGTCTGCACAAGGTCAAGGTTATGATTATACAAAATCATAAGCCATCATAAAAATCATAAAAAATCAGCGTTCTATTTTGCGATGTGGCACTTCGACTTCGCTCAGTGACCAGCCGCGGTTGTTGAGCGAAGCCGAAACGATAAGGTCTATTTGATGTCGAACTCGAATGGCATGCGTGCTTGTATGCCATTTAGTTGCGAAAGGCTGCGGAGTTGTTGGTAGTATTTGTATTGGCTGCCCAATTGTTTTTGCAGTTCGGCATCAATGGCACTTTGTTTGGCGGCGGCACCAAAGTTTTTGAATAACTTGCTAAATTTATCCTCTTGCTCCGGAAAACGGGCTACTTGATAGCTGCCATCGGCAAGACCTGCACGTTTGGCGGCTAATTTTATGGCATCTTCAACGCCGCCAAGTACATCAACTAAGCCATTTTTTTGTGCTTGTGTGCCTGTCCAAACGCGTCCTTGTGCTATTTCGTTTACTTTATCAACGGGCATTTTGCGTCCGTCGGATACGCGTTTTAAGAAACTTTGGTAAATTTCGTCGACACCTTTTTGTACAATGGCTTTGTCTTCGTCGTTAAAGGCGTGGCTAAGTAATGGCGAGGTAGGAAAATCGGAGTGGCGCGTTGTTTTTACGGTGTCGAAGGTCATGCCTAATTTCGATTTGTAGAAATCGCCTAACTCGGCAAAAACACCAAAAACGCCAATCGAGCCTGTAACGGTGTTGGGCTGTGCTACAATGGTGTCGGCGTTGGCGCAAATATAATACCCGCCCGATGCCGCTACATCGCCCATCGAGGCAATAATGGGGATGCCTTGTTTTTTGACCAATTCTAACTCTCGCCAAATAATTTCGGATGCCAAAGCACTACCGCCGCCCGAGTTGACGCGTAAAACAAGTGCTTTAACGTCTTTATCTTTACGAATATCCTGAATATATTTGATGTAATCGAGCGATGCAATGTTGCTATCATCGCCTTCGCCGTCCTGAATACCACCTTCGGCGTACAAAATAGCTATTTTGTCTTTTTTATTAGTGCTTTTCTTTTTGGTGTCGGGGACTTTGGTGTATTTTTCGATACTCACAAACTCCAAATCTTTGTCGTCTTTAATGCCTGTGCGTTTGTGCAGTTCGGCTTGCACTTGGTCGTAGTAAAGTAGGTCGTCGACAATGCCATTGGCTTTGGCATCTTCGGCGTTTCGGACAAGTAAATTGTCGATGATGTCGTTTAGTTTTTCGGGCGACATTTTACGGCTGCTGGCTATTTGAGTAACAAAGTTTTGGTAAAAATCGCTGAGTAAAGCGCGTGTTTGCAAGCGGTTATAGTCGCTCATTTTGGTGTATCGCAGTGGTTCGGTGGCGCTTTTAAAGTTACCGGCATAAAAAATTTCGGGTTGTATGCCCAATCTATCCAATGCTTCTTTAAAAAAAGTTAGCTCGGTGCTAAAACCTTGCAAGGCAATAACGCCTTTGGGATTTAGGTAGATTTTGTCGGCGGTACTGGCAAGGTAATAGGCTTTTTGGGTCATTACCTCCGAGTAAGCGATGATAAATTTACCCGATTCGCGAAACTTTAACAGTTTGCCACGTATTTCTTCGGCAATGCCTAAACCTACCGTTACGGTGCTTAGGTCAAGGTAAATGCCTTTTATGCGGTCGTCGGTTTGGGCTTTTTCGATGTTTGCCAAAATGTCGTTCAAGCCAATTTTTTTGTCATCGAACGAAAACGAAGTGAGCGAAGGTGTACTTGTTTTGCTTCTATCTTCTATCGGATAATCGAACTTTATGCTCATGATAGAATTGGGCTTTACCTTTACCGTACCTTTGCGCGAGGCAAAAAAACCAATGCCCGCCATCAATAAAATGGCTACAATAAAAAACAAGAAAATGCCAAAGACAGTGGCAAACGAATACTTTAAAAAACTTCCCATGAGTATGATATGGTTAAACATTAACGATGTGGAAATGTGGAGATGTGGTGATGTTGCGATGTGGTGATGTTTCGATGTGGCGATGTTTCGATGTGGTGATGTTTCGATGTGGTGATGTTTCGATGTGGTGATGTTTCGATGTGGTGATGTTTCGATGTGGTGATATTGCGATGTGGCGATGTTTCGATGTGGTGAAAGAGTGAAGGAGTGAAGTGGTGTTGTAGAGACGTAGCACTGCTACGTCTTTATGGTGTGTGGTGAAGTGGTGTGGTGATTGTAGAGGGGTAGCGTTTACGTGTATCGAGAAAGCCGTTGTCTGTGTCTCACAGACAACCCTATATTATACCAAAGACTATAAAAAGTGCCTATTTGGACATTGCCAGATGCTTGCTGCTTGTGCGACACAAGCAACCGATACCCACACAATTTGTTATAGTACCCCCTTAGTAAATACACTATTGGGGTAAAAAAAGTTCAATTAAAGGGGCAAAGTTAGCAAAAAAACCACAATGCTTGTACATGGTTTTGAAAAAAAACAAAAGCAGGACTGTAAAAGCGGTGTTGAGTGCCTTAGTAGCCTTATGCGTTTAACGTAAAATAACCGCTATTAGGGTTTTGAACCCCAACAGCGGTTAAAATTGTTGTTTGTGGCAGCTAAATGATGCGTTTACTTAACTTAATGCCCATTTGTTGTACCTAAACGATGTCTTTGCTTAAATTAATCGTCTCTTGTTGTATCCAAACGATGTCTTGCTTTAGCTTAATTTCTACTTGTTGTGTCATAATTGCAGCTTTGACTGTCATAATTGCGTCTGCACTTATCTTTATTGTCATTTGTTGTGTCCAAATGATGTCTTGCATTAACTTAATTTCTACTTGTTGTGTCATAATTGCAGCTTTAACTGTCATAATTGCGTCTGCACTTATCTTTATTGTCATTTGTTTTGTCCAAATGATGTCTTGCATTAACTTAATTTACTAATGTTGTGGCTAAACGACACCTATGTTTAAGCAAACACAACCGCTGTTAGGGTTTAAACCCCCAACAGCGGTTAAAATTATTGTTAGATGCGTTCAAATGATGACAGTTTGTGCTATAATAAATGCCTTTGTTTTTTTATAGCAAAAAAACTTACAAAAAGTTACATTTGCATTTTTGTCTATTTTGTGCCTGAAATTAGGCAAGCTTTTACACCACTATTAAAAAACGGACATGGCTCCACAAATTGTATTTTTATACGCCACCGAAGATGCCGAACATTTGGAGAACATTAAAAAGGGCATCAGAATTTTTAAAGACCAGCAGCTATTAGATTATTGGGACGAAACCATGTTGATGGCAGGCGAACATAGAGCAATCATTGAGCAAAAAATTAGTGCATCGGACATTATCATCCCCTTACTTAGTGCCGACTTTTTGGCTGATGATACCTGTAATAAATACTTAAATTTGGCAGTAACAAAGGGCAAATATTTATTGCCTATTGTAGTACGTGCCTGTCAATGGAGGTACCACGCGGTGTTAAAAAATACCGAACCTGCGCCCAAACAAGATAAAGAGGTAGTACCCGTTACCGATAAAAAATGGAACCCCATTGCCGATGCTTACGACACTATTGCTACCAACGTAATTGCAGTAGTAGAAAAATTACAACTTCAAAACTCAAAAACAAAATCTTCAACCGAAACAAATAACCGTGATATGCCAACACCAAATTTAACTTTCGATAATGGGTATGCTTTGTTGATAGGCATACGCTACGGGCAATTTGAAAATACCACCCTAAACGAGGCAGTTTTAGAAGGCACACTAAACGATGTGCGCGACCTAAAAGCCCATTTCACAAACCCCCGCAAAGCAGCCTATAAGCCCGAAAACGTAATTGCCCTTACCGAAGAAAATGCCACTACTAAGGGCATATTAACTGCCCTCGATGATTTGGCGCATAAAGTAGAAAACGACCCCGATGCCACTGTGATACTGTATTACTCGGGGCATGGCGAAACTAATGGAACAGACTATTTTTTAGTGCCTTACGATTTTGATGCTACAACTTGGGTAAATAGCCAAGCCAAACAATACAATCCCAATACTGTTATACTATCCAACACTTTTGCCGAAAAAGTAGCTGCTATCAAAGCCAAAAAATTGCTAGTCATTCTGGATTGCTGCCACTCGGCTGCTATGCCCGTTACAAAGGGTTTTGACATACAATTGCCGTTTTTGAGCAATATTGTGCAAACATTAAACAACTTTTTTGACAAATCGGCTAAAAGCAAAAACATACTCGAAAAAATGGACGAAGGTAGCGGCAGAGTAATTATCACCTCGTGCCAACCCACCGAAAAATCAATAGACTTGGGCACTAATGGTTTATTTACCCTTACTTTGTTAAAAGTGCTTGGTGGCGAAGAAAACCGCAAAAAAGATGGCTATGTAGATATCCACGATATTAATGCGTATGTACTAGAACAAGTACCGAAAGAAGCTCAAAAATACGCCCGCCAACAACACCCCGAAATTACCCGCATGGAAAGGGTGCAAGGGCGGTTTATTGTTTGCGCCTACGATATTGCTAAGGCAAAAGGATGGGGACAAGATGATACAATAACACTACCACCGCCACCTGATACCATTGAACCTGTAAAAACAAAGGTAAATATGGATGAACTAAGAACCTTCCAAACTTCCCTCCGCCAAATCATCAAAGACCAAGGTTTTGCTGGTACGCCAGAAGTATTTCGCCTAATAGAAGAGAGCCGGTTTGCTTATAATCCAGCCACTCTTGTTACTTTACGCGGACAAGCCGCCGAAATGCTCACTCAATTAGCTCCAGCAGGCTTTTTAGTAAGCGTAACTTCATTTATAGACTCTTTGCGATTGAACTAAACTCTTAAAACAATTAACTCTGTGAACACATCTAAACTAAAAACCCTTATTGCTCAATGAACTGCAACAAGCCTTTGACTCACTACACCGATACCAACGAATTTGTTTTACTAAAAGCGCGTTTAAGTAGATTAACTAGCGACCAGCAAATGGGTACTATCAGGTACTGAACACCTAATTTGAGAGCAACCGCATTATTCACGCATTATTGCAGATGCTAAAAGCGGCAGATGATACAGTTATCAAACCTCTTGTTACTCCAAAAACACTGAATTAAATAATTTCAAGCAATCCTTGCGCGATATTATTGATACACAAAGTTTTGCAGGTACGAAGTATTCCAAATTGAGGAAAGTGCTTTTGTCACCAAAAGCACCTTGGCGGAACTGGCAACCAAGCCACCCAACCACTTACAGGTTTAGCACCCTCAACATTTTTTAGTAAGTGTACCTAATTTTATTGATACCCTAAGAATTTCTTAAACAGTAACTTATGAACGATTTAGAACAATTTCCAATCCTTGCTTGATATTATTGACACACAAAGTTTGCAGGTGCCCTGAAGTATTCCGAAAAATTGAGGAAAGTGCTTTTGCTTACAACAAAAGCATTTTGGCAACGCTGCGCCAAAAAGCTACAGATACCCTAACACAATTATCTTCTGGCAATTTTTTGGTAGGCGTAACGCATTTTATTGATGCTATCCGAGAAGATTCTTCAAAAAAAGATAAAGATGTTGTTTCATCTAACGATATCCAAAACGAACTTTACAAATACTATTTGGCTTATCCAACTACTGCACAAAAACAATTGATAGCACGTTTTAAAGCAAAGGATAAATGCGAAAAGGTGAACATTTTCTTTGTTCATGGTAAAGCTCACCTATTAAGCCGTTTCGCAGAAAAGCCCTGACCGAAAATTTTTATGGTTCATCGAACACTTATGCCTGATTATATTGGATTAGCCAAAACAAAACACACCTTAGCTGATTTTTCAGACACTAAGTATCTTAATAAATTTGGCTTACTCGAACATGTTGCTTTAAATTTAGGTGTTACTGGTTACGACGATATAGACGAAGATAACCAAAACGAAGTACTTCAAAAACTAGCTCTTGTAATCAACACAAAATTAAAAGATGGCTTTTTAGTGTTTCCTATTTTGTGCAACCCTAAAGGACAAATGGACACAATAACAACATTTTTCACCGATTTTTTAGCACCACTTGTTGAGGAAACTAAATCATTAGTAACTAATCACACTTTACTTTTTTTGTTATTATGCCAGCAGGATAACGCAGGCACTGTGTTTCAATTCGGAAATTACACCGAAGAAATTAAAATAGAGGGTGTCGATGAAAGTAAATTTGGTGATTGGGTAGATGATGCAAATATAGTTTTTTCAGAAACACGAAGAATTGTGCGAAGAATTCACTTGTGATAGTGCAAGCAAAACTGCGGTTATATTTCCATGTCAAACTTTGGAAAAACTATTTGAAAACATAACTCAACTCATTTTCCCAGATGTTGATTTCCACCTCCTAAAACAATGTACAAAACCAATCCAATGTGACCAATCAATCCGCCTATCAAGGCAATAAAACCAAATTCCGTTAGCCAACGGCAAACAACCACCTACATACCCAGCCATGACCTGAAAAGAAGCCGTCAATATAGCCCTATTAGTGCAACGACCTTTGCTACTCATGGGCGAACCTGGCGTGTTGGCCAAAAACCCTTTTGGCAAAAGCCATTGCCTATGAATGGTACCAAACAATTTTGCCGATGCTTTTTGCTTGGCAAATCAAATCCACTCCAAGGCGCAAGAGGGTTTGTATCGTTACGATGCCCTCCGCCGTTTGGCTGATGCTCAAATGCTGAAAGCAGGCGACAACCATGCCCGAGACAACTAAACAACGCATTAGGTGCAGAGGGCAGCTATTACCAATATGGCAAACTATCCGAAGCTATTCAAAAATCTGTCGAAGGGCAAAGCAGCATTTTGTTGATTGACGAAAACAAAGCCGAAATAGATTTTCCAAACGACTTACTCCACGAAATCGAAAACTATACCTTTAATATTCCAGAAACGGGCGAGAGGTCAAACTACCCAACAACTTCGTACCACCTTTGGTCATCATCAACAGCAACCGCGAAAGGGAACTGCCGCCCGCTTTTTGCGCCGTTGTGTTTATTTTTACATAGACTTCCCAAACGAAACACTACTAAACGACATATTAGCTGCTCCATTTCCCTCGATGCCGATACCCAACATATAGTCAAAGCCGTAAACATGTTTATGCCGATATAAGGGCATACATCGCCAAACGCTTGTCGAGTACCGACAAAAAAACCTTAAGTACCAGCGAGCTAGGTGGATTGGTTTAGTATTATTGACGAGTTGCAAAACGAACGAAACCTTAGCCTCAACTGAAAAAAAAACTATTCGCAAAGGCAAAGCCTTGGTGGCTAGAAAAACCTTAAACCAAACAAATACACGAACCCCTAGAACGAATTGCGCCAAGTACCGTTTATCAAGTACTGTATAAAAACATCGAAACCCATAAATTGCTCGTAAATTAAGTAAAGCGTATGTACCTATTCCCCTTGTATTCGTTTTTTATTTCATTGCAACAACACACCGATTTTTCGATAGGTATAGCCGAATACGAATGTTTGTTGTCGGTCTTAACACAACAACCCGACAAGTATTTTAACCACCACGACACAGACCGCAAACAACTACTGCGGCTCTGCGAGTTGTTATGGCTAAAGCCCAATCAAAATGTTCAATTGTTTCAAAAGTTGTTTGAAAAACGCACACGAGCAATGCTCAAATATTGAGTAAGAAATGGCACAATTGAACCAATTGCCAGACACAGTGATAATAGGCAGGAGCGATACAGACACCCATAGCATGGTGAAAAAGCACCCAGCAGCAGTGAAACAACACCCTGGCGGTGACACGAGACCTATATGGTGGTGATCCATCTGCTACACCTAATGATTAGACCAATTGCCGCCTTTATCCTCAATTTTCAAGAAGGGCAAGGCAACAGCATTAACAGCCAAATGAGTAAAGAAAAGCAATTGTTATTTATCCGAAACTACGTGCCTTTCCAATGGCGACAACTAATTCAGGTGTGGCGGAGTTTGGAAAACAACAAGGGTAAAGCCAAGGACACCGATGAAATAGACATAAATGCCTCGCTCAAAAACTATACGAAAAGGGCTTTTGGAACAACCCATCTATCGCACCTGCAAGCAAAACCAAACTGCTTTAATTACGCTTATTGACCACAAAGGTTCTATGGTGGCATTTAGACAATTGGCACAAACTTTGGCAGATAGCGCCAAAAAAGCGGGCATTGACAACCATATTTACTATTTCAGAAATGTGCCGCAACGCTACAATTATCCTGAACCCGAAAAATGTTTGCTATACGTTTATGCCGATAGGGGCGAAATTAAACATGAGCCATTGCGCGATATATTGACTAAGCAACCCAATGCAGCCGTTTTGATTATTTCGGACGCAGGGGCAAGCGGCGGCAATTACAATATGAAGCGCATTGAGGCTACTGAAACTTTTTTGCGCGAGCTATACACGCATACCCTAAAAGTAGCATGGCTCAATCCCATGCCCGAAGACCGCTGGGACAGTTCCTCTGCCTATATCATACGCGAATTGTGCGACATGTTTGAGGCAACACCCAACGGTTTGCAAAAAGCAATGCCCATTCTTAGAGGCAAGAAACAACCGCACAGCCCCATCGTATTTCCCGAATTACTCAACCAATTGTAAACAAAATGGCAACAACACCTACACCTATAGGCGAGCAACTCTACAACAATTTTGAAAACAATATACTGCCTTCGTATAGGGCGGCAAACCTCGTTTTTGCCTATTATGCCGCTTTCCCACTGGTGTTTAGCCCCGATATGCTCTATCAATTGTGGCTCAACTTCCAAGACTATCAAGAGTGCCAAGCAAACGAAGCCCAAATAGCAACGCTGCCAATGGTGGTAGTGTCCGATTTGTTGCAATCGGGCATGTGCCAAGAGGTAGCTTTTGAGCTATACGAACTGCACGAAGAAGTAGCCGCTTACCTCAAAAACAATATCCAACAACTGTTACACGCCAAAAATATAGAACTGCTCTATAACCACAAAGACATAGCTGCTTTTACACTTGGCTATGCCAATCAATACCTACAACACCCCAACCGCCGCAATTTGTTCGACATTTACTATTGGAAATCCTTGTTTGAAGCCTACCCCGAACAAGCAAGCCAAGAAATAAAAACCGCAATAGAAAAACCACATATTGCCAATTCCGATACGCAAAATACCCTATATTTAGCTCTTTCCCGAACAGCAAGCAGAAGCCCTCTTGCTCAGAAATACACCCCCAACAAGAGGGCGTAACCCATTTTTTCGTACCGTCAATTCTGACCATATCGACATCACTGATAAATACTTGGCACAACAAATTGCAGATAGATTGAAGGAAAGCAACGAAGACAAATGCAAAAGAAATCAACATCTTTTGTATTATAACTATAACGAAAGAAATTTGGTAATTGGTTTTTCAAAACATTTTAGTATCGTTGCACTCCAACCAAAGGGAGGAACATAAATCATACTCTTAAGCACCCAAAACAACGGATAGATACCTACATACAGCAAGCCAATTTGGTGCTGTTATTTGGTTCCCAAGATTTTGCTTGATGAATTTTCGCATTATGTTATCAAACAATCGTTAGAACGCTAGCGAAACCGATAATTAGCTATACCTTAATGCGTTATTTTAAAACGCTGCGATTGGAAAAATAGCGATATTGCTTCGCTGTTGGTATTGCCCTCTGATGGTACTCCGGTTATGTCTTTTCCCAATACCGATAAAATTTGGGTGGATATAGTTAACCAAATAAACGTTTTTATAGAAGCCTATTACCGAAATGGTACTTGGCAGAGAAAATCACCTGAGGTATCTTTTTTTTTTTTTTTTTTTTTTTTTTTTTGCCCAACAACTAATATAACCCAATCCTAGCGGCCAAAACCCAAAACGCTGGGACTGGAGCAACCGCGGATTAACCGACCTAGAAACCCAAGTCCCCGAACTGTTTGAATTAGAGCAGTTGGAGGAGTTGGTGTTGAGTAATAAGTGGTTGAGCACGGATAAACAAGAGTGGATAAACAGTGCCAATGCAGGATGCAACAAATGAAGCCACAGCTCCACATATGGCACAACTAAAACAACTAAAAGTTTTAGTGTGTGGAGGAGTGTGGTTGTATAATTGGGAGGTTAGTGATTTATCCTTTCTGCAAAATTTGCCACAACTTACACATCTAAACCTTAGCTTTAATCAAATAAGAAAGCTTTAAAACTTAGATAAACTGCCCAATTTACAAAACAATTAGATTGTTTATTAAATCAAACAAGGAAGCTAAAACTAAGATAAACTGCTCAGCTTGCAACAATTAGGCATTCGCTCTAATGAAATAATGCAGCTAGAAAACTTAGACAAACTGCCTAATTTACAACAATTAGACATTAGCGCTAATAAAATTGGGAAGCTAGAAAACTTAGATAAACGGCCCAATTTACAAAATTAGACATTAAAGAAAATCAAATCACGAATTTAGAAAACTTAGATAAACCGCCTCATTTACAACAATTAGACATTAGCTGGAATCAAATCA